>NZ_JBIBKK010000001.1:0-763204 GCF_042959105.1 Streptomyces sp. NPDC007917
GCAAGACGCTCGGCTGGGATACCCCAGCCGAGCGTCTACGTGATCTACTCACCACCTGAAACCAAGTGGTGTTGCGACGACCCCTTGAACCCAAGCGGAGCGCGCCGGGGCCTCTTCGTCACGTCGCCGGGATTCGGGGTTCTGCGTCAGGCCCGCGTCGCGCGCAGCGCCGCGTACTGGAGGGCCGCGAAGCCGCCGACCGTGACGGCCTGGAGCGGAATCCACACCGCGCCCGCCGTCGTCGGCTCCAGCCAGGCGGCGAGCGCGATCAGGCTGACCACGGCCCAGGCCACGTTCGCCTCGATGACGCCACGGACCGGCAACACCGGTGGGCTCTTGCGGGCGGCGAGGAGTCCGACGCCCGCGCCGAAGAGCGCGAGGAAGGCGCCGAGCCCCAGCAGCAGCCCCTGGCTCATGCCGAGGAACCGGCCGAGCGGCCCGGAGGCGGCGAGGTAGGCGAGTCCGTTGCCGGTGGTGACGACGGCGTCGAGGGCGAGGAAGCGGCGCAGCATGGTCTGCGGCTCGGAGGTGCGGGCCAGGGCGGCGAGCTGAAGAGCGGACATGGCGGATCGGCCTCCGTCGGCGTCGGGGTCCCGTGGGAATGGTCTGCCAGGGTGTCGGGCCGGAGTGCGCTGGCCCGAGGCCTGGTAGAAGCCACTCTGCCCGGCGGGTCTCGGGCGGTCGATTACGTCAGGGGTAATGCTCGTGACTCCCGGCCGCCAGGGTGGGGGGAGTCGGTGCGCCGCCACGGCGTGACGGAACCTTCCCTAATCGCTCCGGCAGGCATACTGTATTCAATATCCTGTCGACGATGCCGGCGTTGCCGACGATGTAACGAGCCGTCATAAGGAGCCCGTCGTGGCGCGTAACCGCAACCGACAGCCCAGGCGCTACCCCCGCCTGACCCACCCCCTCGTCCGGGACCCCGCGAGCGGCGAACTGCGCCGCGCCACCTGGGAGGAGGCGCTGGAGCGGGCCGCGGCCGGGTTCGCCGCCGCCACCGGGACGTACGGGCCCGACGCGTTCGGGATGTTCTCCTGCTCCCGCGCGACCAACGAGATGAACTACGTGGCCCAGAAGTTCACGCGCGTGGTGATGGGCACCAACAACGTGGACTCGTGCAACCGCACCTGCCACGCGCCCAGCGTCGCGGGCCTGTCGGCGGTCTTCGGCTCCGGGGGCGGCACCTCCTCGTACGCCGAGGTCGAGGACACCGACCTGATCGTGATGTGGGGCTCCAACGCCCGCTTCGCGCACCCGATCTTCTTCCAGCACGTGCTCAAGGGCATTCGGGGCGGCGCCCGGATGTACGCCGTCGACCCGCGCCGTACCTCCACCGCCGAGTGGGCGGAGAGCTGGCTGGGGCTCAACGTCGGCACCGACATCCCGCTCGCGCACGCCGTCGGCCGCGAGATCATCCACTCCGGGCTCGCCAACCGCGCCTTCATCGACCGCGCGACCAGCGGCTTTACGGAGTACGCGGCCGAAGTGGAGCCCTGGACGCTCACCGCCGCCGAGAAGGTCACCGGTGTCCCCGCCGCCGCGATCCGCGACCTCGCACACGCCTACGCCACCGCCGAACGCGCCCAGCTGTGCTGGACACTGGGCATCACCGAACACCACAACGGCACGGACAACGTCCGGGCGCTGATCAACCTCTCCCTGCTGACCGGCCACGTCGGCCGCCACGGCTCCGGGCTGCAGCCGCTGCGCGGCCAGAACAACGTGCAGGGCGGCGGCGACATGGGCGCCATCCCCAACCGGCTGCCCGGTTTCCAGGACATCCTGGACCCGGCCGCCCGCCACAAGTTCGAGACGGCGTGGGACGTGGTCATCCAGCCGCGCCACGGGCTCAACCTCACCGAGATGTTCGAGGCGATGGAGGAGGGCCGGCTGCGCGCGGTCTACTGCGTCGGCGAGAACCCGGCCCAGTCCGAGGCCGACAGCGAGCAGGCCATCAGGCGGCTGCGGGCCCTGGACCACCTCGTGGTCCAGGACATCTTCCTGACGAAGACCGCCGAGTTGGCCGATGTCGTGCTGCCCGCCACCGCCGCCTGGTGCGAGACGGACGGCACGACCACCAACAGCGAGCGGCGGGTGCAGCGGGTGCGCAAGGCGGTGGAACCGCCGGGCGAGGCCCGCGAGGACATCGACATCATCTGCGAGCTGGCCCGGCGGCTCGGCCGGGACTGGAAGTTCACGGATGCGGAGGAGGTGTGGAACGAGCTGCGCTCCGTCTCCCCCGACCACTTCGGGATGACGTACGAACGGCTCGAGGAACACCACGGCATCCAGTGGCCCTGCCCCAGCACGCAGCGGCTGGAACCCAGCTATCTGCACGGGCGGCTGTGGGCGGCCGACCCGGCGCGACGCGGCCCGCGCGCCCCGTTCGGGCCGGTCAAACACGACCCGCCGGTCGATCTGACCGACGAGCGCTACCCCATCCGGCTCACCACGGGACGGCGCCTCGACTCGTACAACACCGGGGTGCAGAGCGGCGGTTTCGCCTCTCCGCTGCGGCGCGGCGAGTACATCGAGCTGTGCCCGGAGGACGCGGACCGCTACGGGGTGGTGGCGGACGAGGAGGTGCGCGTGGCATCGCGGCGCGGCGCGGTGGTGGCGCCGGTGTGGATCGACCCGGGGCTGCGGCCGGGGCTCGCGTTCATGACGATGCACTTCCCCGACGAGGTCGACACCAACGCGCTGACCATCGAGGCGAACTGCCCGATCGCCGGGACGGCCGAGTTCAAGGCGTCGGCGATCCGGATCGAAAAGCTCACCGAACAGCACACAGCCGTGAGGAGCTGAGCGTGGATCTGCACTTCGGTGACAGCAAGCCGACGGACGAGGAGCGGGCCGCCGTCGACGCGCTGCTCGGCCCGCCCGAGTCCGCCTGGGAGGGCGCCGACGACCGTACGGAAGGCGATCTGCGCTGGGCGCGCGGCGGGCGGGCGGCGCGCGAGCGGCGCGATCTGCTGCTGCCGGGGCTGCACGCGATCAACGACCGGGTGGGCTGGATCAGCGAGGGCGCGCTGGACTATCTGTGCCGCCGGCTGACCGTGCCGCCCGCCGAGGGCTACGGCGTGGCGACCTTCTACGCCATGTTCTCGGTCCGCCCCCGCCCGGCCACCGTCGTCCACGTCTGTACGGACCTGGCCTGCGCGGCCCGGGGGTCGGCAGAGGTGTGCGCGGGTCTTGAGCGTGAGCTGGGGGCGGCGGGGTCGGCGGCCGTCGCGGGCCCGCAGGGCCCAGGCCCGGCGGCCCTGGCGGGCCCGCAGGGCGCGGCGGCCTCGGCCGGAGGTGGCGTGGTCTGGCAGCGCAGCCCGTGCCTGGGCCTGTGCGAGCGCGCTCCGGCGGCGCTGGCGATCCGCGCGGGTGCGCCCACGGCCGCCACCGGGGCCACGGCAGCACCAACGACCACCTCCGCGCCCGCCGCCACCGCCGCCACCGCCGTCGTCGCCCCCGCCACCCCCGCCGCCGTCGCCGAGGCCGCCCGCGCCGTGGCGGACGCACCGGCCGAGCCGCCCGCCGCGGCCGCCGTGCCGCAGGCCGGAACCACATCGCGCGGGCTGCGGCTGCTGCGCAGGGTCGGGGTCGTCGATCCGGCGAGCCTGGACGACTACCGCGCCCACGGCGGCTACGCCGCCCTGCGCCGGGCCTTCGAACTCGGGCCCGCCGGGGTGATCCGCGAGGTGAGCGACGCGGGTCTGGTGGGGCGCGGCGGGGCCGCCTTCCCGACCGGGCGGAAGTGGGACGCCACCGCCCGCCAGCCCGACCACCCGCACCACCTGGTGTGCAACGCGGACGAGAGCGAGCCGGGGACGTTCAAGGACCGGGTGCTGATGGAGGGCGACCCGTACGCGCTCATCGAGGCCATGACCATCGCCGGATACGCGATCGGCGCCCACCACGGCTATGTGTATCTGCGGGGCGAGTACCCGCGCGCCCTCGCCCGCCTCGAGCACGCCATCGGCCGGGCGCGGGTCCGCGGTCTGCTCGGCCCGGATGTACTGGGCCAGGGCTACGCGTTCGACATCGAGATCCGGCGCGGCGCGGGCGCGTACATCTGCGGCGAGGAGACCGCGATCTTCAACTCGATCGAGGGGCGCCGCGGCGAGCCGCGCAGCAAGCCGCCGTTCCCCGTCGAGAAGGGCCTGTTCTCCAAGCCGACCGCGGTCAACAACGTCGAGACGCTGGTCAACGTCCTGCCGATCCTGACCGAGGGCGCCGCGGCGTATGCGAGCGTCGGCACCGCGTCCTCCACGGGCACCAAGCTGTTCTGCGTCTCCGGCGCCGTGGACCGCCCCGGGGTCTACGAGCTGCCGTTCGGCGCCACGCTCCGCGAACTGCTGGAGCTCGCCGGGCCGCCGCCCGCGCTGCGCGCGGTGCTGCTCGGCGGCGCGGCGGGCGGCTTCGTGCGCCCCGACGAGCTGGACGTGCCGCTCACCTTCGAGGGCACCCGGGCCGCGGGCACCACGCTGGGCTCGGGGGTGGTACTTGTCCTGGACGAGAGTGTGCAGCTGCCGCGCATTCTGCTGCGCATCGCCGAGTTCTTCCGCGACGAGTCCTGCGGGCAGTGCGTGCCCTGCCGGGTGGGCACGGTGCGCCAGGAGGAGGCGCTGCACCGGATCAAGGACCGTACGGGGGCGGCCGCGGCCGGCGACATCGCGCTGCTGCGCGAGGTCGGGCAGGCGATGCGTCACGCCTCGATCTGCGGTCTGGGCCAGACCGCCTGGAACGCCGTCGAGTCCGCCATCGACCGGCTCGGCGTCTTCGAGCAGGACCAGAAGGGAGCCTCCGCATGACCGCCGTCCCGCTCCAGCCGCCGCGCCGCCTGGTCGACCTCACGCTCGACGGGGAGCCGGTGCGCGCCCCCGAGGGGTCCACGCTCCTGGACGCGTGCCGCGCCTCCGGCAAGGACATCCCGACCCTGTGCCAGGGCGACACGCTGACCCCCAAGAACGCCTGCCGGGTGTGCGTCGTGGAGGTCGAGGGCGCGCGGACCCTCGCCCCGGCCTGCTCGCGCCGCGTGGAGCCGGGCATGGAGGTGCGTACGGACACCGACCGGGCCCGGCACGGCCGCAAGGTGGTGCTGGAGCTGCTGGCCTCCTCGACCGATCTGTCGACGACGCCGCGCGCCGCCGAGTGGATCGAGGAGTACGGGGCCGAGCCGGGCCGGTTCGGGCCGGACGCGGCCCGGGTGGACGAGCAGCCGAAGGTCGACAACGACCTCTATGTGCGCGACTACGACAAGTGCATCCTGTGTTACAAGTGCGTGGACGCGTGTGGTGAGCAGTGGCAGAACACCTTCGCCATCGCGGTCGCCGGCCGCGGCTTCGACGCCCGGATCTCCACCGAGCACGACGCGCCGCTGACCGACTCGGCCTGTGTGTACTGCGGCAACTGCATCGAGGTGTGCCCGACGGGCGCGCTCAGCTTCAAGTCGGAGTTCGACATGCGGGCGGCCGGGACCTGGGACGAGTCGGCGCAGACGGAGACCACGACCGTATGCGCCTACTGCGGCGTCGGCTGCAACCTCACACTCCATGTGCAGGACAATGACATCGTGAAGGTCACCTCACCGCACGACAACCCGGTGACCCACGGCAATCTCTGCATCAAGGGTCGCTTCGGCTACCAGCACGTACAGAACCGGGACTGACAGGACTGATCGATATGGGACGGGTCACCGAGCGCCGCCGCGTCATCCGCATCCGGGACGGCGCGGTCAGCACGCGTCCGGACACCCTCGTCGCCGAGGAGCCCCTGGAGATCCGGCTGGGCGGCAAGCCGCTGGCGATCACCATGCGCACGCCGGGCGACGACTTCGCGCTCGCCGCCGGTTTCCTGGTGAGCGAGGGGGTCCTGGGCCGGGCGGACGAGCTGGCGAACATCGTCTACTGCGCGGGGGCGACCGAGGACGGCTCGAACACGTACAACGTGGTGGACGTGAAGCTGGCCCCCGGCGTCCCGGTCCCCGACATCACCCTGGAGCGCAACGTCTACACGACCTCGTCGTGCGGGCTGTGCGGCAAGGCCAGCCTGGACGCGGTGCGCACCACGGCGCGCTGGCCGGTGGGCGACGACGGATGCGCCCCCGTGCGGATCGACCCCGAGACGCTCGCCTCCCTCCCCGACCGGCTCCGCGCGGCGCAGCGCGTCTTCGACCGGACCGGGGGGCTGCACGCGGCGGCGCTGTTCACCCCGGAGGGCGAGCTGCTGGACGTGCGCGAGGACGTGGGCCGGCACAACGCGGTGGACAAGCTGGTCGGGCGGGCGCTGCAGCAGGGGCTGCTGCCGCTCTCCGGGGCCGTGCTGCTGGTCTCCGGCCGGGCCTCGTTCGAGCTCGCGCAGAAGGCGGTGATGGCGGGAATCCCGGTCCTCGCGGCCGTCTCGGCGCCCTCGTCGCTGGCCGTGGACCTGGCTGCCGAGACCGGGCTGACGCTGGTCGGCTTTCTGCGCGGCGCCTCCATGAACGTGTACGCGGGCGAGCACCGGCTTGCCCTGCGGACAGCGGCCAGCAGGGCCTGACACCGGTCCGCCCGCTGCACGGGATGACGGACCGGCCGGTGAGGAGCGCCCCCTGCGCCGGCCGGTCCTTGTCTCTCGGCTTGGTCATCCTTCGCTTTTATTGACTGATCGTTCTTGTTGAGATTACAGTCCTCGCCATGGCCAGGACCAAGGAATTCGACCCCGACGCAGCGCTCCAGTCGGCCCTTGAGCTGTTCTGGCGGCGGGGCTACGAGGCCACGTCGATGGCCGACCTCGTCGAACACCTCGGCATCGGCCGCGCCAGCATCTACGCGACCTTCGGCAACAAGCACGAGCTGTACCTGAAGGCCCTGGACCGGTACGCCGAGACGCGCGATCCGCGCATGCTGAGCGACCTGTCCCAGCCGGGCCCGGCGCTGCCCGCGGTGCGGGCGCTGGTGCGCCGCTTCGCCGCCGAGGCCGCCTCGCCCGAGGAGCGGCGCCACGGCTGCTTCGTCACCAACAGCGCGGCGGAACTGGCCCCGCACGACCCCGCGGTGGCCCGGCGGGTCGAGATCAGCTGGGAGCACGTCGAGACCCCGCTGTACGCCGCGCTGGTCCGCGCCCAGGCCCAGGGCGAGCTGCCCGAGGACCGCGATCCGCGCACGCTGGCGCGGATGCTGTTCGTGCTGCTGCAGGGGCTGCGGGTGGTCGGCAAGGCCTCGCAGGACCCGGCCAGGGTCCGGGACGCGGCCGAACAGGCGCTGGCCCTGCTGGACTGAGCCGCACCTCGCACGCCGGAGCCGGTCGGGCGCTCCGCGCACGCCCTTATAACGAACCGTTCGGTCAAGAAATCGGGGGATGGGACCATGACCGCCGTAGACGGCGACGAGAAGAGCGCCACGACCGCCGCCGTCCGGCAGCGCGGCGCCTTCGTCCTGCTCGGCAGCGTCCAGGCCACGCTGATCTTCACGCTCGCCGCGATCTCCGTGCCGCTCCCCCGCATCGGCCGCGAATTCGGCCTCGAGCGCTCGGACCTGATCCTGCTGAGCGCCGCCTACGGGCTCACCTTCGCCGGGCTGCTGCTCTTCGGCGGGCGCCTGGCCGACCGGTACGGCGGGCGGCGGACGCTCACCGCCGGGCTCGCGCTGCTCGCCGCCGCCTCGGCCGCCGCCCCGCTCGCCCCCGGCTTCGAGGCCCTGCTCGCGGCGCGGTTCGCACAGGGCGCGGGGGCGGCGCTGAGCGCGCCCGCCGCCATGGCCGTGCTGCGCGCCGTCTTCCCCTCCCCCGCCGCGTACGGCAGGGCGATGGCGACGTGGGGCGGTCTTTCGGTGCTCGGCGCGACCGCGGGCAATCTGCTCTCCGGCGTCATCTCGACCCTGCTGTCCTGGCGCTGGAACTTCGCCGTACCGCTCGTGGTGGCCGGCGCGGCCCTCGCCCTCGCGCCGCGGCTGCTGCCGGACACCGCGCCGAGCGGGGGCAGGGCCCTCGACCTCCCGGGCGCCTCCCTCGCCACCTGCGGCATCACCCTGGCCAGCTACGGGCTCGTGGTCACCGACGCCCACCCCTGGTCGTCGGCGCGCGTGCTGGTGCCGCTGCTCGCGGGGGCCGTGCTGCTCGCCGCGTTCTGGGGTGCCGAGCGCCGCGCCCGCGACCCGCTGCTGCCGCCCCGCTTCCTGCTGGACCGGCGGCGGGCGCTGGCGCTCTCGGCGATCGCGCTGACCGCCTGCGGGACCGCGATGACCTTTGTGACCCTCTCCCTCCACCTCCAGCAGGAGCGCGACTGGTCGGCGCTGCGCACCTCGGCCGCCTTCGTGCCGTTCGCCGTCGCCCTGCTCGCCTCGGGGCGGGCGGCCGGGCCGCTCATCGGGCGGTACGGGGCCCGGGCCGTGACCGCCGCCGGGCTCGGCGCGGGCGGCGCGGGGCTCGCCCTGCTCGCGCTCGGCGGGCTCGACGCGGGCACGCCGTACGCGTACGGGCTGCTGCCGGGCCTGGTGCTGCTGCCGATCGGTACGGCGGCCTCCTTCGCGGGCGCCGCCGTGCTCTCCACCGACGGGGTGGAGCGGGGGCAGGCCGGGCTCGCGGGCGGCGTGATGAACACGGCGATGGAGTTCGGCCCGACCGTCCTGTTCGCCGTGCTGCTCACGCTCGGCGGCGACGCCTCGTCCCTGGCCGCGACGGGGGCCGCCCTGGCGGCGCTCGCCGCCCTCACCGCGCTCAGCCGGCGCACCGGACCACCGCCGTCCTGAGCCGCCGGCTCCCTCCGGAACCACCTGCCGCATCACCCATCACCACCTCACCTTCATCAAGGAGCCACCCATGAACCGCTTCCCCGGCAAGACCGCACTCGTCACCGGCGCGGGCTCCGGACTCGGCCGCGCCATCGCGCTCGCCTTCGCCGCCGAGGGCGCGTCCGTGGTCGCCGCGGGGCGTACCGCGGCCACGCTGGACGAGACCGTCGGGCTCATCGAGGCCGCCGGCGGGACGGCCGCGGCCGCGGTGGCCGATGTCACCGACTCCGGGCAGGTCCACGCGCTCGTCCGGGAGACCGTCGCCCGGTTCGGCGGGCTGGACATCGCGGTGAACAACGCCGGGATCCTGCGCGGCATGGGGCCCGTCGGCGAGGTGAGCGAGGAGGACTGGGACGCGGTGCAGCGGACCAATGTCACCGGCGTCTGGCTGGCCATGAAGCACGAGATCGCGCACATGAAGGACCACGGCGGCGGCGCCATCGTCAACATCTCCTCCAACCTGGGCGCGCACCGCAGGATCCCGGGCGCCGCCGCGTACCTCACCTCGAAGGCGGCGGTGTCCGCGCTCACCCGCGCCGCCGCCCTCGACCACATCCACCAGGGCATCCGCATCAACGCGGTCAGCCCGGGGGCCGCCGCCACCTCGATGTCGCTGCGGCCCGGTGAGACGGAGGCCGACCGGGCCGAGCGGATGAAGCGGGAGTCCCCGCTGGGCCGGGTCGCGGAGGCCGAGGAGGTCGCGGCCGCGGTGCTCTATCTCGCCTCGCCGGCGGCCGGCGCGGTGGTCGGCACGGACCTGGTCATCGACAGCGGGGCCTCGGCCTGACGGCCCGTCGGGGTAGGGCTGGCCATACCCGGCCGGTAGGGCTGGCGTGACCTTGGGACTAGGGCTGGCGTGATGGTCCCGGCACCACCGCCTCCGGGAGGGTGGTGAGCATGAAATCACCCGCTGTGACCTCCTCCGCCCCGACGTCCGCGCACGAGCTCCGAAGGGGGCGACTCCACTCGAAGAAGCTCCGGTCAAGGGGCATGGCCGCGGCCGCGGCGCTCGCCGTCGTCGCGGCCGGCGGCGTCGCCGCCGTCCCGGCCGCGGCGTCCTCGGACACCTTGTCCGGCCAGGAGGCGCTGGCGAGCGAAGTGGCCAGGACCCTGCGGGAGGCCGGGTACGTCGGCATGTCCGTGGAGGTGCGCGACGGCCGCCGCCGGCTCCTCGCCCGCGCGGGCGAGGCCGAGTTGCACACCGGCCGCCCGGTTCCGTACGGGGCGAACTTCCGGGCCGCCAGCGTCACCAAGGCCTTCGTGGCCACGGTCGTGCTGCAGCTGGTCGCCGAGGGGCGGCTGTCGCTGGAGGACACCGTGGACAGCTGGCTGCCGGGTGTGGTGTCGGGCCATGGCAACGACGGCCGCCGCATCACCATCCGGAATCTGCTCCAGCACACCAGCGGCATCTACAACTACGGTCTGGAGGAGGACTTCGGGGACACGGCCGAGGACTTCGAGCGGACGAAGCTCTACCACGTCGATCCGGAGCAGAGCATCGCCGGAGCGATGCGGCACAGTCCCGACTTCCCGCCCGCCGACCCGGACGACCCGAAACCGAAGTGGAACTACTCGAACCCCAACTACATGCTCGCCGGCCTCATCATCAAGAAGGCCACCGGTCGGCCCTGGGCCGACGAGGTGCGCGACCGCATCATCCGGCCTCTGGGGTTGAAGGACACCTACGAGCCCGGCGACGACCCGTATCTGAAGCAGCCGTACGCCCATAACTACCACCGCTTCCCGGGCTCCGACCGGTGGACCGACACCACCGTTCGGAACATCTCGTGGGCCGATGCCGCCGGGTCGCTGGTGACCAGCCAGCGGGACCTGGACCGGTTCTTCACGGCCCTGTTCGGCGGTCGTCTGCTGCCCGCCGAACAGCTCGCCGAGATGCGCCATACGGTCCCGGTGGGCGCCGACTTCGAGATGGCCTTCCCCGGGCTGCGGTATGGGCTCGGGCTGATGCGGCAGCCGCTGACCTGCGGCGGAGACCGCTGGGGCCACGGCGGCGACCTCGAAGGCGGCACGGTGAGGACGGCGTTCAGCGCCGACGGGCGGCGTTCGGTGGTGATCAGTGCCAGCGGGACCACCTCGGACGACGAGCGGATGCTGAGGGCCGAGAAGGCCGTACAGGCTCTTTTGGACCGTGTGATGTGCGGTGAGGTGGCGCGCCGATGAGCGTGGTGAGGCGGCGCGCGGCCGCGGCGCTGGCCGCCCTGGTGGCCGTCGCCGCTCTGGCGGCGGCGGCCCCCGCCCCGGGCGAAGCCCGCGCTCCTGGGGGCGCCCGCGCCTCGGGGAAAGGCGGCGCTCCGGGGGCGGGCGGCGCGGAGGTCTTGCGGCGCGATACGGCGGCGGTCCACCGGGCCGGGGCGGTGGGGGCCGCGGCCGTGCTGGACACTCCCTCCGGCACCGCAGCGGCCCGCGCGGGAGAGGCCGATGTGCGCACCGGCGCGCCCATGCGAACCGACGCCCACTACCGGGCGGGCAGCACGGTGAAGACGTTGGTGGCCACGGTCGCGCTGCAGCTGGTCGGTGAGGGGCGGCTGGCGCTGGAGGACACGGTGGACCGGTGGCTGCCCGGCGTCGTCAGCGGCCATGGCAACGACGGCCGCCGCATCACGGTCCGGCAGCTGCTGCAGCACACCAGCGGGCTGCGCGGCTATACGAGCATCCGCGAGGTGTTCCCCGCGGGATATTCCGCCCGGGGCTACTACGAGAACCGCTTCCGTCACTACACCGCCGGGGAGCTGGTGGCCGCCGCGGTGGGCCATCCCCCGAACTCCGAGCCCGGGGCGGCCTACCGCTACTCCAACACCAACTATGTCCTCATCGGAATGATCATCGAGAGGGTCACCGGGCACCCCTGGCGCGCGGAGGTCCACGACCGGGTCATCCGTCCGCTGGGGCTGACCGGGACGTCCCTGCCGGGCGACCATCCGTACCTGCCCGCCCCGTACGCCCACGGATACCACACCTACGCGGAGGACGGGCGCCGCGTCGACACCACGGTCTTCAACTCCACCGCGGCGGACGCGTCCGGTGATCTGGTCACCACCCCGCATGACGTCAACCGGTTCTTCCGCGCGCTCATCACCGGGCGGCTGCTGCGCCCCGCCGAGCTCGCCGAGATGCGGCGGACCGTGCCGATACCCGACGAGCCGGGGCGCCGCGCCGGTCTCGGCCTGGAGACGACCCCGCTGAGCTGCGGCGGCTTCTACTGGCACCACGGCGGCAACGCCCTCGGCTACTCCAGCGAGAACGGCGTCACCACCGACGGCCGCCGTGCGGTGACCGTGTCGGCCAACAGCTTCGACGAGTCCGACACGGGGCGGCAGGAGCGGGCCGACCAGGCGGTGAAGGCGCTGATAGATCACGCCCTGTGCGGGCGCGACGGGTAAACTCTGACACCCATGAGAGGCCTGCTGGGCGTCGTCCGGCGGCGGCGTGACGAGGGGACGTGGCATGCGCATCGGTGAACTGGCCCGGCGCACCGGGGTGAACGAACGGCTGCTGCGCTACTACGAGCAGCAGGGCCTGCTCCAGCCGGAGCGGCTGCCCAGCGGCTACCGCGTCTACGACGAGTCCGACGTGGCCACGGTGCAGCGCATCCGCTCGCTGCTCGCCGCCGGGCTGTCGACCGCGCTGATCTCACAGATCATGCCGTGTCTGCGGGAGGGCGGCGAGGGCCTGGTGCCCACCTGCTCGGAGCTGGTCGCGCAGCTGCGGGACGAGCGGGCGCGGATGACATCGGCGATCGAGGAGCTCGAGACCTCGCGCTCGCTGCTGGACACGGTGATCACGGCCGGCGTGGCGGCGGTGTAGCGGCGCGCCGCTCGTACGCCTCGCGCGCATCGAGCAGTTCGCCCAGGTGGCTCCGGCCCCATTCGCATGCGGCGTTCATCGGGCCGAGCAGTGAGCGCCCGAGGTCGGTCAGGGCGTATTCGACACGGGGCGGGTTCTCGGCGTAGGCGGTGCGCGTGATCAGGCCGTCGCGTTCCATAGCGCGCAGTGACTCGCTGAGCACCTTGGGGGTCACCCGGGCGAGCGGCACCCGAAGCTCGGAGAAGCGGCGCGGGCCGCCTTCGAGGCAGCGGATGATCAGCCAGGCCCATTTGGCGTCGAGCCGGATGGGCATGGCGCGGCTCGGGCAGTCGGGGCCGAACATATCGGCGGTCAGGGGTTCGGGGAGGGGCTCGGTCAGGGGCTCGGTCACCGTTCCGACGGTAGCCGAGGCAGGTGGCCCACGCGCCGACAGGCGCCGATTCCCTTGAAGTAACCGGCACTTCCGCCGTTACGGTCCGGGCACTCGATCCGAAGGGAGTGCCGCCATGGCACGTATCGCTGTTTTCGGGGCCGGCGGAAGGGCCGGCCGGCTTCTGGTCGCCGAGGCGGCCGGCCGTGGCCACCAGGTCACCGCGGTCGTCCGCGACCCGGCCAAGTATCCGGGCCTGGCCGCCGGGAGTGTCACGGTCGTGGCGGGTGACGTCACCGACCCGGCCGGTGTCGCGGCGGCCGTCGCCGGGCATGACGCGGTGATCAGCTCGATCTACCGCGAGGACACCGACCCGACGGAGCTGTACGAGGGCACGGCGCGGGCCCTGCTGGCCGGGCTGGGCGAGGCCGGGGTGCGGCGGCTGGTCGTCGTCGGGCTCGCCGCCACGCTGGAGGCCGAGCCGGGCGTACGGGTCCTGGACGCGCCGGACTTCCCCGAGGCGTTCCGCACCTTCGCCCTCGGGCACGCGGCGGGTCTGGAGGTGCTGCGCTCCGCGCCCCCGCAGCTGGACTGGCTGGTCGTCAACCCGCCGATGGACTTCGCGTGGGAGGGCGCGCGCACCGGCCGTTACCGCCTCTACGGGGGCCAGCTGCCGCCCGGCGGCGGCCGGGTCTCGTACGCGGATCTCGCGATCGCCGTGGTCGACGAGATCGAGACGCCCCGGCACCACCGCACCCAGCTCGCCGTAGCCGACTGAACCGCCCGCCCCGGCAGACCGACCCGGAGCCCCCGGATGACCGACCAGCAAATCAGCCCAACCCGCTTGGTGGACAGACGATCTGACGCACGGTCCTTGTCCGGCGCGGGGGCGAGACGGGACACTTCTCCGGCAGCACTCGATCAGACGTGGGATGTCTTGATGTCGTGATGTCCAGATGCCACTGAAAGGGCAGGCCGGTGACGATGGCGTCAGATCTTCGCGCTCCACACAAGCGGTCCAGACCATGGCGACGCCGTGCGTCGGCTCTCCTCGCCGCCGCGGCGCTGGCCCTGATCCCGATTCCGGTGCGGGCCGCGGAAGCGGAGCCATCCGCCTCCGCGGCCCGTACCGACGTCGAGCAGCAAGTCCTCTTCAAGTCTTCCCAGGACAGCGGATACTCGTGCTTCCGGATCCCGGCCATCGTGAAGTCGAAGGACGGCACGCTGCTGGCCTTCGCCGAGGGGCGGGTGAACAACTGCGGTGACGCCGGCGACATCGACCTGGTCCTCAAGCGCTCCACGGACGGCGGCCGCACCTGGGGACCGCTGCAGGTGATCAACGAGGGCGCCGGCGACACCCATGGCAACCCGGCGCCCATCGTGGACCAGCGCACCGGCCGCATCCTGCTCGCCAGTACGTACAACACCGGGCGCGACGACTCGCAGGGCTGTGATGTGCCCTGTGACCGGACCCCGCATCTCCAGTACAGCGACGATGACGGCGCGACCTGGTCCGCCCCGCGCGATCTGAGCGACTCGCTGCTGCCCGCCTCGTGGAACTCCTGGTACGCCACCGGGCCCGTGCACGGCATCCAGCTGCAGCACGGCCGGCACCGGGGGCGGCTGCTCTTCACCGTCAACACCGAGAGCCACGACGGCACCCGGATCACCGCCAACCACGCGGCGCTTGCCTACAGCGACGACGGTGGCGACAGCTGGCGCATCGGCGCGGTGGACAGCTGGCCCGTCGCGGCGGACGGCACCTTCCGCCAGAAGCCCTCCGAGATGACGCTGGTGGAGCGCGAGGACGGCTCGGTCTACGTCAACGGGCGCGAGCAGGACGGCACGGACCTCGGCCACCGCGACTTCGCCGTCAGCCGGGACGGCGGGGAGAGCTTCACCCAGCCGTTCCGCACCATCCCCGACCTGTACACGCCCCAGGTACAGGGCTCGATCCTCCGGTTGCGGGGCGAGGACCGGGACGGGTACAGCCGTCTGCTGTTCGCCGCGCCCGCCGACCCCGACCGGCGCCGCACCATGATGGTCCGCTCCTCCTGGAACGAGGGCCGCACCTGGGACAGCGTCGACCGCGGCAAGGTCGTGACCACTGACTGGTCCGGCTACTCGGACATGGTCGCCATCTCGCATGACGAGATCGGGCTGATGTACGAGGGCGGCGCGGTCGACGCCCGGGACGAGATCCGCTTCGCCCGGTTCACCGAGGACTGGCTCGGCCCGCGCCGCGGCCCCGATCCGACCACCTCCGACCGGGCGCCCGACGCCCACCCGGCCACCGTGCTCGGCGGCCCGGCCCAGGCCGAGGGCCGGTTCGGACGGGGGCTCTCGTTCGACGGCACGGACGACGCCGTGCACATCCCGTTCCGGCCCTCACTGCCGCTGGGCACCCGTGACTTCACGGTGAGCCTGTGGTTCCGCTACACCGCCACCTCGGGCCAGCAGCCGTTCCTGTGGATGGGCGGCATCGGCAACAAGCAGCCGCAGGTGTGGCTGCGCGGCGAGCCCTCGAGCAACCGGGTACGGGCGCTGATCACCACGGTCAACGGCACCGCCACCTTCACCAGCGCCTCGGTGAGCAACGACGCCGCGTACAACGACGGGCAGTGGCACCACGCCGCGCTCACCCGCACCGGGGGCCGGCTGACCCTGACCGTGGACGGGGGCACGGCGTTCTCCACCGCCGATGTGCCCGGGCCGGTCACCCGCACCTCGCCGTTCGGCATCCATGTCGGCGAGGCCGTCGACAGCCGCTCGCACCTGACGGGCGATCTGGACGAGGTACGGGTGTGGGCGCGTGCGCTGTCGGACACCGAGCTGCGGCAGGTCCGTGAGTTCAACGCCACACCGGACGACCGGGGCGACAAGCACTCCACCGCCCTGGTCCGGCTGCCCCTGGACCACGTCCGCCCCGCCGAAGGCTAGCGCCCGGGGCTCAGGCGCGGACCGGCGTCTGAGCCTCCTGGGGCCGCGCCGTCGCGGGGGCCGGCTCCGGGGCCACCGGCTCCGGAGCCGACCTGGCGAAGCGCCGGGCCAGCACGGCGCAGACCATCAGCTGCATCTGGTGGAAGAGCATGAGCGGCAGCACGGCCAGGCTCGCCTGCGCCCCGAACAGCACGCTGGCCATGGGCAGCCCGGACGCCAGGCTCTTCTTCGACCCGGCGAAGACGATCGCGATCCGGTCCCCGCGGTCGAAGCCCAGCCGCCGGGAGCCGTGCCAGGTGAGCGTGAGCATCACGGCCAGCAGCACCGCCTCGACGGCCAGCAGCGCGCCCAGCCGGGCCAGGGTCACCTGGTGCCAGATGCCCCGGACCATGCCCTCGCTGAACGCGGCGTAGACGACCAGGAGGATCGAGCCGCGGTCGGCGTAGCCGAGGACCTTGCGGTGGCGGGCGACGAAGCCGCCGACCCAGGGGCGCAGCAGCTGTCCGGCGAGGAACGGGGCCAGCAGCTGCAGGGCGATCTTCACCATCGAGTCCGCCGAGAATCCGCCGCCCCCGTTGCCCAGCAGCAGCGCGGCCAGCAGCGGGGTGACGACGATGCCGATCAGGCTGGAGAAGGAGCCCGCGCAGATGGCGGCCGGGACATTGCCCCGGGCGATCGAGGTGAAGGCGATCGAGGACTGGATGGTGGAGGGCACCAGGCACAGAAAGAGCAGCCCGGTGTAGAGCGGATGCGTCAGCACATACGGCACCAGGCCGCGGGCGGCCGTGCCCAGCACCGGGAAGACGACGAAGGTGCAGGCCAGCACGGTGAGGTGGAGCCGCCAGTGGCGCATTCCGTCCAGCGCCTCGCGGGTGGACAGCCGCGCGCCGTACAGAAAGAAGAGAAAGGCGACCGCGACGGTGGTCGATCCGTCGGCGACGGTCGCGGCGCGGCCACTGGCGGGGAACAGCGCGGCGAGGACGACGGTGCCGATCAGGGCGAGGATGAACCAATCCAGAGGGAGCCAGGACGGGAGGGTGATCTTACGGCGGTGCATGCGCTCTCTTTCTCGGCTCTCTCGGCTCTCGCGGCTCTCTCGGTGGCTCGCTGCGTCCCGGGCGGCATGGTCGGATGCCCTCTCCAGCATGCTCTTGATCACCGCTATCGGGAATCCCACTGACCGCTCTGACTGTCATCGCGAACCGCGATGGCCCCCGCCTACACTTGCGGTGTGTACGACCCGTCCCAGCTGCGCACGTTCCTCATGGTCGCCCAGACGCTGAGCTTCACCCAGGCCGGCCACCGTCTGGGCCTGCGCCAGTCCACCGTCAGCCAGCACGTGCGCAAGCTGGAGGACGAGGTCGGCCGGCCGCTGTTCACGCGCGACACCCACGGGGTGGAGCTGACCGAGGACGGCGAGGCGATGCTGGGCTTCGCCCGGACGATCCTGGAGGCGAACGAGCGGGCGGCGAACTGGTTCCAGGGCACCCGGCTGCGCGGGCGGCTGCGCTTCGGCGCGTCGGAGGACTTCGTACTGTCCCGGCTCCCCGAGATCCTGGAGGGGTTCCGCCGCGACCACCCGGAGGTGGATCTGGAGCTGACCGTGGAGCTGTCGGGCACGCTGCACGAGCGGCTGGCGGCGGGGAAGCTGGACCTGGTGCTGGCCAAGCGGTCCGAGGAGCGGCCGGGGGGCCGGCTGGTGTGGCGGGACAAGCTGGTGTGGATCGGCTCGGAGCGGCTGCGTCTTGACCCCGACCGGCCCCTGCCGCTGATCGTCTTCCCGCCGCCGGGCCTCACCCGGGCCCGCGCGCTCGAAGTGCTGGAGCGGCACGGCAGGCCCTGGCGGATCGTGTGCACCAGCGGCAGTCTCAACGGGCTGGTCGCCGCGGCGCGCGCCGGTCTGGGGGTCATGGCGCACACGCGCGGCCTGATCCCGCCCGGCCTGGCGCGCATCCCGGACCGGGCCGGGCTGCCCGATCTGGGTCCGGTGGAGTTCGTCCTCCTGCACGGGAGGCGGCAGCGGGACTCCGCGGCCCGGGCCGCGGCCGACCGGCTGGCCGCCGCGATCCTGGCCGGACCCGTGCCCTGACCCCTGCCCGATGCGTTGACCTGTGCCCCGAGCTGTGCCCTGATGGGAGAGATTCGGTGGAGAAAGTCGTCACACATGAGCCGCACAACGGGCTCATAGCCCCAGATCAGATACGGTCACGGCGCTGTGCGGAGCGCTTCAAGGAGCTACTCATTGCGCGAGTTCACCGTCCCCCCGTTGACGAGCCCTCCGCAGACCGGAGGCTTGGCGGATTCCGTGTTCGAGCACGCGGACGCCGATCCGGACCGGGTGGCGCTGGGCCGTAAGACGGCGGACGGCCAGTGGCAGGACGTGTCCTCGGGCGAGTTCCGTGACCAGGTGCTGGCGCTCGCCAAGGGGCTGCTGGCCCAGGGCGTGCGGTTCGGCGACCGCGTCGCGATCATGTCCCGTACCCGCTACGAGTGGACGCTGTTCGACTTCGCGCTGTGGTCCATCGGGGCGCAGAGCGTGCCGATGTATCCCACCTCCTCCGCCGAGCAGGTCTTCTGGATGCTGCATGACGCGGACGTCTCCGCCTGTGTCGTGGAGCACGAGGACCACGCCATGACGATCGGCTCGGTCGTCGGGCGGCTGCCGATGCTGGCCCGGCTGTGGCAGCTGGACGCGGGCGCGGTGGACGAGCTGACCGCGGCCGGGGCGTCGGTGGACGACGAGGTGGTGCACCGCCACCGCAAGGCGCTGCAGCCCGAGAACCCCGCGACCATCGTCTACACCTCGGGCACCACCGGCCGCCCCAAGGGCTGTGTCATCACACACGCCAATCTGATGGCCGAGTGCGACACCGTGGTCGCCCGCTACGAGGAGGTCTTCCACTCCAAGCGGGGCGACGAGGCCGCGACCCTGCTGTTCCTGCCGCTCGCGCACGTCTTCGGCCGGATGGTCGAGGTCGCCGCCGTCCGCGGCCGGGTGAAACTGGCCCACCAGCCGAGCCTCACCGCGGCCGCGCTGCTGCCCGATCTGCAGTCGTTCCGGCCGACGTTCTTCCTGGCCGTGCCGTACATCTTCGAGAAGGTCTTCGCCGCGGCCCGCAGGAAGGCCGAGGCGGAGGGGAGGCTCGGCCCGTTCGACAAGGCCGTGGACGTCGCGGTGCGGTACGCCGAGGCGCAGGAGGCCAGGGCCTTCGACATCGGGCCCGGGCCCAGCGCCTCGCTGCGCGTGCAGCACCAGTTTTTCGACAAGATGGTCTACAGCAAGGTGCGGGCGGCGATGGGCGGCCGGGTGCGGCACGCCTTCTCGGGCGGCTCGGCGATGGAGCGCCGGCTCGGGCTGTTCTTCGCGGGCGCGGGCGTCACGGTCTTCGAGGGGTACGGGCTCACCGAGACCACCGCGGCGGCCGTCGCCAACCCGCCCGACCGGACCCGTTTCGGCACGGTGGGCGTCCCGCTGCCGGGCACCACCGTGCACATCGAGGACGACGGCGAGGTCCTGCTCTCGGGCGGCCAGGTCTTCGAGGGCTACCTCGGCGACCCCGAGGCGACCGACGCCGTGCTGCGGGACGGCTGGCTGGCCACCGGCGACCTGGGCACCCTCGACGACGACGGCTATCTGACCATCACCGGGCGGAAGAAGGAGATCCTGGTGACCTCCAGCGGCAAAAGCGTCTCGCCGGTGGTCCTGGAGGAGCGGATCAGGGCGCATCCGCTGGTCGCCCAGTGCATCGTGGTCGGCAATGACCGGCCGTATGTGGCCGCGCTGGTCACGCTGGACGCCGAGGCCGTCGCGCACTGGCTGGCGATGCGCGGCCGGCCGGAGCTGGCCGCGCAGGAGCTGGTCCGCGAGCCGGAGCTGGAGATGGAGATCCGGCGGGCCGTGATCGCGGCCAACACCCTGGTCTCCCAAGCCGAGTCGATTCGTACGTTCCGAATACTTGCAGCTCAGTTCTCGGAGGAGCATGGTCTCCTGACGCCTTCGCTGAAATTGAAGCGAAAGGCGATCGAGCAGGCGTATGCCGTCGAAATCGAGGCGCTCTACCATTCCTGAGCCGCAAAGGGGGCACGGAAATGATCGACATCATTCTCCCCGAACTTCCCGAGCGCGAGCTGGCACTGGTATCCGAGGAATTCTCCGGGCCTTCGGGCCATGTCCCGCGGCGGCCCGCCGCGGCAGCCGCCCTGGCCGGGCGGGTCACGCTGGGCGGGCCGCTGGCCGTGCCGGTGACGACGGAACTCGTGGGACGGGTTCCGGAGCTGAAGGCATATGTGGAATCGGAAGCCAACAAGGCCGACGAGCAGCGCGCGGTGTACCACTTGGTGCATCTTTCGGTCAGCTGCGCGCAAGAAACAGCCAGTTCTCAACTGCATACGGTCAATCTTGATCTGACCCTCTCGGCCGATCCGGCCGGAAATCGCCGGGCCACCTTCCAGCCGGTGGCCTGGTCCATGACCCCGCTGCAGCTCAGCGGGGAGGTCCGGGCCACCGGCCCGGCCCACCTCGGCCCGCGGCTGGGGTTCGTACGACAGGATCGAGCCGCGCTGGGCGCGCGGGTCTGTCTGGAGGCGCGGCGCGAGCTCAGGTCCGACCCGGGCTGGGAGATCCGCCGCACCCCCACGGCGAGCATCCGCGGCACCTACCGGCTGGCCATGGTGGTGCGGGCGCCGCGCGCCACGGTCAGCCGGGCCGCCGTCGAAGTGGGCGCGACGGTACGCGAGGGGCATGTGCTGCGGCGGTTCCGGGCGGAGCTGCCCGAACCGCTGCTGCTCGCCGCGGGGTGAGGAACGACCGGAACCGCGCGGTCCGGACCGCGGTGGCCGACGCGGTCGCCGCGGGCCGGATCGCCGGCGGCGGGCCCCGGCGAGCCCCCGGCCACCGCGTCGGCGGTGGCCTTCGCACGTCCGAGGGGGTGCGCGAGGTGTGGTGCGCGGGCGCGCTGGGAAGCAGCGGACGGAGTGGCCGGTAGGGAATGCGCCCCGTCCGTCGACCGTTCACTCTGAAGATGTACGCACCCGTATTCGACGTAAGGATCGACCGCTCGTGAGCAAGGTCCCCTTCATCACCCTCAGCAACGGCGTCCGGATGCCCCAGCTCGGCTTCGGCGTCTGGCAGGTCCCGGACGACGAGGCGGCCGACGCGGTCCGCACGGCGCTCGACGCCGGCTACCGCAGCATCGACACCGCCGCGATCTACGGCAACGAGGAGGGCACGGGAAGGGCCATTTCCGCGTCGGGCGTCCCGCGCGACGAGCTGTTCGTCACCACCAAGCTGTGGAACGCGGAGCACGGCTATGACTCCACCCTGCGCGCCTTCGACACCTCGCTGTCCAAGCTCGGCCTCGAGTATGTGGACCTGTATCTGATCCACTGGCCGCTGCCGGGGGTCGACAAGTACGTGGACACGTGGAAGGCGTTCGAGAAGATCCACGCCGAGGGCCGCGCCAAGGCCATCGGCCTCTCGAACTTCCACCCGGCCCACATCCAGCGGCTGCTCTCGGAGACCGAGATCGCCCCGGTCATCGACCAGGTCGAGCTGCACCCGCAGCTCCAGCAGGCGGAGCTGCGCGCCTTCAACGCCCGGCACAACATCGTCACCGAGGCCTGGTCCCCGCTCGGCCAGGGCAAGGGCCTGCTGGAGGACGACCGGCTGGGGGCCATCGCCGACAAGCACGGCAAGTCCCCGGCCCAGGTGGTGCTCCGCTGGCACCTGGAGCTGGGCAATGTGGTGATACCCAAGTCGGTCACGCCGTCCCGTATCCAGGAGAACATCGACGTGTTCGACTTCGAGCTGGACGCCCAGGACCTCGCCACGATCGACGCGATGGACTCCGGCAACCGCCTCGGCCCGGACCCGGACACCTTCAACGTGGTGTGATCCGGCGCCGTACCCGGCCCGTCGAGCGCCCCCGCCCTCACCGCAGGGCGGGGGCGTTCGCGTAACCGCTTGATCGGCGGCGGCTGTTCGGGTGGAGTCCGCGCCCGCCGGGCGTCAGCCGCCGGACACCGGGCCGCCTGCGGCGACGGGCGCGGGGGCGGGCCCGCGGGCGGTCGTGCCGGGTGTGCCGCGGGGCGCAACCGGGGAGAGCGGGCAGGTGGGCGGCGCGTGTCGGACCGGCTTACGTTGACGCAAGCCCCCACGACACGAGGAGACACCCGATGCTCCGCAGCCACAGACCTGCCCTCACCGCTGGTTGTGCCATCGCCATCGCCGCCCTCTCCCTGACTGCCATACCCGCCCTGGCGACTCCCGTCGCGGCGGAACCCGGCCCCACGTCCGCGGCCCCCACCGGGGCCCCCACCGAAGTCCCCACCGAGATGCTGGACGCGATGCGGCGCGACCTCGGCCTCACGGCCGACGAGGCGAGGGCCCGGATCACCAACGAGTACCGGGCCGGTACGGCCACCCCCGCCCTCCGCAGAAGCCTGGGGACCGCGTTCGGCGGCGCGTGGGTGACCGGCAAGACCGCCGAGCTCACCGTCGCCACGACCGACCAGGGCCGGCACGGCATGATCACCGCCGCCGGCGCCAGGCCCGTGACGGTCAGCCACAGCCTCGACGACCTCACCGCCGCGAAGGGCGCCCTGGACCGCGCGGCCGAGCGGCGCGCGCCTACGGCCGCGGCCGCCGCCGTGTGGTACGTGGATGTGAAGAGCAACAGCGTGGTGATCCAGGCGGCCGACCCCGACGAGGCCTCCGCCTTCGTCACCGACAGCGGCGTGGACCGCGGCATGGTGCGGATCGTGGAATCCGCCGAGCAGCCGAGACCGCTGGACGACGTGCGCGGCGGCGAGGCGTACTACATCAACGGCACCGCGCGCTGCTCGATCGGCTTCTCGGTGACGAAGGACTCCCAGGGCGGTTTCGTCACCGCGGGCCACTGCGGCCAGGCGGGCGCCACCACCACCGGCGTCAACAAGGCCGCACAGGGCACCTTCAAGGCCTCGCGCTTCCCCGGCAACGACTACGCCTGGGTGGCGGTCAACAGCAGTTGGACGCCCAAGCCCGTGGTGCTCGGCCCCGGCGGCTCCGTCGTCACGGTCTCCGGCTCCCAGCAGGCGCCGGTGGGCTCCTCGGTCTGCCGCTCCGGCTCGACGACCGGCTGGCACTGCGGCACGATCGAGCAGCTCGACACGAGTGTCCGGTACTCCGAGGGCATGGTCAGCGGCCTGTCCCGGACGACCGTGTGCGCCGAGCCCGGCGACTCCGGCGGTTCGTACATCTCCGGCAGCCAGGCCCAGGGCGTCACCTCGGGCGGCTCCGGTGACTGCACAAGCGGTGGCACCACGTACTTCCAGCCGGTCAACCCGATCCTCGAGGCGTACGGCCTCACCCTCACCACCGGCTGAGGCCCCCGGCGCCCCGGCAGCCCGCTCATAGCCCGGTCGCCCGGCCGACCGGGCCACGGGCGTGGCCCGAGACCCGCGGCCTGAAGCGGGCGGCCCGCCCACCGGGCGGCACTCGCCGCCCCGGATCGTGGCGTCCTGGACCAGTCCTAGACCACGCCCTGTCCTCGGGCGATGTCCTCGATGCGGTGGGCGAGCCGGAGGTCGAGCTCGGTCACCTTGCCGCCGACGCTGTGGGTGTTCACCGAGACGCCGACCTTGTTGTAGCCGAGGGTGAGGTCGGAGTGGTGCCCCAGCTCCTCCTGGGCCTCGGCGACCTGGGCCACCAGGCGGGCCGCGGCCGGGTGTCCCGGGAAGGAGTACTCGCGCACCAGCCGGTCGTCCCGCAGCGACCAGCCGGGAAGGTCCTCCAGACCCCGCTCGATCTCCTCGTTCGACAGCGGCTCGACCGCCATGGGACACCCCTTTCGTCGCGACGGGTCCCACCTTCCCACGGACCGTACGGACCACACGCGAGCCGCAGACGCGTGTTCGGTTACCGTCAGGGCATGACGACTGCCGTGATTGCCCCGGGGGTGGGCGCACTGCTGCGCGAATGGCGGGACCGGCGGCGGATCAGCCAGCTCGAACTCGCGCTGCGCGCCGACTCCTCCGCCCGCCACATCAGCTTCATCGAGACCGGGCGGGCCAGGCCCAGCCAGGAGATGGTGCTGCGCCTCGCCGAGCACCTCGACGTACCCGTGCGGGAGCGCAACGCCCTGCTGATCGCGGCCGGTTACGCGCCGCACTACCCGGAGACCTCTGTGGACGACCCGTCGATGGGCCCGCTGCGCGAGGGGATGGAGCGGCTGCTGACGGGCTACGACCCGTACCCGGCGATCGTCGTCGACGGGATGTACCAGGTGGTGGCGGCGAACCAGGGCATGGCGATGCTGCTGGAGGGGGTCGCGGACCACCTCCTGCGGCCGCCGATGAACGCGATGCGCATCACCTTGCACCCGGACGGCCTGGCCCCGCGCATCCTCAATCTGCGCGAGTGGCGGGGCCATCTGCTGGAGCAGATGGAGCGCCAGCTGGCGCTGATGCGGTCCTCGCCGCTGCGCAAGCTGTACGACGAGGTCAGCGCCTATCCGCTGGGCTCGGGGGGCCGGGAGCGGGCGGCCGTGGGCGGGGACCACGCGCCGTTCGCGCTGCCGATGGTGATCGAGCACGCCGGACATGTGCTGTCCTTCGTGTCCACGATCGCGACCTTCAACACCCCCATGGACGTCACCGTCTCCGAGCTGGCGATCGAGACCCTTCTCCCGGCCGACCCGGAGACGGCGCAGGTCCTGCGGCGGCTCATGCCGTAGGCGTCGCCGGGACCCGGTCCAGGAAGCCGAGGACGGAGCGGATCCGGCCGTCCTCGGCCAGCGTGATCACATCGGACCCGGCGACCGGCGCGGAGCCGTCGGCCGTCGAGACCAGCTCCCAGGTGAAGCGGGCGGTGTCGTGGTGCCCGTCGACGGTCCCGGTGTGCTGGAAGACGAAGCCGGGGAACTGTTCCTGGGCCCCGGCGATGACCGCCGCGAGCTGGTCGTGGCCGCTGACGGTGGCGAGCGGGTCGGTGTAGCCGCCGTCCTCGGTCCAGGCGGCGGCGACGGCCTTGGCGCGGGCCTCGGCGTCGGTCGCGTTCCACGCCTCGAAGTAGCGGGCGACGGCGGTCTCGTACTGCGACTTGACGGTCATGGCAGGGCTCTCCTCATTACCTGAAACGCAACTGTGGGGCCGGGTTCCGAGCCGGAGTGCGCCGGCCCGGAACCCGATGCCCCAACCCTGCCGCCGACGGCTCGTCCGGTCGATTACCCGCCAGGTAATGGAGGTGGCCAGGCCGGGGACGGCCCGGCTCAGGACAGTTCCGCCCAGGCCTTCTCGACGAGGGACGCGACCTTCTCGGGCTGGTTGGCCACGCCGCTGCCGCCCGGGCGGATCTGGACGGTGAGCCCGTCGCCCGTGCGCTGGCACAGGGTGACGTGCACGGACTCGGCGGTGGGCTTGGAGCCTTCCGGGGTGGGCTGGTTGTAGAGCACGCAGGAGACGTCGCCGAACACCTTGAGCTCGTCCGGCGGCACGGCGAGGGCGAGCCGTTTGCGGTCCTCGTACGGGACGTACGGCTTCGGCGACCGGCTCCGGACCGCGATCAGCGTGACAGTCGTCTCGACGTCCTCGTCGGCGTACTGCTTCACCACGGCGGCGGCACCGCCGTACGCCTCGGACAGCCGCTCGCCGCTCTTGCGCTCTTCCCTGGCGATGCCGTCCGCCATCTCCTTGGCCTTGGGGGCGCCTGACGCGCGCTGGATGTCGGCGAAGGGTCTGAGCCCGTCCAGCTTCGCGGGGGCGCTGAGCTCACCGCCGCTACCCCCGCCGCCGAAGCCCCCGCCGTCGTCGTCCGAGAGCAGGACGGGTATGCCGACCGCGGCGAGGCCGACCACGAGGCCGAGGGCCGCGGTGATCAGCGGGTTGCGCAAGGAGATCCGGCCCCGCCGCGGCGAGGACGCGGCAGGGGACCCGGCGGGAGACTGTCCGGGCTGCGCCGGGAAGCCCGCGGGCTGCGGGGCGATCCCCTGGGGCTGCGGGGGAAGGCCTTGGGGCTGCGGAGGAAGCCATTGGGGCTGCGGGGGCGTCGGGGGCTGTTGCTCAGTCATATGTCGGCCTCAAGGTTTCTCACGAGTCGTCACCTATGCGCGATTGCATCATTCTGGCCCAACCGACTGGATCCTTAACCTAGTAGACACTGTCTACGCGCCCTGGTAGACAGTGTCTATGAGCGAGCACGACACGGGGCTGCGGTCCCGGCTGATCGAGGTCGGCGTGGAGCTGGTGACCAGCGAGGGGATGCAGTCCCTGTCCCTGCGGGAGATCGCCCGCCGGGCCGGGGTGTCCCATGGGGCCCCGCGCCGGTACTTCCCCACCCACCTGGCGCTGTTGTCCGCGATCGCGCGCCAGGGCTTCGCCGCACTGGCCGCGGGCGCCGCCGGGGCGCTCGGGGACGGACGGGCCGAGCCGCGCGCCCAGCTGATGGCGCTGGGGCGGGTCTACCTCGACTTCGCCCTGACCAACCGCGGCATGTTCGAGCTGATGTTCCGCCATGACCTGCTGCGCAGCGACCACTTGGGGCTGCGCGAGACCAGCCTGCCGCTGTTCGAGGTGCTGGTCGACCTGGTCGCCCGGGCGCGGCCGACGGCCGATGCCGCGCCCCAGGTCGTCGCGGGTGCGCTGTGGGCCAATCTGCACGGCATCGCCCAGCTGTGGGGGTGGGGCAGCCTTCCCCTCGCGACGGGCGCCGACGACGTCGAACCGCTGCTGCGCGCCGCGCTGGACGCGCACCTCGGGCCGGAGCTGCCGTGAGCCCATCGCATCACCGGCGGCTCACGCTCGTCGCCGGCGTCACCGGGGCCGCGATCGTCGCCCTGGACGGCACCGTGCTGACCATCGCGCAGCCCGCCATGCGGCGGGATCTGCACGCCTCCTTCGCCGCGGTGCAGTGGACCAGCACCGGCTATCTCATCGCCGTGGCGAGCCTGCTGGTCTTCGCCGGCCGCCTGGGCGACCGCTACGGGCACCAGCGGCTGTTCGCCATCGGCACCCTGGGCTTCGCCGCCGCGTCGGCGGGCATCGGCCTGGCGCCCGGGGTCGGCTGGGTGATCGGGCTGCGCGTCGCCCAGGGGGTGTTCGGCGCACTGCTGCAACCGGCCACCCTCGGGATGCTGCGGGCCGCGTACCCGCCGGACCGGATCGGGATGCCCATCGCGCTGCGCACCAGCGCGATCGGGCTGGCCGCCGCGGCCGGCCCGCTGGTCGGCGGGGCGCTGACGGACCAGCTGGGCTGGCGCTCCGTCTTCTTCCTCACCGTGGCGCCCGCGCTGCTGATCGGTGTCCTGGCGCTCGTCGCCCGGATTCCGGAGCCGGAGCGGGCGCCCGGACTGCGGCTGGATCTGCCCGGCGCGCTCCTCCTCGCGCCGGCCCTGGCGTCCGTGGTGTACACGCTCGTCGCGCTGCCCGATGCCGGCTGGACGGCGGCGACCGCGCTCGGGTGCCTCGCCACCGCGGCGGCGGGCGGCGCGTTCGCGTGGCACACGCGCCGCACCGCGCACCCCCTGCTGCCGCCGGGACTGCTGCGGTCGGCGGCCGTCGCCCCGGCGCTCGGCATCCTGGTAACGGCGTCGGCCGCGGTGTTCGGGACGCTGTTCCTCGGCACGTACTTCCTGCAGGACGTGCTCGCGCTGGATCCGCTGCAGAGCGGGCTGAGGGCGCTGCCGCTGCCCGCGATGATGGTGCTGGGCGCGCCGGTGTGCGCCGTACTGCTGCGCCGGTACGGGCCCCGCCGTACGGCCGTGGCGGGGACGGCGCTGCTCGCCCTCGGCGTTCTGCTGTTCTCCCGGCTCGACGAGGAGTCGACGGCCGTGGCGATCGGCGGCTGCTTCCTGGCGATCGGCGCCGGGTTCGGCACGGTGATGGTCACCGCCACGGCCGTGATCGTGCGCCATGCGCCGGTGGAGCACGCCGGGGTGGCCGGCGGGCTTCAGCAGACCGCCCTGAACGTCGGCCCGGCGCTGGGCGTCGCCGCGGCGACCATGCTGATGGCCCTCACCACGACGGCCACCACGACGGTGGTCCTGGCGGCCGTCGCCGCGGTCGGGGTGCCGCTGGCCGCCGCGCTCCCCGGGTCAGGCGGCCGTCCCGGCGACCGGGGGCGCGCCGTCCGCGGGGACCGTCCCGGCGCCGGACCGGGCGGCGGCGCGGCGGGCGGCCATCACGACGTAGACCAGCACACCGGCGAAGAGGAAGAGCGTGCCCTGGTACACGGCCGCGTATCCGGCGCCCGCGACCAGCCAGAAGGAGAAGCCGAAACCGGCCAGCGCGAGCACCAGGTCCCGGGCGAAGCGGCCGGCGCGCACCTCGTCCCGGCGCCCCGACAGCAGGAAGTGGACTTGGGCGCCGGCGGCCAGCAGATACGGGACGGTCGCCGAGAAGGTGGTGATCAGGACCAGGGACTCGAAGACCCCGCCCGATCCTGAGGTGTAGTTGACGACGGTGAGCAGCGAGGCGAGGGCCGTGCCGACGAGCACGCCGAAGGTCGGCACGCCGCGCCGCTTGGCGGCGAACGCGGCGGGGAAGAGCCCGTCGCGGGCGGCCGCGTACGGCGCCTGGGCGCTCATCAGGATCCAGCCGTTGAGCGCGCCGACGATGGACACCACGGCGGCCAGCGCGATGAGCGTGCCGCCCCAGGTGCCGCCGAACATGGCGTCCACGGCGTCGGAGAAGGGCGCCGTGGAGTTCACCAGGTCCCGGTGGGCGACGGTGCCGAAGACCGACAGGGTGCCGACCAGGTAGACCACGGCGGCGCCGATGGTGCCCAGCACGCTGGCCCGCCCGACGTTGCGCTCCGGGTCGCGCACCTCGCCCGCGCTCATCGACGCCGACTCGACGCCCACATAGCTGTAGAGCAGGATCGCTGCCGCCGCCGACAGACCGCCGATCGCGCTGCCGCCGCCGGTGTGGAACGGGCCGAGGTTGTCCGGGTCGAAGAAGAAGAGCCCGGCGACGGCGACGAAGAGCAGCGGCACGAACTTCAGCACCGTGGAGACGATCTGCACCGCGCCGACCCACCGCGTGCCCGCCAGGTTCGCGAGCGCCGGGAGCCACAGCGCGAGCAGCGCCACGGCCAGGTCGACGCCCTTGGACGCATGGCCGGGGACGAGCACATGGACATAGCCGACGGCCGCGACCGCGAGCGCCGCGTTGCTCACCCAGGTCATGGTCCAGTACGACCAGGCGGACAGGAACCCCGCGAAGTCGCCGAACGCCGCGCGGGCGTAGACGTACGGCCCGCCGGTGCGCGGATCGCGCCGCGCCAGCCGCCCGAAGACCAGCGCGAGCGCGATCGCGCCGACGGTCAGGACGACGAAGGCGAGCAGGCTGACGGTGCCGTACGGGGCGACGGAGGCGGGCAGCAGAAAGATGCCGCCGCCGATGATGTTGCCCATGACGAGCGCGGTCGCCGTGGGCAGGCCGAAGCGGCGGGCGGGGTGCGGGTCGTGCATCCCGCCATGGTCGGGGAATCGTGCACGGTACACCAAATCACCGGGTTTTATCCGGCAGAGGTGGCGAGGCCGCCGGAGATGCTGCGGTGACATCGCCGAGCCGCCGTGATTCCTCGCCCTCCTTGGCCTGTGAGGTCTCCGGGACCTGCGGGCCGTCCGCCTCCCGCAGCCAGCGCCGCAGCACCGCGTGCACCCGCTCGGCGCCCACCAGTTCCTCCCCCGGCCGGGTCGGCGGGCTGAGTTCGAGGGGCCACAGCAGAAAGGGGTGGCTCTGCGCCCCGCCGAGCCCGCCGTGCGAGCCGATCTGCCCCTCGAAGGCGTGCACCTCGCCGGTCGCCGGGTGGTAGGCGGAGTTGACCATGATGTCGGGGGCGTTGCGGAAGTGCGCGGTGCGCCGTACGGCGGCCACGGCGCCGTCCCCGAAGACCACCAGCGGGCTGCGCCCCACGACCCGGCCGGTGTCGAGGTGGTGCTCGGCGCCGTCCGCGCCCAGCACCACCGCGCCGTGCCGCTCGGACCGTACGAGCAGGAAGCCCACGCCGGGGTGGTCGGCGAGGGTGCGCAGCAGCGCGGGGTGGCGGCGGTCGATCTCCTCGCGGCTCATCCGGCCCGGCACATCGGGGAAGGACACCAGACCCAGATTGCCGGAGGCGAGCACCACGGGATCGGACGGGCCGTGTCCGTCGCCGTCCCGCTCGGGCCTGCGCAGCGCCGCGCGCGCCGCCTCGCGCGCCTCGGCGCCGGCCCCGGCCGCCGCCGGGCGGTGCCCCCGGGGTGTGCGCCCGGTCCGCGGGGGCACGGGCAGTGCGCATCCGGCCCGCACCAGGTCCTCCAGGGTGAGGCCGTAGGTGTCGGCGAAGGTGGCGCCGGGGCTCTGTCCGTGGTCGGAGAGCAGCACGATGCGGTAGTCGCGCGGCGCGTGCTCGACGACCTCGGCGATCAGCGCGACACAGCGGTCGAGGCGGCGCAGCACCTGGTGGGTGTCGCGGCTGTGTGGCCCGGAGTGGTGGGCGACCTCGTCGTACGCCACCAGGTCGGCGTAGATCGCGGTGCGCCCTGACAGGATGTCCCCCATCACCGCGGCGACCACGACGTCGCGCTCCACGACGGTGGCGAAGGCGCGGATGAACGGGTACAGCCCGCCCCGGCCCACGCGCGGCGTCTCGCGGCGCAGCCTGGCGCGCGCCGACTGGCCGAGCTCGCGGAAGATCTCGGCGATGAAGGAGCCCGCGGTGCGGGTGGCGTTCGCGGGGTCCCTGAAGTACGCGAAGTAGCCGCTCCTGGAGCGGTTGTGGCGGCCGCGCCGGGCGGCCACCGAGAGCACCAGGGCCAGTTCCTCGGCGCCGCCGGTGAACAGGTTGCCGCGGCTGGCCCCGTCGACGGTGAGCAGCCCCTCGTCCCCGGTGCGGGCCGCGGCGCGGCGCTGCAGCTCGGCCGCGCTGGTCGGCCGGTTGCTGACGATGGTCTGCCGGGTCTCCTTCTCGTACCAGCGGAAGGCGGGCACGTCCTCGGTGGAGCCGTGCAGGATGCCGAGCTGGCTGGCGCCGGTCTGGCTGGACCAGTCGGTGCGCCAGGGGGTGAGCGCATGGGTGGTGTCGACCCACCCGGCGACGGTCTCCATGATCGGCGGCCGGTTGCCGCGGGGCCGCACCGCGTCCCGCAGCACATCGTGTCCTACGCCGTCGAGCTGCAGAAACACCGTGCCGGGCGGCTGCGGTGGCCCGCCCGGCTCGCCCTGTCCGCGCCGACGGCGCCGTCTTCGGTCCGCGAGCCGCGCCAGCCGCCGGCCGTAGGCGCCGTCGTCCCGCACGGTCAGGAAGGTGCTGGTCGCCGAGGACGCGGCGGACATGACGGCCGCGACCACCACGGCGGTCTCCGGCTCGGCGGTGCCGCGTCCGTCCGGGATCAGATTCAGCGCGACCAGCAGCAGCGAGCCGTTGAGCGCGAACACCAGCAGCCCGAGCACGAACGCGGGCACCAGCAGCAGGGCCCGCACCAGCAGCGGCCACACCAGCTCGCTGAGCAGGCCGAAGGCCCCGGCGCCGCTCGCCGCGGTGATCGCCGTACGGGTGGCGCTGTCCCCGTCGGGGGACTGCAGCCGGAAGTCGGGGAGGATGGCCGCGAGGGCCAGCATGGTGAGCGTGGACACCGCCCACACCGCGATCACCCGCAGCAGGGCCGCGCCCACGGATTTCCAACGGGGCATCTGCACGCCGTCACTCACCTCGCGTATCCAGGCCCGCTCGGCACTCGCGGGCCGGCCCCCAGCCTGTCACAGCGCATCCCGGGCCCGGCCGGGGCGTTTCTCCACAAGAATCACGCGTTCTGGCGCAAGTGAGCGGCGCGCTCCGGGCCCTGGCGGCGGCGGTCATCGTCGGAGCCTCGCCCCAGGGGTGACAGCCTCACGCCGGGCGGCCGAGCTCCTTGCGGAACAGCTCGAGGACGTTTCCGCCGAGGATCTTGAGGATGTCGGCCTCGGGCAGGCCCCTGCGGACCAGCGCCTCCGTGACCAGGGGCAGGCCGCGGGGGCCTTCGAGCCCCGGCACCACCAGCTCGGCGTACTCCAGGTCCTCGCAGCACGGCGGGCTGGTGTCCGCGCTGACCTCCTTGATGAAGTCCGGCCCCAGGCCCACCCGGTCCACACCCGCGACCTCGACGACATGCAGGATGTGGTCGGCCAGCCGGTCCACCGTGCGCTCGGCGGGGTCGGTGGCCAGGAACTCGCCGAGGAAGTTCACACACACCATGCCACCGGTGGCGACGATGCCGCGGATCTGCTCGTCGGTGAGGTTGCGGTGGTGGTCGAGCAGGGCGCGGGCGGAGGAGTGCGTGGCCAGCACGGGCCGGGTGGCCAGCTCCAGCACATGGGCGACGCCCGAGGCGCCCAGATGGGAGACGTCGAAGAGCATCCCCAGACGCTCCATCTCCGCCAGCGCCGCCACCCCCGCCTCGGTGAGCCGGCTGCCGGTGGCGTCCTCGCCGCTGCCGTCGGCCAGGGCGGTACGGCCCCAGTGGGCGATGGACGCCATGCGCACCCCGAGCCGGTGCAGGGTCGGGATCAGCTCCACGTTCGCGTCAAGGCCGGGGGCGCTCTCCAGCGCCAGGACCAGCGCGACCCTGCCCTCGCCCAGGGCGCGGTCGACGTCGTCCCCGTCCAGGCACAGCCGTACCTCGTCCGCGTTGCCCTCGGCCAGCGTGTGCGCGCACTCGATCATCCGCAGCGTCTCGCGCAGCGCGCCCTCGGGGCGGAACTGGTCCTCGATGAAGACCGGCAGCACCTGAAGATCCACCCCGCCCTCGCGCAGCTGGGGCAGCCACTGGTCGCGGAAGAAGGAGGCCCAGCGGTGCGGCGGGCGGGCGGTGACCGCGATCAGCAGGTCGTTGTGGGCGTCGGCGACCACCGCGCGGCGGTGAAGCTCTGTAGCGTGCACGGCGCCATGGTGCCGGAGGGGCGGGCTCCGGGCCAGGGATTAACCGGCCGTGATCAGGGAATCGCCCCCGGTCAGCTCAGCTCCCAGGCGTACCGGGGGCGTCGGGTGTGCGGCCTTGTGCCGCCCGGTCCGCGGCCCCGACGGGGCAGTGGCTCCCCTCCGGTGTGCACACCGCGCGGTCGCACAGCCGGCACATCCGGTCGGCGGCGCCGCAGCCCTGGTACAGCCGGTCGAGCAGCTTCTCCAGCAGCCCGCCCAGGGCCCGGACCTCCGCCCGGTCGAGGGCGTCCAGCGCCGTGGCGAGGTGCGACGTGCGCGCGCTCAGCAGGTGTTCGGCGGTCCGCCGGCCCTTGCTGGTCGGATGGACGCCGGTCCAGTTGCCGAGGGTGCGCCGCCGCTCCACGAGCGTGCCGCGCTCCAGTCCGTCGACCATCCGTACCGCCGCCGACTGGGTCAGCCCCACTCTGCGGCCCAGTTCGGTCACGCTCACGCCGGGGTCGGTGTGCAGCACGATCAGCGCGGCGGCGGCGCTCATGCTGAGGCTGGAGGCGGCCACGGGGGCGGTGAGCAGGTCGTCGGTGATGGCCAGCGCCGCGGCCCCGAGCAGGTTCGCGACGCGTTCGGTGTCGTTCTCGCGTACATGCATGAGTCATGCATACCCGTCGGAGGGCCTGTCAACCACCGTCGGGCGCAGTGAAAGAATGCGACGAGCACCTGCGCCCGCCGGTCGGGCGGCACCACGAGGACGGAGGCTCCGAGTGTCGGTGGAGATCACCTGGTGGGGGCATGCCACCACCACCGTGCGGGACTCGGGCGTGCGCGTGCTGACCGACCCGCTGTTCGTCCGGCGGCTGGCGCATCTGCGGCGGCGCCGGGGCCCCGTGCCGCCGCCCGCCGCCGCGGTCGCCGAGGTCGCGCTGGTCTCCCATCTGCACGCCGACCACCTCCACCTCGCCTCGCTGATGCGGCTGCGCCCCGGCACCCGGCTGGTGGTGCCGCGCGGCGCGGGGGCGGCCGTGCCGGGGCTGCGGCGGGTGGCCCGGGCGCGGGAGCTGCGGGTCACCGAGGTGCGGCCGGGCGAGGAGATCGCGGTGGGCGAGGTGCGGATCCGGGCCGTGCCCGCCGCGCACGACGGCAGACGGCTGCCGTACGGGCCGAGCCGGGTGCCCGCGCTCGGCTATGTCCTGCGGGGTGAGTCCACGACGTACTTCGCGGGCGACACCGGGCTGTTCGACGGCATGGCGCGGGCGGTCGGCGACTGCGATGTGGCGCTGCTGCCCGTCGGCGGCTGGGGCCCCTACCTCGGCCACGGCCACCTCGACGCCCACCGGGCCGCCCAGGCCCTCGCCCGGCTGGGCGCGCGCAGCGCGGTGCCCGTGCACTACGGCACGTACTGGCCGATCGGCCTCGACGCGATCCGGCCGCACGAATTCCACGCGCCCGGCGACGACTTCGTCCGGCACGCCGGGCGGCTGGCGCCCGACGCGGTGGTGCACGTCCTGCGGCACGGCGAATGCGTACGCCTGGAGACCGCCGGATGACCGACCACATACTCGACGCCATCGGCAAGCTCGTGCGGAGCGTGCCGCCCGAGTCGACCCAGCAGGCGGTGGGCTATCCCTCGCTGTTCCTGCTGGTGGTGGTGGGCTCGCTGGTGCCGGTGGTGCCCACGGGCGCGGTGGTGAGCTCGGCGGCGGTGGTGGCGATCCACCAGAGCGTGCCGCCCCTGTCGCTGCTGGTCGTCTTCTGTGTGGCGTCCTTCGCGGCCTTCCTCGGCGACATCGCCCTGTACTGGCTCGGCCGGCGCGGGCTCCGCTCCAAGAACGGCTCTCGCTGGCTCGCCCAACTCCGCGGCCGCGCCGCCCCCGAGCGCCTGGCCCAGGCCCAAGGCCGCCTCGACGAGCACGAGGTGGCCGTGCTGGTGCTGTCCCGGCTCGTCCCGGCCGGCCGGATCCCGGTGATGCTCGCCTGTCTGCTCGCCCGGATGCCGCTGCGCCGCTTCGCGCACGGCGATGTCCCGGCGGTGCTGGCCTGGTCGGGCACGTACGCGCTCATCGGCATCCTGGGCGGCTCGCTCTTCGACCGCCCCTGGGAGGGCGTGGCGGCCGCGATCGCCCTGACCGTCCTGGTCGGCGCCGCCCCCGCCCTCTGGCGCCGCACCCGCGCCCGCCGCCGCGCGCACGGCGAGGCGACGGGCTGAGGTTTCCGCCTTGAGCTGTACAGCCTCGATTTCGTCGGCCAGGCTCGACAGACGGCTGTCGCCGTCATCGTCCGTCACGAGATAGCAGCGCTTCCCGGCGTCGCTGGGCCACGGCAGGAGACGCGGTCGCGTACTCATGTCGCCACCGCCTTTACGCTGTCGGCAGCCCGGTGCCGACCTGGAGCGGGCAGCACCAGCTCTAACAGCCGTTCCACGAATCGAGCGATAGTCCTCCTCATGTTGACGCTCCTCACAGCGTTGACCGCGCTCCCGGGCCGCCTGCAACGGTCGCGGGAGCTTTTCGCGATCATCGCGCTGTCATCAGGACGTAGGAACCTCCCCTAAAGCCCACTTCGGGACGTCCCGTGCCAGGTAGAACGTCCCGAGTGCCGTCCCGACACGTGGGGAGAGACTCTGATGCCGAACGAGAGGCTACGCGCCGCCATGACAGCCGGAGGCTGGACGTATGCCGCCCTTGCGGCGAAGGTCGAGGTGGACCCCAAATCTGTTGAGAGGTGGGTCAACCTGAACCGTACTCCGCGACGTACCACGGCGATGGTGGCAGCGGAAACGTTAGGAGAAGACGTGCACGCCCTATGGCCGGCACTCCGCCAGGCGCGCGCCGCCCGCGCGGTCAGCCCCGAGCTGGTGGCGCTCTACGAGCAGCGCGCGGACATCCCGGTGTCCGCGTTCGTGGAGATGCTGACGCAGGCCCGCGAACGGATTGACGTGCTCGTGTACGCCGCCGTCTTCCTGCACGAGGCGTACCCCCACCTGAATGATCTTCTACGGGAGCGAGCCGCTGACGGCTGTGCCGTGCGGATCGCCGTTGGCGACGCCGACAGCCCGAACGTCCAGCAACGGGGCCAGGAAGAGAAGTTCGGTCACGGCATCGAATCACGCTGCCGACTCGCGCTCATGCACTACCGGCCCCTCCTCGACACTCCAGGCATCGAGGTCCGGACCCACGGAACGACCCTCTACAACTCGCTCTACCGCGCAGATGATCAACTCATGGCCAACGCACATGTCTGGGGGGTGAACGCGTACGGCGCACCCGTCTGGCACCTCCGTCGACACGGCGAGGGTGGAATGTTCGACACCTACGTCCAGAGCTTCAACGCCGTGTGGGCGACGGCGACGCCGGTGGAGGAAAGGTGACCGATGGCGCGGACCGAGTACTACGACGATCCCGACGCCCCTGAGCCGAACAGCTTGGTTGTCGCCGCGTCCGCCGTGGTCGCCGACGAGACCGGGCGAATCCTGCTCCAGCGTCGCCGGGACAACGGCCTCTGGGCTCTGCCCGGCGGCGGCATGGATATGACCGAATCCCTGCCAGGAACGGCAGTCCGCGAGGTCAGGGAAGAGACGGGACTCGAGGTAGAGATCACCGGACTCGTCGGCACGTACACCGACCCGCGCCATGTCATCGCCTACACAGACGGCGAGGTCCGCCGACAGTTCAACGTGTGCTTCACCGCCCGCGTTGTCGGGGGGCAGCTTGCGATCTCCGAAGAGTCCACAGAGCTTCGGTTCGTGCCGCCGGGAGAACTCGCCGATCTCCCCATGCACCACACCCAGCGGCTCCGGCTCCGTCACTTCCTGGAACATCGCGAGCAGCCGTATCTCGGCTGAGCCCGTGAGCCGGAGGCAGCGATCCTGGGCGACGGGAATGCGGGCGCCTTCGTGGGGCTGACGGCAAGCGCACCGTGTGGACGGTGAAAGACAGGAACCTGAAGGTCGGCACCAACCCGTCCCTCCGGGGTCCCGTAGCCGTGCCCCGCCAGCCACCGGCCGACGGCCTTCGCGTTCCGCAGACAGCCCGCCACCACCGTGGAGCCGCCCGCCGCCGCGGAGATGGCGGAGCCATTGGGCAAGGGCAGGACCAGCCGGGGAACCGCCGGAGCCCGCCGCAGGGCCGCGGGGGACAGCGACTACGGAGAAGTCGCTGTGGCGGCGCGCCGACCCACGGCCGGCTCGGCGGCCTTCCGCCGGGCGAAGGCGACCGCCGTCTCGTCGCGCCAGGCATACGGGAACACCCGCGTGTCCGCCTCGACGGCGACCGTCACCGACGTCGTGAACGACAGCACGTCGACCACCACGAGGCAGGCCGCCTCCGCCGCGAGCCGCCGGGCCCCGATGGGCCCCCACTCGAATCGGGCACCATGGCCCCGCTGCAGAGACCAGTCGCTCATGGTGATCAAGTCCCAGCGAGAGCGCGCCCTCAGGGAAGTGTCCACCACCGTCGGAACCGCCCGCGCGTCCCGCTTCTGGGGTTCCCGCGCACCACCCGTCTTCGCAGGGCTCCGCTCGCGCGGATCGGCGCCACGGCCGGCGGGCCCGTCGGCTCGCTCACCCGGACTGTCGGTGGCGGGGGGATCACGTCGTGGTGGCGAGTTCGACGAGGTGCCGGGCCGTGCCGGCGGGATCGATGATCTGGTGGAGGTGTGCGCCGGGCAGGTGTGCCACACGCCAGCCGCGTTCGCGCGCTTCGGCGGCGAGGTCGTCATACGGAGGGCCAAACAGCAAGTAGGAGCAGGGATGGTCATCCCAGCCGTCAGGGACCGGGACGCGCTGCTCGTAGTAGGACAGCGGCAGGGTGGGCTGCTCCTCGATGACGGTCTGTCGCATCGTCGGATCGGAGAACATGGGTGCGACGTCCGCCTCGTCCCACCAGTCGGTCCAGCGTGGCAGCCTGCCGTTCACGGCCATCGGACCGAGGAACTCCAGCAACTCGGGTGAGGCGACAGGGGTCGGCCCGTTCAGGGCAGGCAGCGCGGCATCGACGAAGACCGAGCCGGTGACCGGATGGCCGAGGCCCGAGCGGATCGCGGGCAGGAACAAGCCCGCGTTGCTGTGTGCCACCAGGGTGACGGGGCTGTCGGCCGGGACCTGCCGGAGGTCGTCGCGGACAGCACTGACGACGCGGGGCCAGAACGGCGGAGCACCGGCGCCGATGTGGAGCAGGGAGGGCACCTGTACGTGGTATCCCGCCGCCGTCAGGTGTTCGGCCACGGGGCGCCAGGTCGAGGGGCCTACGGACGGACTGTGCACGAGGACGAAGATCGGCTGCATGGGGCGATCCTGTCGCCTATGCCATCGGAACCGCGACGGTGTTGGCCGACAGCAGAACGTGATCGACCGCGCGACCGCGACCTTCCGGCCGCGCGAGGACGGTACGGCAGGTCCCGTCCCACGGACCGGGCCGTCCCGCGGGTCGGGTCACGCGGGGCCGGGGGCGGAGGACCGCCGGGCGGTGTCGCGCCGGGTGATGGCCTCGGCGACCTCCTGGATGGCGGTGCGGAGCAGGTCGCCGTAGGGGTTCTGGGGGAGGTCGGGGGCATGCCGGGTGGCGGCGTCGATGTGGTCGGTGGCGGCTTCGAAGGATCCGAGCCGACGGTAGTTGTCGGCGAGGTTGAGGTGCAGGGACGGGTAGAAGCCCGCGATGTGAAGGCCGGCGTGGTGCTGCTGGACGCGCTCGTCGGTCAGGGCGTCGGCCGCGTCCAGGGCGCGGATGTCCCAGGCCAGGGCCTGGGCGGGGTCCTCGTGGAGATCGGCGAGGTAGTGCGCCAGGGTGCAGCGGTGCAGGGGGTCGCCGGTGACGCCGATGGCGGACCAGAGGTCCAGGAGTTGCCGGCGGGCGGAGGCGGTGTCACCCGCCCGGCCCTCCGTGACGGCGTGGCCGATGGCCTCCATGGTCGGGTCGGGGGTTGTGGGAGTGGCGGTCGTGGGAGTGGCGGTCACGGGGAGGGTCCTCCTGTTTGACGGGCATGGCCACGGTGGTGAGGTCACCGCGGTCGGCGGAGCGGATCGTGGCGGGTTGGTCCGGCCCCCTCAGGTCGAGCATCACGTCGGGGCCGAGGGCGGTGCTGACGGCCGGATAGAGCGTCGTCAGCTCGAAGGAGACCGACAGGGGCCGCCCCGTCACAGCGGCGGGGAGCGGCATGTCCGGGTGCGCGTCACCGGACGGCAGGATGTTCATCCCCTGGTCGGTCAGGCGCAGCGTGATCCGCTCGCCGGGGTGGTCCTCCAGGGCGCGCAGGAAGACGTCCTTGGACACCGTCACACGCGTGGTGGCCTCGCCCAGGGACGCGAGCATCAGCCGGTAGTCGGGGAACTCCTCCGACAGCAACCCGCAGTGCGGGTCCTCCTGGTCTTCTCGCCGTCCTGCCCGGCGCAGCCGGATCGCGTGCGGTGTCGCCTCGATGCGGACCAGCGGACTGCGGCGGATCTCGGCGGCCGCGGCCCGCAACTCCTCGCCGCCCACGGTGCCGGCCCAGGTGGCGGTCGCCGGCTCGGCGGGCACAAGCGTGCGGGTCGAGAGCCGGTAGCGGTCGGTCGCGGTGAGGGTGACCGCTTCGGGGGTCACCTCGAGGCGCAGCCCGCCGAGTACCGGCAGGCCCGGCTCCCGTACGGTCGCGGTCAGGACCTGCTCGACCGCGTCGGCCAGCACGGGACCCTTGAGCGCGGCGATCGGCCGGCTCGGCACGCCGTCGGCGAGCGAGGACTGGAGGAGGGCGGCCTTCCGCCGCGCCGCCGCCGCGTCCCCGAGCACCTTCGCGAGGTGCTCGTCGATCAGCCGGGAGGCCTCCTCGGGGCCGGCGGCCAGGACGGCCTCGACGGCGGTGAGGGGCATCCCGATCGCGCGGAGCCGACGGAGCGCGACCGCTCGCGCCACCTGGTCGGGGCGGTAGTAGCGGTAGCCGGAGACGGGGTCGGTCTCGGCGGGGCGCAGCAGCCCCGAGTCGGCGTAGAACCGCAGCGCGCTCGAGGTCAGACCGCTGCGTCGGGCGAAGACCCCGATCGGCATCAGCTCGGCAGGTGGCACGCGGCCATCATCAGGCTTCAACCAACTCGAAGGTCAACGGACGAGGAAGGTCAACGGGCAGAGAAGGACAACGGACGGGGCAGGTCAAGGGACAGGGGCGGAGACGGGGCGGCGGCCCGGGCCCGGCCGACTCGGGGTCGGCCGGGCCCGCCCGTACGGGGCCGGGTCAGCGGCAGAGGACCGATTGGAGGACGTCGGTCAGGACCCGCTCCGGCTCGCGTTCGGCGTGCTGGGCGCGCCAGGCGACGAAGCCGTCGGGGCGGACGAGGACCGCGCCCTGGGGGGTGGTTCCGTGCAGTTCGGTCCAGTCGGTGCCGGGGTCCGGGGTCAGGTCGTGGGTGGGGTCGGGGCCGAGGCGGTAGGAGGCGAGGGGGATGTCGAGGCGGTCGGCGACGCGTAGGGCGGCGCCGTGCCAGGCGGCGCCTTCGGGGCCGGTGAGCAGGACACAGGTGCGCTCGTAGAGGTCGAGGGTGGACAGCCGGGTGCCGTCGCGGTCGACCCACAGGTGCGGGGCGCGGCTGCCGGGTTCGCCGGTGGAGGTGAAGCGGTCGGGGACGACGGGGGTGGCGGGGTCGGCGCCGAGGACCGCGTCCGAGGCGTAGCGGTAGCCCATGGCCACCGCGAGCACATCGCGCTGCGGGCCGCCGGCGGACGGGGGCGGGGTGTAGCCGGGGTGGCTGTGTTCGGCTGAGCGGGCCGCGGCCCGGGCGCTGGTGGCCACCGCGACCGGCTGGCGTTCGGCGCCGTAGGTGTCCAGCAGTCCGGGGCCGGCCCAGCCGCCGAGGACGGCGGCGAGTTTCCAGGCGAGGTTGTGCGCGTCCTGGATGCCGGTGTTGGAGCCGAAGGCGCCGGTGGGGGACATCTCGTGGGCGGAGTCGCCGGCGAGGAAGATCCGGCCGTCGCGGTAGCGCTCGGCCACCCGTTCGGCCGCGTGCCAGGGGGCCTTGCCGGTGATTTCCACCTCCATGTCGGGGACGCCGGTGGCCATGCGGATGTGTTCGGCGCACCGCTCGTCGGTGAAGTCCTCCAGGGTTTCGCCGGTCTCGGGGTGCCACGGGGCGTGGAAGACCCAGTTCTCGACGTTGTCCACCGGCAGCAGCGCCCCGTCGGCGGCCGGGTTGGTCAGATAGCAGGCGATGAAGCGGCGGTCGCCCACGACGTCGGCGAGCCGCTTGGCGCGGAAGGTGATGCTGACGTTGTGGAACAGCTCGCCGTGGCCGGTCTGCCCGATGCCCAGCCGCCTGCGTACGGAGGAGCGGGGGCCGTCGGCGGCGATGAGGTAGTCGGCGCGCACCACCGAGGTGCGCCCGGACTCCCGGTGCTGGACGACGGCGGTCACCCCGTCGGCGTCCTGCTCGAAGGAGATCAGCTCGGTGGAGAAGCGCAGCTCGCCACCCAGCTCCTGGGCGGTCCGCAGCAGGACGGGTTCGAGGTCGTTCTGGCTGCACAGACACCACCCGGAGGGGCTGAGCCCGCGCATGGCGCCGCCCGGGTCGATCTCCCGGAAAAGCCAGCGGTGGTCCACTCCGGTGAGGGATTCGGCCTGCAGGATGCCGTGGTTGCCGGCCAGGACGGACGCGGCCTCCTGGATCGCGGACTCCACCCCCGCGGTCCGGAACAGCTCCATGGTGCGGAGGTTGTTCCCGCGCCCGCGTGGGTGCGTGGAGGTGCTCGCGTGTTTCTCCACGAGCAGGTGTCCGACGCCCAGCCGGCCCAGGAAGAGTGAGGCGGACAGTCCCACCAGGGACCCGCCCACGACGAGTACGGGCACACGCTCATCGACATGGGGATTCATCTCGCTGCTATTCCCGGGGTTTTACGCCTGGTCAGGCGTCTGGCGGGCCCCTTCGCCCGGATGGCTCACATATCTCGCGGCATCCGTGGGAGCGCTCCACGATCGTCTAACGGGCGCCGCGTCCGGCGAAGGACGCCCCCGGAGGAGGAGTGGAATCTATGAGCACCCTGCCCAAGACTTCGCGGCCCGCGAAGTCCACCACGCCCGAGCCCCCGCCACGGCATTCCATGCTCACCGACGCCCGGCTGCGTGTGGTGTTGCTGGTGTCGGTCCACGCGGGCGCGGAGGAACGTTTCCTGCATGCCTACGAGCAGTTGTCCCAACAGGTGGCCGCGGTCCCGGGACACATCAGCGACCAGTTGTGCCAGTCGATCGAGAACCCCTCCCAGTGGCTGATCACCAGCGAGTGGGAGAGTGCCCCGCCGTTTCTGAGCTGGGTGGAGAGCCCCGAGCACCGCGAGATGGTCAAACCCCTCCACGGGTGCGTGGAGGACACCCGGTCCCTGCGGTTCAGCGTGTTGCGGGAGACCTTCTCGGCCAAGGACGCGGCCGGCCGCCGCGCCGCGCCCCCCGTACGGCTGGCCCCGCGGGTCGGCGACGGGCTGGTGCGGCACGCCCTGACCTTCACCGTCAAGCCCGGCAGCGAACAGAGCGTGGCCAAGATCCTGGCCGACTACGCCGCGCCCGAGGCCCGCGTGGACGAGAACACCCGGCTGTGCCGCACCTCGCTGTTCATGAGCGGCAACCGTGTCGTACGGGCGGTCGAGGTCAAGGGCGACCTGGTGGCGGCGTTGCGCCATGTGGCCAGACAGCCGGAGGTGCGGGCGGTCGAGGAGGCCATCAACCCGCATCTGGAGGAGGACCGCGACCTGGACGACCCGGAGGCCGCGCGGGACTTCTTCATGCGGGCGGCGCTACCCGTGGTGCACCACCTGACGGCGGACCCCAGCCGCCCGCCGAACCTGCGGCGCCACATGCTGCTGTACCCGGTCAAGGAGGGCTGCGGGCCGGCGGTGGCCAGCCTGCTGGCCCGTCAGGACGACCTCGCGGTCACCAAGTCGAAGGCGGAGCTGGAGGCAGGCGGCGGCAAGGGGCAGCACACGATCGTGAGCAGCACCGTCTTCCAGCGCGACGACATCGTCGTGCGGATGGTGGACATGGACGTGCCGCTCGACCGTGAGCTCGCGGTGGCGGCCGGGGTCAGCGGGCCGCGCGCGGCAGCCGTGCTGGGCCGGCTCCTCGACGCGGGTGACGGCGGCAAGAAGATCGACCTGGCGAGCGAGGCCGGGCTGCGGCGCTTCCTCACCGACTGCGACATGGAACCGGTCACCGACCGCCGCGCGGCGGACTACTGACACTCCCCTCCCGGTCCCAACCCCACGCCCGTACCCGCTCCCCCGGCACATCCCCTCTCCCCCCTCTCGTCCCCGCCCTCCCACACCCCCAGCTCCCGTCCTTCCCACACCCCCAGCTCCCGCCCTCCCACACCCCCAGCTCCCGCCCTCCCACCCTGTTTCCCTTCCGTCGTGCGCGGCGGCCGCGCCGCCTTCTGGAGGCCACTATGACCACGCAGTCCCACCTCATCGTCGACCTGTCCGCCGTCGCCCCGAACCGCCGCCGCGGCGGCGATGTGCGCGCCATGCTCACCCCCACCACGGTGGGCGCCACGAGCGGCTTCATGGGTATGGCCGTCGTGCAGCCCGGTGAGCGCGTCACCGAGCACTACCACCCGTACTCCGAGGAGTTCGTGTACGTGGTGTGCGGTGAGCTGGAAGTGGACCTGGACGACACGGCGCATCCGCTCCGCGCCGACCAGGGGCTTCTGATCCCCGTCAACATGCGCCACCGGTTCCGCAACGTGGGCGACACCGAGGCCCGGATGGTCTTCCACCTCGGCCCGCTGGCCCCCCGCCCGGAGCTGGGCCACGTGGACACCGAGACCGCCGAGCCCGCCGAGGCGGCGTCGTGACCCGACGGGTGGTGGTCACCGGGCTCGGTGTCGTCGCTCCCGGGGGCGTGGGCGTCCCGGCCTTCTGGGACATGCTCACCGCGGGCCGCACGGCGACCCGCGGCATCACGCTGTTCGACGCCGCGAGGTTCCGCTCGCGGATCGCCGCCGAATGCGACTTCGACCCCGTGGCCTGCGGGCTGACGGCCGAGCAGATCGAGCGCTCGGACCGGTATGTGCAGTTCGCGCTGGTGGCGGCCACCGAGGCGATGCGGGACGCGGGGATCGAACCTGGGGGACTCGGGACGCAGGACCCGTGGCGGATAGGTGTGTCGATGGGCTCGGCGGTGGCCGCCTCCACCCGGCTGGAGCAGGACTACGTCAAGGTCAGCGAGTCCGGTGCGCGCTGGGACGTGGACCACCGGCGGGCGGGCCCGTATCTGCACCACGCCTTCTCGCCGAGCGCCCTGGCCTCCGGAGTGGCGGAGCTCGCGGGCGCCCAGGGGCCGGTGCAGACCGTCTCGACGGGCTGTACGTCGGGTCTCGACGCGATCGGGTACGCCTTCCAGACGATCGAGGAGAACCGGGCCGATGTGTGCGTGGCGGGGGCGGCGGACACCCCGGTCACCCCGCTCACGGTGGCCTGCTTCGACTCCATCAAGGCGACCTCGACGAACAACGACGACCCCGCCCACGCGTCCCGGCCGTTCGACGCCCACCGCGACGGGTTCGTCCTCGGCGAGGGCGCGGCCGTGCTGGTCCTGGAGGAGCTGGAGCACGCCCGGGCCCGGGGGGCCCACGCGTACTGCGAGTTCAAGGGGTTCGCCACCTACGGCAACGCCTACCACATGACCGGTCTGACCCAGGAGGGCCTGGAGATGTCCGAGGCGATCAACCATGCGCTCGGCCACGCCCGCATCGACAGCACCGAGATCGACTACGTCAACGCGCACGGCTCCGGCACCAAGCAGAACGACCGCCACGAGACGGCCGCGGTGAAGCGGTCGCTGGGCGCCCACGCGTACAAGACGCCGATGAGCTCGATCAAGTCGATGGTGGGGCATTCGCTGGGGGCGATCGGCGCGATCGAGCTCGCCGCCTGCGCCCTGGCGCTGGCCCACGGCGTGGTCCCGCCGACCGCGAACTACGAGACCCCGGACCCCGAGTGCGACCTGGACTACGTCCCGCGCACCGCGCGCGCCCTGCCGCTGCGCAATGTGCTGTCGGTCGGCAGCGGGTTCGGCGGCTTCCAGTCCGCGGTGGTGCTGGGCCGGGCGGGAGGTGCGGCATGAGTGCCCGGGCCCGCGGGGCGGTGGTGACCGGGCTCGGGGTCATCGCGCCGAACGGCGTGGGCACGGACGCCTTCTGGAAGGCGACCCGGGAAGGGATCAGCTTCCTGGACCGGCTCACCCGTCGCGGCAGCGAGAACTTCCCGGTGCGGGTCGCGGGCCAGATCCGCGGCTTCGACCCGGCCACCATGATCGAGGAGCGGCTGCTGGTCCAGACCGACCGCTTCACCCATATCGCGCTGGCCGCGGCCGACCTCGCGCTGGAGGACTCGCGGCTGCCGGTCGACGACATGTCGCCGTTCGCCGTCGGGGTGGTGACCGCGGCCGGTTCCGGGGGCGGCGAGTTCGGCCAGCGCGAGCTGCAGCAGCTGTACGGCAAGGGGCCGCGCCATGTGGGCCCGTTCCAGTCCATCGCCTGGTTCTACGCGGCCAGCACCGGCCAGGTCTCCATCCGCGGCGGCTTCAAGGGCCCCTGCGGGGTGGTGGCGGACGACGAGGCCGGCGGTCTGGACGCGCTGGCGCACGCACGGCGGTCGATCCGGCACGGGGCGGACGCGATCGTCGTGGGCGCCACCGAGGCGGGGCTCGCCCCGTACTCGATGGTCTGCCAGCTGGGGTGGCGGGAGCTGAGCCGGGCCCGTGAGGCGGGCCGGGCGTATCTGCCGTTCACCACCGATGCGGGCGGCTTCGTACCCGGCGAGGGCGGGGCGATGTTCGTCGTGGAGGAGGAGGGGGCGGCCCGGCGCCGCGGGGTGCCGATCCGCGGGTTCATCAGCGGCTACGGGGCGACCTTCACCGGGGCGTCCCGGTGGGAGCGGTCCCGGGAGGGGCTGGCCCGCGCGATCCGCGTGGCGCTGGACGACGCGGAATGCGCGCCCGAGGAGATCGACGTGGTGTTCGCGGACGCGCTCGGCGTACCGGAGGCGGACCGGGCCGAGGCGCTGGCGATCGCCGACGCGCTCGGCCGGCACGGCACCCGCGTCCCGGTGACCGCGCCGAAGACCGGCTTCGGCCGGGCACACTGCGCGGCTCCCGCGCTGGACGTGGCGGCAGCGGTGCTCGCCATGGAGCACCGCATGGTGCCGCCCACGCCGTATGTCACCGATGTCTGCCATGACCTCGACCTGGTCACCCGAAGTCCGCGCCCCGCCGAGCCGCGGTGTGCGCTGGTGCTCAGCCGAGGGCTCATGGGATACAACGCGGCGCTCGTGCTCCGCGGCCCGGAAGGAGATATGTGATGTCCCGTCAATTCACCCACCAGGAGTTGGCCGCGCTCATGAAGAAGTGCGCCGGCCTGACCGTCGACCCGGCCGCCCTCGCGGGGTCGCCGGAGATGACCTTCACCGAGTTCGGTCTCGACTCGCTCGGTCTGCTCGCCATCGTCGGCGAGCTGGAGAACCACTACGGCACCCCGATCGAGCCGGGCGCCGAGAGCTGCAAGACCCCCAATGACTTCATCGACGTCATCAACGCCTCAATCACCGCAGGAGCATGAGATGCCCGGGCACACCGACAACGAGATCACCATCGCGGCGCCGCTGGACCTTGTGTGGGACATGACCAACGACATCGAGAGCTGGCCGGACCTGTTCAGCGAGTACGCCTCGGTCGAGGTGCTGCGGCGGGAGGGTGACACCACCACCTTCCGGCTGACCATGCACCCCGACGAGAACGGCAAGGTCTGGAGCTGGGTGTCCGAGCGCGAGACCGCCCGCGATGTGCACACCGTGTGGGCGCGCCGGGTCGAGACCGGCCCGTTCGCCTTCATGAACATCCGCTGGGAGTACGACGAGACGCCCGAGGGCACCCGGATGCGCTGGACCCAGGACTTCGAGATGAGGCCCGACGCGCCGATCGACGACGCCGGGATGACGGAGCTCATCAACCGCAACTCCAAGATCCAGATGGAGCTCATCCGGGACAAGATCGAGCAGCGCGCCCGCGCCACGGTGGAGGCCTGACGATGTACCGCACCATGATCGTCGCCAAGATGAACCGGGACGCGGGGCCCGATATCGCCAAGGTCTTCGCCGACTCCGACCGGGGCGAGCTGCCCGGGCTGATCGGGGTCACCGGCCGCAGCCTGTTCCAGTTCGGCGATGTGTACCTGCATCTCATCGAGGCCGAGCGGCCGCCGGCCGAGGAGGTCGCCCGGTACGCGAAGCACCCCGAGTTCCGTGACGTCAGCGCCCGGCTCCAGCCGTTCGTGCAGGCGTACGACCCGGAGACCTGGCGCGAGCCCAAGGACGCCATGGCGCACGAGTTCTACCGCTGGGAGCGCGACCGCGCCTGAGGAAGGCCGGAAGGGAGCACGACTGTGGTCGCGGACTGGGTGCGCTGCGAGCGCTGCGCCGACCTGATCTACGGCAAGAGGTTCGCGCGCACCCTGCGCGTATGCCCGGACTGCGGCTGGCACAGCCCGCTGACCGCACGGCAGCGGCTGGACCAGCTGCTCGACGCCGGCTCCGCGGCGCCGGTCGGCGAGGTGCAGCCGCTGCACGATCCGCTGGAGTTCGCCGACACGCGTCCGTACGCGGAGCGGCTGGCGGACGCGCGGGCGAAGACGGGCCTGAAGGAGGCGGTGATCTGCGCCCTGGGCCGGATCGAGGACCGGCCCGTGGTCGTGGCCGCGATGGACTTCCGGTTCCTCGGCGGCAGCCTGGGCTGCGGGGTGGGCGCGCTGATCTGCGAGGCGGCGCGGACCGCCCTCGCCCGGCGCGTCCCGCTGCTGCTGGTCACCGCCTCCGGCGGGGCCCGGATGCAGGAGGGCGCGCTGGCCCTGATGCAGATGGCCAAGACCGCGCAGGCGATGGCCGAACTCGACGAGGCCGGAATCCTGACGGTCTCGCTGATCACCGATCCGACGTACGGGGGCGTGGCGGCGTCCTACGCCACCCTCGCCGATGTGATCGTCGCCGAGCCCGGTGCGCGGCTCGGCTTCGCCGGACCCAGGGTCATCGAGCAGACGACCGGGGAGCGGCTGCCGGAGGGTTTCCAGACCGCGGAGTTCCTGATGGAACACGGCATGGTCGACAACATCGTCCCCCGCTCCGCCCTCCGCCCCACCCTGGCCCGCCTCCTGGCCCTGGGCGCCCCCGACCCCCGGGTGTCCGAGCCCACGGCGCCCGGCGCGCCCGACACGCCGACCGGGCGGGAGCACGCGCTACCGGACGGCGGACCGGAATCCCCCGCCGCCCCCCTGAGCGCGGCGGCACGCCACCCGGCCGCCGCCCCGGGCCGCGGGCGACGGCCCGGCGTGCCGGGGCTGCCGAACGGCGGGCCGGACACAGCCCTCACCACCCACCCGGGCGCGGTCGGCGCCGCGCGCGGTGAGCGGCACGCGGGCCAAGGCGGGGCCGCGCGTAAGGCGGTCCTGCGGTGCGTCACGGAGGTGGCGGAGCGGGAGGCCTGGGAGGCGGTGCGGGCGGCGCGGCATTCCGAGCGGCCCACCGCGATGGACTACATCGGCCATATCCTCGACGACTTCCACGAGTTGCGCGGCGACCGGCTCAGCGAGGACTGCCCCGCCGTGGTCGGCGGCCCCGGGCGGCTCGCCGGGCGGCCGGTGATGGTGATCGGGCAGCACAAGGGCGGGGCGAGCCTGGCGGAGCGGCAGGCGCACCGGTTCGGGATGCCCGCGCCCAGCGGCTACCGCAAGTCCGCGCGGCTGATGCGGATGGCGGCGAAGCTCGGGCTGCCGGTGGTGACGTTGGTGGACACCCCGGGGGCCAACCCGGGCCCGGACGCGGAGCGCGGCGGCCAGGCGCTGGCCATCGCGGAGAATCTGCGGCTGATGGCGCGGCTGCCGGTGCCCGTGGTGGCCGCGGTGGTCGGTGAGGGGGGCAGTGGCGGCGCGCTCGCGCTGGCCGTCGCCGACCGGGTGCTGATCAGCGCGGGCGGCGTCTACTCGGTCATCAGCCCCGAGGGCTGCGCCGCCATCTTGTGGAAGAACCCCGAGGCCGCCCAGGCGGCCGCGGCGGCCCTGCGGCTCGACCCGAGGGAGCTGTTGCGGCTCGGGGTGGTCGACGGGGTCGTACCGGAGCCGCCTGAGGGCGCCCACCGCGATCCCGCCAAGGCCGCCGCCCTGCTCGGCGACGCGCTCGTCGAGGCGCTCGGCGAGCTGGTGCCGTGGGAGCCGGGGCGGCTGCTGGCGGCGCGGGCGGAGCGGTTCCGCCGCTTCGGTCTGGACACGGGGGTCCCCGCCGGGTCGGCCGGCGCGCAGCTACACACCGGGAGAGGTGCATCGTGACAGCGGACAGCCACATCACGGACCATCGCGAGAACGGGCACCGGCCGGGCGCGGTCGTGCTGCCCCCGCACGCCACGCTGGATTCCCTGTGCCGCAGTGTGACGGAGCTGGCGAAGGCCGCGGACAAGCAGCCGCGCCGCATCACGCTGCGGCACGGGCAGACGACGGTCGAGATGGAGTGGCCCGATCCGGCCGGACCCGACCACGCGCCGCCGCCCGGGTCCGCCGCCGCTCCCCCGCCGGCCCCGGCTCCCCCGCCGCAGCCGCAGCCGCGGGTGGCCGCGGCCGGGCCGGCGGCCGCCGTGGCCGACGGGGTGCGGCCGGAGGGCGGGGCGCAGCAGGCGGGGACGGGGCCGGCCTACATCTGCGCGTCGACGGTCGGCACCTTCTACCACGCGCCGGAGCCAGGCGCCCCGCCGTTCGTCTCCGTCGGGGACACGGTCAAGCCGGGGCAGCCGGTGGGTGTGCTGGAGGTCATGAAGATGATGAGCACGATCGAGTCGGATGTCGCCGGGCGGGTCGTGGAGATCCTGGTGCCCAACGGGCAGCCCGTGGAGTATCAGCAGCCCCTGCTCGCGGTGGAGCCCGGGCCCGCCGCCGGGCCGGTGTGATCCGTGTTCTCCACCGTCCTCGTCGCCAACCGCGGCGAGATCGCGCTGCGTGTCCTGCGCGCCTGCCGGGAGCTCGGCATGCGCACCGTGGCGGTGTACTCCACCGCCGACCGCGACTCGGCCGTGGTCCAGCTCGCGGACGAGGCCGTGCACATCGGTCCGCCGCAGTCGAAGGCCAGCTATCTCAGCGTCCCGGCGATCATCGAGGCGGCGCACCGCACCGGGGCGCAGGCCATCCACCCCGGGTACGGATTCCTGTCCGAGGACCCGGACTTCGCGGAGGTGTGCGAGGAATCGGGGATCACCTTCATCGGCCCGCCGGCCCCGGTGATGCAGCGGCTCGGCGACAAGGCGGCGGCCCGCGCGCTGATGGCGGAGGCGGGGCTGCCGGTGCTGCCGGGCAGTACGGGCGCGGTGGCCACGCCCGCCGAGGCCAGGGACGTCGCCGGGCGGATCGGCTATCCGCTGATCCTCAAGGCGGTGGCGGGGGGCGGCGGCCGCGGCATGGCGGTGGTCCGCGACCCGGATGCCCTGGTGCCCGCGTTCAACGAGACCCGGGCCCACGCCCGCGCGGTCTTCGGCGACGAGCGCCTTTACATGGAGCGGTTCGTGGAGCACGCCCGCCATGTGGAGGTGCAGGTGCTCGCGGACCGGCACGGCAAGGTGGTCCACCTAGGCGAGCGCGACTGCTCGGTGCAGCGGCGGCACCAGAAGATGGTGGAGGAGGCGCCCGCGCCGAACCTGCCCCAGGAGCGGCGCACCGCGATGTGCGCGGCGGCGGTGCGCGGCGCGGCGGCGGTGGGCTATGTCGGGGCGGGCACCTTCGAGTTCGTGCTCACCCCCGACCACGAGTTCTACCTGATGGAGATCAACTGCCGGCTGCAGGTGGAGCACCCGGTCACCGAGATGGTGACCGGGATCGACATCGTCCGGGAGCAGATCCTCATCGCGGCGGGGCAGCCCCTGACGTTCGGTCAGAGCGATGTGGTGCGTCGCGGAGTGGCGATCGAGTGCCGGGTCAACGCCGAGGACCCGGACCGCGGCTTCGCTCCCACGCCCGGCTCGCTGACGGAGTTCGTGCCGCCCGGGGGGCCTTTCGTACGGGTGGACACGCACGCCTTCCCGGGCTGGCGGGTGGGTCCGGACTACGACTCGCTGCTGGCGAAGACCGTCGCCTGGGCTCCCGACCGCGAGCAGGCGCTCGCCCGCATGGACCGGGCGCTGGGCGAGTTCCGGGTCGGTGGCGGGGGCGTACGGACCACGCTGGGCTTTCTGCGCCGGGTGCTGGCGCGTCCGGAGTTCCGGTCGGCGAGGCACACCACGGGGCTGATCGAAACGATGGGCCGAAAAGATGACTCATCGTCAGCCCATTCGCGCGGCGAACGAGTGAAGACCACGGCGATCTCCACTCGGAGGGCTTACAACCGGCCTGAAAGCGGGCCGCGCCAAGTGGCAGCGGGCCGCCCCGTCGCTGACGGTGGATGAGACACCTACGCGATCCCTTTATCTGGCAAATGTCAGTAATCGTGCAGGTGCCGGAAGGAATGACTCATGCGATCAACTCGCGCACTCATCGCCGGGACGGCGCTTGCCGCTTCCCTGACTCTGGGCGCACCCGCCGCCGCGTTCGCCGCTGACGTCTCCGACCCGGGCGGCCACGGGGGCTACTCCAGCGGTCAGGAGTCGGAGGACTACGGCTCCGGCGGTGCCTGGAAGGAGAAGGAGAGCAAGGGCAAGGAGGAGTCGGGCTTCGAAAAGGGCAAGGAAGAGTCAGGCTTCGAAAAGGGCAAGGAAGAGTCGGGCTACGGCAAGGGCAAGGAAGAGTCGGGCTACGGCAAGCAGGACGACTACAGCAAGGGCGGCTACGGCAGCAAGGAAGAGTCCGGCTACGGCAAGGACGACTACAGCAAGGGCGGCTACGGCAGCAAGGAAGAGTCGGGCTACGGCAAGGAGAAGGAAGAGCACGGCTGGGGCGGCAGCAGCTCGTACGGCAAGGAGCGCGAGCACGGCAAGCCGCACGGTGGTGTCCACACCGGTGGCGGCGGCATGGCCACCACCGGTGGCGGCATGGCGGCCGGTTCGGTCCTGCTGCTCGGCGGCCTCGGCGCCGGCGCGTACGCCCTGCGTCGCCGCAAGCCGGCCGGGACCGCGATCTGAGCTGATCGGTTTTCGTAGCCCCGCTGCCGTGGCCAACACCGCTTGTGGCGGTTGGCCACGGCAGCGCCACGCTCTTTGCCGGTGGGCTCTCCGCCGGCCAGAAAGGCAGAATCCATGGGCAAACAGGGCGGTGCCGACAGCAACACCCGCGTCATCCGCTGGGCCGCCGCGTCGGCCCTCATCGGCGTCTTCCTGATCTACAACTCGGTGGACGCGGCCTCCACCCAGCCGTCCCCGAAGAAGCCCGCGTCCTCGGGACCCACGCTCGCCACCCGCCCGCAGACGGCGGCCCCCCAGGAGGTCCGGCTCGGGCCGGCGCTGCCGCGCTCGCCCGCCAGGCATCTGGACATCCCCTCCATCGGGGTGAGCGCGCCGTTCACCGAGCTGACGCTCGACCGGTCGGGGGTGCTGATCCCGCCGCCCGCCGACAACAACAACCTGGCCGGCTGGTTCAACGGCGGACCCTCACCCGGCGAGCGGGGCAACGCCATCGTGGCGGGGCATGTGGACACCAAGACGGGCCCGGCGGTGTTCTATCCGCTCAGCGCGCTGAAGGCCGGGAGCCGGGTCACCATCACCCGCGCCGACGGGATCGTCGCGACGTTCGTCGTCGACTCGGTGGAGACGTTCAGCAAGGCGAACTTCCCCGACGAGCGGGTGTACGGGCAGACCCCCGACGCCCAGCTGCGCCTGATCACCTGTGGCGGTTCCTACGACCGCGCCGTCCGCGACTACACCGCCAATGTCGTCGTCTTCGCCCACCTCGACTCCTTCCAGTGGGCCTGAACCCGCCCTGAAAGAACCCCGGAAGACCAGAAGAACCCCGGAAGAACCCGGATGCCCGCGTGAACACCGTCACGCGGGCATCACCCCATGCGGCGCGGCCGCGCACGGCGCGGTCAGGCGGCCTCCCCGCCCGGCACACGGCTGTCGAACGCGTGCAGATAGGGGTTGACCGGGCTGATGCCGGTGACGTTCAGCCCGGCCTCCGTCATGCGTGTCACCAGACTGTCCGAGGAGTGTTTCCGGCCCCCCACGTTCAGGAGCAGAAACAGGTCCATGGCGGTGGTGAACCGCATCGAGGGGCTGTTGTCGAGCAGGTTCTCGATCACCAGGACCCGGGCGCCCGGCCGGGCCGCGGCCACCACGTTGGCCAGGGTCCTGCGGGTGGACTCGTCGTCCCATTCCAGGATGTTCTTGATGATGTACAGGTCCGCCCGCACCGGGATCTCGCGGCGGCAGTCGCCCGGCACCAGCCGGGCGCGCGGGGCCAGCGGCCCGCCGTCGCGCAGCCGCGCGTCCGCGTTCGCCACCACCTGCGGGAGGTCGAGCAGCGTGCCGCGCAGCGTCGGGTGCTTCTCCAGCAGGGACGCCAGGACATGTCCCTGGCCGCCGCCGATGTCGGCCACCTCCGCGGCCCCGTCGAGGTCGAGGAAGGCGGCGAGTTCCACGGCGGACTGTCTGCTCGAGGTGGTCATCGCCCTGTCGAACACGCGGGCCGAGTCGGGCGCGTCCTCGTGCAGATAGGTGAAGAAGTCCTTGCCGTGGATGTCGTTGAAGGCGCAGGTGTCGGAGCGTACGGCCTCGGCCAGCCGCGGCCAGGTCTCCCAGGTCCACGGCTCGGTGCACCACAGGCAGATGTACTTCAGGCTGTCGGGGGCGTCCTCGCGCAGCAGCCGGGACATCTCGGTGTGCGCGATGCGGCCGTCCTCGGTCTCGGCGAACACCCCGCAGCAGGTCAGGGCGCGCAGCAGCCGGCCAAGACGCTCGGGCTCGGCGCCCACCGCGGTCGCCAGTTCCGCGACGGTGGCGGGCCGCTCCCCCAGGGCGTCGGCGACGCCCAGGGCGGCCGCGGCGCGGACGGCCGCCGCCCGGGCGGCGCCGAAGACGAGCTCCCGCAGCTGCGGGGCGGCCTTCGACGGGACGCCGTCGGGGGCGGTGCCGGTACCGGTGGCCGCGGCGGGGTCCGTGGCGGCGGGGGCGCTCGCCGCGCTGGGCGCAGCGGTCCTTATCGACGTCATGACGCACCCTTCTCGCACCGGCCGGCGGGCTCGGAGACCGTGCAGGCGTTGCCCTCGAAGGTGTTCCCGGGGCCGGCGTCCCGGTCGGCGAGGTCGGCAGGCAGGTTGCCGGCCAGCACGTTGTCCTTGATGGTGTTACGGGCGTTCTGGGCGCCCACGACGCTGGGGAAGAGCACGATCCCGCCGGACATCGGCGAGGCGCCCACGTTGTCCCGCACCTCGTTGCCGGTCACCCGCGTGTCCTCCACGCCGGTGAGCAGGATGCCGGTGCCCTGGATGAAGGCGAGCCGGGTGGTGGGCGGACAGTACTTGTTGTTCTCGTGGACCTTGTTGTTGATGACCGACAGGTCCCCGGCGCGGGGCGAGCCCTCGTCGCCCACCACGAACACACCGCCGCAGTTGCCGGAGAGGGTGTTGCCCTGGACGGTCAGGACCCTCAGGCGCCTGATGCCGACCCCGACCCGGTTCCCGGTCAGCCGGTTGTCGCGGACGACCGCGCCCTTGGTGTCGAGGGCCGCGCCCTCCTCGTCGACGGTGTTGGCGAGGAAGATGCCCGACTGGCCGTTGTCCTTGGAGGTGTTGGAGCGGAAGCTGCCGCCGGTGGACTTCTCCTGGCCGATGCCCTGCTGACCGTTCTGCGCGGCGGTCACCCGGCGTACGTCCATCCGGTCGGTGTACTTCCCCCAGATGCCGTTCTTGGCGAAGCCGGTGACCGTGAGCGAGCGGATTCGCACATCGGTGAGGGGGCTTTCGGCCGTACCGGTGACGCAGACACCGGTCTCGGCCTTCCCGCAGTCGTTCGCGGACGCCGTCTCGGGCGGCGTGATGACGGTCTTCTCGCCCTCCCCGCTCAGGGTCAGGCTCGAGGTGGTGATCAGCACGTTCTCCCGGTAGGTACCGGCCTTGACGAGGATGGTGTCGCCGGGCTTGGCGGCCGTCACCGCGGCCTGGATCGACTCGCCCGGGTGGACGACGTGCTGGGTCTTGGCGTGGGCGGTGGGCAGCGGACCGAGTTCGATGACGAGGGCGGCTGTGAGGACCGCCAGGTAGCGAAGCTGTCGAGTGCGCATGAACAGGAAGCTAGGTGGGGTGCGCACCACTTGCCACTTATGTCCACCGATGCACTAATTGCCAGTACTCATCAGGGTTCAGGCCCGCCCGGTCGTTCAGTCGTCGCGGTCGAGCACGCGCGAACCCCCGACCGGCAGGTCCCACAGCGCCTCGCGCGGCAGCCCCGCCGCCTCCCACGCCGCACGGACCCGCAGCAGTGGCTGCAGCGGGGGCTCGGCGGAGAGCAGAAAGGTGGACCAGTGCATGGGCATCATCGTCCGCGCGCCCAGATCCCCGAACGCCCGTACGGCCTCCTCCGGGTCGGTGTGCACCGGACGGAGCATCCAGCGCGGGTCGTACGCGCCGATGGGCAGCAGCGCCAGGTCGATGTCCGGGTAGCCGCGGCCGATCTCCCGGAACCAGTGCCCGTAGCCGGTGTCGCCCGCGAAGTAGGTCCGCCCGCCGCCCGGTGCGGTGATGACCCAGCCGCCCCACAGGGAGCGGCAGGTGTCGGTCAGGGTGCGCTTGCTCCAGTGGTGGGCCGGTACGAAGTCGAACCGCACCGGTCCCTCCGGGCCCGGCAGTTCGGCCGCCTCCCACCAGTCGAGCTCGGTGACGTCGGTGAAGCGGCGCGCGCGGCACCAGGCGGCGAGCCCGGCCGGCACGAACAGGGGGGTGTCGCGCGGCAGCCGCCTGAGCGTGGGCGCGTCGAGGTGGTCGTAGTGGTTGTGGCTGATGACCACCGCGTCGACGGGCGGCAGGTCCTCCCAGCGCACCCCGACCGGGGTGACCCGGGCCGGGGTGCCGAGGATCCGGCGGGACCAGACGGGGTCGGTCAGCACGGTCAGCCCGCCGGTCCGCAGCACACAACTGGCGTGTCCCGCCCAGGTGACCGCCGTGTCGCCGGGTCCGACGACCGGCTGCGGGCCCGGCTCGAAGGGGAGTTCGGGGATCTGCCGCAGCGCCTCGACGGGCGGGCGCAGCCGCCCCTCCCGGGCCATCCGGGCGACCGCCCGGACACCGGGCAGCGGGGAGGTCAGCCGGTGGGCGAACGACCGCGGCCAGGTGCGCAGCTCACCGCGGGGGCGCGGGGCGGCGAGGCCCGGTCCGGGCGGCCGCGGGGGCCGGCCCTCCCCCGGCTTCGGGCCGGGGGGCGCCTCCTGCGGCTGCCGCGCCGGGGCCCGCGGCGTCAACCGCAGGGGACCCCTGCCGGCGGTCGCCACGGGAGGATCGACGGACGCAGGGTCGCACGGCGCCGGATCACCGGGCACGGGATCGCCCTCGTACGGGACACCTCCGTCACCATGCCCCTGCCGCGACGTGGCGGGCGGCTCCCCCAGCGCGCCGAGGCGCCGCAGCCGGCGCCGCGGGCCCGAGAAGATCTCCCGGAGGGGGCCCAGCCGCGGGGGCGTCCACGGGGCGGGGCGCGCCCGCCCGGCCGGGCGTCGCCCGGCCGGCTGGGCCTGGTCGGCCTGGTCGGTCATGACAGGGGGCTCCCTTCGGTGCCGGCCGGCCTCGGTCCGGCCTGGGTCAGCTCGCGGAAGGCCGTCTCGAAGGCGGTCAGCGCCTCGGCCACCTGCGGCACCCGCAGCGGGTCGGCGGCGGCGAGGGCGGCCAGCCGCGTCTCGTCCCCGGTGCCGAGCAGCGGCAGGGTCGACAGCCGCACCCGCAGGGTGTGCGGGGCGTCGCCGAAGCGGTGGCCGCCCGGTACGGGGCGGCGAAGCCGCCGGGTCAGCTCGCGCTCCAGCTCCACCGAGTCGGTGATGGAGCGGGCCGCGAGGTCGCCGCGCAACTCGTCGAGGTCGGCGTACAGCTGCCGGCCGGCCTGCGGGGGGCGGCACAGCGCGCCGACCGCCGTGAGCGCGCGGTAGGCCGCCGCGGCCACCGCCCCGTGGGCGCGGGCCGCCGCCGCGGTGCGCTCGCGGACCGGCTCGGGCTCGTCGAGGGCGTGGGCGGCGGCCGCGGCGACGGGCGGCAGGGGCGCGGCCCGCAGCGCGTCCAGGGTGGACAGCACCCGGGCGCGCAGTTCGACGCCGCGCTCGGTGGCGGGGAACCGGGCGACCGCGGCGGGCCAGCCGGGCGGGGTGAAGGCGCCGGCCAGGTCGGTGAGCACCACCACGTCCTCGGGGCACATCTCGGCGGGGCTGAGCAGCACCGTGCCATGGGGGTGGTGCACGGTGTCCCGCCAGGTCTCGTCGCTCACGATCAGCATCCCCTCGGCCACGGCCGCCTCGCACACCTCGTGCAGCAGCTCGGGCGGGGCGGTGGTGCCGGTCGGGTCGTCGGCGACGGCCAGCAGCAGCACCCGCGGCTCGCCGCCCTCCGCGCGCACCCGGCGGACGGTCTCCAGCAGCGCGAACGGATCGGGGACGCCACCGCATTCGGCGGGCACCGGCACGTGGTAGGCGGGGCGGCCGACGAGCCGGGCCAGCGGTGCGTACCAGGAGGCGCTGGGCCGGGTCAGCAGGACGTCGCCGCCGGCCGCGGCGAGCAGGGACAGCAGCAGCGGCTGCCCGCCGGGGGCGGCCGCGACATGCCCCGGGTCGGTCCACAGGCCGCGCCGCTCCCAGTAGCCGCAGGCCGCGGCGCGCAGGGCCGGGCCGCCGCCGACCGGCTCGGGGGCGGTACGGTCGGCCGCCCCGGCGAAGCGCGCGGCCAGCTCCGGGAGGACCGGCAGTCCGCCGTCCTCCGGGTCCGCCGGAGCCGGGGCGGTCAGCTCCCGCTGCATTCGAAACACACCTCCGGATCGACAGAACCGTCTGTCTCCGCCGTGTTCGCTGTGCCTGCCGTGCCTGCTGCGCCTGTCGTATCGGCGCATCTGTCCCGACCTGTCCACCTTCGCAGATCGGCGGATGCGGCGGCGGAGCCGACACGTGGCCGGTGCCGTTTGCCCGGGCCGGCGGCGGGCACCCGGCGCGCATGACAGGGATGCCTCAGCAACATGACGTGGTGGACCTGCTCACCTCGGACCACCACGAGGTGCAGGAGCTTTTCGAGGGGTACCGGGCGAGCGTCGACCCCGGGGAGCGGCGGCTGCTGGTGGAACGGATCACCGTCGAGATCGTGCGGCACTCGGTCGCCGAGGAGCAGTATCTGTATCCGACGGTCCGCAAGGCGCTGCCCAATGGGGACGAGGTCGCCGAGCGCGAGATCGAGGAGCTTGCCGAGGCCGAGCGGATCCTGGGCGACCTGGAGCGGACGGACACCGCGGACCGGCGGTTCGACGCGCTGGTCCGCGAGCTGTACGACGTGGTGTCCATGCACATCCGGGGCGAGGAGGACGTGATCTTCCCCGAGCTGCGCGAGCGCCTCACCGCCGAGGAGCGGCTGGCCCTCGGGCTGCGGGTCGGCGAGGCCAAGGCCATCACGCCGGCCCAGCCGTACCCCGGCCGGTCCCAGGGCGGCGAGGCGCAGGGCAGCGCGACACAGAATCCGTCACCCGGGAACCCGTCGTCCGGCGGCGGGGCCGGCGAGGGGGTCAGCATGGAGCGTCCGCTGACCCAGCGGGTGCGGGAGTGGCTTTCCGGCCCATCTTGAGCAGTTCCCGCTCGATCCCGCGGCCACGGGTGCGCACCACGGTCTCCGCGAGCTCGGCCAGCTTGCGGTTGGTCCGCTGGGAGGTGCGCCGCAGCAGGTCGAAGGCGACGTCCGCGTCGCAGCCCAGCACGTACATCACGATCCCGCACGCCTGGTCGACCACCGGGCGCGAGCGCAGCGCGGTGTCCAGCTGGTCGATCTCGGTGAGGGCGGCGCGGTAGCGACGGTCGCGCGCCAGGCTCTCGGTGGCGAGGTCGCCGAGCAGCCGGGTGGCTCCCTGGGCCGCCTCCTCCAGGGGGCCGGGGCGCAGCCCGTAGACGGAGATGGTCACGGTCAGGCCCTCGCTCACGAACGGCAGGGTGGCGCTGGAGCGCACCCCCGCGTCCAGGGCCCTGGCCCGGTAGCCCGGCCACCTCGGGTCGTACAACAGGTCGTCCGCCCCCTCCGGGCGGCCGGTGGCCCGGGCGGCCGGGATCGGGCCCTCACCCGAGGCCAGCTGCACCGAGACCAGCGCGGACAGGTCGGGGTGGGTGGCCGCGGTCGGCTGCTCCTCGACGGCGCTCCCGCCGGAGGCCGGGTCGAGGATGGCGGTGGCGGTGGCTCCGCAGCTGGCCGGAGTGCAGGAGGCGGCCTGTTCGGCCAGCTCGGCCAGGCCGCGGTCCAGGGAGGGTGCGTCGGTCTCCCAGGACCAGATGCGCGTGAGGGCACGATCCGGCATGGTCGGGTCAACTCCTTCCGCTCAGATGCTCTGTTTCCAGACGTTTTCCGACCGCGTCCAGGGCACCGCCTGGGGCGTCGCGCGGCGTCGGGCTCTCCTTGGTGCGTTCCGTCTTTCGGCTGCCCGCTCCGCCGGGGGGAAAACGGGCCATGGTGCGATGCCCCCGCTCCGGGCGGGTTACCGTGTGCGCATGTCCGGGGCAAACGAGTACGGCGCCGAGTTGATCGACTTCCGCAGACGCGTCGCCGAACTGCAGACCGCGCGGGCCCTGCCCACGCACCAGCGGCTCGCCGTACTGGACGCCGCGCTCATCGAGCTCCAGCACGCCGCCGAGGTGCTGTGGCCGCGGTACGAGCAGCTGGCCGCGGCAGCCCGGCCCCCCGGCGGGGGCCGCACCGACCCGCGCGAACAGCAACTGCTGCGCGCCCTGTTCCAGCGGCTGCCGATCGCCGTCGTGCTGCTGGACCGGGACTGCGTGGTGCGGCGGATGAACGTCTCCGCCGCCCAGCTGTTCCAGACCCGCGCGGGCTATGCCACCGGGCGCCCGCTGACCGACTCGCTGCGGCGCGACGGGCGGGCGGTGCTGCGCTCCCAGGTCGCCGCCGTCGCGCGTGAGGAGGGCGGGCGCAGCCTGGTGGTGCATCTGCCGGGGCCCGGGAGCGACGGGGCGCTGCGGGTGACGCTGGCGGGGCTGCGCCCGCCGGGCGAGCCGCACTCCGCCGTGCTGGCCACCTTCCAGCCCACCGGCGAGGGCCCGGTGGCCGTCGCGGCCCCCACCGTCCCCGGCCAGGCCGCCGGGGAGCGGCCGTCGGGGGCCCGGCCCGACCTGGACGAGGTGACGCGCCACGCCGAGCTGCTCGACCTGATCGACGAGATGGCCACGGCGCTGCTCGGCACGGCGCCGCTCGCCGACAGCGGGCCGCGGGCCGTGCTGGGGCGGGCGGCCGCCGTGCTGCACGGCGGCTTCGCGGACTGGGTGATCGCCGATGTGACCGCCGCCCCGGCGCGGCCCGAGACCGCCCGCCGGGTGGTCACGCTGGGCCCGCCCGACGCCGCGGACGGCCGCGTGACCTCGGTGGCCGAGCAGGACCCGGCCGGCTGCCCGCTGGTGGCCGAGGCGATCCGCGACGGGGTCTCCGCGCTGCAGGTTCGCCCCCATGACGTGGACGCCTTCGGCCGCGACGCCTCGGGCGTGCCCGTTCTGATCCGCGAGGAGGTCACCTCGCTGCTGTGCGTACCGCTGCGGAGCTCGCCCGCGGAGCCGGTCCTGGGCGCGCTCACGCTGTTCCGTACGGGTGGGCGCGGGGTGTTCGAGATGGCGGAGGCGGGCGTGGTGGACCGGCTCTCCCGCCATATCGCCCTGGCGCTGGACCGAAGCTCACACCAGGAGCACCAGGACCACCACGAGCACCAAGGACAAGAGGCGCAGCAGGCGGCCGAGCGCGCGGCGGCGCCCGGCTCGTAAACCCGCGCCCGCAGGCCCTCCCACCCCCGTCCGGTGCCGCTCGCCTGCCCGGATGATGTTTCCTTCCCCGCGCCCCGGTTACCCGTCGCCCCGTGGCACCAGCGCCCGTCAGCGGCGTCGGTGCCTTGCCGGCACGAGCGTACGAGGAGGGCCCCATGACCGAGTACGGCTATTTCCTGGCCGCCGAGGAACACGGGCCCGCCGAGCTCGTCGAGCAGGCGCGGATGGCGGAACAGGCGGGCTTCTCCCACCTGTGGATCTCCGACCACTATCACCCCTGGAACGGGGCGCAGGGCCAGTCCCCGTTCGTCTGGTCGGTGATCGGCGCGCTCGCCCAGGCGACCTCACTGCCCGTGCAGACCGCGGTGACGTGCCCCACCACCCGTATCCATCCGGCGATCGTCGCCCAGGCCGCCGCCACCAGCGCGGTGCTGCTGGAGGGCCGCTTCCGGCTGGGGGTGGGCACCGGAGAGGCGCTGAACGAGCATGTGCTGGGCGACCGCTGGCCGCAGGCGGCCATGCGGCTGGAGATGCTGGAGGAGGCCGTGACGGTGATCCGCCAGCTGTTCGAGGGCCACGAGGTCAGCCACCACGGCAAGCACTACACGGTGGAGAACGCCCGCCTGTACACGCTGCCCGAGCAGCCGGTGCCCATCGACATCGCGGCGTTCGGCTCGTCCGCCGCCGCGCTGGCCGGGCGGGTCGGCGACGGCTTCATCACGATGGTCCCCGACGCCGAGCTGGTCGCGCGGTTCCGGCGCGGCAGCGGCGCGGGCGGCAACGCCAAACCGGCCCGCGGGGGTCTGAAGGTGTGCTACGGCCCGGACGCCGACGAGGCGCTGCGCACCGTCCACCGGCTGTGGCCGAACATGGCGCTGCCGGGCGAGCTGTCGCAGGTGCTGCCCACCCCGGCCCACTTCGAACAGGCCAGCGAGCTCGTCCCGGCCGAGCAGCTGGCCCAGCAGGTGACCTGCGGCGACGACCCTGACGCGCATGTGGCCGCGCTCAGCGCGTACGCCGACGCCGGCTTCGACACCGTCTACGTCAACCAGATCGGCCCCGAGCAGCGCGGCTTCTTCGACTTCTACCGCACCAAGGTGCTGCCGCAGCTGACCGGCTGAGCCGGGCGAAGGAGTGACCACCATGACTCAGAAAGTCGCCGACTATGTGCTCGCCCGGCTGCGCGAGTGGGGTGTCCGACATGTCTTCGGCTACCCGGGCGACGGAATCAACGGCCTGCTCGCCGCATGGGGGCGGGCCGACAACGAGCCGCGGTTCGTGCAGGCGCGGCACGAGGAGATGGCCGCGTTCGAGGCCGTCGGGTACGCCAAGTTCAGCGGGCGGCTCGGGGTCTGCGCGGCGACATCGGGCCCCGGCGCGATCCACCTGCTGAACGGCCTGTACGACGCGAAGCTCGACCACGCGCCGGTGGTGGCGCTGGTCGGCCAGACACACCGCAGCGCGATGGGCGGCTCGTACCAGCAGGAGGTGGACCTGCACACCCTCTTCAAGGACGTCGCGTCCGACTTCCTGGAGACGGTGACGGTCCCCGAGCAGCTGCCGAACGTGCTCGACCGGGCGATCCGCACCGCGTACGCCCGCCGCTCCCCCACCGCCGTGATCATCCCGGCGGACGTCCAGGAGCTGGACTACTCCCCGCCCACCCACGAGTTCAAGATGGTCCCCTCCAGCCTGGACCGCAGCGGCTGGTCGGCGGTGCCCTCGGCGAGCGCGGTGGAGCGCGCCGCGGATGTGCTGAACGCCGGCCAGAAGGTGGCGATCCTGGTCGGCCAGGGCGCCGCGGGGGCGCGGGCGGAGGTCGAGGCGATCGCCGAGCAGCTGGGCGCGGGGGTGGCCAAGGCGCTGCTGGGCCTCGATGTGCTCAGCGACGAGCTGCCGTATGTCACCGGCTCCATCGGGCTGCTGGGCACCCGCCCCTCGTACGAGCTGATGCGGGACTGCGACACGCTGCTGACGATCGGCTCCAGCTTCCCGTACACCCAGTTCCTGCCGGAGTTCGGCAAGGTGCGGGCCGTGCAGATCGACCTCGATCCGCACATGATCGGCATGCGCTACCCGTACGAGGTCAACCTGGTCGGTGACGCCCGCGAGACCCTGCGGCGGCTGATGCCGCTGCTGCGGTCCAGGGAGGACCGCGCATGGCAGGAGGAGATCGTCGCGGGGGTGCGGCGGTGGCGGGAGGCGATGCGGGGGCGCGCCGAGGTGACCGCCGATCCGATCAACCCCGAGTACGTCGCCCACTGCCTCGATCCGCTGCTGCCCGGGGACGCCATCCTCACCTGCGACTCGGGCTCGGTGGCCAACTGGTACGCCCGCCATGTGCGGATGCGCGGCCAGATGCGCGGCTCGCTGTCCGGCACGCTGGCCACCATGGGCTCCGGGGTGCCGTACGCGATCGGCGCGAAGTTCGCCGCGCCCGACCGGCCGGTGGTGGCGCTGGTCGGGGACGGCGCGATGCAGATGAACGGCATGGCCGAGCTGATCACCGCGGCCAAGTACCGGCAGGCGTGGGACGACCCCCGGCTGGTGATCGGGGTGTGGAACAACCACGACCTGAACCAGGTGACCTGGGAGATGCGGGCGATGAGCGGAGCCCCGCAGTTCCTGCCCTCGCAAGCGATCCCGGATGTGCAGTACGCGCGGTTCGCCCAGTCGCTGGGGCTGACCGGCATCCGGGTGGAGAAGCCCGAGTACGTGGAGCAGGCGTGGCGTGACGCGCTGAACGCGGACGGCCCGGCGGTGGTCGAGTTCCTGACCGACCCCGATGTGCCGCCGATCCCGCCGCACGCGACCTGGGAGCAGATGGAGGCCACCCTCGAGTCGATCGTCAAGGGCGATACGGACCGGACGGGCATGGTGCGCCAGGGCATCAAGGCGAAGGTGCAGGAGTTCCTGCCGCACCGGCAGCACCGCGGCAAGAAGAGCGAGGGGTGACGGGATGTGAGAGCACTCACGCACCAGGTGCGGGGCGGCCCCGCGCGGCGCCCGGCCGCCCGCCGCGCCGTACGGCTCGCCCACGAGGTGCGGCACGGCCGGCTGGAGCGGTCGCTTTCGCTGCTGACCGCCGCGGGCTCGGCGATCACGGCGGCCGAGATCTTCCTGGAACACGACCGGGCCGGGTTCGGCAACCGCGTGATGTGGTGGCCGGTGGCGCTCGGGCCGGTCGGTGTCGCCGCGGGCGTGGCGGGGTACGCGAGCGAGCGGGCCGCGCACACCGCGCTGCCACTGGCCTCGGCCGCCATCGTGGCCAACGGCCTGCAGGGCACCTATCTGCATGTGCGCGGGATCGCCGCCAAGCCCGGCGGCTGGCGGATGGCCCGCTACAACATCGAGCTGGGTCCCCCGCTGTTCGCGCCGCTGCTGATGTGCATGGTGGGCGGGATGGGACTGCTCGCGAGCGTGCTCCGGCGGGAGCGATGACGGCGCGGCGCCCCGCCCCCGCTCCCAGCGGTAGCTGGGGGAGAACCGAGCCGCTGAAAAGGCGCGGCGTGCTGGCTCAGGCCTCTACCTGGGACGCGGCGACGGCCGGGGTGGTGCTGGCCCGGCTCGGCCCTCGGCCGCCGCTGTCCTTCTTCACCCCGGCCGAGGAGGCGGCCGCCGGGCCGCTGCTGGATCTGCTGCTGGCGTGCCGGCCCGACGGTCCGCCGATCCCCGTGCTGCCGGTGATCGACGCCCGGCTGGCCGCCCGCGAGTTCGAGGGCTGGCGGTTCGCGGACATGCCGGAGGACGACGAGGCGTGGCGCCGCTCGCTGGCCGCGCTGGACGAGGAGGTCGCCGTGCGGCACGACGGCCGCACCTTCGGCCAGGTGACCCACGGCGACCGGCACCGGCTGCTGCGCCACATCCAGGACCTGGGGAGCCACGACTGGTACGGCATGCCTGCCGGACACGTCTGGACGCTGTGGACCCGCTACGCGTGCACCGCGTACTACGCCCACCCGTACGCCTGGGACGAGATCGGCTTCGGCGGCCCGGCCTACCCGCGCGGCTATATGCGGCTGGGGCGCGGGGCGCGCGAGCCGTGGGAGACCGCGCCCGCCCAGGACGGGGCGGAGACGGGCCGGTGAGCGGGGCGCGGTGGTGGCGCCCGGCCACCGGCACCCTGCGCGAGACGCTGCGCCCCCAGGGTTCGGTGCGGGCCCGCAACGCCTCGGCCTGGCTGCCGCATGTCACCCGGCTGCGCCCTTCCATGCGGCGGTTCGAGGACGACGACGAGGTCGACATGGTGGTCATCGGCTGCGGCGCCGGCGGCGCGACCTTCACCCAGCGGCTGGCACACGCCGGGTGGCGGGTGGTGTGCCTGGAGGCGGGGCCGTTCTGGGACCCGGAGCAGGACTGGGTGAGCGACGAGGCGGGCTCCCGCAACCTGTACTGGAACGAGCCGCGTGTCATCGGCGGCAGCCATCCCGTGCCGCTGGGGGCGAACAACTCCGGGCGCGGGGTGGGCGGTTCGATGGTGCACTTCGCGGGCTACGTGCCGCGTTTCCACCCCTCCGACTTCCGTACCCGCACCGAGGACGGGGTGGGCGCCGACTGGCCGATCCGCTACGAGGAGCTGCGCCCGTACTACGAGCGGCTGGAGCAGGAGCTGCCGGTGGCGGGCCAGTACTGGCCGTGGGGCGATCCGCACCCCCATCCGCACGCCCCGCACCCGGTCGGCGGCAACGGCGAGGTGATGCTGGAGGGCTGCGCGCGGCTGGGCATCGAGGCCCGGGTCGGGCCGGTGGCCATCGCCAACGGACGGTTCGGCAACCGCCCGCACTGCGTCTACCGGGGCTTCTGCCTCCAGGGCTGCAAGGTGGACGCGAAGGCGTCGCCGCTGATCACCCATGTCCCCGACGCCCTCGCGCACGGCGCCGAGATCCGCGACGGCGCGATGGCCACCCGCGTGGTCATGGACCCCGCCGGGCGGCGCGCGACGGGCGTGGCGTACGTACGCGGTGGCCGTGAGCGCCTCCAGCGGGCCAGGGCGGTGGCGGTGGCGGGCTACTCCATCGAGACCCCGCGGCTGCTGCTGAACTCCGCGGGCCCCGGCCATCCGCACGGCCTGGCCAACGGCCACGACCTGGTGGGCCGCTATGTGATGGTCCAGGGCGCCCCGCAGACCGCGGGCCGCTTCCCCGACGAGATCCGGATGTACAAGGCGCCGCCGCCCGAGGTGTCCAGCGAGGAGTTCTACGAGACCGACCCGGCCAAGCCGTACCGGCGCGGCTTCTCGGTCCAGACGGTGTCCCCGCTGCCGATCATCTGGGCCGAGCACGTCGCCGCGCAGGGCCACTGGGGCGCCGATCTGCGCTCCCGGATGCGGGACTATGTGCACTGGGCGACCCTGGGCGCGCTGTGCGAGTTCCTGCCCCAGCCCGGCAACAGGGTCACGCTCGCCGACGAGAAGGACCGGCTGGGCCTGCCCGTGGCCCGCTTCGACCACAGCCGGTGCGCCAATGACGACCTGCTGATGGCCGCGGCCCGGACGGTCATGGAGGACGTCCTGCGCGCCGCCGGGGCGGGCGAGCTGATGACCGTCGAGCGTTACGCGCACCTGGTGGGCGGCTGCCGGATGGGCCGCACCCCCGAGGAGGGCGTGGTGGACTCCGATCTGCGCACCTTCGCGGTGCCCAATCTGTTCATCACCGACGGCAGCGTGCTGCCGACGCAGGGCAGCGCCAACCCGGCCCTGACGATCATGGCGCTCGCGGACCGGGCGGCGGACCGACTGATCCGCAGCCGGGTCCCCGAGACACCCCCCGGGAAGGCGGCCAGGTCACGAAGGCGGACATGACGATGGACGCGACGACGGACCCGAAGACGGGCAGGACGACGGACCTCAAGGTCGACCGGCTCGACGTCACGGCGTACACGGTGCCGACCGACGCCCCCGAGGCGGACGGCACCCTCGCCTGGACCGAGACGACGCTGGTGGTGGTGGAGGCCCGCGCCGGGCGGACGACCGGGCTCGGCTGGACCTACGCCCCGGCGGACGCCGGATCGGTGGTGTGCGACCTGCTGCGCGGCGAGGTCCTGGGGCGCTCCCCGCTGGATGTGCCGGGGGCGAACGAGGCGATGAGCCGCGCGGTGCGCAACGCCGGCCGCCCCGGCCTGGTGGCCTGCGCGATCTCCGCCGTGGACCTGGCGCTGTGGGACCTCAAGGCGCGGCTGCTGGATGTGCCGCTGGTCCATCTGATCGGCGCGGTGCACGAGCGGGTGCCGGTCTACGGCTCGGGCGGCTTCACCACGTACCACGACACCCATCTGGCCACCCAGCTCACCGGCTGGGTGCACGGACACGGCATCGAGCGCGTCAAGATCAAGATCGGCGAGGACCGGGGCCGGGCCGTCGAGCGCGACCTGGCCCGGGTGCGCCACGCCCGGGAGACCATCGGCCCGCACGCCGAGCTGTACGTGGACGCCAACGGCGCGTACACCCGCAAGGAGGCGGTGCGGGTGGGCCATGCGCTGGCCGACCAGGGAGTCGGCTGGTTCGAGGAGCCGGTGTCCTCCGACGACCTGGAGGGGCTGCGGGTCGTCCGCGACCAGGTGGTGAGCGATGTGGCGGCCGGCGAGTACGGCTACGACCTGTCGTACTTCGCCCGGATGACGCCGGTCGTCGACTGTCTGCAGGCGGACATCACCCGCTGCGGCGGGCTCACCGTATGGCTGCGCGCCGCGGCCGTCGCCGAGGCCCACGGTCTGGAGCTGTCCGGGCACTGCGCGCCGCACGCACACGCCCACGCCGCCGCGTGCGTGCCCAATCTGCGCCACCTAGAATGGTTTCACGACCACGTGCGCATCGAGTCCGCGTTCTTCACGGGCGCGCTCGACCCCACAGGTGGCACGGTGCGGCCGGGTGCGAGCGGCGAGCCGGGCCACGGCATGGCCTTCCGGCACGAAGCCGCCACCGCGTATCGCGTGCTGTGACACACCTCCCCGTCCGCCCTCGTCCGTGACGTTTCCGGTTTCGGCCCCATCCGGCTGGCTACCCGCCCCGCGGAGCACCCGGAGCACCCGGAGCAGCCCGGAGCACCCCGGAGCCGAAAGGACGTGAAACACCATGCAGGTCGCCTTTCTGGTCGCGCCGGAAGGCATTGAGCAGGTGGAGCTCACTGACCCCTGGCAGGCGGTTCGGGGCGCCGGCGGCACCCCCCGCCTGGTGTCCACGAGGTCCGGCCGCGTGCAGGCGTTCCACCACCTCGACAAGGCGGACACCTTCGCCGTGGACCAGGTCGTCACCGATGCGACGGTCGACCAGTACGACGGTCTGGTGCTGCCGGGCGGGGTCGCCAACCCCGATTTCCTGCGGCTGGACAAGAGGGCGGTGGCGTTCGCGAAGGGCTTCTTCGACGCGGGCAAGCCGGTCGCCGCGATCTGCCACGCCCCCTGGACCCTGGTGGAGGCCGATGTGGTGCGCGGCCGGACCCTCACCTCCTGGCCGAGTCTGCGCACCGACATCCGCAACGCGGGCGGCACCTGGGTGGACGAACAGGTGCGGATCTGCGAGGGCGGTCCCAACACTCTGATCACCAGCCGTAAGCCGGACGATCTCAAGGCGTTCTGCGAGGCATTCCTCGATGTGTTCGCCGGGCTCGGCAAGAAGGGAGCGTCCCGATGACCGATCGAAAGCAACGCCAGCGCGAGATGTACCGCGCCGCCGACCCCGCCGAGGGACCGCTGACCACGGACCAGGGGGTGGCGGTCGACCACACCGATGACTCGCTCAGCGTGGGCGAGCGCGGCCCGACCCTGATGGAGGACTTCCACTTCCGCGAGAAGCTGACGCGCTTCGACCATGAGCGGATCCCGGAGCGGGTGGTGCACGCGCGCGGCGCGGGCGCGTACGGCTACTTCGAGCCGTACGAGTCCTGCGCGGAGTTCACCCGGGCCGCCTTCCTGCAGGACCCGTCCGTGCGCACCCCGGTGTTCGTGCGGTTCTCGACGGTGCAGGGGCCGCGCGGCTCGGCGGACACGGTGCGCGATGTGCGGGGCTTCGCCACGAAGTTCTACACCTCCGAGGGCAACTACGACCTGGTCGGCAACAACATGCCGGTGTTCTTCATCCAGGACGGCATCAAGTTCCCCGACTTCGTGCACGCGGTCAAACCGGAGCCGCACAACGAGATCCCGACCGGCGCGTCCGCACACGACACGCTGTGGGACTTCGTGTCGCTGCAGCCCGAGACCATGCACATGATGATGTGGCTGATGTCCGACCGGGCCATCCCGCGCAGCTACCGCATGATGCAGGGGTTCGGGGTGCACACCTTCCGGTTCGTGGACGCGCGGGGCCGGGGCACCTTTGTGAAGTTCCACTGGAAGCCCAAGCTCGGGGTGCACTCGCTGGTCTGGGACGAGGCGCAGGAGTGCCAGGGCCGGGACCCGGACTTCAACCGGCGCGACCTGTGGCAGGCGATCGAGGCGGGCGAGTACCCGGAGTACGAGCTGGGGGTGCAGCTGGTCCCCGAGGAGGACGAGTTCACCTTCGACTTCGATCTGCTCGACGCCACGAAGATCATTCCGGAGGAGCAGGTGCCGGTGCGGCCCATCGGCCGGATGGTGCTCGACCGCAACCCGGAGAACTTCTTCGCGGAGACCGAGCAGGTGGCCTTCCACACGGCCAACGTGGTGCCCGGCATCGACTTCACCAACGACCCGCTGCTGCAGGCCCGCAACTTCTCGTACCTGGACACCCAGCTGATCCGGCTGGGCGGGCCCAACTTCGCGCAGATCCCGGTGAACCGGCCGGTCGCCCCGGTCCGCACCAACCAGCGCGACGGCTACCACCAGTCCGCGATCCACAGCGGGACGAGCTACTCCCCGAACTCGCTGGGTGGCGGCTGCCCGGCCCTCGCCGGCGCGGACGGGTACGCGTTCTCGCACTACACCGAGCGGGTCGACGGCGCCAAGATCCGCAAGCGCAGCGAGAGCTTCAAGGACTTCTACAGCCAGGCGGCGCTGTTCTGGAACAGCATGAGCGACTGGGAGCGGCGGCACATCGTCGACGCCTTCCGCTTCGAGCTCGGCAAGGTCGGCGCCGTGCAGGTGCGCGAGCGTACGGTCGGCGAGCTGGCACACATCGACTCGGCCCTGGCGACGGCCGTGGCCGAGGGCATCGGGGTGGCGCCGCCCACCCCCGTGAACACCGAACACAAGCCGCTGGCCTCCCCCGCCCTCAGCCTGGAGAACCTGCGCGGCGACCACTCCATCCGCACCCGCCAGATCGCGGTGCTGGTGACCGACGGAGTGGACACCGACCAGCTCACCCAGGCCCAGGAGGCGCTGAGCGCGCAGGGCGCGGTCGTCGAGGCCCTGGCCGGGCACGACGGCAAGGTGCTCGGCAGCGACGGAAACGGCTACGCGGTGGACCGGGCACTGCCGACGGTCGCCTCGGTGCTCTACGACGCGGTGCTGCTGCCCGGCGGGCCGACCGGCACCCCGGAGCTGAGGTCGGACGAGGCGGCGATGCGGTTCGTCCGGGACGCCTACCGGCACGGCAAGGCGATCGGGGCGCTGGGCTCGGGCGTGGGCATCCTGTCCGCGCTGGAGCCGGAGGGGCTGCACATCGCCTCGGGCCACGGGCATGTGTGCGCGGACCGGGGCGTGGTCACGGACGCCACGACCGGGACGGCGAGCGAGGAGTTCACCCAGGCCTTCACCGAGGCCATCGCCGCCCACCGGCACTGGGACCGCCCCCGGCTGCGCTGCTGAGGGCCGAGTGGCAACGGGTACGGGCACCGCGCCCGGGGCGCGGTGCCCGTTTCTGTTGCTGTTTTCTGTCTCCGGCGCTCAGGCCTCGCGGCCGAGGAGGGCGAGCAACTTGGTCTGGGCGTCGGCCCCCGGCGGGGGCTCGACGGCGGCGGCGAACATCCCGCTCTTCTCCAGGTCGGCCGCGTACGGCGCCACCGCCCGCACCGAGAAGTCCACCAGCGCCTTCGGAATCCGCTCGTCCGCCCCGATGGCCCGGGACAGGTCCCATGCGTGGACCGCGGCGTCGATCGTGATCTCCGCGCAGTACTCCGCCGCGGGACTCTCGCCGTAGGAGAGCTCGACCGTACGCTCCAGGGCCCCCGGGGCGGTGAACGCCTCGCGGGCCGCGGTGGCCGCCTCGTCCCAGGCGGCGACGGGGTCCTCCCCCAGCAGGTCGCCCTCGAAGCTGTCGCCCTGCTCGGCGATCGTGCGGCCCTCCCGTACCAGCGGTGGCACCCACATCTGCTCGACCGCCAGATGGTTGACCAGGTCGCGCACGGTCCACTCGGTGCACGGCGTCGGATCGTCCCACTGGTCCGGCCGGATGGCGTGCACCCGCTCGGTGAAGAGCTCCAGCGCCTCGCCGTGCCTGGCGAGCAGCGGATTGTCGCGGCCGGACCGCTCGGCCTGTCGATCCCGCTCCCGGTCCCGATCCCGTTCCTGGTCAGCCATGGCGTCACTTCCTCTCGCGCAGTCGGGTGGCGGCGAGCGCGCCGCAGGCCCCGGCGGCCACGGCGGCGGCCGTCAGGAGGAGGCCGGGGCGGTGGCGGGCGAGCCAGGGCTGCACCACATGGCGCGCCGTCCGGTCGTCGAAGCTGCCGTGCGCGCCGAAGTCGTGGCCGCCGGAGCCGTCCGCGGGCAGCCACAGGTTGCCCGGGGTGTCCGGGTCGGCGGGTTCGGGGCGCTGCTGGGCGTCGAAGCCGGTACGGGCCAGGTAGCGGTCCAGCAGACCGGGGACGACGCGGTTGGCCAGCAGGGTGGCGGCGGTGCTGCCGCCGACCCAGTACTCCCGGCGCCGCGGGTGGTCGGCCGCGTACCGTACGGTGCGGGCGGCGACCTCGGGCTGGTAGATGGGCGGCAGCGGCTGGGCCTTGCGCGGCAGTCGGGTCAGCACCCAGTCGAACTGCGGCGTGTTGACGGCCGGGAGCTGCACCATCGTCACCCGCACCCCGCTGCGACGGTGCAACAGCTCGCAGCGCACGGACTCGTTCCAGCCCTGGATGGCGTGTTTGGCGCCGCAGTAGGCGGCCTGCAGCGGGACCCCGCGGTAGGCGAGCGCGGAGCCGACCTGCACGACGGTGCCGCGGTCGCGGGGCAGCATATGGCGCAGGGCGGCGCGGGTGCCGTTCACAAAGCCCAGATACGTGACCTCGGTGATCCGCCGGAACTCCTCCGGGCCCACCTCGGTGAAGGGCGCGAACACGGTCGTGAAGGCGCTGTTCACCCAGATGTCGATGGGCCCGAACTCCTCCTCGACCTGCACCGCGGCCTCGTCCACCGACTTGTGGTCGGCGATGTCCAGCGGCACGACCAGCGCCTCTCCACCGCGCCGCACCACGTCCTCGGCGGTGGCGGCCAGCCCCTCGCCGCCACGGGCCAGCAGGGCCACCCGGTCACCGCGGTCGGCGAAGGCGCGGGCCGTGGCCCGCCCCACGCCGGCGCTGGCACCGGTCACGACCACGACCTTGGGCCGATGGTGCGCCCCCGTTCCTGGCAGTTTCCCCATACTCGGCTCCCCTCCCGGCGCGCGCTCGGCACACCGTCTCAGCGGGTCCCGTGATGCGGCCACAGCCGGTGCGACGCCGCGTGGGGGTGCGTTCCGGCGGAGTTCTTGAGCGCGGCGGCGACCACGGTCAGCAGCACACCGACGATCAGCGCGGCGATCCACACGGGCATCGCCAGCCCGAAGAGCAGCACCAGGCACGCGGCCAGCGCACCGCCTCCGTAGAGGGCCGCGGCTGCCGCGCCGGCGTACAGCCGCACGGTGCGCCGCCCGGACTGCTCGCGCAGCTCCGCGCCCAGCTCGTCGCGGACGAGGCGCACCTCTTCCCGGACCTGCTCGCGGATGGCGCGGGCCATGGGTTCTGACAGGTCCCCGGCCGAGAAGCCGGGCACATGATCTCCTGCTCCGGAATTCGACTTATCAGTCATAAGCGACAGGTACCCATGCCCCCGACGGCCTAACACGGCGGGAGTGGCGGTGCCACCGGTCACGCGTCGCGACGAGCGGACACGGCATCGGGCGCGGGCCCCTGATCTCCCGCGCCCGATGTCGTCCCTCACTCCCGATGGCCGCTCGGCCGACCGTCGGGTCCCCATCCCCGGCATCGTCAAACCTCGTGTCGATGGCCGCGCCACGGGTACGCGGGGAGGACGCGAAACCGGGACCTCCCGGGAGGGAACACATGCAACTCGGATTCCTCAATCCGCTCTTCGAACGCCCAGGCCCCTGGGCCACCGTCTACTTCGACACCTCGCACCACGACCAGTCATCGGCCGAGGAGCGGGAGCGCTCCGCACGCGCCGCCTGCCGCCGGCTGCAGCAGCAGGGCGCCGATCAGGACACCTACCGCGCGGTGTACGACGCGCTGTGCGCGCTGCCGCCCGCGGCGGAGCCGGTGGGCCGGGCCGTCTTCGCCACCCACGGCGAGGTGGTGCTCGACCCGCCCCTGACCGCTTCCCCGGGCGGAGTGCGGGCCTGCTGGTCGGCGCTGCCGCACGTGGGGCCGCTGCTCGACCTCGGCGGGGAGGACCCGTCGTGCCTGGTGGCGTACATCGACCGCACGGGCGCCGACTTCGAGCTGCGCGGCGTGCGGGGCGCCACCTCCGCCGGGCGGCTGAGCGGCAAGCAGTGGCCGGTGCACCGCACCGCCACCGCCGACTGGTCCGAGCGCCACTTCCAGCTCAAGGTCGAGAACACCTGGGAGCACAACGCCGCCCGGATCGCCGAGGAGCTGCGCGCCCGCCAGGAGCAGACCAACGCCGACCTGCTGGTCCTGGTCGGCGACGCACGAGGGCGGCGGGCCGTGCACGACCGGCTGCCCGAGCAGCTGCGCTCCGCGACCGTCGAGACCGAACACGGCGGCCGGGCCCTGGGCTCGGCCCCGCGCGGCACCCGCGCCGCCCGGCTGCTCGACCACGATGTGGACGAGGCGCGCGCCCGGCACATACGGGACCACACCGACGACGCGGTCGAGCGGTTCCGGGCGGGCCGGGTACCCGCCGACGGGCGGCTGGACGCGGCCGAGGGCGTGCCCACGCTCGTCGACGCGGCGCGCGAGCACCGCATCGACACCCTGCTGGTGCGGCCCGACGGCGCCGATGTCTACCGCGAGGTGTGGGTGGGCGCCGACCCCGACCAAGTGGCGCTGCGCCGCACCGACATCCAGTACCTGGGCGACACCCGGCCCTCGGCGGCCCGCGCGGACGACGCGCTGATCCGCTCCGCCGCCGCCACCGGGGCCGAGGCGGTCGCCGTGCGAACCGCGCCCGACGACCCGGACGCCCTGCCGGTCGGCGGGCTCGGGGCGCTGCTGCGCTGGCCCTACGAGGGCAGCCCGGCCGAGCCGTGAACCGCGAAGGTGAGGACGACGACATGCAACGAGGCAGTGACCGGCTGAGCGTCCGCAAGGACGACGAGATGAAGCACGAGCTCCAGGGCCTGATCCGCTCGGGCCACCCCACCCGGGCCGAGGAGTGGTACGACCCGGAGCCGGCCGCGGACGACGACCCCGAGGCCACCACGGCGCCGCCGCGCGGCGCGGGCGGCGAGGCGGAGGCGCTGCGGTTCGAACTGGCCCGGCACCTGGGGCGTACGCCGTTCCCCGCCAAACGCGGGGCCCTGCTGCACGCCCTGCACGAGGCGCACGCCCCGGACCGGCTGATCGAGCTGGTCGGCGACCGGCTGCCCGAGGACCGTACGTACCGCACGGTGCAGGAGCTCGTCTCCGGGCTCGGCCTGCACCCCAGGACGTAACACCCGGGACACCCCCTTCACCCATACCGTTCGCCCGTATGGTGAGACGCCACTCTCGCGATACGAGATGGCGGCGTACGGTGGCGACAGCCCATCAGGTCGCCTCGAAGGGGAGTCGAGCCATGCCCGACGACACCGGCACAGCCGCCGCCACCGTCTACACCCACGGACACCACGAGTCGGTGCTGCGCTCGCACACCTGGCGCACCGCGGCCAACTCCGCGGCGTATCTGACCGGCCTGCTCAAGCCCCATATGCGGATTCTGGACATCGGCTGCGGACCCGGCACCATCACCGCCGACCTGGCCGGACTGGTCCCCCAGGGCGAGGTCGTCGGGGTGGACGCCGCACCCGGCGTCCTGGAGCAGGCCCGGTCGATGGCCGCGGCGCGCGGAGTGTCCAACGTCCACTTCGCGGTCGGCGACGTCTACGAACTGGACCACCCCGACGATTCGTTCTGCGTCGTCCACGCCCACCAGGTGCTGCAGCACCTGGGCGACCCCGTGGCCGCGCTGCGCGAGATGCGCCGGGTGTGCAAGCCGGGCGGCATCGTGGCGGTACGCGACTCCGACTACTCCGCCATGACGTGGTACCCGTCCGTCCCCGGACTGGACGGCTGGCTGGCCCTCTACCAGCGGGTGGCCCGCGCCAACGGCGGCGAGCCGGACGCCGGCCGCAGACTGCTGTCCTGGGCCCGCCGGGCGGGCTTCACCGACATCACCGCGACCGCCGGGACATGGTGTTACGCCACGCCCGAGGAGCGGGAGTGGTGGAGCGGCCTGTGGGCCGACCGCACCGTCGCCTCGTCCTACGCCCGGCTGGCGGTGGAGGGCGGCCACGCCACGGAGGAGGAGCTGCGGCGGATCGCGGACGCGTGGCGCGAGTGGGGCGCGGCGGAGGACGGCTGGTTCACCGTGCTGCACGGGGAACTCGTCTGCCGCGTCTGAGCGGCGCATACGGCGCCTGTACCACGCCCGCCGCGCGGGCTCACGCCCCGTATGACGCCCGGCGCCTCGTCAACTAGGCTCGCCCGCATGGACATTCTCGGGACCTCGCTACGGGTGTGCGTCAAGGATCTGGACGCGGCGATCGCCGTGTACGAACGGCTGACCGGCGCCGAGGCGCTGCGCTTCCAGCGCGGCGGTGTCGCGGTGGCGGCCGTCGGCTGCTTCTTCCTGATGAGCGGTCCCGAGGCGGAGCTGTCCATCCTCCGCAAGGTCACGGCGACGCTCGCGGTGACGGACGTGGACGAGGCCGTGGCCGATCTGAAGGCGGTGGGCGCGGAGATCATCGCCGGTCCGCTGCCCACCCCGATCGGCCGCAACCTGGTGGCCCGCCACCCCGACGGCTCGGTCTTCGAATACGTCGACCGCAATCAGGGCCAGGCGGCCTGAGCGCCACCCTCCCTCCCGCCGGCTCTCAGGCCGGCGGGAAGGGTTCCTCGCCGAGGTCCTCGTCGTCCTTGATCCGGACCGCGTCCTCCTCGGCGGACAGCCCGCTGGTCGACCCCTCCTGGGAGTAGACGTCCTGCTCGCGCGGCAGATCGGGGTCGGGCTCGTCGTAGAGCAGCCCGGCCCGCTCCTCCTCCGCCTCGATGGGCCGCTCCCACGGCTCCGGCTCCTCGTCCCGCAGCCGCTCGTCCAGGGACTCGCGCTCCCGCGCGCCCTCGTTGGTGGTCGAGCGGTACCCGGCGATCGTCGGCTCGTCACCGGGCACCGGCAACTGCTGCGGATCGCTCGCGCGCTGCTGCTCGGGGGTGCCGTCCTGCAGGTCCGGGATCCCCTCGTCCTCGGGGTCGGCGCCGGGGTCGTGCGGCGTCTTCACGGTCGCGGCTCCTTCCGTGTGTGGTTCCGGAGGTCCGCCGAGTGCCCCTGACGGCCGCCCTTATGCGGGCCGCATCCGGAACTCGTACCGCTCCGGGAGCGGGTGCCAGGCGCGCGCCCGCTCCCGTACGGCGTCGGTCACCGGCTCGCCGTCACCCGCGATCAGCCGCTCCGCGATCGCGTACCAGGTGTCGCTGATCGTCTCGTCGCCCTCGCGCAGATCCGCCACCTCGAAGCCCTCGTCGAAGATCGCCCGGGCGGCCCCGGCCTTGTTCTGGGCCAGCAGCACCTGCGCCGTGAGCAACCGGAAGCGACCGCGCTCACGGATGGTGGGGCGCAACGCGTCGAGCACCGTACGGGCCTCCTCCGCGCGCCCCACCGCGAGCAGCGCGGCCACCGTCTCACGCCCGAGCGCGGCCTCGGCGGCCTCCGTCCCGGCCTCGGCGGCCGGGGCGCCGCCGAGGCCTCCCGTCAGGCCCGGGGCCGCCGCCGGGGCCGCCGGGGCCGCCCCCGAGACCGACGCCAGGGCCGGGGCCGGGTCCGAGGTCCGGGCCGCGGCGAGGATCAGGTCCATCGCGCGCCTCAGGCGCTCCGCGGCGCGGGACGGGTGGCCGGCGGCGGTGTCGGCGACGGCCAGGCAGCGCAGTGCCCACGGCGTCTCCGTGCACCGCAGCGACCTCTCCCAGCTGCGGGTGGCCTGGGCGTGGTCGCCCGCGTGCCACTGGGCCACGCCCAGGTGGTATTCGGCGGCGGCCGTGGAGGGCGCCGACTCCAGGAGGTCGCGCCAGGCGGGGGCGGTCAGGGAGCAGCCGGGGTCGGCCGGGGGACCGCCCGCCTCCCAGGCCGGAAAAGTGCCGGTGCGCAGCAGGCGGCGCCACGGCTCCTGGGGTTCGCCGAGCGTGTCCGGGGGGAAGGGGGTGCCGGGCAGCCGGTAGCCGCCGCGCTCGACCTCGAGCGCGCCCCACCCGGAGCCGGTGGCCAGCCGCTCCCCGGGCTCGGCGTCGGCGTACGGGCGCCAGGCAGCGTAGGCCGCCGCCACGGCGGCACGCGGCGCGGCGGACTCCAGCCGGGCCTCGACCTCCCGCCGGGCCGCCGCCCAGTTGCCACCGTGGACCGCCGCCGGGTCGGCGGCCAGCGGTCCGTACGCCTCCAGCCAGGCGAACTCCTCCCCCGCGTCCAGCCGGACGTGCTCCAGCTGGGTGCGGGCGAGCCCGGCCTGGATCTCGGCGTATCCGGGGGTGCCGGGTTCGGTCAGCCACCGCTGCCAGCGCCGGCCGCCGGGCCCCGCGCCCCACAGGAAGAGCTTGCGGCCGCGCAGCAGGTCGGTGGAGGTCTGGACGAGGCCGTGGCCCTCCCGGTCGAGGGAGGCGATCCAGGGGCGCGCGTCCTGGGGCAGGTCGTAGAAGTAGTCGGCGGGGTAGGCGCCGTGCAGCGGGTACGTCCGGTCCTCCCCGTCCCATTCGGGGACGGGAACGTGGCGCAGGGTGCGGCTGTAGCCGAAGTGCCAGGCGGCGTCGGCGGGGGCGAGGACGCGGGTGCCCTCCGCCTCCGGGACGGCGATGTTGGACCACCAGTAGACGGGCGCGGGCTGGTGGTGCGGGTTGCGGACGCGTACGCCCACGTACAGGAAGTCGGAGTCCTCGGGCAGCCACAGGTCGACCTGGAAGGGCAGGTCGCGCAGCCGCTCCCACTCCCACAGCCGCACCATCTCGCCGCCGTCGGGCGCGGGGACGCGGGCGGCGTGCAGCGGGGCGCAGGCCAGGGTGGTGTGGCCGGTGGCGCCGATGTTCCACTCGATGCCGCCGGAGAACCAGGCGCCGCTCAGCCCGAAGTCGGCGGGCTGCAGCACCGGGTTGCGGTAGAGGAGTTCACGGCCGGTCGGTTTGTGGTGGAGGGAGTGCACCCGGCCGCCGAGGCCGGGCAGCACGGTGACCCGCAGCCGGTCGTTCTCGAGGACGAGGGCGTCGAGCCCGGCGGGGGCCCGCCCGCGCCCGTAGCCGTCGCGCAGCCGCACCGGCAGCACCGAGCCCAGCGGTTCGTAGGCGGACTGACGGGCCATGTCGGCGGGCAGCGTGGCGCGCGTGGCCTCGTCGATGCGGTGCACCTCGCGCGGGAGCCGCAGCGCGGGCAGGGGGTTCTCGGGCCCGAGCGGGGCGGCGGGAAGGGTCAGGGTGGTACGTCGCAGGCTCGTGGCCACGGGCTGCCTCACTCCGACTGCCGTGGGTCGCCCCCGGCTGCGGCGACCGTCCGGTGACCATGGAACAACGGCGGGGCCGAGCTGAACAGAGCGTCAGCTGAAGCTGATCAGAGGCGCCAGCTCTGTGCGTGGAACATGTCGCTGGTGATGGCGTAGCGCTCGTGGTCGCGCCACGCGCCCTCGATGTAGAGGTAGTCGGGCGAGAAGCCCTCCAGCCGGAAGCCGTACCGCTTCACCAGCGCCAGCGACCCCTCGTTGCCGGGCTGGATGTTGACCTCGATGCGGTGCAGCCCGAGCGGCCCGAAGGCATGGCCCAGCACCAGCCCGAGCCCTTCGGAGACATAGCCGTGCCCGGCGTGGGGCGCGAAGGCCCCGTAGCCGACGAAACCGCACTGGAAGGCGCCGCGGACGATGCTGTTGATGTTGATGAAGCCGGCGATCGCGCCGGTCTGGGGCAGACAGACCAGGAACCCCTCGTGGTCGTCCCGCTCCAGCTTCGTCATGAAGGTGTCGAAGGCCTCGTCGGTGGAGGGCGCGGTCAGCCACGGGTGGTGGAGGGCGGCGCTGGTGCGGGCGAGCCGGGTGAACTCCGCGCGGTCGGTGCGCTCGGTGTGGCGGATGGCCACGCGGGGTCCCACGGCGACGTACGGCGTGTCGGGCATTCGCACATCTAAGCCCGCCGGGCCGGTACCCGTCCAGCACATCCCTACGAGGCCTCCTCCAGCAGCGCGTACGCCGCCGCGTACCCGACGGTGACATCAGCGGCTGACGCCGCGGGTCCGGCGGAATCGGCGGCGGCCGTGGCCAGGTGGTCGGTGGGCAGGTCGGTCAGCGTCCATGGGCCGACCGGCACCGGCCGCTCGCCCGTGCCGACGTAAGCGATCGCCGGGTCCTGGGACAGGCCCGTGCCGATGCCCTTGAGATACGCCTCCTTGCGGGTCCAGCAGCGCGCGAAGGCGGCGGGGCGGTCGGCCTCGGCGAGCGCGGCCAGCTCGGCGCGCTCGGTGGGGTGCAGGCTCTGGGCGACCTGGTCCACGACGGAGGCGGGCTGCACCTTCTCCACATCGGCGCCGATCGGCGAGCCCGCGAAGGCGAACAGCACCAGGTCACCGGCGTGCGACATGTTGAAGTGCAGCGGCGTGCCGACGACGGCGGGGCGGCCGTGGGGTCCGCCGCAGCCGGGGCAGTCCTCCCGGGTGAACGGCACCGCCGCGGGCTCGGTGTCCAGATAGGCGCCGAGCAGTTCCCGCAGGCCCAGGTGCGCGGCCGTGTACCGCTGCTGGTCCTCCGTCCGTACGAACCTCGCGGCGCGCTCCCGCTCCTCCGCGTCGAGGATCTTGGCGGGCGCGCCCTCGTCCATGGCGGAGATGTACCGGGAGACGCTGAGCAGCCAGGTCTCGGGCCCGTCGGGCCACGCGCCGGCCACGGCTGCGGGCAGCGGATCGCGGCCGACGACGCGCGGCGCCCTTGGGGATGTCAACTCGCTCCTCCAGATGGGTCGGTGAGGCGGGCTCGGTTCACGGTACGCGGTTCACTCGGCCAGCTCCAGGGCCGGAATGCCGGGCGGGGTCAGCCCGAACGCCCGTGCGTACAGGCCGAGTTCGGCTTCGACGGCGCGGATCATGGTGTCCGCCCGGCGGAAGCCGTGGCCCTCGCCCTCGAAGGTGAGATACGCGTGCGGGACGCCGCGCCCGGCGACCGCCCGCAGGAAGAGCTCGCACTGCGCGGGCGGGCAGACCGGGTCGTCCAGCCCCTGCAGCAGCAGGAAGGGCGCGGAGACCTTGTCGGCGTGATGGGCCGGTGAGCGGTCGCGGTAGCGGTCGGGGACCTCCGCCGGCGGCCCGATCAGCGACTCCATGTAGCGCGACTCGAAGTCGTGCGTCCCGTCGTCGGTCCAGTCCGTGGGGTCGAGGACCGGGTATTTGACCGTGCCGCACGCGTACAGCCCGGTGGCGGCGAGGGAAGCGGCCGCGGTCCAGCCGCCCGCGCTGCCGCCCCGGATGGCGAGCCGGGCCCGGTCGGCGCTGCCCTCCTCGGCCAGCGCCTCGGCGACGGCCGCGCAGTCCTCGACGTCCACCACGCCCCACTGCTCGCACAGCCGGTCCCGGTAGGCGCGGCCGTAGCCCGTCGAGCCGCCGTAGTTGACCTCGGCGACGCCGATGCCGCGCGAGGTGAAGTACGCGATCTGCAGGTCGAGCACGAGCGGGGCGCGGTCGGTCGGGCCGCCGTGCGCCCACACCACGTACGGCGGCAGCTCGCCGTCGGGCGCGGTGTGGCCGGGGTTGTGCGGGGGGTAGATGTGCGCGTGGACCTCCCGGCCGCCCGGCCCGGTGAAGGTGCGCTCCACCGGCTGCGGGTAGTAGGCCGGGTCGACCGCGTCGGTGTGCGCCGCGCCGATGACCCGGGCGTGGCCGGTACGGGTGTCCAGCTCCACCACCTCGTACGAGCTGTGCGGGCTCGCGGCGACGCCGACGACCCGGCTGCCGGCCACGGCGAGCGTCGCTTCCCACTCGGTCCAGCGGCCCGGCGCGTCGACCAATTCGCCGGTGCGCGGATCGAGGATGCCGAGCCGGGCGGCGCCCCGCCCGTGCACGACGGCGATCAGCCCGTCGGCCAGCGGCGCGAACCAGCGCCGCCCGAGCGTCCACAGCGGCCCGCCGAACTCCTCCTGGCGGTGGGGGCCGACCGCGGTGCTCGGGATGACGCCGTTGCCTGTCGCGTCGGGGTCGATGCGCTGCAACTGCCACCAGCCGCTGAGGTCGGAGACGAACAGCAGGGTGCCGTTGGCGTCCCACTCGACCTGCACCACCGACTCGTCCGTCTCCCCCACCACTGGGCGCACACCCTGGAAGCGGCCGTCCTCCGCCACGTCCGCCACCATCACCACCGTGCCGTCCCACGGCATCCGCGGATGGTCCCAGGCGATCCAGGCCACCCGCCGCCCGTCCGGGGAGAGCTGGGGCCCGGTGACGAAGCGGTGGCGGTCGTCGGAGAGCTCGCGCACCGCGGCGCGGTCGTCGGCGGCCGAGCCGTCCAGCGGCACCGCGGCGATCACGCGGCGTACGTCGGTCGGCCTCTCGCCGGTGAACTCCTCCAGCACGCCCCACACTTCACCGCGGTCGGCGTGCAGCCGCAGGTCCGCCCAGCGCAGCCCGCCGCCGACGTCCGAGACCGGGGTCAGCGGGCGCGGCGGGGCGCCTTCCGGGTGGTCCGGCTCGTACGCGTACAGCCGCTGGTCGGCGAAGTGCGCGAAGACGACGAGCGGGCCGCCCGCCGGGCGGGGCACGGCGGCCCACGGCAGGCCGCCGTACTCGATGACCCTGCTGCGCACGTTCCACGGCGCGGGCAGCGCGTCGGCCTCCGCCCCGCCGGGCCGGCGCCGCATCAGCGTGCGGCGCCCGCCCTCGTCGGGGCGCGGCGCGGTCCACCACACCTCGTCGCCGACCGTGCCCACGTACTCCGGGCGGCCGTCGTGCGACGCGGCGAGCGCGGCGTCGATCGGGGACCGCCAGGCCCCGTAGGGGGCCGTGGCCACCGTGCTGTCTCCCATCCCGTCACCCATTCCGTCACCTAACCCCAATGCCGCTGACTTTGTGATGAGTTCGGGACAACGACACGCCGTCGCTTCGGCGTGTCGCCGTCTCGTACTCACCGCAGATCCAGCCCCGTCGACCTGTCTCAGGCCCTCCGCAGGAAGTGGTCGAGCACCCGGACGCCGAAGTGCAGCGCACAGGCCGGCACCCGCTCGTCCACGCCGTGGTAGAGCGCCTGGTAGTCGAAGCCCTCCGGCAGCCGCAGCGGCGAGAAGCCGTATCCGACGATGCCGAGCCGGGAGAACTGCTTGGCGTCCGTGCCGCCGGACATGCAGTACGGCACGGCGTGTCCGCCCGGGTCGAAGTGTTCGACCGCGGCCCGCATGGCCGCGAAGGCCGCACTGTCGACCGGGGCCTGGAGGGCGACTGAGCGGTGGTGGAACTCCCAGTCGACGTCCGGCCCGGTGAGCCGGTCCAAGGTGGTGTGGAACTCCTCCTCGCCGCCCGGCACGATCCGGCCGTCCACATACGCCGTGGCGCTTCCGGGAATGACGTTGACCTTGTAACCGGCCTCCATGACCGTCGGGTTGGCGCTGTTGCGGACCGTCGCCTCGATGAGGCCCGCGGCGGGCCCCAGCTCGGCCAGCAGCGCGTCGACGTCGAAGTCGGCCGCGTCCACATCGGCCTTGAGCCCGCGCAGCGCCGCGATCTCGGTCAGCGCGCTCTTCACGGTCGGCGTCAGCCGCACCGGCCAGCGGTGCTCGCCGATGCGCGCCACGGCGGCGGCCAGCCGGCTGACCGCGTTGGCGCGGTTGACCTTCGAGCCGTGTCCCGCCGTGCCCCGGGCGGTGAGCTTCAGCCATGCCGTGCCGCGCTCCCCCGCGCCGATGGGGTACAGCCGTATCCCCGACCCGGCGTGGAAGGTGAAGGCGCCCGACTCGCTGATGCCCTCCGTGCAGCCCTCGAACAGCTCGGCGTGCTCGTCGGCGAGAAACCCGGAGCCCGCCTCCGCGCTGTCCTCCTCGTCCGCGGTGAAGGCCAGCACGATGTCGCGGCGCGGACGCACCCCCGCGCGGGCCCAGGCGCGGACGGCCGCGAGCACCATCGCGTCCATGTTCTTCATGTCGATGGCGCCCCGGCCCCACACCACGCCGTCGCGCACCTCCCCCGAGAAGGGGTGCACGCTCCAGTCGGCGGGCTCGGCGGGCACCACGTCCAGGTGGCCGTGGACCAGCAGCGCGGGGGCCGACGGGTCGGTGCCCTCGATCCGCGCGACGACGTTCGTACGGCCCGGGTCCCGCTCCAGCAAGGTGGCGTCGATGTCCACCTCGCCCAGCCGCTCCGCGACGTATTCGGCGGCGGGGCGCTCCGCGCAGTCGCCGCCCCCACGGTTGGTGGTGTCGATGCGGATCAGCTCGGAGGTGAACCGCACCACCTCCTCCAGCGCGAGCCCGTCGATCGCCTCGGCCGGCGACTCCAGCTCACCCATACTGTTCCTCCACCGCGGCCGAGACGAGGGTCGTGACCGCCTTGAAGCAGCGGATGCCCTCGTACATGGTCGGCGAGGTGTACGCCACGCGCCGCACCCCGCTGCGCTCCACCCCGGGCACGACCGTGGCCGCCCCCACCAGGTGCTCCGCGTCGAACTCCAGCTCGACGGTGAACGGCCCGGCCTGGACCGGCTCATGACGCCCCGCCAGCGCCGCCGCCTCCCGCGCCGCCGCCCGGATGTCCGCCGCCGTACGGGCCGGGGTGCGGCACACCGCCGCGTACCGCGACACATAGTCCTTCACCGCGACCGACCGCGCCTCCGGCGCGTACCCCTTGGCGTCCTCACACGTCCGGTCGTCCCCGGTGACCAGCACCACCGGCACCCCGTACTCGGCGACCACCAGCGAGTTCAGCCGCCCCTCGCTCGCGGGCACACCGTCCACCCACACGCCGGTGATGGAGTTGGCGAGGTAGGTGTGCGCGAGGACGCCCTCGGTCCCGGCGCCGGTGTGATAGCCGACGAACGCGATCCCGTCCACGTCGCCGTGCTGCACGCCCTCGACCATGCTCAGGCTCTTGTGCTTGCCCGTCAGCATGACGGCCCGCTCGTCCAGCTCCTCCAGCAGCAGATTGCGCATGGTCCAGTGCGCCTCGTTGATCAGCACCTCGTCCGCGCCCCCGTCGAAGAAGCCGGTCACCGCCGCGCTCACATCGGAGGTGAACAGACGGCGGCAGCGCTCCCACTGTGGCGTGCCCGGCAGCACGTCCGCGGGCCAGGTCACGCCCGTGGCGCCTTCCATGTCGGCGCTGATGAGGATCTTCACGACTTTCCTCGCTCCTCCCAGGTCACTGTGGCCACCTTTTCATCTGCACCCCGATCAGGACCGGAGCATTCCTGCCAACTATGCTTCCCGTGTCTTCTTGTCATGACCACCCAGGCCGGAGTTCCACCATGCCCGCCATCCGGTTGTCCGCAACAACGTCGATCCTCACGGCCGTAGCCGCCAGTGCGCTGCTCGCCGGCTGCTCAGCCTCGGTCAGCGCCGAAAAGTCCACGCCGAAACTGTCCGCGGACAAGCTGGCCACCACAGTCGCCGAAAGACTCGCCGCCACCACAGGCCGGCCGAAGCCGAACATCACCTGCCCCAAGGAGCTCAAGGGCAAGGTCGACACCACCACCCGGTGCAAGCTCACCGCGGACGACGGCAGCACCCTGGGCGTCACGGTCACGGTGACCGGCGTCGACGGCGACAACATCAAGTTCGACGTCAAGGCCGACAACACGCCCACCCCGGCCCCGCGCTGAGCACCGCGCCACCGGTCGGACAGACCCTGGAAGCCGTTCAGCCGCCGGTGAAGTACGACGGCAGGCGGACTCGCATGGTGCTGGCGATCTCCCGGAGAACGGCGCTGCTCACTGGGGGCGTGCGGGCTTCGAGGACTGCGACGGCGTCGCCGACCCGGGTGAAGTACTCGACGTACTCGTGGTTCGACCACCGCCACACTCCAGGAGCCACCGGGGTGCAGGCGGGTGACGGCACAGGGTGGACGCTGGTGAGCGCGGCGCAGTGGGAGGGTGGGGTGAAACCCGGCTGTACGGGGCCGACGGTCACCTGGATCTCCTGGTCGAGCTCGTCCATGGTGTTCGCGCCCCCGCCCGGGCTGTCGGGTGAGATCCGGTAGTAGAAGGTGGCCTCGTCCGCGGCTGCCGCCCTGTTGGTGCCCACGCCGTTCAGGTGGTAGCCCGCGGGTAGTTGCGGCCCGAGCAGGGGGACACGGGCATCGGCCAGTTCGTTCTCCTGCTTGCTCCGGGCGAGCTCTGTGGTGGCAAGCGAGTCGAGTGGCATCAGCAGGACCAGGGCGAGGGCCGCGGCTGCTCGCGGCCACAGCGGCCTGCGGGACTGGGTGAACCAGGCCGCGAGGGCGAACGCAGCCGCGTATAAGACAGGTTGGACGTACTGCGTGTCACCAGGGAGCGACCAGACCACGCTGATGCTCGTGACCAGATACCAGCCGATGCCGGTGCCGAGCAGAGCGGTGAGCCAGGCCGGCCGGATGTCGAGGATGCGCAGGGCCGCCCAGGTGAAAAGAAAGTGCAGGAAGGGCACGACGTAGGACCACAGGACGGCCAAGCCGAGGCAGCCATAGCCCGGCGCGTTGCAGTCGCTGGAGTCCAGCAACAGCCACGTCGCGAACACGGAAGCGGCCACCGCGGCAAGCCCGACCCCGGCGGCCCGCGCCGCACGCTTCACATGCCGCGACCGCTCCACAGCCGCCGGTTCGACCCGCGCAGCGCCCATCCTGCCCTCCCCCACCCCGCACCAGAGCGTAGTGGACCAACAGCCGCCGTGGCAGCCGGCCACCTCGTCGCGCGCAACACGGCTCGACCAGGGCTTCACCACGGCCGGCACCCCTGAGGTCTCCTTGGCCCCAGGCCTAAGGCACCCCCTGGGCGGCAAGATACGCAAGCCTCCCCATGTGGCGCCCCCACCTTGGACACGACGCTGGAAGCACAGCAAGAGACCAGCTCGTCCAAGGGGAACCTCATGTTGCACTACGAGTTCCAGGCCGCCCGCCAGGCCGCCGTCCTGGCCCGCGCCGCACAGCGCCGCCTGGTCCGCGAGGCCAGGCAGGACGCGAGGGCGGTCCGTACCACCGCCGAGCGCACCTCCGGCGCCGACAGCCGCAAGCACTACTTCCTACGCTCACGACGCGCGTGAAACGTCCGCCGCCGACCCCGCGCCGTGTGACGGAGCAAGGGCATCGCGGGGCCTGGCACCCGGCTGCGGCGGTCCCCGCCGCAGCCGGGACCGCTGTCCCTGACCTCGTGCGACATGCGATGCTCGACACCGTGCACAGCAGTCACATAAGCCCTGTTTTCGTAGGCCGCAGCGCCGAACTCACCGCTCTCGACGAGGCCCTGTCCCGGGCGGACGCCGGGGAGCCCCGCGCCCTCTTTGTGGGCGGCGAGGCCGGCGTCGGCAAGACCCGGCTGATGCAGGAGTTCCTCGGCCGGGCCGTCGCCGGCGGGGCCGTCGTCGCCCTCGGCGGCTGCGTGGAAACCGGCGCCGACGCTCTGCCCTACCACCCCGTCTCGACCGCCCTGCGCTCCCTGCGCCGCCAGCTCGGCGCGGAGCTTGACGCCGCCGTCGCCGGCCAGGAAGGCGAGCTCGCCCGGCTGCTGCCCGAGCTCGGCGAGATGGACCGGGGACGCCCCGAGACCGAGGGCCGGGCCCGGCTCTTCGAGCTCACCGCCCGTCTCCTCGAGCACCTCGCCACGGACCGGACCCTCGTTCTGGCCCTGGAGGACCTGCACTGGGCCGACCGTTCCACCCGCGAGCTGCTCAGCTATCTGCTGCGCGCCCTCACCCACAGCCGCCTGCTCATCGTCGCCACCTACCGCGCCGACGACCTGCACCGCCGCCACCCGCTGCGCCCCGCCCTCGCCGAGTACGAGCGGCTGCGCACCGTCACCCGCCTCGAACTGCCCCGCTTCGAGCGCGCCGAGGTCCGCCGCCAGCTCGCCGCCATCCGCGGCGAGGCCCCGCCTGAGCAGGTGCTGGACCAGGTCTTCGAACGCTCCGAGGGCAATGCGTTCTTCGTCGAGGAGCTGGCCTGCAGCATCCTCGAAGGCTCACCGGGCGGCATCAGCGACTCCCTGCGCGACCTCTTGCTGGTCCGGGTCGAAGCGCTGCCGGACGAGGTGCAGCGCGTGGTGCGGATCGCCGCCGAAGGCGGCTCCGAGGTGGAATTCCGGCTGCTGGCCACCGTCACGCGCCTCGCCGAGGACGAGCTGATCGAGACCCTGCGTACCGCTGTCGGCGCCGCCGTCCTGCAGCCCTCACAGGAGGGCGAGTCCTTCCGCTTCCGGCACGCCCTGATGCGCGAGGCCGTGGCCGGCGACCTGCTGCCCAGCGAGCGCTCCCGGCTCAGCCGCCGCTACGCCGAGGCGCTGGAGGCCGACCCCACGCTCGTACGGTCCGAGGAGCGGGCCGGGCGGCTGGCCGGCTACTGGTTCGGCGCCCGCGACCCCGCCAGGGCGCTGCCCGCCGTGATCGCCGCGGCGGCCGCCGCCCGCGGCCGGCACGCGTTCGCCGAGCAGCATCAGCTGCTGGAGCGGGCGCTGGAACTGTGGGACGACGTCCCTGAGGAGCTGCGCCGCGAGACGATGCGTCAGGGCATCGAGAACGGGCTGTCGCCGGCCATCTACCCGGACATGCCAGGCGACTTCGTGGACCTGCTCGCCGCGATCAGCGTCGCCGCGCGCCTCGCGAGCGAGCGGGAGCGGGCGCTCGCCCTCGGCAAGCGGGCGCTGCGCGAGCTGGAGGGCGACCCCCTGCGGGCGGCCTGGTTCTGGATGGAGCGGTACCAGCTGGTGCGAGACCTGTCCCGCTCCGACGGCTGGGACGAGATCTCCCAGGCCCAGACGCTGGTCAAAGGCCTGCCACCGTCCGTCGTACACGCCGAGGTACTGACGTATGCGGCGCACTGGTACGCCGTGCACCAGCCGGCGCCGAGCGCCCTCGAGACCGCGGAGCAGGCGGTGGAGCTCTGCCGGATAACGGGCGCCGACATCACCGGACTCGCCGCCCAGCACATCCTGGCCTGGCTCACCATCCACTCGGGCGACGTCGAGGCCGGGCTCGAGCGGGCCCGCGCCGTGTGCGCCCAGGACCTGGAGCCGGGCAACGCCAACGTCCTGCTGCGCGGCTACGGCAACCTGGCCACGGCGCTGCACGGCCTCGGACGCTACGCCGAGGCCGTCGAGACCGCCGAGCGGGGCAGTGGCCTCGCCGATCAGCACGGGCTGCCGAACACCGCCTCGTACATCGACGCCAACCTCGCCGAATCCCTCATCCACCTCGGCCGCTGGGCCGACGCCGACGAAGTCGTCGAGCGGGCCCTCGGCCGCCGCGGGGTGAGCGTCCGCATGCGGGCGCTGATCGCCGAGCGGAGGGCCGAACTGGCTCTGGCCCGGGGTGCGTACGACGAAGCCCGGCGCCGGATGGACGAGGCCGGCGGCAGCACCACCGGCCCTTACCCGGAGCCACAGCACACCCTGGCCGTGGGCCGCATGGCCATCGCGCTGGCGTCCGCCGACGGCCGGATTCTCGACGTCCGCTCCCTGCTGGAGAGGGCGGTCGGCGAGGCCATCCCCTTCGGCCATCACCGCTACGGCTGGCCCCTGTTGTACGAGGCCGCGGCGGCGGAGGCACGGGCCCGTGGGCTCGCGGTGGCCGATCTGGGGCGCGAGGCGGCGGTGGAGCGAATCCGCAAAGCGATGGAAGACCAGCCCGTATTCGCACCGCTGTGGGCCGCGCAGGCCCTGATGATCGAGGCCGAACTGCTCACCGCCGAGGGCCGGGACGCCACCGCCCACTGGACGAAGGCCGTCGCCGCCACCGAGCAGCTGGAGGCCCCGCTGCTGCTGGCCACCGCCCGGTTGCGACTCGCTGAAGCGCTGATCACCCAGCGCGGCACCGAGTCCCGCCAAACGGCCGGTGATCTGCTGCGGCAAGCCGAGGCCGTAGCGCGCGAGCTGGGCGCGGCGCCGCTCGAGACGGAGATCACCACGCTGGCCGGCCGCGCCCGGATTCCGCTGCGGCAGGCCAACGGGGAGACGGCCCCGCCCCCGGCGCCGGCGGCGGCGCTGGGGCTCACCGAGCGGGAGCGGGGCGTACTGCGGCTGGTCGCCGCCGGGCGGAGCAACCGGCAGATCGCGGAGGAGCTGTTCATCTCGCCGAAGACAGCGAGCGTGCATGTCTCCAACATCCTGGCCAAGCTGGGCGCTTCAGGCCGAGGGGAGGCCGCGGCCATCGCGCACCGGCTGGGGGCCTTCGAGGAGTGACACTCCGCGCCCTCTTACAGACGGACCCGAGCCGAAAACCTCAGTAGCCGAGCTTCAGCAAGAGATCGGTGAGCTCAACCGGCATGGTGATCATGCAGTCGTGGCCGGTCGCCAGCTCCCACACCTGCGCCGGGGCACCGTTGGGCTGTATCGGGGGAACGGGCCGCCGGGTGATGCCTTCGGGCTCGCCGACAACACAGTGGATATGCGTCCGGGGGATCGTGTTCACGGCAGGGTTGTCCAGCCGGACCGGCTGCTGGAGGCAGCGCACGGGCTGATCCGACAGCATCGTGCGCAGCCAGGCGACGTCCGCCGGGTCGGTGACCCCGAACAGGCCCATGGGCGGCGGAAACTCAGGGAGCGGCGGGACGCGCCAGCCGCTGTCGGAGGCGAGAGCGCGGTCGATCTGGGCCTGGGCGACGGGGAGGACATCGACCGCGGTCTCGCCGTCCTCCGGGACCATCGCGTCGAGGTAGACCAGATGCGCGATGCGGTCCGGGATTTGGTTGGCCGCGGACGAGATGACCAGCCCCGCGTAGCTGTGGCCCACGAGGATCACCTCGTTCAGGTCCTCCTCGGTGATCAGCCTGACGACGTCGTCGACGTGCGTGTCGAGCCCCACCTCGGGGCTGAGCAGATGCGCTGTGTCGCCGTAGCCGGTCAGGGTCGGCGCGAACACGCGGTGTCCGGCGGACTCGAGCAGCGGGACCACCCGCTCCCAGCACTGACCGCTGTGCCAGGCGCCGTGTACGAGCAGATACGTGGACATGGTTTGTCTCCTTGCTGTCGCCGCTGTCGGCTGACCACGCTGCCGACCGGGCTCCGGCCGAGCCAGGGCCCCCGCGATCCTGGGGGTGACAGGACCAGGCACACACGTACCGGTGCGCATTACCGTGGCGGGATGACCGACGAACCGAACCTGTTGGGCGATTACGTGCGCGCCCGCCGAGAGCTCGTCACTCCTGAGCAGGTCGGTATCCCCGTGGTGGGGGTACGGCGCGTGCCGGGCCTGCGCCGGGAGGAGGTCGCGATGCTCGCGGGGATCAGCGCCGACTACTACCTACGGCTGGAGCAGGGCCGCGACCGCCACCCCTCCGTACAGGTCCTGGAGTCGCTCGCGCGCGCACTGCAGCTCGACGACGACGCGACGGCGTACCTGCTGCGCCTTGGCTCCGGCGCCGACAAACCCCGACGGCGACGGCGCCCGCGCCGGAAGGAGACCGTCCCTGCGGGCATCGCCAAGTTCACGGCCGCGCTCCCGCTGCCCGCGTACGTCGAGGGCCGCTACTTCGACGTGCTCGCCGCCAACGCCTTGGCGACCGCCCTGTCACCGCGCCTCACGGTGGGAGCCAACCGCCTGCTGGACGCGTTCCTCGACCCGGCCGAGCGGGCCCTCTACCCGGACTGGGAGAGCGCCACCGCGGGCATGGTCGCCGGGTTCCGCGAGTCCGTCGGGACCGATACGGACGACCCCCGCTTCATCGAGCTCGTCGGTGAGCTCTCCATCGCCAGCCCCCGTTTCAGCCGGCTGTGGGCCCGTCATGACGTGGTGGTGTGCGAAGGCGAGACCAAGTCCATCGACCACCCCCAGGTCGGTCGCCTGCGGCTGAACCGGGAGCGGCTGGGCATCGGGGGCGCGGCAGGCCAGACGCTGATCGTCTTCCACCCGGACCCCGGCACCGACAGCGCCGAGAAACTGGCGCTCCTCGCCTCCGCCGCCCAGGCGCCGGTCGCACCTCAGGAGACCGTTCGCTGCTGAGGCGGCCCCGGCTCCCTCCATATGTGCGTATTCGGAGTCTCAACAGGAGAGCTGTCGAACGGTACGCGTTTCCCGTTGTCCCACGCCTCTTCCCGTTGGCCGGCCGGCCAATGAGGCGTCGAGTTCAGGCCGGGTTCGATGGAATTCCCCAGATTCTCCCGGGTTTTCGACTGCGCCAGGAACTGGGGCGGGTGACCCGCACGATACTGAAGCAGCTCGAAGTTCGGGTATGCATCACCCTCAAGCTTGACCTGGGAGCCACCCGACTCGTTCAACTTTATTCCGATGTCCCCGTTCACGGCAAAAACGGGCATCTTACTGTTGATACCCTTGTACCTCATCTGGAGAGACCCGTTGTTGTCCAGGTAAACCTTGACGTTGTTCTCCCAGAAGTCCTTACCGATACCTTTTGCCGGGATCACTTTGGTCGAGGGCGGTATATATGTCCTTCCCGCCATCCGGCCCGGGATGATCTCCGTCGACGGAGTGACGGTGTAGGTGATCTTTCCGGTGGCCGTATCCCATGCGAAGGCTATGCGATACGGAGCGTTCACATTGGCCGAGAATGAGCGATTGTCACCCTCAAGAACGCCGAACGCCCCCGTTTTGTACGGGATGAAGAACCTGCCGAGGATGACCCCATGGTTGCCACCCAGCGGGCGGACCCATGTCGTCGTCCGTGACGACATCGGAGGTATCGCACCGAAGTATTTGTCGTAGACGTCGGCCAGTTCACGCGTCTGGTTGATTTTGTCATCCGTCGTGACGACGAACGCGTGTGAAGGCAGCAAGCTCTGGTTGAATACCGTCGCCCCGCCGCCGCCCCCAGCTGTCTCGAATGCCTTGCCAACGGCCTTGACCTCGGCGTCGGTGGCGGCGATCGTTCCGAGATTGTTGAGCACCTCGCCGTCCACAGCGCCCCCGCTCGGCCCCCACCGCGCGATGGTCAGATTGCTGATGTCATTTCCGAAGTCCTTCGCGCCCGCCTGATAGGACGAGATCGCCGGAGACAACACACCGGTAATCCATCCCTTCAGGTCGCGGGCGGCACCGGTCGTCTTATCGGAATAGTTGTAGAGATTTTGCGGAACCGCGGATGCCTCACCCATGCGCTCAGTTCCCTTCGGGGTTCTTGAGGAGGGCCGCACGGGCCTTTTCCGCCTGCGAGGTCGCATGGTCGACCTTGGCTTTGATGCCGAGCACTTCCTGGGCGAGCCTGCCCAATGCGGCTTGCTGGGCAGTGAACTCGGATTCGAACTGCCGACGCTTCCCGCCTCGCCATTCCCTCCCGAACTGATTGAACTGCGCCGTGCACTGCCCTGCGCGCAGCTCTGCGAGCGCGGTTATTTTGTCGTGGAACAGGGAAAGCGTCTTGCTCAACGCATCCGCGGCATTGAAGTCGTATCCGACCTGCTTCGGGGCAGTCACTACCCTGGCCTCCTTGCCTCATTAATTCCCCCGTGCCGACTTTCCGAGCCGCATACCGGGGCGCAGGTAAGCGGCAACTTTGTCACCAGAGGGCCGGAATGTCATTGATTCCCAGCGCAGAGCTCTTGACCTACCGTGCAATGGACGGCAGTCGCCCGACGGCACAGGTCCCGCGCGCCGTTTCCGCGAAGTGGAGGGTTCCGCCGTGGCGGACCGCGATCTCCCGGGCGATGGCCAGGCCGAGCCCCGCCCCACCGGACTTCCGGGTGCGGGCGTCCTCCAGCCGGCTGAAGCGGGTGAAGACCCGCTCCCGGTCCGCCGCGGGGATGCCGGGGCCGTCGTCGCGGACCTCGATCACGACGGTGTCCCCGTCCTCGTGGCGTACGGTCCGGACCGTGACCTCGACCGTGGCGCGGGCGTAACGGCAGGCGTTGCCCAGCAGATTGCGCAGCAGCCGTTCGAGCTGGGGGTCGCTGCCCCGGACCAGGGCCGGGGGGCCGTCGACGACGCAGCGGATGTCGAGCGGGCGGGGATGGGGCAGATGCCGGTGTTCCACGACCAGGTCGTGGGCGAGGTCGGTGACATCGACGCTCGTGTCGGCGATCGGCGCACCGCCGTCCAGCTGGGCCAGCAGCAGCAGGTCGTGGCTGAGGTTCTGCAGCCGCACGATGTCGCGCAGGGCGTCACGGACGCGAGCCTCCCAGTCGACGCCCTCGGGATGCGTGAGTGACGATTCGAGGGAGGCCCGCAGCCCGGCGAGGGGGCTGCGCAGCTCGTGGGAGGCGTCGGCGACGAACCGCTGCTGGAGTTCGGCCGACCGCTGCAGCCGTTCCAGGGTCGTGTTGATGCTCCGTGCGAGCCGGGCGATTTCGTCGGCCGAATCCGAGACCGGCACCCGACGGCCCAGCGACCGGGCGGTGATGTCCTCGAGCTCCCGGCGGATGGCCTCGACGGGGCGCAGCGCCCGGTCCGCCGCCGTCCACGCGGTGACGGCGAGGATCACGACGGCGAGGGGTCCCCAGAACGCCAGGCCCCACCCGAGGCCGGCCAGATAGCCGAGCGCGGACCCGCCGGTGGTGACCGACCACCAGAGTTCGGCGGCGAAGAAGAAGGCCGTGGCGGCCCCGACCACGAGCGCGAAGCGCAGCCGCAGGGACAGCGCCTGTCGGACAGGCCGTGCGAACGCCCACACCGTGGCGCCGACGACCAGCATGACGGCCGGACCACCGACCTCGGGCCTGCGTACCAGCTCCAGGACATCCACGTACGGGAGACACACGGCGGCTGCGACGAGCAACCAGGCCGCGGTGAGTCCGGCCCGGACGGCGGCGCGTACGTGAGGCGTGACCGCCTCGCGCCGAGTGCGTGCCTCCCGGGCGTTCGGCGCTTCAGGCGCCATGGCCGGTCATGCGGTAGCCGATGCCCCGGACCGTCTCGATCGACGCGCGGCCGAAAGGCGTGTCGATCTTTCGGCGCAGGGCGCTCACATACACCTCGACGATGTTCAGATCGCCTTCGAAATCCGCCGACCAGACCTGATCGACGATGTCGATCTTGGGTACGACCTCACCGGCCCGCCGCGCGAGGCATTCGAGCACCGCGAACTCCTTGGCGGTCAGTCTGATCCGGACATCGCCGCGGCCGCTTGACCGGTTGGCCGGGTCGACCCACAGGTCGCCGACGCGCAGCACGGTGCGGGTCCGGGCGCCTCCGCGGCGGAGCAGGGCCCGCAGCCGGGCCTCGAGCACCACGTACGAGAAAGGCTTGGCCAGGAAGTCGTCGGCGCCGGTGTCCAGCGCCTCGGCCTCGTCGTACTCGCCGTTCTTGGCGGTCAGCATGAGGATGGGCGTCTCGATGTCCTCCGCACGGAGCCTGGCGCAGACCCGGTATCCGTTCAGGCCGGGCAGCATGATGTCGAGCACGATCGCCTGATACGGGTTCTGGCGGGCCATGTGCAGGCCGATCAGACCGTCATGGGCCACGTCCACCGCGTATCCGGCCGCTTCCAGGCCCCTTTTCAGGGCGACCGCGAGCCCTTCCTCGTCTTCCACCACCAGTAGCCGCACCGCCTCAGTATCCACAGCCGCTCCCGCCGCCCCTGAAGAGGTCTTCAGAATCCTTCAGCGTCGTCTCAGCAGCTCCGGGTGAGCATCGGGCCGTTTCCCGCCCCTGCCCTCCGGCCCCTGAGGTGACCGATGACCACCGCCCCCGTCCTCAGCCCCGATCCGGTCCGCGGCACCCCGCAGCCCTCCGGAGAAGTCAGGCCGCCCCGGGGGCGGCGGGTGGCTCTGGTGGTGGCCGTCGTGACGACACTGGCCGCCGTCGTGCAGCAGGTGCTGCACGCGGTGGGCGTCATCGGCGGGCAGCCCTGGCCCCTGCTGCTCGTCGCCGCCCCGGCATGGCTGCTCGCCCGGCGAGGCCTGCGGGCGGCGCCCGCACCGCCGCCGGTGGCCGTCCGGGCCGTGGACCGGCTGCGGCGCATACCCGCGTGGGCGGGGGCCGCCGGGGTACTGGCCATGGCCACCACCGTATGGGCCGCGCTTCAGGACCACGAGCCGCTCATCGGCCACGAGGAGGCGGTGTACGGCAACAAGGCCCGCTCCTGGCTCGACGGCACCCCGGACGCGGGCTGGGGCACCTACCGCCCGGTGGGGCTCCCCGCGCTCGGCCGGATCGCCCTGGCCGTGCACGACGACGTCGGGGCGCTGCGGGTGATCGCGCTGCTCCTGACCCTGTTCACCCTCACCACGACCTATCTGGTCGCCGCTCGGCTGACCACTCCGCGACGGGCCGTGGTGGTGACGCTTCTGGTCCTCTGCGGGCTGGGCTTCCTGCGCCGCCTGCCGCTGTTCCTCAATGACATCGGCGCCACGGGCCTGCTCCTGATCGTGGTCCATCTGCTGATCCGCGCACAGGAGAAGCCCGGTTCAAAGGCGTTGATGCTGCTGCCCTTCGCGGCGCTCGCGGCCTTCTACCTGCGGTACGGCGTGGTGGGCACCCTCGCGGCCGTCGCCGTCGCCGCCGTCCTCGCCTACGGCCCCCGGGCCTGGCTGGCGCAGGGCCGCCGACTGGCCCTGTGCGCGGGCGTCTTCCTCGCCGGGCTGATACCGCACTTCGTCTACGCCACCGAGGTCACCGGCGACCCCCTCGGCCTGATCCTCTCCGCGACCGAGCACGCGGGCCGGGCCTATGTGGGCGACGGCCTCGCCTACTACCTGGCGATCTTCCCGTACCGGCTGGCCGGCGACCTCGGCGGCGTCGTCATGGCCGCGGGGCTGTGGGGGGTGGGGGTTGCGATCCGGCGCCGTCGCGGCGACCGGGCCAACGGGGCGGCGACTTCGCGGCCCGGCGACCCGCTTACAGGGGAGCCGACTCCGGGGCCCGGCAACCCGCTTACAGGGGAACCGACTCCGCGGCCCGGCAACCCGCTTACAGGGAAGCCGACAACGCGGCCCGGCGACCGGCGCCGTGTCTTCCTCGGCCTGTCCGCGATCCTCACCTTCGTACTGCTCGGCCTGGCCACGGACGGCGAGCCCCGCTTCGTCTACCTGCCCGTCATCCTGCTGACCATCCTGGGCGTACAGACCCTCGCCGAGTCCGCCGGCCGCTGGTCCGCGGCCCTGCTCACCGCCGTCGCCGCACTGGCCGCCCTCACCGTGCCCGCGACCGCGCGGTACGTGGCACACGACGCGATGCCGGGCCCCACCGCCCAACGCGTCTCGACCCTCGCCGTGGCCCGGCAGCTCGCCGATGACCGGCCCTGTCTGCTGGTCACCGGCTACGAGCCCGACCTCGGCTGGTACTCCGGCTGCGACGCGGTCACCTTCGGCCAGTACCGGCGGATGGCGCCTCCGTCCGGCGTCGAGGTGAGCCTCGTCCTCTTCGAACGGGGCCGCCTCCAGCCCGGCCCCGCGTCCCTGCGCCGCCTCATCGGCGGCCGCCCCACCACGACCCGTACGATCCCCACCGACGGTTCCCTCGGCACGGCCACGGTCATCACGCTGCGCGCGAGAGGCTGAGCGCGGCGCCGCCCTATGGGGCGTCATTGTCGGCGCGGGCCTCGCGGAGACGGCGGCTGATGGACTCGCGCACCGAGACGCGCAGCCGCTCCCGATCCGCCGTCTCCTCCGCCGCGCGGTCGCGCGCGATCAGCGGGCCCAGCTCGCGCCGCATCCGCGCGACCACATCATCCACCTGACGCCCCGTCTCCTCCCCCGGCTGCCGCACCCACTGCTCGATCACCCGCAGCCCTTCGGCGAGCAGCGCCCGATCCTCGCGGGTGATGCCGCGCAGGATGTGTTCCATGTCGGGGGCCAGTTGGCCGGCGCTGGACTCGTCCGACCAGTCGGTGATGGCGGCGATGGCTTCCTGCCGAAGATGGTGGGCGTTGCTGCCGTGGGCTGTGGAGGCGGCCGCGAGGGCCTGTAGTGACCTCAGGAACCGGGCCGGATCGTCGTCCTTCTCGTTGTCGGCACTCACGTCAGATCATCCACTCCCTCGGGTGGCTCTTCGGTGTCCAGGCGGGTCTTGACCTCGTCGACGATGGTCCAGCACTCCAGGCCGTACAGCCAGAGTCGGGGCAGGTGCGCGCGGGCCTCGGAAGGATCGAGAAGGACAAAAGCCACGTTGTCCAGCGGCTTTTCCGGCCCGAGGATCTGGTACCGCCGCGCGGCGCAGGCGTCGAGCATCTCCACGGGCGATACGGTCCGCCCGAGCACGACGACCTCCAACACGCGGCGCTCCGCGTCGTAGAAGCCGCGGACGTCGTTCGCGTAGACGTACTCCTTCTGGAGAAAGCCCCCTTCGTCTGCGATGCCCATCCGCCGATGTCCGGGTTTCGCCTGGGCAAGCGCGGCCGAAGCGTCCAGGTTCAGGTCGTGGAACTGGACCAACGTGGTGTCGTTCGGCCCACGGTGTACCTGCCAGCAATCTTGTCGGAGCCAGCGGCGGGAGACCAGGGAGTGATGCCCGGAGCCCTGGAAGGCGCAGGCCCAGCCATGCCGGAAGTGATGTCCGCCGAAGCTCGTCGCCCCCGGGTACGACGAGCCACGAGTGCGCCAGGCGTCGTGGAGTGTTTCGAATGACGCGACATGAAAAGGCACCTCGCTCAGCAGCTCGACCAGCTCGGTCGGACTGCCCTTGAAGTCGAAGGCGGCGTTCACGTGTTCGTCGGAGTGCGTGACGAGGTAGTAGTTGGCGTCGGCGTCGAAGAAGGCCGCGACGGTTCGCCCTGCGCCCGCGTACCGCTCGATCCAGTCCGCCGAAGCCTGCGCGCTGTTGTAGTCGACATCGACCTCACGCGGGACCACACCATGCCCCCACAGCCCATGCTCCCGGAGGGCGCGTGCTGTTGCGGTCACATCCGCGGTCTCCAGAGCCACCGCGATCCGTCCCAGCATGTCACTTGCCTTTCGCAGTTGTTTTGCCGTTCAGCCATTCCACCATGTCGCGCCCCTGCGGAGTCGTATTATCGAGGCTCCTCCAGTCTCGTGGGGTAATCTCCCTGGATTCACCCTTGACATTGAACACTTCCACCACGAGGTCCGCGCTCTGATTGTCGCGGAGGAACTTGTACAGCCAGGAGGAATTGTTCAGCACACCCTCATGGTCCAGGATGGTAAAGCGCACGAGAGCAATATGCTGATCCTCCCCATTCACGGATATCTTCTTCCCTGGAATTTTAATCAGGTCCTCAAGCTGCCCCCTTATTTCTATGTCATAGGTCGAGATGTTCTTGATCTCCACGATCGTATCGTCCACGACAAGGTCGAGCCTGCGAGGCTTCACCAAGGTGACACCGGGCACAGCGTCCTTGCCCACCACGACCTGAGAGATTCCATCAGGCGCATGAGTCTTCTGATACCAGGCTTCGCCCACGGGCCCACGATCGGAACCGTGCAATTGCTCGCTGATGCGGATCAGATCAGCATGACTGTTGATCTTCTCGGCCAACAGCTTGACGAAGGATTCCTTGGCAGTGTGCCGCACGTCGTCATGCAGACGACCCGCCGGATCCGGCATTTTCGCTATGAACTCAGCCTCCGAGCCAATGATCCCTTCGCTCTTGAGCACCGATATGAACTTACCCAAGGAGCGGTTCGGGTCATTGCCGCCCAGCATATCGAATGCCTGCTCCCGGGTAATGGGGGGATCGGCATCGGCGTCGAATCGAGGCTTAGGCGGCCGAGCGGTCGGCGGCCTTTCGTCGACGATGATTCCATTCGGAATTTCCGCAGACGGCGGAATGAACCAGTGTTTCCTGGTGGATGTATCGACTTGAACGAGCTCCAGCGGTTTGTCAGGGTACTTGCGCCATGTATGTCCAGGGGGCAAGTCCTCATCGGTGTAGCCAAGGCGATGGGCCTCCGTTCTACCCATGCTTTCGGCTGCGACATAACCCCGGCCCGGGTCGAGGTTCCATTCCTTGAGGGTGGCGGCGTGCACCTCGACCTGGGCGATGAGGGAGGCGAGCTCGGCTTCGAGTTCGGCGCGGGCCGCCGGGTCCGCGTCGGCGTACGCGCGGGCGCGGTCGGCGATGACGTTGGGGAGTTTGCGGAGTTCGAGGCGGGCTTCCCAGGCTCTCGTGCCGACCGGAGGCGAGCCGTGGATGCCGACCCATTCGGTTACCTGGCGCAGGAGTTGGCGGACCCGGCCGCTGAGGCCGCCGTAGCGGAGCATGGTGCGGGCGGTGGGGGCGTGGAGGCGGATGTCGGTGGGGGTGGCGGAGGGGCCCGCGGCCATGCGGACGTTGGTGATCAGGCCGTCTTCGCCGATGTCGTAGTGGACGCGTACGGTGCGGCCCGGTAGGTCGGGGTCGATCGTGACGTCGACGCGGTCGCCCAGGGAGCCCAGCGCGCCGCGGAGTTCGGCCGCGACCGCGTCCTGGTCGCGGGGGCGTACGGGGCCGTCGGCGCTGCCGGCGCCGCCGGTCGCGGGGTCGATGTCCGAGACGTCCCAGGAGGTGGCGCCGCCGGGACCGCGCCCGGGTTGTGGGGTGCCCGCCGGGCCGCCGCCCGAGTCGGGGCCGGGGGTCGGGCCGGGGGCGTCCGGTCGGGTCGGGGACGGGGCGTCCGGGGCGTCCACCCGGGGCGCGGCGGGGGTGTCGACGTCGGCCCGGGGCGCGGCGGGGGTGTCGACGTCGGGGGTGTCGACCGCTCCCGCGAGCTCGGGGACCTTGATGCCCAGGTTCCTGAGGCCGCCGGCCACGCTCGCCTGTACGCGTGCCGTCATCGCCTCGACGCGCGGGTGGGCCATCACCCCGGTGACGGCCACTGTGGTGACCGCGCCCAGCAGTACGTCGTTCCAGGTGTACGCCTGGCCGCTGATCATCGCGTCCAGGGCCCCGAGCCCGACCTCGGTGACCACCTCGACCGCCATCTCGACTCCGACGCGGGCGCCCGTGCTCAGGGCGGTGCGAGCGACAGTGGCCGACGCCCCGCCGCCGACGGCACCGCCGACCGCGCCGAAGATCGCCGCCTTGACGACGCCGTCCAGAAGGGGCTGGCCGTTGAGGGCGTTGCTCACCACTTGTCCGACGGCGCCCGCCGCCGCGCCCACGATGGCGCCGCCGACGACGACCCCGATGACGCTCGCGGCCGCAGCACTCGCGCCGAGCGCCGCCGCTCCCGCCGTGACGGCGCCGATGACCAGCGGGCCCAGGGCGATCGACAGCGCCACCACCACGACGATGACGACCACGATGGTCAGGACGGTGTGCCATCGCGGCTTGACCTTGTCCCGGGCCTTCTTCGCCTCCTTGTCGATCGTCGGGTGGATGTCCTGCGTGGCGGCCTTGTTGAGGCCTTCGGCGACGGCCTTGACCTGCTGGTCCGCTCCCTGCTGGAACTTGCCCGCGAGTTCGGTGTACGCCTTGTCCAGTCCCTCGAGCACCTGTCGGTCGGCGTCCTGATGGCCCGTCTGCACGGCGCGAGCGGTCTCGGCGTAGCTCTGCTGCACCTGACGCAGGCCGGTCGCCGTCTGGGAGGCGGTGCGGGACAGGGTCTGGCCGGCGGACGACGCGGTCTGCTGCGCCGAGCCCGACGCGGCGCGGGCGGCGGCCGACATGGTCTGGGCCGCGCGCTCCGCCGTCGTGCCGAGCCCCGTGGCGGCCCGGTCGGCCTGTCCGCGCAGGCCTTTGGCCGAGCTCTCCAGCTGTTCGTCGAGTTGGGTGCCGGTGTCGCGGAGTACTTCCTCGAGCTGTTCGGGGTCGGGCACCTCGTCCTGGCCGAGTATCCGCAGGAACTCCTTCAGGCCACGGTCCAGGCCGGCGCGCGCCGTGGCGACGCCCTTGCCGATCGCGGCGGCGGTCGCGGTGGCGCTCCGTTCGGCGGCCTGGCGCTGCTGGCCGGCCTGGGCGCGGATGGCCGCGGTCTGCGAGGTCTGCAGCTGCGTCAGGCTCGCCTCGGCGGCGGCGACGGCCTGGCTGATGCCCTGCAGGGCGGCGCGTTTGGCGTCCTCGGCGCCCCTGAGGGTCTGGGTGTGCGCGTCGGTGAGGCTCTTCCCGCTCTGCTTCAGTACGGTGTCGAGGGTCTTGCGGACGTCGTCGGCGACCGACCGGACCGTTTTCTCCGCCTCCGGCCTGCCGCTGTTCATGTCGCCGATGGGCTCGTCGACGGCCTTGGGCAGCTCGTCCCGGTACGCTTCGCCGACGCTCGTGGCGGCGTTCGCCTGCGCCTTGCAGCGGTTGTCGGTGAGGGGGCCGTCCCACCAGTTGTCGTCGCGGTGGATCATTTTGGCGCGGTACTGCTCGGCACGGCGGTTTCCCTCGCCGACCGCGAGGGTGCCCGCGTGGCTCGCGGCCTCGCGCATGCGCTGTTCGGTGCGGGTGTAGAGCTCGCCGAGCGCGGTCAGCCGGTCGTTCTGCTTGGCGGTGACGGACTCATCGGAGGCGCGGAAGCCGTTGTCCATCGCGGTCTGCGCGCCCGTGGTGGCCGTTTGCATCCCCGCGACGGCCGCCGAGTGGGCGGCCTCCACCTGGGCGCGGGCGGCCGCCGCCTGGGCCCTGACGCGGGACCGGGCACCGCTCACCGCGGCCTGCACCGCCGCCACTCCGGAGCTCTCGGCGGAGCCGATCCGCGCCACGGCGGCGGCCCTGGCGGCGGCCACCTGACGGGTCAGCTGGGGGGCGAGGGACCCCAGCTCCGCCGATTTCGCCTGGAGGTTGGCGGTGAACGCGGCCAGCTTCTCCTTGCCGACACCGCGGTCCCGGGCCAGGGTCTGCTTGACGCCCCGCACCTCCTGGGCGTGTTGCTCCGGCGACTGGCCCCACAGCGGGGGCATCAGCGGCTCCGGGTCCAGTTCGACGAAGCCGATCTGCTTTCCGTCGCCGCCCTGCGGCGCCGGACCTCCGCCGGCGCCTTCATCGGCGTGTCGGTCCCGGTCCCTGTCGCCGTCCTGTGCCCCGGAGGGCTGAGCGGGGGCTGGGTGCTGGGGGCCGTGACGGGGACGGTCTCCCCCGGCCGCCTCGTGTTGCCCCTTCAGCAGCGACGCGCCCGGTCGCTCCCTGGTACGGAGTTCCTGCAGTTCGCCCCGGCGGGACGCGGCGGTGGCGGCAGCAGCGGCGGCCGCGCCGTCCGGGAGCCGCTCCGGCACCGCGGACGTGTCCGCCGGGGGACGGGGCCGTTCCGGCCGCCCCGGCGACTGCCCCGGCGCCGCCCTCGCGATGGCCGGGGCTCCGGTCGTGTGCGGGGACGAGCGGCCGTCATCGGCCCCGTTCCCCGAGGCGGCTGCCGCCGCGTGCCCCGGGCCGGCCCGGGGCACGGCGTTCTGCTGGTCCGGCACGGGGCCGGGGGCCTCGGTAGCTCCTGCGGTCGTCGTCCGGCCCTGGGCACCGGGGCCGCCCGCCTGCCCCGGCGGGCCCAGGGGCGGGCCCAGGGGCGGGCGTAACGGAGCCGCGGTGGGCCGCTGCGCGGCGAGCAGCCGCGACACGGCGGCATTGCCCGCCCCACGCTGCAACCGCTGGACCGAGCGTGCGTCGAGCGCGCCCCTGCCGGGCCCCGTGGACCGCGAAGTCCCCTGGTCTCCGGCCTGACCCGGCTGCGGTTTCCGGGCGTTGGCCTCGTCCGGCTCGGGCACGTGGTCGTGGGCATGCACAGGGGGCGGTCCTGTCGGCGGGGTTCCGGTGCAGTCCCGGCCGAGCTTCCCTCAGGTGGCGCCGGCAGATGAGGGCCGTGGATGCGCGCTTGGGGGCAATCGCGTCTGCCCTGAAGGGCACCTCACGTCAGCGCAATGTCAGCGCGACGTCACCGACGTTCGGTCCCCGGCCCGCTTCCGCCGGGCCCACCACGAACCACTGCGCCGGCAGGTCGATCCGCGTCCCGTCCGCCCGGTACTCGGTCTGCGGCAGGGTGGTGGGCCCCTGGGCCAGCACCGTCAGGCCCGCCTCGCGCAGCAGCTCCGGCACCTCCGCGGTGCGCGCGTCGGCGGGGCGCAGACCGTGGTCGAACACCCGGCGGAGTTTGGGCGGCGGGCCGCCGGGGTCCTGCGCGGCCTCCCTCAGCACGGCCTTGGACTCCTCGGTCAGCTCGGCCACGAACGCCCGGCCGCGCCGCCCCAGGAGCGTGGCCACCGCCTCGGCGACCAGCAGCCGGTCGGGCGGGTCGCTCTGGTGGATGACGGCGCGCATATAGACGTTGACGTCGCCGAGCCGCTCATGGAGTTCGTGTACGCGCGCGGTGTCGGTCAGGCTGAGTTGTTCAAACTCCGCCACCTTCTCCGTATCGGCGCGCCGGGCGTGCTCGATGGCCGCCCGGGACAGGTCCACGCCGATGGCGCGGGGGAAGCGGGTGGCCAGCCAGCGGGTCTGGGTGCCGTTGCCGCAGCCGAGGTCGGCGATCGGCAGTGAGGCGTCGGCGTACGGGGCCAGCAGCGCGAGGTGCGGGACCGCGGACAGCGACGGGTCGGCGTCCCAGATGGCCTCCCCCGGCGCGTCCGAAGTGTTCTGCCAGTAGCTCTCCCACGCCTGCCTGTAGCGCTCCGACACGCTCATCCGCCGCTCCTCCGCGTAGTGGCCTCCTCCTGCGCCGGGCGGGGAAGGCTCTGGTCGAACCAGACGGTCTTGCCGTCCGCCGACCGGCTGCTGCCCCACTCCCGCGCCAGGGCGCCGACCACCCTCAGCCCGCGCCCCGTCTCGTCGTCGCTGCCCGCGCTGAGCAGTGTCGGCAGTTCGTGGTCGTCGTCGAAGACCTCCCACAGCAGCGCGTCCGTACGCACCAGACGCAGCACCACATGGTGGGTGTGGGCGTGCCGGATCGCGTTGGTCACCACCTCGCTGACCAGCAGCTGCGCGGTCTCCACCGCCTCGGGCAGCCCCCACTGGAGCAGCCGCTCGCGCACCAGGCGCCGCGCCCGCCCCACTTCGCCCGGCTCCAGCGCGAGCCGCCACTGCGCCACGTCCCCGGCCGGGATGCCGCCCAGCCGGGCCATCAGCAGCGCCACGTCGTCCTTGCGGCCGCCCCTGGTGTTGAGGGCGCGGATGATGGTGTCGCAGGCCTCGTCCATCGACGCCGCCGGGTGCGCGGCGGACTCACACAGCGCCGCCAGGCCGGCGCCTATGTCCTGGCCGCGCACCTCCACCAGGCCGTCCGTGCACAGCACCAGGCGGTCGCCGGGCGCCACCCGTATCCGGGCCGTCTCGAAGGGCACCCCGCCGACCCCGATGGGCGCTCCGGTCGGCAGGTCGAGCAGGGCGCTGCGGCCGTCCTCGGCGCGCACCAACACGGGCGGGATGTGGCCCGCGTTGGATATCAGCAGTTCGGAGCGGATGGGGTCGTAGACCGCGTACAGGCAGGTGGCGAGGTAGTGCTCGCCGAGCCGCTGCGCCAGGTCGTCGAGGTTGCGCAGCAGTTGGGCGGGCGGCAGGTCGAGGGCGGCCATGGTCTGTACGGCGGTGCGCAGCTGGCCCATCATCGCGGCCGAGTTGAGGCCGTGCCCCATGACGTCGCCGACGACGAGCGCGGTGCGCGAGCCGGGCAGCTTGACGCAGTCGAACCAGTCGCCGCCGACCCGGCCGAGCCGGGTGCCCGGCAGATAGCGGGTGGCGGTGTCGCATCCGGCCATGCGCGGGGTGACCTGGGGCAGCATGCTGTCCTGGAGCGTCTCGGCGACGTTCTCCTGGTAGGTGTACATGCGGGAGTTGTCGAGCACCAGACCGGCGCGGGCGGCGAGTTCGGCGCCCGTCGTACGGTCCATGTCGTGGAACCGCTCCCGCCCGGCGCGGCGCATCAGCACCATGAAGCCCAGCACCACATTGCGCGCCTTGAGCGGCACGATCAGCAGCGACCGCCCGTTGATCAGCGGCCGCAGGTCCCGTTTCTCGAACTCCCCGGCGATCCGGTCGCCCAACGCGTCGTCGATGTACGGGATCAGCACGGGCTCGCCGGTGACCATGCACTGGAAGAACGGCGTGTGCTCGGGGAAGGCGATGGACTCCCCGACCGGCACGGTGTCGTCCCAGCGGCCCGGTTCGTCGTTGTGCTCGACCCACACCCGGTGCCAGACGGTGGTGACGTCGGGCGGGCCGTCGGGGAAGCCCTCGCCGGCCAGCACCTGGGCGCGCAGATGGGTGCCGGCGAAGTCGGCGAAGCGGGGCACGGCGGCGCTGGTGACCTCGCGGATGGTGCGGGCGAGGTCGAGCGAGCTGCCGATGCGCCCGCTGACCTCGTTGAGGAATTCCAGGCGCTCGCGGACGGCGGCGTACTCGAGGTCGAGGTCTTCGGATGCGTACGGGGCTTCGGATGCGTACGGGGCATCAGATGCGTACGGCACACCGGGGGCGCGCGACACTTCCCGTGCGCCCTCATCCCCGGCCCTGATCCTGGCCCGGGCCCCTGCCGCGCCCCCGGTCCCGTCCCCGGCCCCGGTCCCGTCCCCGGCTGCGGCCCCGGCGGACGCCGCGCGCCGGGCCGCCTCCTGCCGCGCCTGCCGCTCGCGGTAGCGGGGCATGCCCCAGTCCGGGGTCACCGGCACCCGCTCGTGCCTGCTGATCTCCAGGACCGGGTAGCCGAGTTCAAGCACCTGCGCGACGATCCGGCCGGCCCTGACCGGGCCCATGTTGGGCAGGATGTCCGGCAGCCGCCCGGCGAGCCGGTCCGCGCCGGGGAACTCGGTGTGCAGCGCGAAGCCCGGCGAGAACCGCTCCCGCTCCCCGCCGGCCGCACGCTCCGCCCCGGCCGGCCCCGACGCGTCGGCCGCGAGCACCAACAGCCGCTCAGGCCCCGGCCCGACCAGCGGATACGCCCACCACAACACATCAACGGGGCCGTCCGCCCGATCGCCCATGCGGGCCCGCCCGGCCGTGGGATAGGGCGCCGCCGCGCCCAGCGGGGCGTCCAGCTCCGGCCCGCGCTCCCCGCCCTCCCAGTCCGCCCCGCCGAGCGCGCCCGAGACCGGCAGCAGATCCACGGCCCGGCAGCCCACGGCCTCCTCGCGGCTGCGCCCGAAGAGCCGGCGCGCCCCTGAACTCCAGTGCGTCACCAGCCCGTCGGCGTCGATGACCACCACCGCGAGCGGCATCTGCCCGGGCCCGCCGCCCCGCTGCACCGGCACCCTGGGCACCCCGCCCACCTCGTCGTCGCCGCGCGACGTGCCACGGTCCATAGGCGGAAGACTCCTTAGCCAGGCAAGATCTGCGCCACCGCTACCCACGGTACGACCGCCGCGGGCGGCCGTGCGCCGCAATACCCGAATAGGGGGTTGTCTCAGCCGCGTATGGTCACGCCGTGCCGGGTGCGCAGCCGGTGCAGCTCCCACAGGGAGAGCCCGGTCACCGACAGCGGGCCGCCGAACAGGGCGCAGAACTGCGCCCACAGCGGCCCGCCCGGCATACCGCCCCCGGTCGCGTTCAGGACGGCGATGATCCACACCATCACCACGGTGATCACGGCCGGCAGCGCGGCGTGCACATAGGCGGTGTTGAAGGCTGAGCGGGCGACGTAGGCCGAGGCCATGAAGAAGAACGGCAGCCCCCACAGCACGAACACGAGCGCCGGGACCGCGGCCACGAACAGCCACACCCCGTGCAGCCCTTCCAGCACGTCGGGGTTGGCCGATATCCCCCACAACGTGGCGACGAGGACGGCCACGGTCAGGACGTACCAGCCGACGGTCTTGGCCGGGACACTGAGCCGGGCGCGCAGCAACCGCCGCCGCTCCGCGGGCGCGTAGCGGATGAAGAGGGCGATGATCACCGGTCCGGCGATGAGGAGCAGGACCGGGGTCACGATGAGTTGGCCGGCGCTCTCGCTGGCCTGGTCCTTCAGGTCGCCCTCCGATCCGTACGTGTAGTAGAGGGCGAACGTGGCGAGGAGGCCGAGCACCGTGCGGGTGATCTGGACGCGGTCCACCACGGGGTCGTGGACACGCCCACCGCCGTCCTGGTCGAACAGTTTCCGCGCGGGCCGGTGCGCCAGGCGGAGCAGGGGGACGAGGAAGGAGAGGAAGGGCACCCGCCGGTACCAGCGCCGGCCCGTGGGCGCCGGCCGGTAGGGCCCGGGCGACGGGGGCGGCGCCCCGTAGGGGTTGGGCGGCGGCCCGTACGGATCGGGCGTCGGCGGCGGCCCGTAGGGATCCGGTGTCGGCGGCGGCGCGTACGGATCGGGTGCCGGGGGCTGCGGTCCCCAGCGATTGCCTCCCTGCCCGGGGCCGCTCGGCGGACCCCATCCCCCCGTTGCCATGGCGGCTCCTCTCCCCCGGATGCGGCCGACCATCGGGATCCGGCTACATCGACGCGTTCTCGTTGACAACGCTGGGAGTCTAGGACAGCCCGGCGCGCGCGGGGAGGACCGAGGTGACCGGCGGATGGCCAGTCTCAGGGTGCTGTCGGAGCGATCCCCTGCTGCGCCTGGTGAAGGCTCGCGTAGCAGCCGCCGGCTTGTGCCAGTTCCTCATGGCGGCCACGTTCGACCACGTGCCCGTTGCGCATGACCAGGATCAGGTCGGCGTCCCGTACGGTGGAGAGTCGGTGGGCGATCACCAGGCAGGTGCGGGTTCGCAGGAAGGGTCGGAGAGCGTTCCGTACCGCCCGCTCGGTCACATTGTCGGCGTGGGACGTCGCCTCGTCGAGCACCACAACCTGTGGGCGCTTGAGCAGCAACCGGGCGATGGCGAGCCGCTGACGCTCTCCTCCGGACAACCGCAAACCCTGATCGCCGACGACCGTGTCGAGTGCGTCGGGAAGACTTTCGATGAGATCCCATATCTGGGCGGTGCGGCAGGCCTCGACGAGTTCGTCCTCGTCGGCGTCCGGGCGGGCCAGTCTGAGGTTGTTGCGGATGGTGTCGTTGAACATGAACGTCTCTTGGGTGACCACTCCGATGATCGCCCTCAGTTCGGCCAGCCGCAGCTTCCGGACATCCACGCCGTCGATCAGCACCTGTCCCGCGTCGACGTCCCAGGTGCGGGTCAACAGCTTGATGAGAGTGGACTTGCCGGCGCCGGAGAGTCCAACGATGCCGACGGTCGTCCCGGGCGCGGCGGTGAAGTCCACCGCCCGGAGGAGCGGAGCGGGCCGGCTCTCGTGTTTTCCCCCCTCGTCGCCGGCTCCCTCGTCGCCAACGGCCAGGGAGGGCACCACCAGGCCGCTGCGTGGCGGGTATGTGAAGTCCACATGGGAGAACGTCACCACGGGGGCGCGGCCACCGCGCTGGGGAAGGGCACGTGCTCCCGGCTCGTCAGCGATCGGCGGAGCGAAGTCCAGGACCTCCTGGACACGGGCGAAGCCCACCATTCCGGCAACCAGGTCGACTTTGACGCCGGAGAGGGCGGTGAGCGGCCCGTGAAGCATGGCCAGCAGCGCCACCGAGGCCACCATGGTGCCGACGCTCATCGCCCCGGAAATCACCCACTGGCCGGCGAGGACATAGGTCGCCGCCGCGGTGATGCCGATGATCAGGGTCAGTGAGCCGGCCAGCCCGGCGCTGAGCAGAGCCCTTCGGACCGCGACGTCCCGCACCCGTCCGGCTCGAGCGCGGAAATGGGACGTATCGAGCCCGGCGTGACCGTAGTAACACCCCACCTCGGCGCCACCTGGGCTGAATCGCTCGGCGACCAGGGCATCCATGTCGGCCTGCACCTGAAGCTGCCGCTGACTCGTGCTGCGCAGCGTCCTGCTGAAGGAGGACGTCACCAGCCCCACCATGGGCACCAGGCACAGCGCTATGAGGGCCAGTCGCCAGTTCACGGTCACGATGCCGGATCCGGCTGTCGCGAGCGTCACCAGTGCCCCGACAGCGGCGGGGAGCGTCTGAGAGATGAGGCGTTGCATACCGAGGACGTCTCCGTGCAGCCGCGAGACGATGGCTCCCCTCCTCGCCGCCATGAAGAATCCGAGGGACTGCCGGCGCAGATGGGCGAAGAGGTCGATCCGCAGCCTCATGACGATGTCCTCGGCAAGACGGGTGGCGAACCACATCTGCGCGAACGCCACCACGGCCTGAGCCAGGCCCAGCAGCACCAGAACCCCTCCGAGCGACCGCACGGTGCCGGTGTCCCGCCGCAGGACACCGTCGTCAATGAGGTGCTGCCCGACCAACGCGGGGGCCACGGCCAGCACGGACTGCAACGCGACCAGGCCGACCAGGAGCGTGATCCTGGCGGTAAAAGGGCGCAGGAACCGGCACAGGCGGCGATAGCCCGCGTGTTGCCCTATGTCGTCCACGGTTGCTGTCCTCCGGCCTTTCTCCCGTCGCGTGGGTGGAGTGGCCGCTCCGGAATACCCTGGAGCGGCCACCCCTTCGGTTGTGCTCGGCTAGGCAACCGGTCTGGCGATCACCAGTCCCAGCAGCCGATCGAGACTGTGCTGGGCGCGGGAGACGGATTCCAGCAGCTGACGCTCGGGGAGCTCGCCTGAATCATCGCCGTCTCCGCGTCGTTCTCCAGACCCTGCAGGTCATAGATGGACATATCATTCACCTCCTTCCTTCACTTCCGTTTCCGATCCCCGGCCGGCGCTTCGGGTGCGCGCCGCCGGGAGTTCTGAGGGCAGCAGGAAGGGGAGGGAAACGCGTTGTTCCCGTCCGCCTCCCGCCCGGTCTGCCGCCGTGAGGGCGAGGAGGACCCCCGCGCTGCCGGTGGCCAGGTCCATGGACAGCCTGAGCAACTGGCTCCCTGGGAAGCCGAGGTGTCCCCGCCAGTCGAGGACGTGCCAGTCGAGGACAGTGGGCAGCCGGTCGCCGAAGTTCTGCGGGCCAGGTGCGTGGTTCGCGTTGAAGAGGACCATTCCTCCGGCCCCGTGGAAGAGCCCGGGAAAGAGATAGAACGACGAAGTGGCCGCGGACCGGATCTGTGCGAGCCGGCCGGCGAGTTCCGGGTCGGGGCGGCACCTCAGGTAACGGTCGAGCACCATCCCGACACCGACGCTGCCACTGGCGAGATAGGGAGTGGCCCGCCAACCCTCGTTCATCTGCAGCGTGCCCTTGTCGTCGAGCACACAGCGTCGGAGGTCCTGCCGAAGAGCCGTCGCGGCCGCGTCGAGATACCCTGGATCCCCGGTTTCCTCGAAGACCGCCGTCAGCAGCAGTGCCGGCCCGGAGGAACCGAGCATGAGCCCGGCGATGCCGTTGCCACCTCCGCTGACCTCAGGGACGTCCGTTACCTTTCCCAGACGTTCCCGCACCGTGTCTGCCGCGTGCAGCGCTCGCCGCAGATATCGGTCTTCGCCGCACACCCGGGCGAAATGCAGCCAGTTCAGGCCTACCCCGGAAAGCCCTTTGAACAGGCTGCTGTCGGGCAGCTTCGCGTCGTCTCGCGGAACGTTCTCCAGTATCTGGACGGCGGCGTCACAGCGGCCCAGGTCCCATAGCGCGTAGGCGATTCCGTGCAGGCCGTTGTAGAAGCCGGGAGGATCATCGGAGCGGTCCCGCAAAGCCTGTTCGAGCAGCCACTTCTCCCCCTCGGGGAACCGCTCGGCGCCGGCCGTGTGCAGGGCCCACAGCACGCCCGCGGCACCGTGGGCCATTCCGAGGGCCGCCCCCGGTTCGAGAAACTGGGCGATGTCTCCGGGGAAGAGCCGGTCGGTGCGTGCGGTGGTGGCGCTGTCGCGGATCGCGGTGACCATCGACGACCGGCACGCGGGCCATGCCGCAGTCACGGCGCCGACCGGCCGTGACACGGCTGCCCGCTCAGGGGGCTCCCCCGCCTCTCCAGGAGTCTGCTTCGCCTTCCCGGGGGCGTCCGCGGCCTTCTGCAGCACAGCCACCGCGTCCGCCAGCCACTCCTCGGGCACCCCGAACCGCTCGGCGACGAGTGCGGCCAGATGGGCGGCCTTGCCGCCGTCCAGCCAGATCAACGGTGTCAGCGGCGCGAAGATCGCGATTTTGAGGGCGGCCAGTGCGAATTCGTCGACGTCCGGCCCGGTAAAGCCCCGTGGGGCCATGAAACCCGGGTTGGCCAGTGTCTGCCGTCCGTTCTCGCCGATGAACCAACTCGCTTCGAAGTCGATCAGGGAGACCCGCTCCCCGCTCGGGGCCGGCAAAACGTTGAACTGGTGCAGGTCGCCGAAGACCACACCTCTCGCATGCATGGCCCGCACCAGGTCGGCCACCTGCTGCCAGACCGTCATGGCCCAGCGGCGATACTCCCGCAGTTCCTCCGCACCGGCCGGGCCCGGCGCGATGAGCGGGTTGCGTTGACCGCACTCGCTGTAGAGGGACTCCCCCTCGACGAATTCCTCGATCAGGAACTCGTGGTCCGCCGCCGTGAAATACCCCTTGAGCTCGGGCACCCCGGGCAGTCCGCGCAGCCGTTCCAGGACGTCCCGTTCGCGCCGCAGCCGGCTCACCGCGTCCCGGCCGGCGCCGTCGAGACCCGCGTACGGCCGGGCCTCCTTCACGACCACCCTGGCCCCGGAGTCCTTGTCTCTTCCTTCGTAGACGCCGCCGCCGTTGGAGAAGTGGAGGGCACGGACGATGTCGCACGGCAGGTCGTCGACGCGTGTGGCGTTCCGGCGCGCGACTTCCGGCTGGAGGAAGTCCGGTATTCGGACCCAATCCGGGACCGTGAAGACGGGGCCTCGTGGATCCGGCACGAGTGTGCCGTCAGGCGTCTCGATGGCCATCGTCTCGCGGCCGTCGGCCGTCACCAGGGTCCGTGGCCTGAAGGCTCCGTACCGGACGTACAGCGGTCCGCTGCCCCAGCGGAGATCACTCAGGATGTAAGGCCCCGGGACGCCGTGGAGCGCCTCCCCAAGCCCGGTCAGTATCGCGAGCAGGTGCCGCTCGTCGACGGCGTAGATCGTCGCCAGCTTCCCGCTCCCCGCCCGCTCCCCGTACTTGGAGTTGCGATTGCGGTACTCGCGGCGGCTGGGAACGAGTTTGAAGGTCGTGATGTGCTCGACACAGTAGGTCCACACCTTCTCGGTCACGGCGTCGGCGTGCTCCATGGCCGCCGACACGTGGACCTTCCACCCCTGCACGGGGAGGCGCACTCCCGGCGGATGAAGGGTCACCCAGCCCGGGGCCGCGATCCGCCGCCACCCCGCCGGAACGGCACCCTTCCGCAGGACCGGGAAGAGATGCTCGTCCGCGACGTCGACGTCGATCCGATCGTAGAAGTCGGGATCGGTGATACAGAACGCCTCGTAACTCCGGTCCATCGCGATCGCCTCCCTCGCCTGGCCGCATCAGCCGTTGACACTGTGCGCGGCCGGGCTGGCCTGAACCTTGGCGGAACCTGGAACCGGCAGAGCAGGTCAGGAACCGGAGGGGAAAGCGGAAGTCGATCCGGGGCGTCGGGCGGGCCGGGCCGCAGCCTGATCACCCTTGCCTGCCCCGGAGCGCTCAGTCCTCGTGGCCGAGTTGGAGGTCGCGTTCGGTGCGGCCGCCGCCCGCGACCTGGAGGACGGTCGCGACGGGCGGATAGCCGGCCGCGATCACCGTGTACTCGCCCGCCGAGAGGTCGACGAAGCGGAAGGCGCCGTCCGCCGTGGTGGTGACCGTGTCGACGACGTTGCCCGCCGCGTCCAGCAGGGTGACGCGCGCGTCCTCGACGAGCCGTCCGCCGCCCGCCCGCACCACGCCGCGCAGCACGGCGCCGCCCGCGAGTTCGATGTCCTGCCGGGTCTCGCGGGCGGCCTGGACGGTGACCGGCAGCGCGGCGGGGCGGAAGGCGGGGGCGCTGGAGGCGAGGGTGTACTCGCCGGCCACCAACTCCGCGATCACATAGCCGCCGTCGATCCCGCTGCGGGTGGTGGCGACGACCTCGCCGCGCACATCGGTGAGGGTGACCGTCGCGTCCCGCACCGGGGCGCCGTCCGCGGTGCGGACCGTCCCGGCCAGCCGCCCGGCGCCGCCGAGCACGACGTCCAGGTCGACCGGGCGGTCGCCGACGGTGACGCTGACCGCCCGCGGCTGATGGCCGCCGGCCGCGGCGATCAGGATGTACGAACCGGCGCCCGGTGTGCTCAGCGCGTACCGCCCGTCCTCCCCGGTGGCCCCGCGCCCGATCTGGCGTCCCGCGACGTCGATGAGGGTGAGCGCCGCCCGTGGGACCGTGGTGCCGTCGTGGTGCTGGACGGTGCCGCAGACCGGGATGCCGGCGGTGGTGGGCGTCGGGGCGGCGCGGGGCACGGTGCGCGCGGCCGGGACGACGGGGTCTTGCTGGACGGCAAAGTCGGTGTGGGACACCAGAGGTTTCTCCTTCAGCAGGAAGGCGAGCAGGAAGCCCAGGACGAGCACCGGCACGAGATAGAGGAAGATCCGCGGCATGGCGTCGGCGTACGCCGCGATGTAGCCGTCGCGCAGCGCGCCGGGCAGCGAGTGCACCAGCTGCGGGGTGACCGACTCGGGGTCGGGGATCCCGGCGCCGGACGCCCCGGGATCGGCGCTGCCCGTGGGGAGTTCGACCGCGAGCCGGTCGGCGAGGCGGTGGGCGAAGAGGGTGCCGAAGACGGCCGCGCCGACACTGCCGCCCATCTGCCGGAAGTAGTTGTTGGCGCTGGTGGCGGAGCCGATGTCGGCGGGGCGTACGGAGTTCTGGACGGCGAGCACCAGCACCGGCAGGACCAGCCCCATGCCGAGCCCCAGGACCCCCATCCACAGGCTGTAGTCCTGGCGGGAGGTGTCCTCGTCCATCCGGGAGAGCAGCCACATGCCGATGACGGAGAGCGCGCCGCCGAGGATGGGGTAGATCCGGTACCGGCCGGTGGCGCTGATGAGCTGGCCCGAGGCGACGGAGGCCACGACCATGCCGCCCATCATGGGCAGCAGCAACAGCCCCGACTCGGTGGCGCTGACGCCGTCGACCATCTGGAGGAACGTGGGCAGATAGCTGGCGGCCCCGAAGAGCGCCACGCCGAGGACCATGCCGACGAGCCCGGTGACGCAGAAGATCGAGTCGCGGAACAGCCGCAGCGGGATGATGGGTTCGACCGCCACGGACTCGACGACGACGAAGAGGATCGCGCTGCCCAGCGCCCCGAGCGCGAGCCCGAGGATGACGCGGGACTTCCACGGGTATTCGGTGCCGCCCCAACTCGTCAGCAGCACCAGACAGGTCGAGGACACGGCCAGGAGCAGCGCGCCCACGTAGTCGAAGCGCGCCCGGCGGGTCTGCCTGGGCAGCTTGAGGGCGACGGCCACGACGGCGAGGGTGACCAGGCCGAAGGGCACATTGATGTAGAAGCACCAGCGCCAGGACAGGTGGTCGGTGAAGAAGCCGCCGATCAGGGGGCCCGCGACCGACGCGAGGCCGAAGGAGGCGCCGATGAGCCCCATGTAGCGGCCGCGTTCACGGGCCGGGACGATGTCCGCCATGATCGCCTGGATGCCGATCATCAGGCCGCCGGCGCCCACGCCCTGGACCGCCCGGAAGGCGATCAGCTCGTCCATCGTGCGCGACCAGCCCGCGAGCGCGGAGCCGGCCACGAAGACGGCGATGGAGAAGAGGAAGACGCCCTTGCGCCCCATGAGGTCGCCGAGCTTGCCGTAGACCGGCAGGACGATGGTCGAGGTGAGGAGATAGGAGGTGATGGTCCAGGACATCTTGTCCAGGCCGTGCAGTTCACCGACCACCTTCGGCAGGGCGGTGGCCACGATGGTCTGGTCGAGGGCCGCCAGCAGCAGGGTGAGCATCAGCCCGAAGAAGACCATCCGGACCCGGGCCGGGCTGAGCCCGGCCGGAGTGCCGCCGCCCGGCGCGCCAGGGCCCGCCCCGCCGCGGCCCGGCGCCTCCCCGGCGGCCTGGTGCGCGGCGTCGAGTGCGGCGTGGTGCGCGGCCTGATGTGTGGCCTGGTGCGCCGTCTGCCGTGTCGTCTCGTGTACCGGCAGGGCCTGCTGGGTCTGCTGCGCTTGCTGCGCCTGCTGGGCCGCTTCTTGTGCCGTCCGGGCCCAGGCGGGTACGGGCGCGGCGGCGCGCCCCGGCTCGCCCCCCTTGGCCACGGGGGTCCAGGTGATCCCGCCCACGTCCTTCTCCCCTCGTCGCGCCTGCACCGCCGCCCTTTTCTCGCATTACGCGACAACTGTGAGCAAGCGCGGCGAATCGCCGCTGACCGGTGGGGAGAGGGACGTGGGGGGCTTTCGCCCCGGTCGGAGGGTGTGCGGCGGTTAATCGCGCCGCGAAGAAAACCACCCGATCCGGTGAGCCTTCGGTTACTTCTGCTTCGCGACCTCGGTGGCGAGGTTGGCGAGCAACGCATCATAGATCCGGGCCAGGCCCTTGGGCGCGAAGGTCCGCTCGAAGAAGCCGCCGATGCCGCCCGCGCCCTGCCAGGTCGAGGTGACGACCACCCGCGCCTGCCCCTCGCCCGCCGGGGTCACGACCCAGGTGGTGACCATCGAGGAGTTACGGTCCTTCTCGACGAGCTCCCCGTCGGTCGGCTCGGTCACCTCGAGCAGACAGTCGCGCACCCGCCTGCTGGTGGCCTGGAGCTTCCAGTGGACCAGCGTGCCCTCACCGTCGCCGCCCTCGCGTACCTCGTACTCGCTGAACTGCTCCGGCAGCAGCCGGCCGCGCACACCGCTGTAGTCGGCGAGCGCGTCGAACACGTCCTCGGGGCTGCCCGTGACGATCCGCTCGGTGGTGGCCTCGACTTGGCCCATTGCTCTCCTCCACTCGCTGAACGGCGCCTCGGCTGCGGCGCCATCGACTGCGGCAAGCCAACCATTTTTGCTGGGACTTTGCCTAATTGGAGGCCGCCACCGGACGAGCGGCGGCGGCTGGATCAGCGCGCGGCGCGGACGCCGTCGAGGGCCACGCCGAGGACGCGGTCGCGCTGGGCGTCGTCAAGGAAGTTGGTCGCGGTGATCCCGGCCACCATCCGCAGCAGGTCATCGAAGTCGATATCGGTACGAATCTCACCGGCCTGCCGCGCCCGGTCGAAGAGCGGACCGCCCGCCCGGTACATCGACTCGCGGCAGGCCTGGAAGATGTCCGACTCGCCGTCCATGGCCTCGCGGATCGCCCGCTTGGTGACGCTGTAGCCGACGAAGCGGCGCAGCCATGAGTCCAGCGCCTCCCAGGGCTCCAGCGCGGCGGCCTCCCCGGCCACCCGGCAGAGCGCGGCGACCTCGTCGGCGTAGACGCTCTCGAAGAGATGGCGGCGGGTGGGGAAGTTCCGGTAGAGCGTGGCGATGCCCACCCCGGCGTGGCGGGCGATGTCCTCCAGCGGCGCGTCCGCGCCGCTCTCGGCGAACACCTCGCGCGCGGCGGAGAGCAGCGCGTCGTAGTTGCGCGCGGCATCCCGGCGGTGCGGGCGCTGCGCCGCGACGATCTCGTCGACGGGGAGCTGCGGGACGGTCACGGGGGCCTCCGGGCGGAATCGGGTCGAGGCAGGAGGGGAGTCGCTTGAAAGTGGAGGTTCACCTCCGTTAGAGTGGAGGTACACCTCCACTTTATCAGTCGGGGCCGTGCACTGCCGGTCGCGCACCCTCGTGCGCCCACCGTTCCACCGTGCCCGTGCCCCTGGTCGGCCGCGCCCGGCGCGCGCCGCCCGTCCCCTGTCCCGTCCGGAGAGGTCACCATGCCCCGCAGCTCCACCCGCCTCACCTTCGCGGTCCTCGCGACAGGCGCCGGCGTGTTCTCCATGCTCCAGTCGCTGATCGCCCCGGCCCTGCCGACCGTGCAGCACGCCCTGCACACCTCGCAGTCGACCGCGACCTGGGTGATGACCGCGTATCTGCTCTCCGCCTCGATCTTCACCCCGATCCTCGGCCGCGTCGGCGATCTGATCGGCAAGAAGCGCACCCTGGTCGCGGTCCTCGGCGCGCTGACGCTCGGCTGTCTGCTCGCGGCGCTCGCGCCCACGATCGGCGTCCTCATCGTCGCCCGGGTGATCCAGGGCGTCGGCGGCGCGCTCTTCCCGCTCTCCTTCGGCATCATCCGCGACGAGTTCGCCGCCGAGGAGGTGAGCCCCAGCATCAGCAACCTCTCGGCGGTCATCGCCGCGGGCGGCGGCGTCGGCATGGTCGCCGCCGGGCCCATCGTCAGCGCCCTCGACTACCGCTGGCTGTTCTGGCTGCCCGTCGGGATCGTCGCCGCCACCGCGCTGATCGCCCTGCGCTTCATCCCCGACTCCCCCACCCGCGCCACCGGACGCGTCAACTGGACCGGCGCCCTGCTGCTCTCGGGCTGGCTGGTCGCGCTGCTGCTGCCGCTCAGCCAGGCGACCGTGTGGGGCTGGGGATCGGCCCGGGTGATCATGCTCTTCGCGGCCGCCGCGCTGCTGTTCGCCCTGTGGCTGCTGGCCGAGGCCCGCTCCGCCCACCCGCTGATCGACCTGCGCGTCATGCGGCTGCCCGCCGTGTGGACCACCAACGCCGCGGCGCTGCTGTTCGGCGCGGGCATGTACGCGATCTGGTCCTTCCTCCCCGCCTTCGCGCAGACCTCGTCCGCCGCGGGGTACGGCTTCGGCGCCAGTGTCACCGGGGCCGGGCTGCTGATGCTCCCCATGCTGATCGCCATGTTCGCCGCGGGCGTGCTCAGCGGCCGCCTCGAACCGCGCCTCGGCGCCAAGCGGCTGCTGGTGACGGGCGCCGCGCTCGGCGCCGTCGCCTGTGGCTTCCTCACCCTGTGGCACGACCGGCAGTGGCAGGTGGCGTTCGTCGCCGGGATCTTCGGCCTCGGCATCGGCCTGGCCTTCGCCTCGATGGCCAACCTCATCGTGGGCAGCGTCCCCGCCGAGCAGACCGGCGCCGCGACCGGCATGAACGCCAACATCCGCACCATCGGTGGCTCCATCGGCGCCTCCGTCACCAGCGTGCTGGTCACCGGCCACCTCCAGCCCTCCGGCCTGCCGTACGAATCCGGCTACGCCCATGGCTTCGCCCTGCTGACCCTGCTCTGCCTCGCCGCCGCCCTCGCGGCCCTGCTCGTCCCGGCCCGCCGAGCCCGCCACACGGCCGGGACCCTGCGCGCCGCCGGCGGCCCCGCACTCACCGAGCCCCGGGCCACGGCGCCGGGCGCCCGGGGCTGACGGGGCCGACAGGACCGACCGGGCCGACCGGGCCGACCGGGACAAGGGCGACGCGGAACGCACGACACCGGCCTCCGGGGGTTGACACCCATGAATGAAACATGTGTTCTAATTCTGGGTACGAGCGAGACCCCCGGAGGTGCGAGCCATGCGCTGGGACAACCTGACCGACGGCGACGGGGCGGCCGCGCCCGCCCTCTTCCCGGCGGACGCGGTGACCACCCGCACCTTCGACACCCCCGAGTTCCGGGGCATCACCTTCCACGAGATCCGCGCCCGCTCGATCGTCAACCGGGTGCCCGGCGCCTCCCGGATGCCGTTCGAATGGACGGTGAACCCGTACCGCGGTTGCAGTCACGCCTGCGTCTACTGTTTCGCGCGCAAGACGCACAGCTATCTCGACCTCGACACCGGGCTCGGCTTCGACACCCAGATCGTGGTCAAGGTCAACGCCCCCGAACTGCTCCGCCGCGAGCTGGCCTCAGGCCGCTGGCGCGGCGAGCACATCGCCATGGGCACCAACGTCGACTGCTACCAGCGGGCCGAGGGCCGCTACCGGCTGATGCCCGGCATCCTCACCGCCCTGACCGAACGCGCCAACCCCTTCTCCATCCTCACCAAGGGCACCCTGATCCTGCGCGACCTGGAGCTGCTGCGGCGCGCCTCCCGCGTCACCGACATCGGCGTCTCCGTCTCGGTCGGCTTCACCGACCCCGAGCTGTGGCACACCGTCGAGCCGGGCACGCCCTCGCCCCAGCGCAGGCTGGAGGCGGTGCGCACGCTGACCGACCACGGCATCCCGTGCGGTGTGCTGATGGCCCCGGTCCTCCCCTTCCTCAGCGACTCCCCCGAGCAGCTGCGCGCGACCGTACGGGCCGTCGCGGCGGCCGGGGCCACCTCCGTGACGCCGCTCGTACTGCATCTGCGGCCCGGCGCCCGCGAGTGGTTCACGGCCTGGCTCACCCGCCACCACCCGCGCCTGCTGCGCCGGTACGACGCGCTGTACGAGGGCGGGACGTACGCGCCCCGGTGGTATCAGCGGCGGATCACCGGGATGGTCCACGAGTTCGCCGACGAGTACGGCATCGGCCCGTACCGCGCGGGCGCGCACCGGGGCGTCCCGGACCATACGGATACGGAGACGGACACGGACGCGGAGACGGAGACGGGCACGGCTGGGGTCACCGCCCATGCGCCCGACCAACTGACACTGCTGTGAGTGCCCCCACTCCGTGGGGGCGTCACACGCTCGCGCTCACCCTGTTCAGGGCGGCCGCCAGCCGGTCGCGGGCCTCGATCTGGGCGGCGATGCGCGCGTCGAGGACGGCGAGCCGGTCCCGGGCGATGTCGAGCCCTTCTTGACTGGGTTTCGCCCTCGTCATGTCGCCGTCCAGGCACGGCAGGAAGCAGCGGACGTCGTCCAGCGTGAGACCCACGGCGAGCAGATGCCGGATGTTGCGGACGCGGACGGCGGCGCGCTCGTCGTAGTCGCGGTAGCCGTTGTGCTCGCGCGAGGACGTGATCAGCCCCGCCTGCTCGTAGTGGCGCAGCGCGCGCGGCGTCACGCCCGTGGCCTTCGCCAGTTCCCCGATCCGCACCGGTCCCACCTCCGGTGCCGTTTCTATCAGCTGTCGCTCAGCCGCCCATCAGCCGATCACCGCCCCGCCGTCCACCGGCAGCACGACCCCCGTCACAAACGCCGCCCCCGGCGAGGCCAGTTGGACGATCGCCCACGCCACCTCCTCCGGCCGCCCGATCCGCCCCAGCGGGGTGTGGGCCAGCTGCCAGGCCCGCACCCGCACGCGCTGCTCGGGCGTCAGCCCCTGGTGCTCCCCGATCGGGGTCTCGATCGCCCCGGGCGCGACGGCCACCACCCGCACCCCGCGCGTCGCCAGCTCCACCGCCCAGCTGCGGGTCAGCGTTTCGAGGGCGGTCTTCGTCGCCGCGTAGAAGGAGTTGCCCGGCCAGGCCCGCTGGCCGACGGAGGTGCTGACGTTCACCACCACGCCGCCGCTCTCCTCCAGCGGGCCGAGGGCCGCCCGTGTCAGCAGGACGGGCGCGAGGAGGTTGGTCGCCAGAAGTGGGGCGGCCAGCTCGGGGGTGATGTCGCCAAGCGCCGCGGAGCGCACGACCGCGGCGTTGTTGACCAGCACATCCAGTCGCCCGTACGACTCGGTCACGCGCCGCACGATGTCCTCGGCGGCGCCCTCCGCGGTGATGTCGGCCGGAAGGGGCTGAATCCGCGGGTGCCCCGCCGCCGTCTCGTCCAGCGGCCCCGGCCGCCGCCCGACAACCACCACCCGCGCGCCCTGCCCGGCGAGCGCACGGGCGGTGGCCCGGCCGATGCCGGTGCCCGCGCCGGTGACGAGTGCGACCTTGCCGGCGAACGGGAGAGTGGTTTCGCTGTCGCTGTTGTCGTTCATGGCCGGGATCCTGCGACCCTGCCGCCAACGACAGGGTCAAGCAGCCTACGGTGGACGGATGGACGGCGTAACCGTAAGGCTCATGACGGAGGCGGACATCGACGCTGTGGCGGCGGTGCGGGTGCGCGGCTGGCAGGCGGCGTACCGGGGGCTGATACCGCAGGCCCACCTGGACGGCCTGAGCGTCGAGGAGGACGCGGCGCGGCGGCGGGAGTTCTTCTCCCGGGGCGTGGGGGACGTCGTCAACCTCGTGGCCGAGAGCGCGGTCGGCGAGGTGGTGGGCTGGGCGTGTCTCGGCCCGTACCGTGACCACGATCTGCCGTCCGGCGACGCGGAGTTGTACGCGATCTACGTACGCCCCGACCTGATCGGCACCGGCATCGGGCACGCCCTGCTGACGGAGTCCGTCACCAGGGCCGCCGAACGCGCCTTCCCGCACCTGCGGCTGTGGGTCCTGGAGGGCAACACCCACGCGCGGCGCTTCTACGAACGCGCGGGATTCACCCCGGACGGCGGCAAAGAGGACTACGAGGTGAACGGCGTCCCCGTCCCCGAACTCCGCTACGTACGAACTCTCGCCCTCACGCCGGCCTGAGGCCCCAGCGACACGTCCCCCGACGGCGGTCCCCGTAGGCGGCGCCTCCCGAGGACGCGACGCCGGGCCCCGCGCAGCGGTCCTCCGGCGCGCGGAGCCGCCCGCCGCGACCGCGCAGCGGCGCGGTCCGCGCGAGGCGCGCCATGCCCGGCCCCGGACCGCACGCCCGGCGTGCGGTCGTCCGCCGCCGCCCCGCGCTCACCACGCCCCCGCGCCTCAACGCACCCGCGGCCCCGATCAGTCAGGAGGGCGGCGGGCAGCGCCAGGCCGCAGAACCGACCGCCCACCGCCACGCGTCACCGCACCCGCGCCCGACCCGGCTTGTCCGGCGCGGGGCGGCGGGCGGCGCCGTCGCCGCCGCCCGCGAGACCGCCCCCGCCGCTGATGCGGGCCAGGGCCGCCGCCGCGGCCGCGCTCAGGCGGGGGTGGCGGGAGGCGGAGGTGAGGGCTGGGACGGCGCGTTCGTCGCCGATGGCACCGAGGCCTTCAACACAGGCGCGGGCGATCGGCCAGTGGCGGTCGCGGGCGGCCAGTTGGCGTTCGAGGGCGGCGACGAGGGCCGGGACGGATTCGGGGGCGCGGAGCTCGACGAGGAGGCGGATGGGGTGGAGGGAGTAGGCGGTGCGCAGCGGGTTGGTGGCCAGGGCGGCCGCGGCGCGGGCGGTGCGCGGATCGCCGAGGCGGGCCAGGACGCGGGCGGCGGTCGCACAGCGCGCCGGTTCGCGGTAGTTGAGCAGGAGCACCAGGGTTTCGAAGGCGCGCCGGTCGCCCGCGCTGCCGAGCACGAACGCGGCGGTCTCCCGCGCCCACAGCGGCTGCTCGGGCGCGACGAGGATGCGGGCGAGCTGTTCGCGGGCGGCGGGGGTGCCCTGCCGTACGAGCGCGAGCAGCGAGGCGTGGGCCCTGGTCTCCTCCGGGGACGAGAGCGAGGCCCGCACCCGGTCGGTCAATACGCGGAATTCTTCGTCCATGTCGTGGTCTCCCCTCCCCGGTGACCGGCGCCCCGGCGCGCGGGTCACAAAGTGAGCTCTGGCGTCTTGGTTACCCGCGAGTTAAACTGGCCACACGAGCAGCACCCCTGCTCTGGCGGCCTGGTGACGCAGCCGCCGTGTGAAGTCGGTTCGGCAGTGCAGATGTGTACGGCCTGGCCCCGGGACAGGGCCGGCCGGGTGTCTCCCAGGGGCAGTTTCCTCCGTGTGGCGCTGTCCGTCAGGGAGCGTGCAAGCCCTTCCGCCGGAGTTTCGTGTCAGCCCGCCGCGCATGACCCAAACGCGCATGACCGAAAGCTCCTCTCAGTCGTCACGTCATCCCCACTTCCGGGGAACACCCTCTGGAGTCCGCGATGGACCGTCTTCCGACCAACGACGCCGGCCGTCCCTCCGGCCGTACGGCCAGCCGCACGCCTGGCCCCGCGCCCAGCCGTACGCCCTCCCCAGATCTCTCCCCCTCCAAGGCCCCGCTCACTACTGTCGCCGTCATCGGGCTCGGCACGATGGGCACCGGAATCGCCGAACTGCTGGCCCGCGCGGGCCGCGAGGTGATCGGCGTCGACATCAGCGAGAGCGCCGCCCGCCGGGCCTTCGCCGCGCTGGAGAGCGCCACCGCCCGCGCCGTGCGCCGCGAGCGGATGACCGAGTCGGAGCGGCAGGACGCGCTGGCCCGCTTCCGCGTCCGCACCGATCTGCGGGCCGCGGCCGACGCCGATCTGGTGATCGAGGTGGTGCCGGAGAGCTATGACCTCAAGCAGGAGGTCTTCGCGGCCCTGGACGCCGTCGTCCGGCCCGACACCATCCTGGCGACCGGCACGAACGCGCTGTCCGTGACCCGGCTGGCCGCCGACTCCGCCCGCCCGGAGCGCGTTCTCGGCCTGCATTTCTTCCACCCCGCGCCCGCCATGAAGCTCGTCGAGATCGTCTCCAGCGTGCTGACCGCGCCGGCCGCCGTCGCCGCGGTCACCGCGCTGGCCCGCGATCTCGGCAAGGAGCCGGTCGCGCTCGGCGACCGGCCGGGGTTCGTCGCCGACGGGCTGCTGTTCGGCTATCTCAACCAGGCCGCCGCGATGTACGAGGCGAAGTACGCGGCGCGTGAGGACATCGACGCCGCGATGCGGCTGGGCTGCGGCCTGCCGATGGGCCCGCTGGCGCTGCTCGACCTGGTCGGCATCGACACGGCCCGTACGGTCCTGGAGGCGATGTACGCGGCCTCCGGGGACCGGCTGCACGCGCCCGCGCCCGTCCTGGGCCAGCTCGCCGAGGCCGGGCTGACCGGCCGCAAGGCGGGCCGCGGCTTCTACACGTACGACGCGCCGGGCAGCGGTGCCGTGGTCCCGGACGCGCTGACCCCGGACCCCGCCGCCGGGGCCACGGTCGCCGCGCGGCCCGTCCGCGCGGTGGGGGTCGCAGGCTCGGGCACCATGGCGAGCGGGATCGCCGAGGTCTTCGCCAAGGCGGGCCACGACGTCGTCCTGGCCGCGCGCACCCCGCAGAAGGCGGAGGCGGCCAAAACCAGGATCGCCCGGTCCCTGGAGCGGTCGGTGGCCAAGGGGCGGCTGAGCGAGCAGGACCGCGACGAGACGCTGGCCCGGATCGCCCCAGCGGGGTCGCTGGACGCCTTCGCGGACGTGGACCTGGCCGTCGAGGCGGTGGCGGAGGACCTGGCCGTCAAGCAGCAGTTGTTCGCGACGCTGGACAAGGTCTGCAAGCCGGGCGCGGTGCTGGCCACCACCACCTCCTCCCTGCCGGTGATCGCCTGCGCCCGCGCGACCTCGCGCCCGCAGGACGTGGTCGGCCTGCACTTCTTCAACCCGGCGCCCGCGATGAAGCTGGTCGAGGTGGTGCGTACGGTCCTCACGGCGGACGACGTGCGGGCCACCGCGCACGCGGTGTGCCGGGCCGTGCGCAAACACCCGGTGGACTGCGGCGACCGGGCCGGCTTCATCGTCAACGCCCTGCTGTTCCCGTATCTCAACAACGCGGTGAAGATGGTCCAGGAGCACTACGCCTCGCCGGACGCCATCGACGCCGCGATGAAGCTCGGCGGCGGCTATCCGATGGGCCCCTTCGAGCTGTTGGACGTCGTGGGCCTGGATGTGTCCCTGGCCATCGAGCGGGTGCTGCACCGCGAGTTCCGGGAGCCGGGCCTCGCGCCGGCACCGCTGCTGGAGCACCTGGTCGCGGCGGGGTGCCTGGGGCGGAAGACGGGACGCGGCTTCCGCGAGTATGCGAAGGCCTGAGGAGCGGGCGGGCTGGGGCGGGCTGCTGGAGCCCGCCCCGGGTCCGCAGCCGGGGCCCCCGCCGGGCTCCCCGCCGGGTCCGCCGCCGCAGGAGCCCCCGGCGGCCCCGGCGGCCCCGGGGGTCCAGGGGGCATCCCCCCGGAAAATGCAGTACGTTCCCCACATGTCCCAGCCCCTGAAGGCCACTCGTACGCCGCGTACGAACCGCTCGAACTCCTCCACCGGCAGCGGAAGCGCCGGCGCCCGCCGGGCCTCCGCGCAGCGCCTGACCATGCGCCGCAAACTGGCGGCCGCGGCCATGGAGTTGTTCGCCACGCAGGGCTACGAGGCGACGACGGTCGACGAGATCGCGGCGAGAGCGGGGGTCGCCCGCCGCACCTTCTTCCGCCACTTCCGCTCCAAGGAAGAGGCGATCTTCCCGGACCACGACGACACACTGGTGCGGGCCTCGGACGTGCTGGACGCGGCACCGCCGCACGAGCACCCGCTGGACACGGTGTGCCGAGGAATCAAGGAGGTCATGCGGATGTACGCCGCCTCCCCCGCGGTCTCCGTGGAGCGCTACCGCCTGACCCGCGAGGTGCCCGCCCTGCGGGAGCGCGAGATCGCCTCGGTGGCCCGCTACGAGCGGCTGTTCACCCGCTATCTGCTGGGCCACTTCGACGAGGGCGCCCACCACGACGGCGACGACGACCCGCTGCTCGCGGAGGTCGCCGCCTCCGCCGTGGTCACCGCGCACAACCACGTGCTGCGGCGCTGGCTGCGCGCGGGTGGCGTGGGCGATGTGGAGGCGCAGCTCGACCACGCCTTCGACATCGTCCGCCAGGCCTTCGGCACGGGCATCGGCGCCGCCCGCCCCGTCCCCACCCGCCCGGCGGCCACGGTGTCGTCCAAGGGCGAGGAGGAGGACGTGGTGGTGATGGTCGCCCGCACGGACGCCCCGCTGGACGAGGTGATGCGCACGATCGAGCAGGCCCTCAAGCGGTAGCGTCCGCCCGCAGCGGGTCCCCGCTGACTTTGCGGTGAGTATGGGACAGCGACACGCCGACGTCACGGCGTGTCGCTGTCCCATACTCACCGCAAACGCACCGCCGCTACCCCGCCCGCGTGAAGCGGACCGCGAAGCCGCCGTTCTTTGGGATGGCCACCGACAGCCGGGAGGCGGACGTCACCTCCTGGGTCTCGGTGACGATCTGGCCGTCCGCGCCGTCCTTGTAGAGCTCGGCGCGCCACTTTCCCGTGCCCAGGAAGCTCAGCGGCTCGTCCAGCGTGCGCGCGTCGCCCGAGGTGATCGCGCCGAGGTACCAGTCGTCGCCGGAGCGGCGGGCGAGGACCGCGCGGTCGCCGGGGGCGCCGTCGACGAGCTCGGTCTCGTCCCACACCGTGGGCACGTCGCGCAGGAACTTCCGGGCGAGCGGCCTGCTGTCGTACGCCTCGACGCTGTCGGCGAAGTGCTGCACCCCCGACTCGTACACCACGGACAGCGCGAGCTCCGCCGCGTCGCTGGTGGGCCGCACCCCGGTGAAGGTGACGGGGGTGAAGTCCATGGAGCCGATGAGGTTACGGGTGAAGGGCAGCGTGGTGTAGTGCGCGGCCGGGAAGGGTTCGCGGCCGGGCTTGGGGCGGGTGCCCTCGGCGCCCTTGACCGCTTCGGTGCTCATCAGCTGGGGCCAGGTGCGCTCCTGGCCGCGCGGGATGGTGGCGCCGTGGAAGTTCAGCATGAACCGGTACTTCGCGCTGTCCTTGAAGACCGCGTCGTACCAGCGCATCCGGTCCTGCCCGTCGGACTCCAGGAAGTCGATCTTCAGCCCGACCACGCCCCAGGACTTCCACAGCGGCATCAGCCGGTCCCGCTCGCTCTGCGCGTCGATGGTCTGCCAGCGCGCCCACAGCCAGATGCCGACGCCCTTCTCCTTGGCGTAGGCGGTCAGCTCGGGCATCCAGTCGTTGCTCCAGCCCGAGTCGACGAGGACGTAGCTCCAGCCCTCCCGGGCGGCGAAGTCGACGAACTTCTTCTGGGCGGCGAGGCTGGTCGGGCTCTGTCCGTCGGACCACCAGGACCACGCGGCCTTGCCCGGCTTGATCCAGGAGGTGTCGGCGACCTTGGAGGGCGCGGCGAGGTCGGTGGGCAGGTCGCTCTCGGTGACGGTGGCCAGGTCGCCGATGACCAGGGTGCGCCAGGGCGTGGTGAGGCCGGGGGAGCTGACCTCGGCGGGGTCGGGGAGGGTCAGCTCGAAGCGGTCGGTGGCGGCGTCGAGGGTGAGGCGGGAGCCGCCGTAGGAGCTGTTGAGGTCGGCTTCCTCGACGAGCATCCAGCTGTCGCCGATGTGGAACAGCGAGGGGTAGCCGTAGTCGCCGCCTTCGGCGTCGGCGACGGTGGTGTGGTCGTGGGCGGATTCGTAGTCCTGGCGGCCGTTGTCGTACGGCAGCAGGAAGGAGTCGGCGGTGGGCGGGACGGCGAACTCGGTGGCCTCGCCGAGCACGGTGACGGTGCCCTTGCCGGGCAGCGCGTAGCGGTAGGCCAGCCCGTCGGCGGAGACCCGGACGACGACCTTGAGGGTCCGCCCCTGCTTGCGGAAGGTGAAGGTGGACTCGGAGGCGTCGGAGGTGTGGTGGGTGCGGCGCCCGCTGACGGTCGTGTACGTCGCGTGGATGCGCCGGTCGCTGCGCCCTTCGTAGCGCAGCCCGGTGCTGAAGTCGGTGTCGGCGGTGCGGATACCGAGCGCGGAGGGGCGCAGGACGGTGGTGCGGCCGTGCTGGGCGGAGAGGGTGAGACCGCCCTCGCTGGTCAGGGTGAGCTGACCGCTGACCTGGCCCTGTCCGGTCAGCCGCCAGCTGTGGCCGCCGGCTTTCCCCTCGGCCTGGGCCTGTAGGGGTACGAGGACGGCCACGGCGCAGGCGATGGCCGCCGCGGCTCTGGTGGCCTTGGATCGTATGACGCGCAACGTTCCCTCCCGATGGAGTCGGCTCTGGGGGTGCGGCAGGAGTGCGGCTCTATACATCTGACCTATCCAGTGTCTTGACGCATCATTAGCCCGTTCCTACGCTCCCGTCTAGCCAAATCATCGGATCAATCTGCCGAACAGGTCGAACAATCTGGACGTCTCGTGGGACGGAGCTGATCGAAGGATGGCAGTCAGCAGACGTGGATTCCTCAGCCGGGTGGCGGCCGGCGCGGCCGCCGGGACGACGGCGGGGGCCGCCCTCGCCGAGCCGGCCTCGGCGGCGCCCCAGCAGGCCGTGGCCCTGCGGGGCATGCGGACCGACAGGGAGTGGGAGCGGTTCCTCGCCGGGCAGGACCTGTTCTGGAAACGGATGCCGCGCACCTGGTACGAGGGGCCCTTCCTCGGCAACGGGCTGTTCGGCTCGATCGTCTACCAGGAGCCGGGCGAGAACGCCCTGCGCTTCACGGTCCACCACAGCGAGTCCCAGGACCACCGCCCCACCCAGGGCGGCAGCGACTGGGGCGTGGCGCGGCTGCCGGTCGGCAATCTGCTGCTGCGCCCGGCCGGCGCGATCACGGGCGTCGATCTGCGTCTGGACCTGTGGAACGCCGAGGTGCGCGGCACGGTCACCACCGACAAGGGCACGCTGAAGCTGCGCGCCCTGGTGCACAACGACCGGACGATGCTGCTGGCCACCGTGGAGGCGAGCGAGGGCGAGGAGGGCTTCCGCTGGGAGTACCGCCCCTCCCCCGCGGTCAGCCCGCGGATCGTCCGCGAGAACCCGCCGGCGGGCTTCGAGCCGAACCCGGCCCCGGTCAGCCGCACCGAGGACGGGATGGGCATCACCGTCCAGTCGCTGGTCCCGGGCGGGCAGACGGCCAGTGCGTACAAGGAGCGCGGCAAGGGCCGGGAGCGCACGTACTACCTGGCGGTGGCGCACTCCTTCCCCGGCACGGACGCGGAGGGCCGGGTCCGCACGACGGTACGCAAGGCCTCGGCGCTGCCCGTCTCCAGCCTGCTGCGCTCGCACCGCGACTGGTGGCACCGCTTCTACCGCAAGAGCTTCATCTCCGTCCCCGACGGCATGCTGCAGAGCTTCTACTGGATCCAGCTCTACAAGCTGGCCTGCGCGGCCCGTGAGCACGCCCCCGTGATGGCCACCACCGGCCCCTGGGTGGAGCCCACGCCCTGGCCCGGGGTGTGGTGGAACCTCAATGTGCAGCTGGAGTACTGGCCGGTCCACGGCTCCAACCACCTGGAGCTTGACGCGATCCCGCGCACCCTCACCGAGAACACCGACGTCCTGATCAAGGCGCTCAAGCCCGAGTACCAGGCCGATTCGGCCGGACTGCGCCGCTCCACGGACGCGCAGTGCGAGGACAACGGCTCGGTGCCGGTCCCGGGCGTCGGCGACCCGGAGGTCGGCAATCTGCCGTGGGCGCTGCACAACGTGTGGCTGACCTACCGGCACTCCATGGACCGGGGCCTGCTGGAGGATGTGCTCTATCCGCTGCTGCGCCGCTCCACCAACTACTACCTGCACTTCCTCCAGGAGCAGTCGGACGGCAGGCTGCATCTGCCGAAGACCTTCTCCCCCGAGTACGGGTCGGCCCCGGACTGCAACTACGACCTGGCGCTGCTGCGCTGGAGCTGCAAAACCCTGCTGGAGACCGTCGAACTGCTGGACAGGGACGACGAGCTGGCGCCGAGGTGGCGCGAGGTGCTGGACAAGCTGGTGGACTACCCGGTGGACGAGAACGGCTTCATGATCGGCACCGGGGTGCCGTTCGCGAAGTCGCACCGCCACTACTCCCACATGCTCTCCGTCTACCCCCTCTACCTGGTCAACTGGGACCAGAAGGAGAACCGCGACCTGATCGCCCGCTCCCTGGAGCACTGGATCAGCTTCGAGGGCGCGCTGCGCGGCTACAGCTTCACGGGCGCGGCCTCGATCTCCACCCAGATGGGCCGGGGCGATGACGCGCTGAAGTATCTGCGCGAGCTGGTGGCGCGGTTCATCCAGCCCAATACGCACTACTACGAGGCGGGTCCGGTGATCGAGACCCCGCTGTCGGGCGCGCAGTCCATCCACGACATGCTCTGCCAGAGCTGGGGCGACACCATCCGCTTCTTCCCGGGCGTGCCGGGCGAGTGGCGGGATGTGACCCTGCACGACTTCCGCACCCAGGGCGCGTTCCTGGTCAGCGGGGTGCGCAGGGGCGGTACGACGCGCTGGGTGCGGGTGCGCAGCCTGGCCGGGGAGCCGTGCAAGGTCCGGCACTCGATCGCCGGGCGGGTCACGGTGGCCGGGGTCGACGGGCCCGCGCCGACGTGGCGTGAGGTGGCCGACGGGGTGATCGAGCTGGAGCTGGACCGGGACGAGGAGGCGGTGGTGTACCCGGCGGGGTCGCGGCCGGACTTCGAGATCGCGCCAGTGAAGGTCACGGTGCCCGCCGAGCGCTGGGGGCTGCCGGCGCTGCCGGAGACGGGCGCGGCCACCCCGGTGGATCTGGCCGGGCACTTCGACAACGACGCCATCACCACCGAGATGTACTACGGGGACGGCGACTTCGACGGCACCGGCCGGACGTATCCGATGGTCCAGCTGCCGCAGACCGGGCAGACCGTGGACGACGGGATCACCTTCTCGTTCACCAACGGCAGCGAGGGCTCGAACAACAACGTCGTCGCGGCCGGTCAGAAGATCTCCGTCCCGGCCGGCTCCTACGCGAAGCTGCATGTGCTGGGCTCGGGCGATACGGGGGATGTGACGGTGCCCGCCGTGTTCGGTTACGCGGACGGCTCGACCGTGAAGGCGGACGTCAAGCTCACCGCGTGGCTGTCGGGGCCGAAGTACGGCGAGACGGAGGCGGTGCGCACCAGCCAGATCCACACCCGCACCGGCCCGCTGTCCACCAAGGCGGCGATCTTCCACCAGAAGGTGGCGCTGGACCCGGCCAAGGAGCTCTCCACCGTCGCCCTGGGCGCCCCGTCGGGGACCGCGAGGGCGCACATCTTCGCGCTCACGCTGGAAAAGAGCAGCTGAAGCCGATACCTGTTCGCACACCATCACACACCGAACGCAACGGCCGTCCCTTCCGGGACGGCCGTTGCCCGCTCATGTGTGCACTCAAGATGACAACTGAGAGAATTTGTTGGCACGCAGTGTCTTGCGAGCTGGCACAGGGTGCCATACGGTGAGGGTGTCCGGGTGGACGACGCACAGAAAACCACTGTGCGCCGGCTGTCCCCGCACGCCCGCTTCGCGCGCCCGGACCGCCTGCGTCACCAGGCACCTCCGCGCTACCCGCGCGCCGCTCAGCACCACCTCCGCCGAACCGACGGCACCAGCAGCAACGCAGCAACCGTCAATGAGCCCAGCGTTCCCTCAAGCGTCCCCCGACGCTTCGCCGGAGGCACCGATGAACGAAATCCTGGACGCGATCCTGGCGTCGACAGCGCCCGACCACGGCCCCGCGCTGGGGCCCGCGGACTTCGCCGCCCTGCCGGTCCCCGAGTCGTACCGCGCGGTGACCGTGCACAAGGACGAGGCCGAGATGTTCGCCGGCCAGACCACCAAGGAGAAGGACCCCCGCAAGTCACTGCACGTGGACGAGGTGCCGGTGCCCGAACTCGGCCCCGGCGAGGCGCTGGTGGCCGTCATGGCCAGCTCCGTCAACTACAACTCCGTGTGGACCTCGATCTTCGAGCCGCTGCCCACCTTCGGCTTCCTGGAGCGGTACGGCAGGCTCTCCCCGCTCGCCAAGCGGCACGACCTGCCGTACCACATCATCGGCTCCGACCTCGCGGGCGTCGTGCTGCGCACCGGTCCGGGCGTGAACATCTGGCGGCCCGGCGACGAGGTCGTCGCACACTGCCTGTCCGTCGAGCTGGAGTCCGCGGACGGCCACGACGACACCATGCTCGACCCCGAGCAGCGCATCTGGGGCTTCGAGACCAACTTCGGCGGCCTCGCCGAGCTCGCGCTGGTCAAGTCCAACCAGCTCATGCCCAAGCCCAGGCACCTGAGCTGGGAGGAGGCGGCCGCCCCCGGGCTGGTCAACTCGACCGCGTACCGGCAGCTGGTCTCCCGCAACGGCGCCGGGATGAAACAGGGCGACAACGTGCTGATCTGGGGCGCCAGCGGCGGGCTCGGCTCTTACGCCACCCAGTTCGCCCTCGCCGGCGGCGCCACCCCGATCTGTGTGGTCTCCTCGCCCCGCAAGGCCGAGATCTGCCGGGCCATGGGCGCCGAGGCGATCATCGACCGCAGCGCCGAGGACTACAGGTTCTGGAAGGACGAACACACCCAGGACCCGAAGGAGTGGAAGCGCTTCGGCAAGCGCATCCGCGAGCTGACCGGCGGCGAGGACGTCGACATCGTCTTCGAGCACCCCGGCCGGGAGACCTTCGGCGCGAGCGTCTACGTGACCCGCAAGGGCGGCACCATCGTCACCTGCGCGTCCACGTCCGGCTACACCCACGAGTACGACAACCGCTACCTGTGGATGTCGCTCAAGCGCATCGTCGGCTCCCACTTCGCCAACTACCGCGAGGCCTGGGAGGCCAACCGGCTGATCGCCAAGGGCAAGATCCACCCGACGCTGTCGAAGGTGTACCCGCTGGAGGAGACCGGCCAGGCCGCCCACGACGTCCACCGCAACGTCCACCAGGGCAAGGTCGGCGTCCTGTGCCTGGCCCCCCAGGAGGGCCTGGGCGTCCGCGACCCGGAGCTGCGCGAGCGCCACATCGACGCCATCAACATCTTCCGGGACGCCGCATGACGCCGGGCGAGGAGCGGGGAGAGGAACGGCGGAAGAGGGACCGGCCGTGGCTCATGCGGACCTACGCCGGACACTCCTCCGCCGAGGCCTCCAACGAGCTGTACCGGAGCAACCTCGCCAAGGGCCAGACCGGTCTGTCCGTCGCCTTCGACCTGCCCACCCAGACCGGCTACGACCCGGACCACATCCTGGCCCGCGGCGAGGTGGGCCGGGTCGGCGTCCCGGTCTGCCACCTCGGGGACATGCGGCGGCTGTTCCAGGACATCCCGCTGGAGCGGATGAACACCTCCATGACCATCAACGCCACCGCCATGTGGCTGCTGGCGCTGTACCAGGTGGTCGCGGAGGAGCAGGGCGCGGACGTCGCGGCGCTGCAGGGCACCACCCAGAACGACATCGTCAAGGAGTACCTGTCGCGCGGGACGCATGTCTTCCCGCCCGGGCCGAGCCTGCGGCTGACCACCGACATGATCGCGTACACGGTCGGCGCCATCCCCAAGTGGAACCCGATCAACATCTGCAGCTACCACCTGCAGGAGGCAGGGGCCACCCCGGTGCAGGAGATCGCCTACGCGATGTCCACCGCGATCGCCGTGCTGGACGCCGTACGGGCCTGTGGACAGGTGCCCGAGGAGCGCTTCGGCGATGTGGTGGCCCGTATCTCCTTCTTCGTGAACGCGGGCGTCCGGTTCATCGAGGAGATGTGCAAGATGCGCGCCTTCGGCCGCATCTGGGACCGGATCACCCTGGAGCGCTACGGCGTCCAGGACCCCAAACACCGCCGCTTCCGCTACGGCGTCCAGGTCAACTCCCTCGGGCTGACCGAGGCCCAGCCGGAGAACAACGTCCAGCGCATCGTGCTGGAGATGCTGGCGGTCACCCTCTCCAAGGACGCCCGCGCCCGCGCCGTACAGCTCCCGGCCTGGAACGAGGCGCTGGGGCTGCCGCGCCCCTGGGACCAGCAGTGGTCGCTGCGCATCCAGCAGGTCCTCGCCCATGAGAGCGATCTGCTGGAGTACGACGACATCTTCGCCGGCTCGCACGTCATCGAGGCCGAGGTGGACGCCCTCGTCGAGGCCGCGCTGGCCGAGATCGAGCGTATCCAGGAGATGGGCGGGGCCATGGCCGCCGTCGAGTCCGGCTATCTCAAGGCGCGGCTGGTCGCCTCGCACGCCGAGCGCAGGGCGCGCATCGAGGCGGGCGAGGAGAAGATCGTCGGCGTCAACTGCTACGAGTCCACCGAGCCCAATCCGCTCACCGCCGACCTGGACACCGCGATCATGACGGTGGACCCTTCGAACGAGGCGCGGGTGGTCCGTGCACTGGTCGCCTGGCGCGAGAGGCGCGAGGAGCGCCGGGCCCAGGACGCCCTGGCCGCGCTCAAGAAGGCCGCCGCGGGCAGCGACAACCTGATGGCCGCCACCCTGGAGTGCGCCCGCGCGGGCGTCACCACGGGCGAGTGGGCCTGGGCACTGCGGGACGTGTTCGGCGAGTTCCGCGCCCCGACCGGGGTCGGCGGGGCGCCCGTGGCGGTCGCCGCCGAGGAGGGCAGCCCGCTCGCCGCGGTCCGCGCGAAGGCCGCCGCGACCGCCGCCGACCTCGGCGCCGGCAAGCTGCGGCTGCTGGTCGGCAAGCCCGGCCTGGACGGGCACAGCAACGGCGCCGAGCAGATCGCCGTACGGGCCAGGGACGCCGGCTTCGAGGTGATCTACCAGGGGATCAGGCTCACCCCCGAGCAGATCGTCTCGGCGGCCGTCGCCGAGGACGTGCACTGCGTCGGCCTGTCCATCCTCTCCGGCTCGCACGCCGAGCTGGTGCCGGACGTACTGGCCCGGCTGCGCGCGGCCGGGGCGCCCGACATCCCGGTGATCGTCGGCGGGATCATCCCGGCCGCGGACGCCGCCGCGCTGCGCGAGGCCGGAGTGGCGGCCGTCTTCACCCCGAAGGACTTCGGTATCACAGAGATCATCGGTCGTATCGTCGACGAGATCCGCACCGCGAACCGCCTCGACCCCCTGGAGGTCCCCGTATGACCGCGCCGTCCCCCATCAACCGCCTGCGTCCGCGCCGCTCCTGCCTCGCGGTCCCCGGGAGCAATCCGCGCTTCCTGGAGAAGGCCCAGGGCCTGGCCGCCGACCAGGTCTTCCTGGACCTGGAGGACGCGTGTGCGCCGCTGGCCAAGCCCGAGGCGCGGCACACCGTCGTCAAGTACCTCAACGAGGGCGACTGGACGGGCAAGACCCGGGTGGTGCGCGTCAACGACTGGACGACCGAGTGGACGTACCGCGACGTCGTGACGGTGGTGGAGGGCGCGGGCCCCAACCTCGACTGCATCATGCTGCCGAAGGTGCAGAGCGCCGAGCAGGTCGTCGCGCTCGATCTGCTGCTGACGCAGATCGAGAAGACGATGGGGTTCGAGGTCGGCCGGATCGGCATCGAGGCGCAGATCGAGAACGCCCAGGGCCTGAACAACGTCAACGAGATCGCGCAGGCCTCCCCGCGCATCGAGACGATCATCTTCGGCCCGGCCGACTTCATGGCGTCGATCAATATGAAGTCGCTGGTCGTGGGCGAGCAGCCGCCCGGCTACCCGGCCGACGCCTACCACTACATCCTGATGAAGATCCTGATGGCCGCCCGCGCCAACGACCTCCAGGCGATCGACGGCCCGTATCTGCAGATCAAGAACGTGGACGGGTTCCGCGAGGTGGCCGGCCGCGCCGCCGCGCTCGGCTTCGACGGCAAGTGGGTGCTGCACCCGGGCCAGGTCGAGGCCGCCAACGAGGTCTTCTCGCCCTCGCAGGAGGACTACGACCACGCCGAGCTGATCCTGGACGCGTACGAGTACTACACGTCCGAGGCGGGCGGCAAAAAGGGCTCGGCGATGCTCGGCGACGAGATGATCGACGAGGCCAGCCGCAAGATGGCGCTGGTGATCGCCGGCAAGGGCCGGGCCGCCGGCATGGCCCGTACCTCCCGCTTCGAAGCCCCGGAGGGGTGAGCGCCATGCAGTTCGGCCGCACCTACGAGGAGTTCACGGTGGGCGATGTCTACCGGCACTGGCCGGGGAAGACCGTCACCGAGTACGACGACCACCTCTTCTGTCTGCTCACCATGAACCACCACCCGCTCCACCTGGACGCCAACTACGCCGAGAAGACGACCGACTTCGGCCAGAACGTGGTGGTCGGGAACTACGTCTACTCGCTGCTGCTCGGCATGTCGGTGCCGGACGTCTCCGGCAAGGCCATCGCCAATCTGGAGATCGAGTCGCTGCGGCACGTCGCGCCCACCTTCCACGGCGACACGATCTACGGCGAGACGACGGTGCTCGGCAAGACCCCGTCGAAGTCCAAGCCCGACCGGGGCGTGGTCCATGTGGAGACCAAGGGCTACAAGCAGGACGGCACGCTCGTCTGCGTCTTCCGGCGCAAGGTGATGGTGCCGACGGCGACGTACATCAAGGAGCGGGGCGGGGAGCAGCCCGGTCGGCCGCCCGTCTCCTCCGAGCTGGGAGAGGACTGAGATGAGCCGCCTCGCGCAGACCGACGGCCTGACGGACGTCCAGCAGGAGATCCTGGCCACCGTCAGGGACTTCGTCGACAAAGAGATCCTGCCGGTAGCGACCGAGCTGGAGCACCGCGACGAGTACCCGGCCCAGATCGTCGAGGGCCTCAAGGAGCTCGGCGTCTTCGGGCTGATGATCCCCGAGGAGTACGGGGGGCTCGGCGAGTCGCTGCTGACCTACGCGCTGTGCGTGGAGGAGATCGCGCGCGGCTGGATGAGCGTGTCCGGCATCATCAACACCCACTTCATTGTCGCATACATGCTCAAGCAGCACGGCACCCAGGAACAGAAGGAGTACTTCCTGCCCAAGATGGCGCTGGGCGAGATCCGCGGCGCCTTCTCGATGTCGGAGCCCGGCCTGGGCTCGGATGTGTCCGCGATCACCACCAAGGGCGTCCGGGACGGCGACGACTACCTGCTCACCGGCCAGAAGATGTGGCTGACCAACGGCGGCACCTCCACGGTGGTGGCGGTGCTGTGCCGGACGGACGAGACGGACCCGGCGGGCGAGGCGCCGGCCCCGCACAAGTCCATGACCACCTTCCTGGTGGAGAAGGAGCCGGGCTTCGGCGAGGTACGCCCCGGGCTCACCATCCCCGGCAAGATCGAGAAGATGGGCTACAAGGGTGTCGACACCACCGAGCTCATCCTGGACGGACTGCGCATTCCGGCGGATCGTGTCCTCGGCGGCACCTCCGGTCGCGGTTTTTACCAAATGATGGACGGAGTGGAGGTCGGGCGGGTCAATGTGGCGGCCCGTGGCTGCGGTGTGGCGCGCCGCGCCTTCGAGCTCGGCGTTGCATATGCACAGCAGCGGCACACCTTCGGCAAACCCATCGCACAACATCAGGCCATCCAGTTCAAACTGGCCGAAATGGCCACAAAGGTCGAGGCGGCGCATGCGATGATGGTCAACGCGGCCCGCAAGAAGGACTCGGGCCGGCGCAATGACCTGGAGGCGGGGATGGCCAAATACCTGGCCTCCGAGTACTGCAAGGAGGTCGTGGAGGACGCCTTCCGCATCCATGGCGGCTACGGCTTCTCCAAGGAGTATGAGATCGAGCGCCTGTACCGCGAAGCCCCGATGCTTCTCATCGGCGAAGGCACCGCCGAGATCCAGAAAATGATTATCGGACGACGACTGCTGGAGGAGTACCGAATCAACGGCTGAATGTACCTTTTGGCATGGTATTGCGGTGGTAGCCGAGAGAAGAAGATCACACCATGCCGGGGAGACTTCAGCCACCGACAGGCCCCGGCGCTTGCCCAGTTACCGCTCGCAACCGATACGATCCCGGAAAGCCGCCGTCCCCAGTCTCATGTCGCGGCACCCTCCGCTACGAAGGTCATCCATGCCCCACAGCCAATCCTCTGCACCTCGCGACAGCCTGGCCGGCGTACGCCTCGCGCGCGGAGCGTCGCCGTGGCTCCTCCCGACCGTCGCCACCGCGGCGGTCAGCCTCACTCGCGCCCGCCGCTCCGGACGCTGGGCGGCGGTCGCCGTGCCCGCCACCGCTCTCGCGGCGGGCATGCTGTGGTTCTTCCGCGACCCCGAGCGAGAGATCGCTCAGGGCCGGGTCATCTCACCGGCCGACGGCGTGGTGCAGAGCATCATGCCGTGGAAGGACGGGCGCACCCGCGTCGCCATCTTCATGAGCCCGCTGAACGTCCACGTCAACCGCGCCCCGCTGGCCGGCACCGTGACCTCCGTCGAGCACATCCCCGGCGGCTTCGTTCCCGCGTTCAACAAGGAGAGCGAGAACAACGAGCGGGTCGTCTGGCACTTCGACACCGAGCTCGGCGACATCGAGATGGTGCAGATCGCCGGGGCCGTGGCCCGGCGCATCGTGCCGTACGTGCCCCAGGGCACCAAGGTGGAGCAGGGCGAGCGGATCGGCCTCATCCGCTTCGGTTCGCGCGTCGACATCTACCTCCCCAAGGGCATCGACGTCGCGGTCGAGGTCGGCCAGGCCACCACAGCGGGGGTGACTCGAATTGACCGTCACTGATCCCGAGGCACAGGCCGCCACCTGGGTCCCCGGGGCCGAGGTGGACGAGGACATCGACGAGACGGACGACATGCCGCTGTCGACGCGCCTGTCGATAGCGGACACGCTCACCCTCGGAAACGCGACCTGCGGCTTCCTCGCGGTGTACTTCACCACCACCGGCGTCCTCATCCCGCACCTGACGGGAAGCGAGGACGGCGGCATGACCCGGCACAGCGCCGCCTCCGCGGTCATGCTGATGCTGCTCGCCTCCGTCTTCGACCTGTTCGACGGGCTCGTCGCGCGCAAGCTGCGCAGCTCGGCGATGGGCGCGGAGCTGGACAACCTCTCCGACCTGATCAGCTTCGGGCTCGCCCCCGCGTACTTCGTGGTGGTGTGGGGCATGGTCGCCGCCCCCGACGCGTACCAGCGGGTGTCGGCGGTCGCCGCGATCGTGGTGCTGCTGGCGGTGGTGCTACGGCTTGCGAGATTCTCCTGCGTGACCATGCCCGACGGGGTCTTCCAGGGCATGCCGAGCCCCTTCGGCGCGCTGACCGTGGTGTCGGTGGTACTGCTGGGCCTGCCGTTCGTCCCCACACTGCTGGCGATCGTCGGCGTCGCCTGGCTGATGGTGAGCCGGGTGGAGTACCCCAAGCCCCGGGGCCGGCTCGCGGTCGCCATGCTGAGCTGGATCGTCACCAGCATGGCCCTCCTGGCGGCCTGGGCCTTCGAGGCCCCCGGCGGCGAGCTGCTGCTCCAGACCGCCTGCGCCCTGCAGCTGGTCCTCGGCGCGGTGATCCCCCTCTTCGCCATGGCCCGCCGGGTCAACGCCTTCCGCGACAACCGCCGCGAGGCCAGGACGGCACAGCTGCCGTAGCGCGGGATCAGGCATTTCGGCCTACAAAAACGGGGCGGGCCCGAGCGATGCGCTCGGGCCCGCCCCGTTTCCGTGTCCTTGCCCGGTTCACGGCGCCAGGTCGAGAACGCGTACCACCTGCCCCTTCCACGTGTCCGCGGCGGCGGTCGCCACCACTGCGCCGTCAGGGCGCTCGGGCGTCGGCTGAGCCGCGTACCGGGCGTGCGCGACGGCCCATGCGGAGGTGTCGCGCGCTACCGCCAGGGCGGCCGGCAGATCGAGGTCCAGGACGGTGATGCCGGGCAGAGCGGCGATGTGCTCGGCGGTGCCGGGCCGGGCCCGGTCGGCCTCCACCAGCGCGCAAGCCGGGGCGTAGAGGAACCAGCCCGGTTCGGCGTGCGCCCGGTGGATGAGCCGGGACGCCAGGATGTTGCCCTGCCCGGCGGCGACCATGGCCGCGTCGTCGAGCACGATGTGCAGGCTGTCGCTCACTGGGCGGCCGTCTCGGCCAGGCGCCGGTCCAGTTCCGCGTCGAGACCCGCCTCATCGGCCGGACTGGGGTCGTAGCCGTTCCAGGCCCGCAGTGCGGCGCGGGCCTGCTCGGCGCGCTCGGCACGCTCGGCCGGGGTCAACAGGGTGTCGGCGAGCCGGGCGAGGTACGCCCGCAGGGACAGCCCCTCGGCCGCCGCTATCTGGGCGAGCCGGTCGCGTGCCTCGCTGGGGATGCGGATGTTGGCGTCGGCCATGGTGAAGCTCCTTCCACTCATTGAGCCCAGGGTACGGGTACGCACCCGTACCCGCAGGCGTTTGGGGTGGAGGAACTCAGGCGAGGAAATCCGCCGCGAGCTGTTCCGCCGCGCGTTCCAGGAGGGGGCCCGCCTCGGCGATGCAGCGGGCCGGGTCCGGCTCCAAGGCGGTCAGCGGGTAGGCCCGGCTGATGCCCGCAGCGGCGAGGGCCGCCGGGGGCAGCGCGAGACGGCCGCAGACCGCGACCACCTCGACACCGCGCGCCCGCGCGGCGGCCGCCACGCCCGCCGGGGCCTTGCCGTGCAGGGTCTGCTCGTCCAGCGAGCCCTCGCCGGTGATCACGAGATCGGCTCGTTCGAGTGCCGGGGCGAAGCCGAGCACGTCCAGCATCACCTCGATCCCGGGGCGGAAGGTCGCGCCGAGGCCGACCAGCGCGCCATAGCCGATGCCGCCCGCCGCGCCCGCGCCGGGCGCCTGCGCGCACTCCGCGGCCCGCGGTCCACCCGCCCGCTCCAGGACCTCCGCGTAGTGGGCGAGCGCGGCGTCCAGGGCCGCGACATCCGCCTCGGTCGCGCCCTTCTGCGGGCCGTACACCGCCGCCGCGCCCTTCGGCCCGGTCAGCGGATTGTCCACATCGCTGGCGAGAACGATCTCGGTGTCCGCCAGCCGCGGGTCCAGGCCGCTCAGGTCCGCCGTGGCCAGCCCCCGCAGCGGGCCGCCCCCAGGCGCGACCGGCTCGCCCGCGGCGTCCAGCAGCCGGGTGCCCAGCGCGGCCAGCATGCCCGCGCCGCCGTCGGTGGTGGCGCTGCCGCCGACCCCGAAGACGATGGTGCGGGCGCCCGCGTCCAGCGCCGCGCGCAGCAGCTCGCCACTGCCGTACGTGGTCGCCGTCAGCGGCGCGAAGACCCCCGCCGGCAGATGGCGCAGCCCGGACGCCTCGGCCATCTCGACCACCGCCACCTCGCCGCGCAGCGCGTACGCCGCGGTCACCGGCTCGCCCAGCGGCCCGGTCACCCGTGCCTCACGCCGCTCGAACCCGGCCGCGACCGCAGCGTCCACCGTCCCGTCGCCACCGTCGGCGACCGGCAGCGCCTCGACGCTCACCGCCCCCGCCCCGCCCGGCGCCCCGCGCCGCAGCCCGGCCGTCACATGCGCGGCGACCTCCACGGCCGTCAGCGAGCCCTTGAACTTGTCCGCGGCGATCAGCACCCGCGTCGGCGCCCCCGGACGTATCCCGTCCCGGCCCCGCGCCTCTGTCTTCGCAGCATCCGTCACCGTCGTCACCCCTCGCTGTCCGCCCCCCACCGACCCGCCACCCCTCAGCCGGACCCTATCCGGACTCGGCCTGCGCATTCGCACGGCCTCAGGTACACCTGACACATGGCCCTTGGCGGGAGCGCACTCGCGGACCGGATCCTCGGCGGCTGGCTCGGCCGCATCGCCGGGAACATGCTCGGCAAGCCCGTGGAGCGCGGCGATCACTGGACCCGGGAGCGGATCGACCGCTATCTGCGCCGCGCGGACGCCCTCCCCCTGACCGACTACTTCCCCGCGCTGGAGCCGCCACCCGACCCCGTGGAGTTCGAGCTGCGCCCGGAGTGGCAGGAGTGCACCCGCGGCCGGATCCACGGCAGCTGCCGGGACGACGACATCGACTACACCCTGCTGGGGCTGCAGCTCCTGGAGACCCACGGCTTCGACTTCACCACCGAGCAGGTCGGCGACCTGTGGCTGCTGCGCCTGCCGTATCTCCAGACCTTCACCGCCGAACGCGTCGCCTACCGCAACCTCGCCGCCGGGGTGAAGCCGCCGCTCACCGCCACCCTCGACAACCCCTACCAGGAGTGGATCGGCGCCCTCATCCGCGCCGACATCCACGGCTGGACCAACCCCGGCGACCCGCACACCGCCGCCGCGATGGCCCGGCGCGACGCCGTGCTGTCGCACACCGGCAACGGCGTGTACGGGGCGATGTGGGCGGCCGCCCTGATCGCCGCCGCGTTCACGGCCGACGGCCCGCGCGACGCGATCGAGGCGGCCCTGGAGCGCATCCCACCGCGCTGCCGCCTGGCCCGTACGGTCCGCAAAGCCGCCGCCCTCCACGAGGCGGGGGTGAGCCGGTCGGACGCGCTGGACCAGCTGGAGCGGGAGACCGGCGGGCTGCACTGGATCCACGCCGTGCCCAACGCGGCCGTCATCACGGCCGGGCTGCTCTACGGAGCGGGCGACTTCACCTCGACCATCGCCCTCACCGTACGCGGCGGCCTGGACACCGACTCCAACGGCGCGACGGCCGGATCGGTGGCGGGCGTCCTGTGCGGGGCGGCCGCGGTCCCGCCGCAGTGGACCGACCCGCTGCGGGACCGGGTGCGCAGCGCGGTGTTCGGCTTCGACGGGGCCCGGATCAGCGACCTGGCGGCCCGCACGCACCGGCTGGCGCTGGCGGGGTCGCGGGCGGGGGCGGGGGCGGGCTGAGCGCCCTCCCACGGCCGGGGTGTCACCATCGCCCGTGGCCTGGCCGCGGCCCCGGTGGACGCGGCCATTGGGGCGCGCCCCCTCACGGCCGTGGTCCGGGGGCCGGCCCGTCACGCGCGGTTGCGCTCCACCGCGTCCCACGCATCACCCAGCCAGCCGTCGTAGCTGTCGAGCAGCGCGAGGAGCGACGCGGTCACGCGCTCGTCCCATCCGTCCGCCACCGCGTCGAGCACGAAGCTGTCCCCCACCCCGTTGTGGTAGTCGAGGACAACCCGGCCCCCCGCGCGCCACTTCGTACGGCGCGGCATGCGCGCGACGTCGCCGCTGGCCGCGATCAGGCTGCCGACCATGATGGCCGCCTGGATCGGGGAGATCAGCCACCACACGCCCCACCAGAAGGGGCGCCCCTTGAGCCCGACGACGGGCTGTGCCCCGGCCGGCTGGACGGTCCAGCGGGTGCGGACCCGGCCGCCCTTCATGGCCGGTTCGCGGGTGATGAGGGCCAGGGGCTCGCCCGCGGCGCCCAGGACCTCGTACGTGGCGGGGGCGCCCTTGGCCGCCGACTTGGTCACGACCTGCGCGAACACCTGGGTGCGATGCGGGTCGGCCCAGAGGGTGAAGGCACGGACGCCCTGCTTGCGGGCCGCGCGGTACTCGTCGTGGCCGCCGCCGGGCGGAAGCCGCCGCTCGGGGTAGGCCACGGTCCGTATCACCTCGCCGCCCTCGGGGTCGGGGCCGTCGGCGGTGCGTATCTCCAAGGTGACGCGCCCGTCCTGAGGCGGTGGATCACCCTTCCGCCGCACCCGCGTATCGCTCAGCCACACTGACCGCGTCATCTCGAACTCTCCGCCTCCGCCGCGCCGATCATGTTCGAAGGCGGACTTTACCGGTCCGGATAAACGCGCTCGCTGCCGTCCGCACCCGGTGCGTACGCTCGCCCCATGAGCACCGAAACGACGCGCCGCCCCCTCGTGGCGATCCTCAGCGGGGCGGGCATCTCCACGGACTCCGGGATCCCCGACTACCGCGGTCCGCAAGGGTTGTGGCGGCGCGATCCGGAGGCCGAGAAGCTGGTGACGTACGAGTACTACATGTCCGACCCGGACATCCGCCGCCGCTCCTGGCTGATGCGGCGGGACAGCCAGGCGCTGCGCGCCGAGCCGAACCGGGCGCACGAAGCCGTGGCGCGGCTGGAGCGGTCGGGCACACCGGTGCGGGTGATCACGCAGAACGTGGACGGGCTGCACCAGCTCGCCGGGCTCCCCGCGCGCAAGGTCCTGGAACTGCACGGCACAGCGCGGGCCGTGCAGTGCACACGCTGCAACGCGCGCTCCGAGATGGCGGAGGCCCTGGAGCGGGTGGCGGGCGGCGAGCCGGACCCGGCGTGCCTGGCGTGCGGCGGGATCCTGAAGTCGGCCACGGTGATGTTCGGGGAAAACCTCGATCCGGAGGTACTGACGGGCGCGGTCGCGGTGGCGGAGGCATGCGAGATCTTCATCGCGGTCGGCACCAGCCTCCAGGTCCAGCCCGCGGCCTCACTCGCCGGAATGGCCGCCGAGGCGGGCGCCCGCCTGATCATCGTCAACGCCGAGCCCACGCCGTACGACGAACTCGCGGACGAGCTGATCCGCGAACCCATCGGCACGGCCCTGCCCGCGCTGCTGGAGCGCATCGCGGCGGCGGAGGGGTGAGGGGCTGAAGGCGGACGGCGCCCGTCCGGGCGGAGTGGGCGGGCGCCGTGCCCAGCAGTCAGCGGCGGGTGATCAGCGGCTCCCAGTCCTGGGGGCTGTCGTCGTACCGGGAGCCGGTGAGTGGCACCTTGATCCGCCCCTTGACGTCGGTCAGCACCAGCCGCTCGCCCAACCCACGCGTGCAGTACGCATCCGGCGGGCAGTCCCAGCGCACCAGGCGGTCACTGTCGGCCCACGCGAGTGCCATGCCCCCGTACTCCGCGCCGACTGTCCGGTGGGTCCGCGTCTCCTTCACGGTTGCCTTCCAGCCGTCGCCCACCGTGTAGTAGCGGCCGTCCGGTGACGGGCCGGCGGGTGGCGCGTCCGCCCCCTCGTACGAGGGGGCCTTCTGGCTCACCCGCCCTTCCAGGTCGTACCAGGTGTCCCCGGCGGCGTCCGGCGAGTACCGGACCAGCAGCAGCCTGCCGTCACGGCTCCACGTCACATCCGTACGGCCGGAGGTGATGACCGCGTCGCCGTTGTGGACGCCCATCGGGCGGTACCGCGTCCGGCCCGAGGCGACCTCGACCAGGTAGTAGCCGGTCCGCACGGGGGCCGTGTGCTCCTCGCCGGAGCCGGGCGAGGGCTCGCTGTCCGGATATCCGCTGTACGTGGTCGCCACCAGCCGCTTGCCGTCCGGCGACCACTTGACCCCGCCCGCCTTGTGCTTCAGCGGGATCCACTTCGTCACCTTCCCGGTGGTCATGTCGAGGATCCCGACCCGGGACGCGGGCAGTGTCTGCTCCAGGACGGCCGCCCGCCGCATGCCGGGGGCGACGTCCAGCCAGCCCCAACGTGTCTTCTCGTACCGCTGCGTCCCGGGGTCGTACAGGTACCAGGTGTAGGTCGTCCGCTCGACCCCGTCCTGCTTCCGGGTCTTCCGGTCCGCCTGGTACGCGGACACCGCGACGTCCCCGGCGGCGATCAGATGGCGCGGCGGCGACTCGCGCGGGTACGCGGACACGTCGCTCGGCATCCGTTGCGCCGGCCCCGATTGGGCGGGCTGATCGTGCTCCGCCAGCACCGGCACCGCCACCCCGCCCGCCAGCAGCGCGAAGGCGGCGGCTGTCACCGTCAGCGCGGTGGCCCGGCGCCGGCTGCGCCGCTGCAGCGCCCGCCCCGCAAGGTCGGCCCCGGCGGGGGGCGGTGTCTCCTCGGCCCATTCGCGGAGGGTGTCCCGCAACAGCTGGTCAGCGTTCACTTCCACACCCCCGCGGGTGAGTTGCCGAATTCGGGGCCGCGGGACGCGGCGCCGGGGTCCAGCTCCGGGACCAGCTTGCGCAGTTTGGCCAGCGCCCGGTGCGTCGTACTGCGGACCGTGCCCACCGAGCAGCCGAGCAGTTCGGCCACCTCGCCCTCGGGGCAGTCCTCGAAATAGCGCAGCACCAGCATGGAGCGCTGACGTGCCGTCAGCCGGGCGAGGGCCCGGCGCATCTGGATCCGCAGCTCGGCGGCGCCGGTGGAGTCCTCTCGCCCGGCGGTGTCGGGGAGTTCGGCCACCGTCGTCTCGCGGCGCGTGCGCAGCAGCCGCCACAGGCTCACCTGCTGCCGGTAGAGCACCTGCCGCAGATACGCCTCGGGGCTCTCCAGCCTGCCCCAGCGCCCCGCCGCCTTCGCCAGCGCCGTCTGCAGCAGGTCCTCGGCGGCGTGGGTGTCGCCGCCGGTCAGGAGGGTCGCCGTGCGCATCAGCGCGGGCGAGCGTGCCGCGACGAAGGCGCGGAAGGAGCGCTCTTCCTCATCGTCCATGGGTCCCCGTGATCGGTCGTCTCCGGTTCGTCGGTCACCTCCTTGGACGCGTGCGGGGCCGCGCCGCTATGCCGGGTCCGTCAAAAAAGTGTCCGTCAAAAAGTGTCGTCAAAAAAGTTGGAGACCGGGCTGCCGCCCCCGCGCCTCGAAGTCCAGCAGCTGCCGCTTGCGGTCGAGACCGCCGCCGTAGCCGGTGAGGCTGCCGCCGGCGCCGACGACGCGGTGGCAGGGGACGATGATGCCCACCGGGTTCTTGCCGTTGGCCAGGCCCACGGCGCGCGCGGCGGTCGGCTGGCCGAGGCGGTCGGCGAGCTGTCCGTACGAGACGGTCTCGCCGTACGGGATGCGCTGCAGCTCGGACCAGACGCGGCGCTGGAACGGGGTGCCGGACAGCCGCAGCGGCAGGTCGAACTCGGTCAGCTCGCCCGCGAAGTAGCGGCGCAGCTGGTGGACGGTCTCGGCGAACGGGGGCTCGTCGGGGTCGCCGGGCGCGCCGAAGGTCTCCTCGGCCGGGCGGTGGCGCTGGTCGGTCATGTAGAGCCCGGCCAGGGCGGTACCGTCGGCGACCAGGGTGAGCGGTCCGTACGGGCTGTCGATGACGGTGTGGGTGCGGGACATGGCGGGGCTCTTTCGACTCCGGGTTTCTTACGGTGTGGGCATGAGGTTGATCGGGTGGTCGTCGGTGGCCCACAGGTACTGGACGGCGTAGGCGCGCCAGGGGCGCCAGCGGGTCGCGTAGCGGGTCAGCGCCCCCGGGGTGGCGGGCAGCCCCAGTTCGGCCGCGGCGCGCCGCACCCCGAGGTCGGTCGGGAGGAACGCGTCCGGGTCGCCGAGGGCGCGCATCGCGATCACCTCGACGGTCCACGGCCCGATCCCGGGCAGCTCGGCCAGGCGCGCCCGCGCCTCGTCCCAGTCGCTGCCGACGCCGAGGGCGACGCGGCCCGAGGCGAGCGCGTCGATCAGCCCGATGAGCGTGGCGCGGCGGGTGCGCGGCATGGCCAGCGCCTCGGGGTCCAGGCCCGCCAGGGCCCGCGCGGTCGGGAAGAGATGGGTCAGCCCGCCCGCCGGGTCCTCGATGCGCTCGCCATGTGCGGTGACCAGCCGGGCCGCGTGCGTACGGGCCGCCGCCGTGGACACCTGCTGGCCGAGCACCGCGCGCACCGCGAACTCGTCGGCGTCCACCGCACGCGGCACCCGCCGCCCCGGCGCCTTGTCGACCAGGGGCGCGAGGTCGGGGTCGGTGCGCAGCAGGTCACAGGTCGCGGCGGGGTCGGCGTCCAGGTCGAGCAGCCGCCGGCATCTGCTGATGGCGCCGGCCAGGTCGCGCATGTCGGTGAGGGACAGCTGGCAGCCGATGTGGTCGGGCTCCGGGCGCAGGGTCGCGACCCCGTGTCCGTACGGAAGGCGCAGCGTGCGGCGGTACGCGCCGTCGCGCCACTCCTCCACGCCGGGTACGGCGGTGGCGGCCAGGTGGCCGAAGAGGTTGTCGGGACACAGCGGCGCCCGGAACGGCAGCCGCAGGGTCAGCACGCCCGGCGCGGCGGGCCGCCCGCCGCCCTTGGCGCGCTGCCGCAGCTCGGTGGGCGAGAGCGCGAACACCTCGCGGACGGTGTCGTTGAACGCCCGGATGCTGGCGAAGCCGGCCGCGAAGGCGATCTCGGCCATCGGCAGCCCGCTGGTCTCGATGAGCAGCCGCGCGGTCTGCGCGCGCTGCGCCCGGGCCAGGGCGAGCGGGCCCGCGCCGAGCTCGGCGCGCAGCTGCCGCTCGATCTGGCGCGTGCTGTACCCGAGCCGGGCGGCGAGGCCGGGCACCCCGTCGCGGTCGACGACCCCGTCGGCGATCAGCCGCATGGCGCGGGCGACCAGGTCGGCGCGCTCGTTCCACTGCGGCGAGCCGGGGCTGGCGTCGGGGCGGCAGCGCTTGCAGGCCCGGAAGCCGGCCTGCTGGGCGGCCGCCGCGCTGGGGTAGAAGCGCATGTTCTCGGGCTTGGGGCCGACGACCGGGCAGCTCGGACGGCAGTAGATGCGGGTGGTGACGACGGCCACGAAGAACCAGCCGTCGAACCGCGCGTCCTTGGCCTGGGCGGCGCGCAGGCACCGCTCGGTGTCGGTATGCATGGCTCAAGCATCGGACATCGGAAGGCGCCTGGCTCGCGAAAATGCGACATCGATGTCCGCGGGCCACCAGGGGGCGGCCCGCCTGGCCGGGCTACGGCGCGTTGGCGCGAAAGGGCAGTCCAGAGGCGCTGTGATCGGCATCATGGGGGTGTGACGGACTACGCCGAGATAGTGCTTGCCGACGACACCTCCGTACGCCTGGAGCTGGCCCCCGTGGGCGCGGCCCCCGGCGGGCCCGGCGGTGAGGCGGGGGGCCCGCGGCCCGGCAGACCGGGTGGGATCGGCGGGGTGGGCGGGGTGACGCCGGTGGGGCGCGGCTCGCGGGCCGCGGCGGCGCTGGCCACGGACGCGCTGCGTACGGTGCTGCGGCCGCTGGGCCCCTTGCTGCAGGAGGTGCACGACGCGGTGTGCGCCGTGCCGAATCCGCCGCACGAGATCAATGTGCAGTTCGGCGTGCAGGTGGGACAGGACCTCAAGCTGGGCATCGTGGGCGCCAACGGGCAGGCCAGCCTGACCGTTTCGGCCACCTGGCAGCTCGCGGCGGAGACGGGCAGGCCGGGCGGCGGTCAGGCAGACGGCCAGGGCCAGCTTGCCGCCACACGGCCGGGCGACGGCTCCGGCCCCGCCGCCTGAGCCATGGGGTGGTTCCACACTCGCGGACCCTCCTCGCGGCCCGCGGTCTCCGTCCTGGCCGGGGCCGACGGCGAGCCCGCCGGCTCCGCCGTACTGCTGCCCGGGCAGCACCTGCTGACCTGCGCGCATGTCGTCAACTGTGCCCTGGGCAGGCCCGATCCGCTGGCCCCTGACCACCCGGGCCCGGTCGCGGTGCGGGTGCGGATCATCGCCCGGGAGGTCACCGTCGAGCGCGAGGCGAAGCTGACGGCCTGGATCCCGCCGCGGCTGGACGACGGCGGGCTCGGCGGCTACGAGTGGAACGGCGATCTGGCGGTGCTGCGCGTGACCGGCGCGCTGCCGCCCGCCTTCCAGCCGCCGCCCTGGCACCCCATGGCCAAGGAGCAGCGGGTCCGCGCCTGGCACGGCAGCGGGGAGCCGGGGGTCTTCGCCGACGCCGAAGTGACCAGCTGCGACGGCCGGTTCGGCTACTTCGACGGGCACGACCGCTCCCTGGACGTGGAACAGTCCTACAGCGGCGGCCCCCTGTGGACGGACGACGAGAGTGTCGTGGTCGGGCTCGTCACCGCGAAGCTGGACATCCGCGGCGGTCTCGCCCGCCGCGCCTGGGGCATCCCCTGGCAGCGCGTCCGGCGGGAGCTGGACCGCGCGGGGATGGCCCATCTCACCACCACCCCCGAGGACGGTGTGCGCGACCACCCCGCCTACCCGGAGCTGGTCGCCCTGCTGGTGGACGGGCCGCTGCTGCCCGGCGAGGGCTGGGCGCGCTGCGGGCGGTCCGTCGCCCGGCAGTGCCGCCTCAGCCACCGCGTCGAGGGGGAGCCGTCGGCCGAGGAGTTCGCCCGGCTGCTGCTCACCCATGAGCGGGCGCTGCCCGCCCTGGTGGAGACCCTGCGCCCCACCGCCCCGGACCTGGCGGACCAACTGCTGGCCGTGGCGCGCTCACACGGGCTGCCGCGGCTGCTCTCACCCCAGGCGTACCAGCGGTTGGTCGGGCTCCTGGACGCGCTGCCCGCACCCGCGGCGGCCCGCATCCCCGCCGCCGTACGGGCGGCGCTGCCGCTGGCCGCCGTGCCCGCGGCGCTGCTGAACGGCCGGGAGAGCCGCGCCGCGCTCGTCGAACACCTGGAGACCCTGCACGGCGACAGCGCGCCCGACCCGTACGGCGGGGTGGCCGTGCCGAGGCTGCTGCGCGCCGTCGAGTACGTGGCGGCGGCCTGCTCCGGGGTCGGTGGGACGGGCGGGGGCGGGGGCCCGGGCGCGGGCGGGGACCCGGGCGCGGCGCTGCGGCGGTGGTGCGACTGGGCCGCCGAACGGCTCGGCGTACCCGGGACGGCCCTGTGGGACCGCCGCAAGGACGCCGCGGACTGGGCGAAGAAGTGGCGGCCGACCCCGCCGCGCGTGCTGGTCGAACTGCGCGCGTCGCCCACCCGCGACAACGGCCCCGAGCGCTACCGCATGCGGCTGTGGTGCGACGACGGATCCGGCCCGCAGCCGGTCTCGGAGCAGGACCAGCGGCCGCGTACGCCGGGCGAAGTGGCCCGCGAGATCCTGGCGGTCGTCGGCTCGCTGCGCCGGGGGGACGGGCTGCTCCCCGTCGTCGAACTGATCGTGGACCGCGACTCGCTGGAACTGCCCCTCGACGACTGGGAGGACCCGGACCAGCCGCTGCCACGGGTGCTCGGCGCGGAGTACCCCGTGGTGGTCAACTGCCCCGAGCTGCGCGAGCGGGGCGGCGAAGGGATCCTGTCCGACTGGCGGGAGCGGTGGCGGCGGCTGGACAGCGAGGAGCCGCTGCACATCGACGACGTGGCGGCCGAAAGCACGCGGGCCCTGTACGGGCTGCTGATGGAGCGGCGGTACGCGGGGCAGGCGCACATCGTGGCGTCGCGGCAGCGCCGTTCCGCCGCCGTGCAGACGTGTCTGGCCGCCGGAGTGCCCGTGGTGCTGTGGGACCGCGGCGACAAGCCCGACTCCCCCGTCCTGAGCCATCTCACCGACCCGCACGGGCACTTGCCCGAGCAGGTACGGATCTACCGGGCCATGGCGCTCCAGCGCCCCTTGACCTGCCCAGGCCGCCCGGTGCTGGCCTGGGCGGACCCCGACCTGCTGCCGCCAGAGGGGGCGGGGCGGCCGGTGCCGGAGGAGGAAGATCGGTCGTATGAGCTGCTGGAGGTGAAGGATTCCCTTTCTGCCGCGCCTCCGCCTGCCTGCACGGTCTCCGAGGTGTCCGTCCACTCGTTGGAGCAGGCCCGCGAATTGGCTGCCGCGGCCGAGGAGGTCGAGCGCATGTTGACCGCCGTACAGGACACCCATCCACCGCTGGACCACCTGTCGCCGCCCGACACCGACGGGCCGCTGCCGAACGCCGGCCGGCCGCTGCCCGTGCTGGAGCTGACGGACCCGACCGACTTCGACGACCCTGAGGATTTCGCATGGTGACCACGTACGACAGCTGGCGGCTGTTCCACGGAGACGGCCGGCAGCGCCCGGTCGAGATGCCGCCCGCCCCGCCCTGGCGCACCTTCGGCCCGGTCTCACCCGACGGCGGCCCGGCGGACGGCGCCCTGGTGAAGGCCCCCGCCCGGCCGTACCTCATCTCGCCGGAACACGCCGACGTGGTCAACGCCGCGCTGCACCTGCGCCGCCCCCTGCTGGTCACCGGCCACCCGGGGACGGGCAAGTCCTCGCTGGCGCGCGCCATCGCCCATGAACTCGACCTGGGCGAGGTCCTGCACTGGCCGGTCAACAGCCGCTCCACCGTGCAGGACGCCCTCTACCGCTACGACGCCATCGGGCGGCTGCGGGAAACCGCGCTCAGCCGCGACCGCGGCGAGGCCGAGCCGCCCCTGGGCAGCTTCGTACGGCTCGGGCCGCTCGGCACGGCGCTGGTGCCCGGCGCGCGGCCCCGCGTGCTGCTGGTCGACGAGCTCGACAAGGGCGATGTGGATCTGCCGAACGACCTGCTGACGGTCTTCGAGGAGGGCGAGTTCGAGATCCCGGAGCTGGCCCGGCTGCCCGAGGAGCAGTCGGTGGTCGAGGTGCTCACCGAGCGCGCGGACGAGCGGGCCACGGTACGGCGGGGGCGGCTGCGCTGCCAGGAGTTCCCCGTCGTGGTGATCACCAGCAACGGCGAGCGGGACTTCCCGCCCGCCTTCCTGCGCCGCTGCGTACGCCTGGAGCTGCCCACCCCCGACGAGGCCCGGCTGCGGGAGATCGTCACCGCGCATCTGGGCGAGGGCGCGCTGGACGACGTCGACCGCCTGCTGGAGGCGTTCCTCAGCCGCCGCTCCGCCCGCCAGCTGGCCACCGACCAGTTGCTGAACGCGGTGTTCCTCCGCACGAGCGGCGTGGACCTGTCGGCGGACGGGCTGCTGGACGCGGTGCTGCACCGGCTGGGCGGGGTGGTGTGACCCGTGGCGGGGGAAGGCCGGGGCGGACGGCGGCCGGGGGCGCTCGGGCGGCTGGATGACACGCTCGCGATCCTCGCGGACAGCGGTGCGCGGCTGTCCCAGGAGCAGCTGCTCGACGCGCTCTGGCTGGCCACGCGGCTGCCCGCGGCCGCAGCGGGTGCGGCCGGCGCGGGGGCGCCGCTGGAGCGCGCCCGTACGAGCGCCACCTCCGACGCTTCCCCCGGCGCCGCCTCCGACACCTCCCCCGACACCACCCCAGCCACCGCCGCCCGGCCCCGTCCCCCCGCGTCCACCGCCCCGCCCCCGCCCCCGCCGCCGGGGCCGCCCGCCCAGCCCTCCGTACCGCCGCGGCGCGACAGTACGGACGACGGCACGAGCGGTCTGTACGGATCGGCCGAGGCGCCGCCGCCCGACCCCGGCGCTCCCCCGCCGCCCCCCGCGCGCCGCGCGCTGCCGCTGCGGGTGCCGGAGGCCAAGGCGCTCCGCGCCGAGCTGCCCATCGGGCGGGCGCTGCGCCCGCTCAAGCAGTACCGGCCCAACCCGCTCAAGCGGGAGGTCGACGAGGTCGCCACCGCGTCGGCGCTCGCCGAGACCGGCCTGCCCGACGTGGTCACCCGCCCGGCCCGGGAGCGCTGGCTGGACCTCGCGCTCGTCGTCGACGACGGGATGTCGATGCTGCTGTGGCGGCGGCTCGCGGTCGAGCTGCGCACCCTGTTGCAGCGCGCGGGCGCGTTCCGCGTGGTACGGGTCCTGGGCCTGCACACGCGGGGCGGTGACGCGCCCGTGCTGCGCGCCAAGCCGTACGTACCCGAGGCGCCCGCCCTGCCCGTCACGGCGGTGTCCGACCCGTCGGGGCACACGCTGGTGCTGGTGCTGAGCGACGGGGTGGGCGCGGCGTGGCGCGACGGCCGGATGTCCGCCGTCCTGGGGCGCTGGGCGGGCCTCGGCCCGACGGCCGTGCTGCACGCCCTGCCGCCGCGCCTGTGGGAGGGGTCCGGTATCCGCGCGCAGCGCTGGCAGGTGCGCACCCGCAGGCCCGGTTCGCCGGGCACGGACTGGACGGTCACCGACCCCGTCCTGCCCCCGGAGCTCGCGCGCTTCGACGGCGTCCCCGTACCCGTCCTGGAACCGGACGCCGGGCCGCTGGCCGACTGGGCCCGGCTGATCGCCTCCGCGGGCGGCACGGCCGTCCTCCCCCTGCTGGCCCCGCCGCGCCCGCGCCGCCCGGCCACCACGCACCAGGTGGCCGCACCGGTGGACGACCTGAGCCATCTGAAGCGGTTCCGGGAGGCGGCCTCGCCCGAGGCGTACCGCCTGGCGGCCCACATGGCCGCGGTGGCCCCGCTGCCGGTGCCCGTGATGCGGCTGGTGCAGTCGGCGGTGGAGTGGCAGGCGGACACGGGGCACCTGGCCGAGGTCTTCCTCGGCGGCCTGATGCGCCCGACCGAGCCCCCGTCCTCGGCGGGCCCGGGCCCGTTCCCGCCCCAGCAACGCCCCTTTACCTTCACGGACACCGTCCGGCGCGCGCTGCTGGGCGCGGTGCCGCTGCCCGAACTCAATGAGACCCGCGAGGTGATCGGCCGACGCCTGAAGGAACTCGCGGGCCACTCCCCCGACTTCCCGGCCTGGCTCGCCCACCCGTCGGGCGCCGACCGCCTCCGGGCCGGAGCCCGGCCGTTCGGCACGGTGGAGCGGGGGCTGGCGGCCCGGCTGGGCGCGATCTTGCCGATCAGCCTCACCCGGGAACGCCGCTGGCGCCCCCTGACACCCCACGACCCGCGCACCATCGGCCCGTACACGCTGCGCCTGGCCGACCACTCGGGATCGCGCGTCACCGCCTACCTCGGCGAGGACGCGTACGGCGACCAGGTCATCGTGCACACATCCCGCCGGCTACGCGGGGCCCAGGCCGCCGCCCTGCTCGGCGTGCAGGCGGAAGCGCTGCGCCGGATGGACGGTCGGTATGCGCGCACCCTGCTGCGGGAGCACCTGCACGGCGATACGCCGTGGATCGCCGAAGAGCCCATCATCCTGGACCGGCTGGACGACATCCTCCGCGCGGGCACGGACCGGTGGACACCACAAGCCGCCTTCGCGCTCGCCCGGCGACTCGTGGACGCCGTGCGCGTGTGCGCCGCGGAGGGCATGGTGCACGGCGATCTCACCGCGAGCACGGTGTATGTGGCCGACGGGGACCTCATCCTGACCGGCTGGTCGTCGGCCAGCATCGACGGCGTGCCGTCCCCGGCGCTCACGGACGGCCGCCCGCCGACCCCCGAGGGCAACGTCCGGGCGCTGGGAGACATCCTGCTGTGCCTGGGCGGCGGAGGGTGGTCGCGTCGCGCGGGCAACGTGTATCACATGTCCCATTGGGGCACCGACCGCTGGCGGCCGATCCGGGACGCGGTGATGGCGTGTCTGGACATGCGCAACCGGCCGACGGCGCAGGAGGTGTGGGAGGTCTTCGAGCGGTTCGACCCCGCCGAACCGGCCCGCTTCTCCCTCCTGGAGCTCAGGCGGAAACAGCGGGCCCACGGCTGGGTCCCGCTGTCGGACACCGACCCGCACGCGCTCGGCCCGTACACCCTGCACTGCCACATCCGCACCCTCAGCGGCCCCCCGGCGTATCTGGGGCGGAACCCGGAGAGCGACGAGTACGCCGTGCTGCGCACCGTGGACCGGGAGTCCGGGCGGCGGGGCGCGTTCACCGAGCTGAGCACGGAAGCGGAAGCGCTGCGCCGGATGGCGGGCCGCTGTGCGCCGAAGCTCCTGGGGCAGGACCTCGACGCCGATCCGCCGTGGATCGCCGAGGAGCACGTCCTCGCCTCCGACGGCTCCATGGCCCGCACCCTGACCGCCCTGCTCTCCGACGGCACGGCGGAGAGCTGGGGCGCGCGGACGGCGGCCGCCATCGGCATGCACGTGGCCGAGGCGGTGAGCGTCTGCTCGGCGAAGGGGATGGTGCACGGCCGTCTGACGACGGATACGGTGCTCGTCGCCGACGGCGCGGTGAAGCTGGTCAGTTGGCAGACGGCCGTCATCGACCGGAGGTTCCGCCGTCTGACCAGGCGGCTGACGCCCGAGGACGACGTCTTCGCGCTCGGCGAGATCCTGATGGCTCTGGGCGGTGGTCGGCTGATCACCTACGAGGGGCGCGGCATCAACACCCTCGGGGCGCACGCCGGCACTCAGACCGGGACCTACACCGGGAAGGCCATCAACTGGATCGGGTCCCGATGGGAGGACGCGGCCTGGGAGCCGCTGCGGACCCTGGTCTCCACCTGCTGGTTCAACCCGCGCCGGGACCGCCCGACAGCGGCGGAAATCGCGGATGTCTTCGCCCAGGTGCTCGCGCGCACCGCGCCCTGACGGCGAAGGCCCACCCCCCGGCCGGTGCCCGGGGCGCGCGGCGGAGGGCCTATCGTGTACGCCATGTCGTCCACCGACCTCATCCGCATTGTCTCCCGCTCCTCCCCCATGGCCCTCGCCCAGGTCGAGCGGGTCCGCGCCGAGCTGGCCGCGCTGCGTCCCGGCATCCGTACCGAGGTGGTGCCGGTCACCACGTCCGGCGACCGGTGGATGGGCGACCTGTCGGCGCTCGGCGGGAAGGGCGCGTTCACCAAGGAGGTCGACGCGGCGCTGCTGGCGGGCGAGGCCGATCTGGCCGTGCACTGCGTCAAGGACGTGCCCGCCGACCGGCCGCTGCCCGCGGGCACGGTCTTCGCGGCGTACCTCAAGCGCGACGACATCCGCGACGCGCTGGTGCACCCCGGCGGGTTGACGCTCGATCAGCTGCCGGAGGGCGCGCGCATCGGCACCTCGTCGGTGCGCCGGGTCGCGCAACTGGCCGTCTCCCACCCGCATGTGGAGTGCGTGCCGATGCGCGGCAACGTCAACCGCCGCCTGGAGAAGCTGGACGCGGGCGAGTGCGACGCGCTGCTGGTGGCCCTGTCCGGGCTCGAGCGCATCGGCCGTACGGACCGGATCAGCGAGATCCTGCCCGTCGAGACGATGTGCCCGCCGATCGGGGCCGGGGTGCTGGCGCTCCAGTGCCGCGAGGACGACACCGCGACCATCGAGGCGGTCTCCGGGCTCGGCGACGCCGACGCCTGGAAGGAGATCACGGCGGAGCGCATGCTCCTGCACGTGCTGCAGGGCCACTGCAACTCCCCCATCGCGGGCTACGCCAGGGCCGAGCGCGACGGCCGGCTCTCCCTGCGCGCCCGCGTCTTCAGCCCCGACGGCAAGACGGTGCTGGACGCGCACGAGTGGGCGGGCCCGCTGGACCCGGCCACCCTCGGCACCTCGGTGGCGGTGGCCCTGCTGCGCCAGGGTGCGCGCGAGGTGATCGACACCATCCCGCACTGAGCGGCCACTGGGTTTGTAGTGAGTATGGGACAGCGACACGCCGACGGTACGGCGTGTCGCTGTCCCATACTCACTACAAACGTCGCGCACTCAGGTGCCGGACGCACCCCTACGCCTCCGGGATCGCCACCGCCCGGCCCGTGACCCGGCTGCGGTCGTCGTCGGGCGTCACGTCGACGAGGAGATCGCTGGGGCGCCCCATGTCCTCGCCCTGCCGGATCCGGACCCGCGTCGGCTCCGTCACCAGCCCGAGCGCCCGCAGATAGCCGCCGAAGGCGGCGGCCGCCGCGCCGGTGGCCGGGTCCTCCACGACTCCGCCGGGCGGGAACGGGTCGCGGGCGTGGAAGTCGAAGCGGTCCGGGGCCTCGCGCCACACCAGGTGGACGGTGGTCCACCCGTGGACCCGCATCAGCTCCTCCAGCGCGTCGAAGTCGTAGTCCAGGTCGGCCAGCCGCTCGCGGGTGGCGGCGGCGAGGACGAGGTGGTCGTTGCCCGCGAAGGAGATGTGCGGCGGGAGGGCCGGGTCCAGGTCGTCCCGGGTCCAGCGCAGGGCCTTCAGCACCTGGTCGGTCAGGGCCTCGTCGGCGGGGCGGGAGTGCGTGGGCGCGCTGGTGAGGGTGGCCTGCGGCGCCCCGCCGTCACCCTCGGCCCCATCACCCAGGGTCGTCGCCACGCGGATCTCGCCCGCCATCGTGTCGAAGACCAGCTCGCCGGGGCCGATGCGCTCGGCGAGCGCGACGGCGGTGGCGATCGTGGCGTGTCCGCAGAACGCCACCTCGGCGCGGGGGCTGAAGTAGCGCAGCCCGTAGCGGCGGGCGGCGTCGCCCCGCGCGGTGATGAACGCGGTCTCGGAGTAGCCGACGCGGGCGGCGATGGCCACCATCTCGGCGTCGTCGAGCGACTCGGCGTCCAGGACGACCCCGGCGGGGTTGCCGCCGGAGGGGTCGGTGGTGAAGGCGGAGTAGCGCAGGACCTGGTCGGTGTCAGCGGCGAGTGCGCCGAGTGCGTGGGACGTGCTGTCTGCGGTGTGTGCGGTGTGTGCGTTCATGGGGATACCGTTTCACCGGCGCACCCATCGCGTCCAACGATTCTTTTCGCTCGCCTCCATCGAGTAACCCGATAGGACCCGCTAGGCTGGGGTGCTGATGGACACCAGACTTCTGCGTACCTTCGTGGCCCTGGCGCGCACCGGCAGCTTCACCGCCGCGGCCACCGAGCTGCACCTCGCCCAGTCCACCGTCACCGTCCAGATCCGCTCGCTGGAGCGGGAGCTCGGCACGCGCCTGTTCGACCGGCTCCCCGCCGGCACGACCCCTACCCCGTCCGGACGGCGGCTCCTCGAAGAGGCCGAGCGGGTACTGGACGCCGAGGCCCGGCTGCGGGCGACCGCGGCGGCCGGGAACGGCGAGGGGGCGGACGGGGCGGTGGAGGGACAGGTGGCCCTCGGCGCGGGCGAGTCGCTGTGCTCCTCGCATCTGCCCCGGGTGATCGCCTCGCTGCGGCGCACCCACCCGGGCGTGGAGATCCATCTGCACGCGACCGGTACCGCAGCGGCCCTGGAGGGGCTGCGCTCGGGGCGGCTCGACCTGGCGCTCCTCCTGGAGCCGGAGGTGGAGGCCGCCGAGCTGGTCGCGCGGCCCATCGCCCACGAACCGCTGGTGTACGTGGCCGCGCCCGACCACCGGCTGGCCGGGCGCGGGGCGGGGTGGCAGGAGCTGGCCGGGGAGAGCTTCTTCGTCCACGAGGAGGGCTGCTCGTACAGCGACCGGCTGGTGCGCTCCCTGCGCGCGCTGCCCGGCCCGCCGCCCCGGCTGACCCGCTTCGGCAGCATCGAGGCCGCCCGCTCCTGCGTGGCCGCCGGGCTCGGGCTGACGCTGCTGCCGCGGGCGACCGTGGAGCGGCAGCTGCGCGACGGCCTCCTGGCCCTGGTCGACGGGCCACCGGTGGAGCCGGTGCCGGTGCAGCTCACCCGGCACCGCAGGCGCTGGACCTCGCCCGCCGCCCAACTGGTCGCCGACGAGCTGACGCGCCTGATCCCGGCCTGACGCGCGCCTGACCCGTGCCTGTCGTGCGCCTGACGTGAACGAACGCCACCGGGCGGCGGCCGCCGCCCGGTGGCGTTCGATGTCCGCGCGTGGCCCGGCTCAGCCCCGCGCGCGGAACCCGGTGCCGTACCGGCGCTCGAAGCGCTCCACGCGGCCGGCGCTGTCCATCACCCGGGACGTCCCGGTGTAGAAGGGGTGGCTCCGCGAGGAGACCTCCACGTCGACGACGGGGTAGGTCTCGCCGTCCTCCCACAGCACGCGCTGCGCGGTCTCGGCCGTCGAACGCGTCAGGAAGGCCGACCCGGCGGCGCGGTCACGGAAGACGACGGGACGGTAGTCGGGGTGGATACGAGGCTTCATGACGGATCCCTTCTTGACGAGGACGGACTGCCGGCGGGGCGGGTGCGGCGGCGCGGCGGCCGCCGGTCAGCGGGCCTCGCGGTAGAGGACGTGCGTGCCGGCGGCGGGGGCGTACTTGCGCAGGACCAGCCGGTCGGGGTTGTTGCGGCGGTTCTTGCGGGTCACATAGGTGTGTCCGGTGCCTGCGGTCGACCGGAGCGTGACGACCGGGCGGGCTTCGGAGCGGGCCATGACTGCCTCCAGACGTTCCCATCCCCGGAGGAATGGTTTTCATTTCCGTTTGTTCCGCCCGCTACAACGCTCCGGGACCCGCCCGCATTCCCCGCCCGCCGACGGCGTCCTCAAGCGGCGGTCAGTGGGGATCGGCCGCGGGCTCCAGGACGAAGACGGGGATCTCGCGGTCCGTCTTCTTCTGGTAGTCGTCGTAGTCGGGGAAGGCCTCGACCGCGCGCGCCCACCACAGGGCCTTCTCCTCCCCGTGGACCTCGCGGGCGATCATGTCGCGGTTCACCGGGCCGTCCCGCAGCTCGACCCGGGGGTCGGCCACGACGTTGTAGTACCAGACGGGGTTCTTGGGGGCGCCGCCCAGCGAGGCCACCACCGCGTAGACGCCCTCGTGCTCCACCCGCATGAGCGGAGACTTGCGGATCTTGCCGGACTTCGCGCCCCGGGTGGTCAGGAGGATGACCGGCAGGCCCCGGATCGACATCCCCTTGGTGCCGCCGGAGCTCTCGATCTGCTCGACCTGATCGCGCACCCACTTCTCGGGGCTCGGCTCGTACTCGCCCTGCAGAGGCATGGCTTCCGTCCCATCGTCGATGACGTGCGGCTCTCGCAAGGTCAACGCCCGGACGCCGCCCCGGCATTCCGCACACGGAGCAAGACCGAAGGGGCCGGGTCAGCCCCGGCCGCGCAGCCGCCGCCACACCGCGCGCGCCGCGTGGTGCCCGGACATGCCGTGCACCCCGGGCCCCGGCGGGGTGGCCGAGGAGCACAGGAAGACCGACGGATGGGCCGTGGCGTAGGGGACCCGCGCCAGCTTGGGGCGGATCAGGGTCTGCAGGCCCGCGAAGGCGCCGCACGCGATGTCGCCGCCCACGTAGTTCGCGTTGCGCGCCGCGAGCTGGGGCGGCCCGGCCACGGCCCGCGCGAGCACCAGGTCGCGGAAGCCGGGCGCGAAGCGCTCGATCTGCCGCTCTATGGCCTCGGTCGCGTCCCCGTCCCAGCCCCGGGGGACATGGCCGTACGCCCAGAAGACGTGCTTGCCCGCCGGAGCGCGCGAGTCGTCGACCACACTGGGCTGCGCGGTGATCAGGAAGGGGACGTCGGGGGCGCGCCCCTCGGTGGCGGCCCGCAGCGCGGTGCCGATCTCACCGGCGGTGGGGCCGACGTGGACGGTGCCGGCGCGCCGGGCCTCCGGAGCGGTCCAGGGCACCGGTCCGTCCAGGGCGTAGTCGATCTTGAAGACGCTGGCCCCGTAGCGGAAGCGGCGGTACGCGTTGCCGAGCCCGGCGATCCGGGCCAGGGCGGTCGGTGAGGTGTCGAAGACGTACGCGCGGGCGGGCGGCAGCTCGTCCAGCCGCTTGACCTCCACGCCCACGTGGATCGCGCCGCCCTGCTCGCGCAGATACGACCCGAGCGCGTCCGAGATCGCCTGGGAGCCGCCGCGCGGGACGGGCCAGCCGACCGCGTGGCCCGCGAGCGCGAAGAGCAGCGCCGGGCCGGCCGTGGCGAGCCCGCCGGTCGGCGCGATGGCGTGGCCCGCCATCCCGGCGAGTATCGCGCGGGCCTTCTCGTCGCGGAAGCGGCGGCTGAGGAGGGAGACGGGCTGGATGGCGTGCAGCCCGAAGCGCGCCCAGGTCACCGGGTCGGCGGGCACCCCGTCCCACGCGGTGCGCAGGAAGTCGCGGGCGAGGGTGTCCCATCTGCCGACGTACGGGGCGACCAGTCGGCGGTACGTACCGGCGTCGCGCGGGCCCAGCGACATGGCGGTCTCGCCGACCGAGCGGGCCAGGACGGCGGCCGTGCCGTCCGGGAAGGGGTGGGCCAGCGGCAGCTCGGGGTGCAGCCACTCCAGGCCGTGCCGGGCGAGCGGCATGGCGCGGAAGGCCGGGGAGCCCACGCCCAGCGGGTGCACCGCGGAGCAGGGGTCGTGCCGGTAGCCGGGGAGGGTGAGCTCTTCGGTGCGGGCGCCGCCGCCGATCGCCTCGGCGGCCTCGAAGACCTCCACCGCGAGGCCGCGGCGGGCCAGTTCGACGGCCGCGGTCAGCCCGTTCGGCCCGGCACCCACCACGACCGCGTCGAGCATGGACGGCACGTCGGGTCTCCCTCCCCGTCCCTGGGGACTCCTGAGGATCGGTCAGTCGGCGGCCCGGTCAGCCGGGGCCGCCAGCAGGCTCAGGATATGCCGTACGGTCGCCTCGTCCCGCGCCGCTGTGAAAGGAAGCGCGTTTCCGCCCGCGATCCGGAACGGATCGCCGGTCAGCGTCGCGCTCGCACCGCCCGCCTCGGCGACCAGCAGCAGCCCGGCGGCGTGGTCCCAGGCGTTCTCCCAGGTGAAAGCCACCGCGTCGAGCAGGCCACGGGCCACGTTCAGATACTCCAGGCCGGCCGAGCCGCACGGGCGCGGCGCGACACCCGGTGTCCGCAGTACGGACAGGGCGCGCTTCTCCGCGTCCGTGGTGAAGTCGTAGTGCGAGATCGCGACGTCGAGCTCCTTGCCGGGCTCGGGCCGGCCGGAGCGTAGCGGCTCGCCGCCCAGCACCGCTCCCCCGCCCCGGCGGGCGACGGCCATCAGGTCGAGGGCCGGGGCGTAGGTCCACGAGGCCAGCAGCTCGCCGCGGTGGGCGAGGGCGACCAGCATCGCGAAGCCCGGGTCGCCGTGGACGAACTGCCGGGTGCCGTCGACCGGGTCGACGATCCACACCGGCGCGTCGCCGCCCAGCGCGCCGAGCACGGACGGGTCGGCGTGCACGGCCTCCTCGCCCACCACGGCCGAGCCGGGCAGCAGCGCGGTGAGCGAGGCGGTCAGATGCTCCTCGGCCAGCCGGTCGGCGGTCGTCACCAGGTCGTGCGGGCCGTTCTTCTCGACGATCTCGTGGTCGGCGAGCTGCCGGAACCGCGGCATGACCTCGGCGGCGGCCGCCTTGCGCACCGCCTCCTCGACGTCGGACAGTGCACCGGAGGCGAGAAACTGCTCCATCATGCCCCTCATCGAACCATGCTCCGGCGACGGCCGGTGGCCGGGCGGCGGCCACAGGATGGCCGCCGCGTGAACGGCCTCGGCGGGCAGGTCTCAGCAGCAGCTGTGGTGGGCGTGCTCCTCCCGGTGCCACCAGTAGCGCTCGCGGGCGGGGTCCTGCGGCACGTCGGCCACCTGGGCGGAGGTGGCCGCTGAGGCGCCGCGTACGGTGGCGCTGCTTCCCGTGGCCGCGGCGCCGCGTACGGCCGACGCGCCTCGTACGGCCGACGCATCGCGTACGGCCGACGCACCGCGTACGGACGCCGGGCCGGCGGACTTCCCGCTCACCAGGTCGTCCACCGAGTGCACCACGCCCCCGAGCACCACGCTGCGCACCGCCGCGGCCGCGCGGATGTCGCTCAGCGGGTCGCCCTCCACCAGCACCAGGTCGGCAAGGGTCCCCGGCTCCACGGTGCCCATCCGCGCGCTCATGCCCAGCGCCCGCGCGCCCTCGACGGTCGCGGAGCGCAGCGCCTGGTGGGGGGTGGCGCCGTAGCGGACCATGGCCTGCAGGTTGAGGTGGTAGTAGATGGCCGGGGGCACCAGCGGGCTGTCGGTGCCCACCCCGACGTGCGCCCCGCCCTCCAGCAGCCTGCGCACGGTCGCCCCGTGCCGGGCGACGAAGGCCAGCAGATCGGTGGGGACGGTCTGCCGCGCGGCCGCCACGCCGCTGCGGAACTCCTCGTACTCCGCCTCGCTCATCAGCGAGGTCAGCCGCCGGTCGCCGACCGCCCATTCGGCGTAGCGGTAGAGCGCCGCCCGGGTGGCGGGCAGGCCCGCGCCGGACAGTCCGAAGGTCGGGGTGAAGGCCATACCGGAGGCGATCAGGGGCTCGGTCATGTCCTCGTAGGCGTGGCCGAGGTGGGTCTCCTTCTGGCGGCGGCCGTAGCGGCTGGTGCCGCCCAGGTGCTCGGTGCCGTCGGCGCCGAAGCCGAGCGGGCCGAAGAGGTAGTGCGAGGTGGCGCGCAGCCCGAGCCGGTGGCCGCCGCGGACGGCGGCGCGCTGCATCGCGTAGGGCAGCCGCACATAGGTCTTGACCAGGTCGTGGCCCAGCGCCTCGGCCTTGGCGAGCTCGCGCTCCAGCTCCTCGGTGTCGGTTATGGGGCGGCCGGAGGAGTAGTAGACGCGCGAGCCGTCGATCAGATCGCCCGCCGCGAAGACCCGGGGCCCGACGCGGCGCCCGGAGGCGGTGGCCTCCTTGGCCTCGACGGCGGCGTAGTGGGCGGTGCCGGGCGAGCGCACGGCCGTCACGCCGTAGGACAGCCACAGCTTCATGGTGTCGGCCCGCTGCCAGGGGCCGTGCTCGTGGACGGCGATCAGGCCGGGCAGCGCGGTCAGGTGGCGCGCGTCGACGGTACGGCCACCGCTTCCGGCGCGGACCGATCCGCGCGCCACGATCGCCTTGACGCGGTCGCCCTCGATGACGATGTCGACGTCGCGGCGCAGCGTCTCGCCCGTGCCGTCCCACACCGCCCCCACCTGCACCACCGTGCGCCCGGTCGGCTTGGCGGGGCGCCAGGTCAGCCTGACCGGGACGGTCCGCGCCCGGCCCGTACGGGCGTCGGCCAGGCGCAGCCGGCCGTTGGAGAGGTAGAGCAGCGAACGGGAGTCGGCGCTCCAGCTGGGGGCGTCGGCGGTCTCGCCGTTCAGCTCGCGCGCGGTCCCGGTCGGCCGCCCGGCGGCGTTCAGGGCGCTCAGGCGCAGGGTGCCGCCGACGATGTACGCGGTGTGCTTGCCGTCGGGCGAGTGGACCGGGCCCGCGTCGATGCGGTTGGCCAGGGACTTGCCGGGGACGGGGTCGTCGTAGTGTGCCTCGCCGGTGGCCAGGTCGACGGTCAGGACGCGGTTGAAGCCCTCGCGGTAGCGGGCGGTGACGGGCGCCAGGGCGGCCAGCGAGAGCTTGGTGCCGTCGGCGGAGAAGGTGGGCCTGCCGGGCGAGTTGAGCGGGCCCGCGACCTTGCGTACGGCGCCGGTGGCCACGGCCACGGTGTGCAGGGTGCCGGAGCCGAGGCCGAAGGCGACGCTCGCGCCGTCGGGGCTGAACGCCGGGCCGGACACCGCGTCCTGGAGGTCGGTCAGCTGCCGGGTCGTGCCGTCGGCGATGTCGTACGCCCACAGGTCGGCGGCGCCGCCCCGGTCGCTGACGTAGACGAGGGTGGAGCCGTCGGGGGACCAGGCGGGGTCGGTGTTCAGGTGTCCGTCGGAGACGACGGCCTTGGGCGCGGAGCCCGTGCCCTTGCCGTCGCGCGGGTTGGCGGGTGCGATCCAGATGTCGCCGAGCGCGGCGAAGGCGATCCGTTCCCCGTCCGGGGAGAGGGACGGGGAGACGATGCCCTTGACGGGGCGGGGGGAGGCGGAGGCCGGGGCCGCGTCGCTGTCGTGTGCGGCGGGCCGCTCCTGGACGCGGGGGACGGTGAGGTGGGCGGCGAAGGGGATGTCCCGCGCTTCCTTGGCGCGGGCCTTGCCCCCGGAGAGCTTTCGGCGGCGGACCTTGCCGTCGGCGGTGTAGAACACCTCGTCCGCGGAAGGCCATCGGGCCGCGAACGGGAACACGTCCTCCTCCGCGTCCGACACCGTCTCGCCGTCGACCACGAGTGCGGTGGCCGCCGAGGTGAGGTGGACGTAGGCGAAGCGGGCGCCGTCCGGCGAGAAGGAGGGGCCCGCCACCCGCCCCTCGGTGACGGTGGCGAGCGTGATGCGCTTGCCGTCGGCGTCGACCCGGACGACGGACTGCGGGGCGTCGCCCTTGCCGGAGGTGAAGGCGATCGCGTTTCCGTCGGGGTGCCAGAAGGGCTGCGCCTGCTGGACGGTGGCGTCCGTGCCCGGCGCCCACACCTTGGTGGCGCCGCTGTCGAGGTCGAGGACGTGGATCGCGTACCGGCCGTCCGCCTCCCCCGCGTAGGCGATCCGCTTGCCGTCCGGGGAGAACCGCGGCTCGCGGTGGTCGGCGCCGCCCTTGGTCAGCCGGCGCGCCCCGGTGCCGTCGGCGCGGGCGAGCCAGAGGTGGAAGTTGCCGTCGGTGTACGACTGGTAGACGAGATGGCGGCCGTCGGGCGAGAAGTCGGGCTCGGTCGCCTCCTGGTCGATCCCGGTGAGCCGGGTGGCCTCGCCTCCGGCGGCCGGGACCGTCCAGAGCAGATTGAGCAGGTCGAGGACGACGGTCCGGCCGTCGGGGGAGAGCGCGGCGGAGGCGTTGGTGGCCTGGGTGACGGTGATCCGTCGAGTGGCGCCGTCCGCCGCCTGTGTGGCGCTGTCGGCGTTTTCGGCCTTCCCGGTGTTCTCGGCCGCGTTCGCCACCGTCGCGAGTCCGGTCAGCCGGCCGCCCAGCCACAGACTTCCGGCCCCGGCCGCGGCCTGTCCGCCGCGCCGGATGAGCTTTCTGCGCGATATGCCCACAGCCGTACCCTCCACTTGAAGATCACGATCCCGCCGAACCTAAAGGCGAGGTCAAGCGGAGGGACAGCCCCCGGAAATAGGTGTTACCTGAACTTAACCGCGCCCCCGGCCCGCAACCCCCGATAACCGATGGCTATAACGGCAGTTCTTGGACAACGGTCGCGCCCCGAGGCAGCGTGAACGCGACGGCGCCGGCCCTCGGCGCCGGGCCAAGCGACCCGAAAGGACGCGACCGCGATGCGCGCTCTGCTCTACGACCCCGAGGCCCCCCAGGGCCTGCGGCTCGGCGAGGCCCCCGAGCCGGTGCCCCACGACGCACAGGCCCTGGTCGAGGTCCACGCGACCTCCCTCAACTTCGGCGAACTCGCCTACCGGGAAGAGCGAGCACGCCCCGGGCAGGTGCTCGGCTGGGACTCGGCGGGCATCGTCGTCCGCGCCGCCGCCGACGGCTCCGGCCCCGCGGCCGGCACCCGCGTGGTGTCCTTCGGACCACCGGGAGCGTGGGCCGAGCGGCGCGCGGTCGACACCGCCGAACTCGCCGTGGTCCCGGACGCGGTCGACCTCGGCGCGGCGTCCGCCCTGCCGGGCGCGGGGGTCTCCGCGCTCCAGGCCCTGCGCCGGCTGGGCCCGGTGATCGGCCGCCGGGTGCTGATCACCGGCGCCTCGGGCGGCTTGGGACGCTTCGCGGTGCAGCTGGCCGCTCTCGCGGGCGCGTACGTCATCGCGGCGGTGGGCAGCCAGCAGCGCGGCGAGGGGCTGCGGGAACTCGGCGCGGACGAGGTCGTCGTCGGCCTCGAGCGCGTCACCGCACCTGTCTGCGGCGTCCTGGACAACGTGGGCGGCCCGCTGCTCGCCGAGGCGTTCGCCCTGGTCGAGCCCGGAGGCTCGGCCCAGTCCATCGGCAAGGCGTCGCTCGAACCGACCACCGTCGACTTCGAGCGGGAGCGGCTGAGGGGCGGTGACAGGCGCCTCGAACCCTTCGCCGTACAGGCGCCCTTCGGCCCGGACCTCGCGTATCTGGTGGGCCTGCTGGCCAAGGGCCGGCTCGACCCGCAGATCGGCTGGCGCGGCTCGTGGGAGCGGGCGCCGGAGGCGGTGGAGGCGCTGCTGGGCCGCCGGGTGCGGGGGAAGGCCGTGCTGGACATCGGCGGCTGACGGCTTCAGCGAGAGGGCTTGGAACGGGCCGGCTCGGAGGCGGGTGACCCGGAGGCGGGCTGTTCGGAGGTGGGCTGCTCGGAACCGGGTGACCCGGAGGCGGGTGACCCGGAGCCGGACGTCCCGGAGCCGGACGTCCCGGAGCTGGGCGAGCCTGAGCCCGGCTGCGGGCCGTAGGCGGTCAGGAAGCGGTCCCGGAAGGTGTCCATCCGCCAGACCGGGGCCTCCGCGCCGGGCCTCAGCCCGTCCTGCCACCCCCAGTCGGAAATCCGCTTCAGCACGGCCGGGTCGTGCGCGACGATCGCGACCGGCACGTCCCGGCTGGCGTGGTCCCCGCTGACCTTCGCCATCGGCTGGTGGTCGCCCAGGAAGACGAGCACCGTGTTCTTGTTGCCGTACTTCACCACGTAGTCGATGAGGCTGTTCAGCGAGTACTGGATGGACTTGCCGTACTCGGCGCGGGCCTGGGCGGAGTCCGTGAACACGTCCTTGGGGTCCTTGCCCGCCTTCTCGATGTCGTCGTAGACCGAGCCGTCACCGACCTCGTCCCAACCGATCATCTTGGGGATGGGCGCCCAGGGCTGGTGGCTGGAGGTCAGGATGATCTCCGACATCAGCGGCTTGTCGTGCCGCTTGCCGTGCTCCAGCCGCTCGAAGGCCGTCAGGGCGTACTGGTCGGGCATGGTCGACCAGCTGAACTTCGGGCCCTCGTACCCGAGGTCCCGGGAGTCGTAGACGTGGTCGAGGCCGTAGAACTTGCCCTCCGGCCACTCCTTGGTGACACCCGGCATGATGCCGACCGTGCGCCAGGCGCCGGTGCGCTTGAAGGCGCGGGTGATGGTGAGGTGATCGCCCGAGGTGACGGTGCGGTAGCGGCTCTGGTTGTCGATCCACAGGCCGGACAGGAAGGTGGAGTGGCCGAGCCAGCTGTTGCCGCCGTACGTCGCCGAGGTGAGCCACCCGCTCTTGGCGGAGTACCCGGCGTCGCCCAGCTCCTTGGTCTTCTCGTCGAGCACCGCGTCGACCCCGGGCGCGATCTCCGGGTCCTCGATGGCGCTGCGGCCGTAACTCTCGATGAAGGTGAAGATGACGTCCTTGCCGCGCAGCCCGGTCAGCAGCTGATCGCCCGGCACGTCGCCGAAGGAGTCGACGGCGGCCAGCTTCTTGAACTCCCGCTCGTCCTTCAGGGTCGCCTTCACCCACTTCACCCGGTTCTGGACGAGCACGACCGTGTTCCTGGAGGCGATCGGCGCCCCCGACACCTGCAGACCGAGCGCGCTGCAGACGACCCACGCGGTACCGAGCACGAGGACCGTACGGGTCGCCACGGCGTTGTTCCGGGCCATGACCTTGCCGATCCGCAGGCACGCCAGCGTCAGGACGGCGAACAGGACGAGAACGAGCACCACGACCCCGACCACGGCGAGCTTCGCGGTCGTCGAGCCGAGCGAGTCCTCGAGGTAGGACTGGGCGTCGTCGAGCAGGATCCAGTCCAGTACGACGTTGAACCCGCGCCCGAGGAATTCGTTGTAGCCGATGTCGAGGAGGTTGAGGATGGTCACCAGGCCCAGGAACACCCCGGCCACCACCGCCGCCACCCGCCTCGGAACCGGCGGCAGGAGCAGCAGCACCCCGGCCCCGAGGACCGCCTCCACGGGGATGTGCAGAAAAGCGCTGGGCGTGATGAGCGCGAGCCGACTCGGCAGCAGCAGCGCGAACAACACCACCCCGACCGACAGGGCCGTGGCCCCCCACGCCAACGCCCTCGCCGCGCCGGGGTACTTGTCCCGCCAGCCGCGGCCTGTGCCCGCGCCGCCGCCTGCGACGGCCGCGTCTGCCGGGACGCTGTCGGCCACGGCCTCGTCGGCGGCGTCGCGCGCCATGCCCTCGTCCGCGGCCGTGTCATCCGAGGCGGCCGCGGCGTCCCCCGGGGCGGCTTCGGCCGGCGGGTGCGGCGCGGGGCCGTCCGGCGCTGGGCCCTCCTCGGCGTTCGTCTTGTCCCTGTCCGGCAGCTGACGAGAGCGCGTGAAGAGCGACACCCCGAAGTTCCTTCCGTGCTTGCGAAGCCTGATGGTGGCACGGCGGGCCAGGCTCGGGAGGTCGGGGCCGCCGTTATTCCTTACGGCTCGTCGACGGCATCGGTTCAAAACACCGTGCCGCGACTTCCCGACTGTCATGGGCACGGCTACATTCCTGAATGGGAGCGCTCCCACATTCTCCACTCCCGCAGAAGCGCGCAGCCCCCAAGGAGGATCTCCATGGCACCCGACCCGCACCCCCGCAACCGCCCCGCCCGTACGTCCAAGCGCAGCCGCGCCCTCGCCGCCGCGACCGCCGCGCTGGCCGCCGCCGCGGCCATCACCCCCACCGCCTCCGCCTCCGCCTCGTCCGCGGCCGCGTCCGCCCCCACCGCGGCCGCGTGCTCGGCGAACGGCTTCTGCGAGGACTTCGAGTCACAGACCGGCACCGCCCCCTCGGGCCGCTGGACCACGAACGTGGCCAACTGCTCGGGAACCGGCACCGCGACCGTGGACTCCACCGTCGCCCACGGCGGCACCAAGTCCGTCCGGGTGACCGGCAAGGCCGGGTACTGCAACCACGCCTTCGCCGGTACGTCCCTGTCCGGCGTGCCGGCCGGCTCCCAGCTGTACGCGCGCTTCTGGGTCCGCCACACCACCGCGCTCCCCGCCCAGCACGTCACGTTCGCCGCCCTCCGCGACACCAACGACAACTCGAAGGACCTGCGGATGGGCGGGCAGAACAAAGCCCTCCAATGGAACCGCGAGTCCGACGACGCGACCCTGCCCGCGCAGAGCCCGGCGGGCGTGGCGCTGTCCACGCCGCTGCCGGTCAACACCTGGACGTGTCTGGAGTTCCGGCTCGACCGCTCGGCCGGCCGGCTGGACACCTGGGTCAACGGCTCCCTCGTCACCGGCCTGGTCGTGGACGGCACCCCGACCCAGGACGTCGACCAGCAGTGGCTGGCCCGGGGCGGCTGGCGCCCCGCGCCCACGGATCTGCGGCTGGGCTGGGAGAGCTACGGCGAGGGCGACGACACGCTCTGGTACGACGACGTGGCCGTCGGGACCGCGCGGATCGGCTGCGGCTGAGCGTCAGGAAGGCGCCAGGCAGCCGTCGGTCAGGCGTCAGGCCTGCGTGCGGTAGTCGCCGGGGGTGTATCCGAACGCGCGGCGGAAGACATCGATGAACGCGCTGGCCGAGGCCCAGCCGCAGCGGTGGGCGACCGCGGTGACGGTCAGGCCGTCGGAGAGCAGCAGCAGCGCGTGGTGCAGCCGTAGTTGGGTGCGCCATTGGGGAAACGTCATGCCCATCTCGGCGCGGAAGAGGCGGGTGAGCGTGCGGGCGCTCGCCCCCACCCGGGCGCCCAGCTCGGGCAGCGGCCGGGCATCCGCGGGGTCGTGCTGGAGGAGCGCGCATACGGCGGCCAGCCGCGGATCCCGGGCCGTGGGCAGATGCAGGGGCTGCTGCGGGGCCTGCCGCAACTGGTCGAGCAGGACCGCCAGCAGACGGCGGGACTCCGCGGCCTGGGGGTCGGCGTCCGGGCTGCTGTACGCGATGATCAGCTCGCGCAGCAGCGGGCCGACCGCCAGCACGGCGGGCCGGTCCAGGCCCAGCGGGTTGGCCTCCACCGGCAGGCCGACGCCGTGCAGCACGGTGCGCCCGTAGGCCCGGTGTTCATGCAGGGTGCCGACGGGCACCCAGATCGCCCGGGTGGCCGGGGCGACCCAGCTCCCGGCCTCCGTGGTCACCGACAGCACACCGCGTCCCGCGTAGACGACCTGGTGCACGTCATGGCGGTGAGCGGACAGTCCGCTGCCCGGGTCCAGGAAACGGGTGGTCGTCGGCCTGTGCGGCCGGGCCGGGACGACGGTCCGGCGGGACACTTGGCGGGATACCGACATCACCTGGCAGTTTATCGGAAGCCTGCCAGCCCGCCGCGCCCGGAGGATCGTCGGCGTGACCCAGAAACCCGCCGTCGGCTCCACCGACCGCTCCGTGTCCAGACCGATCACGATGATGGCCATCGGCCACGCGACCGTGGACTTCTACCAGGGCGCTGTGCCCACGCTGGTGCCGTTCCTGGTGGCCGAACGCCACTACGGCTATGCGGCGGCGTCCGGCATCGTGTTGGCGGCCACGCTGCTGTCCTCGATCGTGCAGCCCCTGTTCGGGGCGTTGACCGACCGGTGGACGATGCCCTGGCTGATCCCCGCGAGCTCCCTCGGCGCGGGTCTTGGCATCGCCCTGTCCGGGCCCGGCGACTCGTATGCGCTCACCTGGCTGGCGGTCGCCCTCTCCGGCATCGGGGTCGCCGCCTACCACCCCGAGTCGGCGCGGCTGGCCCGGACGGCGAGCCGCGGCAGCCATGTGGCGATGGGCTGGTACTCCCTCGGCGGCAACATCGGCTTCGCCCTCGCCCCCGTCGCCGTGTCCCCGGTCCTGTCCGCCGGAGGGCTGGGCGCGTCGCCGTGGCTGGTGGTGCCCGCGGTGGCCGGGGTGGCGCTGACGGCCTCCGCGATCCGGTCCCTGTCCCGGCGCGCGGCGGCCGAGCAGGCCGCCGCGCGGGGCACCGGCCGTGACAACTGGCCTCAGTTCCTGCGGCTCTCGGCGGTCATCGTCTGCCGTTCGATCGTCTTCGTAGGCCTGAGCGCGTTCATCGCCCTGTACGCCCAGCAGCGCGTGCCCGGGGGCTCGGCGGCGGGGTCGGCGGCGCTGTTCACGCTGTTCGCCGGGGGCGCGGTCGGCACCGTACTGGGCGGTCCGCTGGCCGCGCGCTGGGGCCGCGTCCGTACGCTCCGCATCGCCTACGCGGTGGGGGTCCCCGCCGTCGCCGGGCTGGTGTTCATCCCCGGGCCTGCCCTCTACGCCTTCGCCGCCCTGACGGCCGCCGCGCTGTACGTACCGTTCTCGCTGCACGTCACGCTGGGCCAGGACTATCTGCCGAACCGCGTCGGCACGGCCAGCGGCGTCACGCTGGGCCTGGCCGTCAGCGTCGGGGGCGTGGCCAGCCCGGCCATCGGCGCCCTCGCCGATGTCGCCGGTCTGCGCACCGCGCTGGCCCCGCTGATCGCGCTGTGCGCCCTGGCCTGGCTCATCGCGGGCACGCTCAGGGAGCCGGAGCCGGAGCCGGAGCCGGAGCCCGAGTCGGAGTCTGGGCCGGAGTCGGGGCCCGCACCCGACCCCGAGCCCGCCACCGGGGCCGGAGCGTCGCCCGGCCCCCGCTGATCCCCGCCCCGCCTGCGCCCCGCCTACACCGCGGCGAACGGCCGGTCGCGGCGGGCGTCGTGGAGGACCGAGCCCCACCACTGGAGCTGGTCCAGCATCGTCTTCGCCGCGGCGTTCGGGGCCTCGGGGTCCTTGAGCGCGCCGTCGGGGCCGAACAGCTCGTAGTACCGGGGGAAGGAGACGTAGCCGCGGACCGTGTGGGCCTGCAGTTCGTTGAAGACCTGCCGCAGGCCCTCGATGGCCAGCAGCCCGCCGCTGGCCCCGCTGTAGCCGACGAAGCCGACCGGCTTGGTCTGCCACTCGAGGTAGTGCCAGTCGATCGCGGCCTTCAGCGCGGCCGGGTAGGCGCGGTTGTAGTCCGGCGTCACCACGACGAACGCGTCGGCCGCCGCGAGCCTCGCCGTGAGGTCCGCCATCTCGGCGGGGCGGGGCAGGTTCGGGTCGATCGCCGGGGGCATGGGCGGCAGGGCGAGCGGCAGCGGGGTGTCGGCGAGGTCGATGAGGTCCACGTCGAACCGGCCGTGCGCCTGGGCCTGTTCGACGAACCAGTTGGCGACCGTCGGGCCGAACCGGCCCTCCCGGACGCTGCCGAGGATCACCGCGAGCTTGAGGGGCTGACTGGACATGGCTGGGATCGCTCCTTGTGAAGTGACGAGGTGGCCGGGAGGGCCACGTCCTCCAACCTGCCGGGCCGCGCCGGTACCAGGAAGGCCGGGCCGAGACTGGTAGTGGCAGGGCCACGATCCCGTTCGGCGCGGCTGTTACGTTCGGAGGGTGAGCGACAACGAGCTGGGCATGTTCCTGCGCCTCCGCCGTGAGGCGGTCTCCCCCGCCGAGGTGGGGCTGCCCGTCGGACCCCGCCGCCGTACGCCCGGTCTGCGCCGGGCCGAACTGGCCACGCTGGCCGGGGTCAGCGTGGAGTATGTGACCCGGCTGGAGCAGGGCCGCGACCGCCGCCCCTCCGCGCAGGTGATCTCCGCGCTGGCCGACGCGCTCCGCCTCACCCCTGCCGAACGCGTCCATCTGCACCGCCTGACCAAGGGCGCCGAGCCCGGCTTCAGCTGCATGGGCGGCGCGGACCCGGTCCGTACGGTGCGGCCCACCGTACGGGCCCTGCTCGACCGCCTGGAGCCCGCCCCGGCCGTGCTGCTCAACCGGCTCAGCGAAATCCTCGCCCACACGGCCGGCTACGAGCGACTGGCGGGCCCCGTCGGCCTGTTGGACGGCAGCCCGCCGAACCTGGCCCGCTTCGTCTTCACCGACCCGCGCGCCCGCACCGCCTATCCCGACTGGGCTCGCGTCGCCGACGAACAGGTCGCGGCCCTCAAGCAGGGCCCGTTCCGCGCGGACGCCCATATCGCCCGGTTCGCCGACGAGTTGACCGTCACCACGGGAGAGGCCTTCACCGAGCGCGTGGCCACGCTGCCCGGCCTCCCCAGGTCCAACGGCGTCACCCGGCTGTGCCACCCCGAGGTGGGCGAGCTCCGTCTGGCGTACGAAACCCTCGAACTGCCCGCCGACGACGACCAGCGCCTCATCGTCCATCTCCCCGCCGACGACGCCACCTCCGCCGCCCTCGACCGCCTCACCGGCCGCCACCCGGGTGCGCTGCGGGCGGTGTCGTCCGGCTGAGGTCGTTCCGCATAATGGCCTCTGCTCCTGGCCCGCATCAGATCGAGGTCGGGGCAGGAATGTCCGATACGGGGGAGGCATAGCAGTGCGAGACCAGCTCCTCGGGGGCCGCTACCGGCTGGTGCGAGAGCTCGGCGAGGGCGGCATGGGCCAAGTATGGGAGGCGCAGGACGAAACGCTGGGCCGCCCTGTCGCAGTCAAAGTGATCTCCCTGCTCGCAGGTGGCGGAAGCCGTGGCGACGAGGCGCGCGCCAGGTTCCTGCGCGAGGCACGGATCACCGCCCGGCTACAGCACCCCAACATCGTGACCATCCACGACCTCGGCGAGACCGGCACCGAGGGCAACAGGGCCCCGTTCCTGGTGATGGAGCTGGTCCGGGGCGAGGGCCTGGACGCGATGCTGCGCCGAGGCGCCGTCACCTTGCCGGACGCGGCCCGATGGGGCAAGCAGATATGCGACGCGCTCGCTGACGCGCACGGCGCCGGAATCATGCACCGGGACATCAAGCCGTCCAACATCCTCATCACGCCTTCCGGCATCGTGAAGGTCCTCGACTTCGGCGTCGCGCGGGCGGCCGACCCGTACGCGACCGCGGACCGCCTCACCCAGACCGGGTTCATCGTGGGCACACCCCCGTACATGGCACCCGAACAGGCACGGGGTTTCCCGGAACCGCGCAGCGACCTGTACGCACTCGGCTGCCTCCTCTTCGAACTGATCACAGGCCGACTGCCGTTCCAGGCCCCCGACACCGTCGGCTACCTCACGGCACACCTCACCCAGGCACCCCCCGCCCCCAGCTCGGTGTCCATGGGCATCCCATCCGCCTGGGACGAACTCGTGCTGGCCCTGCTGGACAAGGACCCCGACCAGCGGTACCCGAATGCCGCCGACCTTGCCCAGGCACTGCGACAACTCGACCACGCGCCTGAGCCCGCGCCGTCAACGGGCGAGCCCGCCCCACCCCCCACCGTGCCGGCCACGACTCCGCCGCGGGTTGTCCATGGCGATGCCCCGAGGCGCATCGCGCTCGCCATGCGCGCTCTGCTCGCCAAACGCACCGCAGAAACCGTCACCCACCAGGCGACGCTGCTGGATCATCTCCGCAAGGTCGCTCCCCCTCCGTCACCGCCCCCGGCCGTCGCTGCCCAGAAAACCGAGCCGTGGGTCCGCGCGGTCCCCTCGCCGCCGAGGCCGGCTCCGGAAGGGCCCGGGGGCGGTGCCCAGTGGGCGCGGTTCGGCCCTCCGGCGGCCGTGTTCGTGCTCGTCTGCGTGTCATCCGACTTCTGGAGCACCAACATCGAAGCTTATGGCTTCAACTCGGCCGGGGCCTTCTCGGTCTGGCTTGTGCGCTTCCTCGTGGTGGGCCTTCTCGTGTTCACCGCTGCACTGACACCGCAGTCCAAGGCCGCTACCCGAGGCGCGGGTTACGTGTTCGCATTCTTCAACGCCGTCGGCTTCGTGCTGGGGGTGACCCTGGGCCCGGGGCCCACACTCGCCCACGACATATCCCTGTACTGCACGGCGATCTTCCTGAGCGTCGCGGCGTACTGCTACCGCGAGATAAAAACCCGGCGAGCCCGGTCGGCCCACCGCCGGTCCTAAAACGCTCGCGCACCGACCGGCCCGCGATGCTCGCACTCGCGGGTGACGTTGCCGGGTTGAGGGTTCTCGATGTCGGCTGCGGGGCCGGGCACTACGCGGCCGAACTCCTGGCGGGTGGTGCCGAGGTAGTCGGAATCGACGGTAGCGCGACTCTGCTGAGGCACGCGCGGGAGCGACTGGGCGACCGGGCCGAACTGCGCGTGCACGATGCGGAGAAGCCATTGGATTTCCTCGACGACGCGTCGTTCGACGGAGTCGTGTGCGCATTGATGCTCCACCACATCGTCGACCGGCCGCGTCTCCTCGGCGAGCTACGACGCGTCCTGCGTCCGGGCGGGTGGCTGCTGGTCTCGACGACCCACCCCACGGCTGACTGGCGGAAATTCGGTGGTTCTTACTACGCCGAGGACTGGGTCGATCTCCCGGTCGCCGGAGGCGCGTTGGCAATCCACTACGAACGCATGCCGCTGGAAACGTTCCTGAACGAGCTGCTGGCCGCCGGATTCATGCTGGAAAAACTCATTGAGCCTCGCCCGACGCCTGCCCTGCGAGAACTCGACGAAACGGCCTACACCAAGCTCCACCAGGCGCCGTGCTTCCTTGCTGTCAGGCTTTTCCGGCCCTGACGGCACGCAGCCCCTGCCTCCCAGCGAACGCGCACCACAACGCCAGTGACTTTATGGTGAGTATCGGACAGCGACACGCCGACACCACGGCGTGTCGCTGTCCGATACTCACCACAACTCAAGCCTCGGGCGCCAAGGTCACCGGTATTGGCGTTACGGAAGCTCTTGTCCGGGGGGCGGACGCAGCGCCTGCCCGTGTGGGGTGAAGGTGAAAGTGTCCGCGAAGCGCTCCATGCCGCAGCGGACCGCGAGCAGCAGGGGTTCGTCGTAGTCCGGCGGCCAGGACGAGGCGGCTTCGGGCGCGGTGCCGTTCCAGAGGTGGAAGAACACCATGGGGTCCTCGGCCCGCGCCGTCAGATAGCCGAGCGTCTTGCCGTAGAGCGGGTTCGTGCTGCCGAACAGCACGGAAGGCGGCCCGAACGCGGCGACCACATCGGCCCATCCCCGGTCCTGACGGACCCACTCCGCGATCCGCCCCCGCATCGACGCGTACGCCTCGGCGTCCAGCACGCGATCCGCCTCCAGCCACCCCGCCCGGCGGGCGAACTCCGCGTAGACCGAGGCCGTCTCGTGCCCGTGATCGCCCGGCAGCAGGGACCGGAACGCCCCCACCACCCCGGTCGCCGTCCAAGCCCCGCGCTCCTCCATCGCCCGCCGCTCCTCGGCCCACGCCTCTTCCCGGCGCTCCACGAACAGCAGATGATCCAGCAGTAGCCGGAGGCCCAGCTCCCCGCCCATCATTCCGGGCCTGCGCAGAGCCAGGTTGAGGCGGTCGACGAGGTAGTCCCGTATTTCGTCGGGGGACGCGAGGGCGGCGGGAGGGATCATGCCGCCAAGAACCTATCCTCGGGCCTCGAACTCGTCAGCCTTAACACCACGTATGAACATGGTCCATTCGGTAGCGCCCTCGACGCGGTCGTCCTCAACGCCGGGGTGATGCTTGACCATCCACCCCGCCGCGAGACCAAGGACGGCCATGAGTTGATGTTCGCGACACCGCGGTCGCGGCGCGCCTGTGGGACGCGAGCCGTGAGCTGACCGGCGTCGACCCGAGCGTCATCTAGATGATCGATTCCAAGGGATCGGCTGCGCGCATGAAGTGATCATCTAGTTGAACGGTGCCAGGGTGCGCAGGACGTCGAACTCGTTGCCCTCGGGGTCGGCCATGACCGCCCAGCTCCGGCCAGGGCCCTGGCCCACGTCCACCTCGACGGCGCCAAGGCCAAGCAGCCTGGCCACCTCCCGGCATCTGACGGGCCCGGACCTCCTCGACGGTCGGCTCCCAGGAGCCGATCTCGACCTTGCCCTCGCTCCGGTCGATCACCTTGAAGTCCAGGACCGCGCACCAGAAGGCCGCGAGCCGCTCCGGATCGTGGCAGTCGACAACCAACTCGGTGAGCTACTGGTCATTACTCCCCCAGACAGTGCGGACGGGGGCTCAGCCTATGGGGCCGCGCCACCCCTCCGGTCCGGAAACGCTACGACCACCAACCCTTGGAATCGATCATCTAGCCTACCTCCGCGGGGCAGTGACGGCGATGTGCCCGGCCTCGCAGCGAGACCGGGCACCTCCTCAGTGATGCTGGGCGGTCTGTTCCGGCTCCGGGGCGCCTAGGTGACCGTCAAAGTCACCGGCCCATCGGGCATCGGGGTGCCGTTCGGGAAGCCGAAGGACGAGGACTTGCGCGCCTGGTCGGATAGGCGCAGGGCGATGGTGTACGTCCCGGGGGCCACGTTGGAGGGGAGTGAGAAGGAGAGGGTCAACGGGCCGCTGAAGGTCACTGAGTTACCGCCGGACACGGCCGGGATCCACTGCCCCGAGGAGTCGATCAGGTAGAGGTCGTGGCTGTTGACACCCGCGGTGGTACCCGAGACGTTGACGGTGAGGCGGATGTCCGTGAAGTGGTCCGTTGCCGGGATGGTGGTGGGCGAGAGCGTGGCCTGGTCGATCTCGGGCAGCACCGTGTCGGGTGCCGAAGTGATCGTCAGACCGGTCTCCGGTGCGCCGAACTCCGAGCCGTACAGGGCGACGTTCCCGGCGTTGTCCGTGATGATCACGCCGGTGATGTGGCAGGTGAAGACCCCCCGCGGCACGTCGTACTTCACCGAGACGGTCCCGTCCGCCGCGGTCGTTGCCGTGATGGAGGTCTGCCGGCAGCCGTTGGCACTGTTGGTGTTCACGACCGCCGACGCGACCTCGCCCTGGTCCCCGTGGGGCTGGAAACCGACCTTGATCGTCCGGGCGCCGTGCCAGGTGTCGACCGGGTTGGGCGTCGCCGTGAAACCGTCCGCGGAGAGCACGTCGTTGGAGGTGACGTGGACGGGGGCGGCTGAGAGGTTGTTGTAGGTGCTGGTGTTGCCCGCGTTATCGGTGAGCTTGACCTGCGAGACGGTCCACGTGCCTGATGCCGCGTGTGCGGGGAAGGTCACGGACACGCGGCAGGACCCGGCGTACGTCTGGCCCCAGTCGATGTAGCCACACCCCTCGTAGCCCGCGTACCAGGTCCATTCGATCGCGAACGAGCCGGTCAGGTGCTGCCCGTCGGGGCCGGTCACCGTCAGGGTGCCGCCGGAGATGCCGGCCTGGGGGTCGTGCACGTCGAGATCGTAGGTCATGCTCGACGAGTCCTCGCCGACGTAGACGTACGGCTCCTGTTCGTGGTTCACCGCGAGGTCGTCGTACGTCGGGCCCTGCTCGTCGGCGAGCGTCTTCGCCTCGAACGTGTTGTGGAAAGCACCCAGCTTGGTGGCGTCCCAGTCCAGCGAGGTGCCCTGGTTGTCCCAGGCCTCTAAGCGGGTGACAGCCCAGGTGACCGACGTCCCGGCCGCGTGCTGCGGAACGGCCAGGGTCCACTCATAAGTGGCCTCTTGAGGCGTCGAACCGGGCACCACGGTGATGTCCTGGCCAAAGGAGCCCACGTCATAGGTCCCGACCAGCGGCACGCCCAGGTAGGTGCCGGCCGTCGCGCCCTGGCGGTGCAGGTAGACCCGCGTGCTCATGCCGTCGGTGTCCGGGGTGGTGTCCGTCATCGTCCAGCGGAGCGTGACGGTCTGGCCGCCAGGCGTCGCGTCCACCTCGGACGGGGTGAAGTCCATGTCGGTCACGGCCATGGTGCCCGTCTCCTGCGCCGCCGCGGTCCCCGTGATCGGCGTCAGAGCCAGCGCGAGCCCCACCCCGATCGCCGCGGTCATCCGTCTCAGTCGTAAGCGCAACTCTGGTCCCCTCATTCTGTTTTCCGTCGTGTCCCCGTAGTCGGGGTAAGCGGACTGTAACAGTGCAATCACTGATCTGTTCGACTGCGAGCCTGGGACTGGCTGGGCAGGCTCGGACGGCGACACGCAGCTCTTGCGATGGAAACCGGAGGAGTGCCGCCGGGAACGGCCCGGGGGAACACCGGGCCGCGGGCGGCGCACATCCCGGCTCACCGTGTGCCAGGAACTGAGCCTCGCCGAGCAGATCGGCTACACGACGCAGCTCACGGTCGTCCGACCCGGCTGAGCCTGGGTGCAACTGGGCCACCTTCAGACGCGCTCCCCCGCCAGCCGGGCGGGACCCTGGAGTCATGCGTACGGATCACACCGGTCGCATCGCCGAACTGGGAGACTTCCTGCGTTCGCGCCGCGACCGGCTGCGCCCGGAGGACGCCGGGCTGCCGGTCCCCTCCCGTACTCGTACCAGGCGTGCATAATCCTCGCGTGTTCGACTTCGGGATCCAGGGCTACCGGCCGCACTGGACGAGCGGCGCCCGCGCGGTCAAAGAGGCCCACGGAGCCCGGCTGCGGACCCTCATCGGCCGCCCCCTGACCCGGCTGTGGGTGGTGTGGGACCTCGGGGACGACGAGTGGTTCCCGGACTGTCCCGTGTTGCTCGACTTTCACGGCGAGCAGGTGGAGATCAACCACTGGAAGCTCGACGAGCCCTCCCTCACCTGGAACGCCATCGATCCGCGCCGCCCCGTCGAGTGGCCGGGCTTCGCCCTCCGATGGCGCGACGACGCCGTCCCCGAAGCGGCACCCCTCCTGGGCCGCCCCCTCCGGAACGTCGAATTCCTCGAATGGACCGGCCACGACGCGGCCCGAGGAACCGTCGACATCAGCTTCGTCTTCCCAGAGAGCCGGATCACCGTCTCCAACGCCCTCGACGAGAACGGGCTGTCTTTCGCCCCGCCACACCGCCAGTCGCGGCCGCGCCCGCTCGGCTGAGTCCCCCGTGGCGGAATAATCCCCGGTGACGTCCGAGCTAGCGACATAGGAAGCAGCAACAAGAAACGAAGGTGCGCGGATGCACGGTGAGTACAAGGTGCCGGGCGGGAAGCTCGTGGTCGTGGATCTCGAGGTCGCGGGCGGACGGCTGAAGGACGTCCGGGTCGCGGGTGACTTCTTCCTGGAGCCGGACGAGGCCCTGCTCGCCATCAACCGCGCGCTGGAGGGCGCTCCCGCCGACACCGACGCGCGCGGGCTCGCGGGGCGGGTCGAGGCGGCGCTGCCGGAGGGCACGGTCATGTTCGGGTTCACGGCCGATGCCGTGGGCGTCGCGGTGCGGCGGGCGCTGGCGCACGCCACGGACTGGACGGACTACGACTGGCAGCTGGTCCATGAGGGTCCGCAGCCGCCCGCCCTGCACATGGCGCTGGACGAGGTGCTGACCGAGGAGGTCGCGCTGGGGCGGCGGCCGCCGACGCTGCGGGTGTGGGAGTGGGCCTCCCCGGCCGTGATCATCGGCAGTTTCCAGTCGCTGCGCAACGAGGTGGACCCCGAGGGCGCGGGGCGGCACGGCGTCGAGGTGGTGCGGCGGATCAGCGGTGGCGGGGCGATGTTCGTGGAGCCCGGCAACACCATCACGTACTCGCTGTATGTGCCCGAGTCGCTGGTCTCCGGCCTGTCCTTCGCCGATTCGTACGCCTACCTCGACGACTGGGTGCTGGGCGCGCTCGGCGACATGGGGATCGCGGCGTGGTACCAGCCGCTCAACGACATCGCGACCGACGCCGGGAAGATCGGCGGCGCGGCGCAGAAGCGGGTGGTGACCGGGGCCGGTGCGGTGCTGCACCACGTGACGATGTCGTACGACATCGACGCGGACAAGATGGTCGAGGTGCTGCGCATCGGGCGGGAGAAGCTGTCCGACAAGGGCACCAGGAGCGCCAAGAAGCGCGTGGACCCGCTGCGCCGGCAGACCGGCCTGCCGCGCGCCGCCGTCATCGACCGGATGATCGCCTCCTTCCGCGAGCGGTACGGGCTCGCGGACGGCAAGGTGACGGCGGACGAGGCGGCGCGGGCGCAGCGGCTGGCGGAGGAGAAGTTCGGCGCGCGGGAGTGGACCACGCGGGTGCCGTGACGGCGGCCTGAGCGGGCAGAGCGTGGGCGCGTCAGGTCCAGTTGGCCGGCTCCGCCAGCGCGTACGACGTCGCGATCCGGTGCTGGTCGTGGAGGATCGTCAGGGTGGACGCCCCCGCGGGGGTGCCGTCCCGCCAGGCCGTGCAGTAGATGCCGCTGGACCAGCGGATGGTCTGCGAGGTGGAGGGCAGCAGGGTGATGCCCGTCGAGCTCACGGTCTTGCGTCCGCCCAGCCACACCTCGTACGCGCCCTGGCCGTCGCCGGCCAGCTTGAGCCGTACGACCAGCCTGATCCATGTACCGCGCAGGTCGGTGATCTTGCCGACGGTCCCGGAGACCGCGCGGCCGCCGTAACGGATCTCGTCCCCTTGGACGAACATGAGCAGCCAGGGGCCCTCCGGGTCCTCGGGGGACCACTGCTGGAAGGTGACGTTCTGGTTGTGGAACCGCCAGTCGGGCGCCAGGCGGATGGCCTGGCCGTAGTAGCGGTCCTGGCCGACGCTCTGCGCGCCCCGCCGGAGGACTTCGGAGTGGTAGCCCCCGGTCTCGTTGATGTAGGTCTGGGTCGCCTCCAGTGAGTGCGCGCCCTTGTAGGCCGGGGTGTCGATGGTGCTGATCGAGCCCTGTTTCTGGGTGTAGCTGTAGTCCCAGCCCTCCACGCTGCCGCGGTTCTGGAAGGTGACGCCCTCCGGCAGTTCGGCGGCCGAGGCCCTGCCGGAGGGCGTGAGGGTGGTGAGGGGCCCGGCTAAGCCCAGACCCAGACCTCCGAGCAATGTGAGTGCTTGTCGTCGCTTCATGTCGCGAGATGATGGGCGCCACCACGCCAATCGTCAAGGAGCGCGGCCAATAAAGGTCCGATGACTAGCGCTGGGAAGCCTCCCTCTCCCGCCGCCCCAGCATCAGCAGGGCGTACAGGACGAGAGAGGTCCCGAGCCCCACCGCCCAGCCGTAGTCGCCCAGCGGCTTCAGGAACGGGATCAGCCCGTCCGCCGGGAACGGGCCCGCCTTTCCGGGGTCGGTGTGCGCGCCGCCGATCGCCAGCACCCCGCCCGCCGCGAAGGCGGCGAGCGCCCGCCAGTTCCAGCCGCCGGAGTACCAGTAGCGGCCGCCCGCGCGGTAGAGGTCGGGCAGGTGGAGGAAGGCGCGGCGGATGATCCAGTAGTCGGCGATGAGGATGCCCGCCACGGTGCCGAGGAGGGCGCCGACCGTGTCGAGCCAGGTGAAGATGTACACATCGGGGCTGGAGTACAGCTTCCAGGGGAAGATGGCGACCCCGACGACCGCGGCGATCACCGCGCCCACCCGGAAGGTGATCTTTCCGGGTGCCATGTGGGACAGGTCGAAGGCGGGCGAGACGACATTGGCCGCGATGTTCACGGACACGGTGGCGATCAGGATCGTGATCAGGGCGAAGAGGACCCCCGCCCAGTTGTCGATCTTGGCGGCCACTTGCTCGGGCTGCCAGATGGGCGCGCCGTAGACCGCCTGTGTGCCGGAGGTCACCAGGACCGAGAGCAGGGTGAAGAGCGTCATGGTGGTGGGCAGGCCCAGGGACTGGCCCCACAGCTGGGCGCGCTGGTTCGCCCCGTAGCGCGTGAAGTCGGGGATGTTGAGCGAGAGGGTCGACCAGAAGCCGATCATCGGCATGAGGGCGGGGAAGAACACCGACCAGAAGTCGCCGCCCCAGCCGAGCCGGGAGGGCTGGTCCAGCAGCGGGCCGAGGCCGCCGGCCTTGTCGGAGATCCAGATCAGCAGGGCGACCGCGCCGACGATGACGAACGGGGCCGCCCAGTTCTCGAAGCGCCGCAGGGTCTCCATGCCGCGCACGATGATGGCTATCTGCAGGCCCCAGAAGAGGGCGAACGACAGCCAGTGCGTCCAGGGATAGCCCCCGAGGGAAGCCGCGCCGGTCCACCAGCCGCCGAACATCTTCCCCGCCAGCAGGAAGATGGCGGCCCCGCCGATCCACGTCTGGATGCCGAACCACGCGCAGGCGACGGCCGCGCGGATCAGCGCGGGGAAGTTGGCGCCCCGGACGCCGAAGGAGGCGCGGGCGAAGACGGGGAAGGGGATGCCGTAGCGGGGGCCGGCGTGGCCGGTGAGCAGCATCGGCACCAGCACGATCACATTGGCCACGGCGATGGTCAGCACCGCCTGCTTCCAGTCCATGCCGAGCTGGATGAGGCCGGAGGCGAGCGTCCAGGTGGCCGCGTTGTGGGCCATGCCGACCCACAGGGCGGCGAAGTTGTAGGTGTTCCAGGTCCGCCGGGCCACGGGGACGGGCAGCAGATCCTCGTTGGCGTACCGCCCGGTGGGGACGGCCGCGCCCACCGGGAGCTCGACGCGGCCGTCGGGGTGAGTGGTCTGGGCGGATCCGGGGGGCGGGGTGGGCGGTGCGCTGGTGCTCATGGGACCCCTCTTCGTTCGACGGCGGTGAGGACGGGAAGAGGACGGGAAGGGGAGGACCGCTCAGCCGGCCAGCGCCGGGATGACGCGTTCGCCGTACGCGTCGATGGTGGCCTCCTTCGCGTCGTGCATGGCGTAGACCGCGAACTGGTCGACCCCCAGCGCGCGCAGCGCCCGCAGCTTCTCGACATGGGCCTCGGCCGGGCCGAGCAGGCAGAAGTGGTCGACGATCTCGTCGGGCACGAAGCCCGTGCTGGGGTGGCCGGCGCGGCCGTGGTGGCTGTAGTCGTAGCCGGCGCGGCCCTTGATGTACGCGGTCAGGGCCTCGGGGACGGCGTCGGAGTGCTCGCCGTAGCGTTTCACCAGGTCGGCGACGTGGTTGCCGACCATGCCGCCGAACCAGCGGCACTGCTCGCGGGCGTGCGCGAGATCGTCCCCGATGTACGCGGGCGCGGCGACGCAGATGGTGAGCGCGTCCGGATCGCGCCCGGCGTCCGCCGCGGCGGCCCGTACGGCCTTGACCATCCACTCCGTCAGATACGGGTCGGCGAGCTGCAGGATGAAGCCGTCGGCCTTGCGCCCGGCGAGGGCGAGCGCCTTGGGGCCGTAGGCGGCCATCCAGACGGGCAGCCTGCCGTGTTCGACCCAGGGGATGCGCACGGGGGTGTCGTCGACGACCGCCTCCCGCCCCTCGGCCAGGTCTCGGATGGCGTCGATGGCCTGGCCGAGGCGGGCGAGGGTGTTGGGCTTGCGGCCCGCCACGCGCATCGCGGAGTCGCCGCGGCCGATGCCGCACACGGTGCGGTTGCCGTACATCTCGTTGAGGGTGGCGAAGGTCGAGGCGGTGACCTCCCAGGTGCGGGTGCCAGGGTTGGTGACCATGGGGCCGACGATCAGCCGCTCGGTGTGTTCCAGGATGCGGCTGTAGATGACGAACGGCTCCTGCCACAGCACGGCCGAGTCGAACGTCCAGCCGTGTGTGAAGCCCGCGCCCTCCGCACGCCGCATCAGTTCGACGACCCCCGCCGCCGGCGGATCGGTCTGCAGGACGAGCCCGAAGTCCATACTCGCTCCCAGGGTCGGTCCGGATAAGGGTCAGTCCAGGTACTGGCAGGTGTCGCGCGCGATGAACCGCCCGTGCCCCGCGCGACCGGTGAACCGCCGCCGGTCGATGACGGTTTCGCCGCGCGACAGCACGGTCTCCACCTGCCCGGTGATCCGCTTGCCCTCGTACGCCGAGTAGTCGACGTTCATGTGGTGGGTCTCGGCGGACAGGGTCTGCTGGGCCCGCGGGTCGTAGATGACGAGGTCGGCGTCCGTCCCGGGCGCGATGGTGCCCTTCTTCGGATAGAGGCCGAACATCCGGGCCGGGGTGGCGCAGGCGATCTCGATCCAGCGGCGGCGCGAGATGTGTCCGTCGACGACCGCCTGGTGGAGGAGGTCCATCCGGTGCTCCACGCCCGGCATCCCGTTGGGGATCTTGGAGAAGTCGCCGCGGCCCAGCTCCTTCTGGCCCGCGAAGCAGAAGGGGCAGTGGTCGGTGGAGACGACCTGAAGGTCGTTGGTGCGCAAGCCCTGCCACAGCGCGGCCTGGTGTTCACGCGGCCGCAGCGGGGTGGAGCAGACGTACTTGGCGCCCTCGAAGCCCGGCTCGGCGAGGTTGTCCGTGGACAGGAACAGGTACTGGGGGCAGGTCTCGCCGAAGACGGGGAGCCCCTTGTCGCGGGCCTGGGCCAGCTCCGCCACGGCCTCCTGGGCCGAGACGTGCACGACGTACAGCGGGGCCCCGGCCACCCGGGCCAGCTGGATCGCGCGGTGGGTGGCCTCCGCCTCCAGCAGCGCCTTGCGGACCTCGCCGTGGTGGCGGGGGTCGGTCCTGCCCTCGGCGAGCGCCTGCTCGATCAGGACGTCGATGGCGAGGCCGTTCTCGGCGTGCATCAGCATCAGCCCGCCGTTCGCGGCGCCGCGCTGCATGGCCCGCAGGATCTTTCCGTCGTCGCTGTAGAAGACGCCCGGATAGGCCATGAAGAGCTTGAACGACGTGATGCCCTCCGCCACGAGGAGGTCCATCTCCCTGAGCGAGCTCTCGTTGACGTCGGCGAGGATCATGTGGAAGGAGTAGTCGATCGCGCACTGGCCCGCCGCCTTGGCGTGCCAGTCGTCAAGCCCCTCGCGCAGCGAGTGGCCCATCGACTGGACCGCGAAGTCCACGATGGTCGTCGTCCCGCCCCAGGCCGCGGCGCGCGTGCCGGTCTCGAAGGTGTCGGAGGCGAAGGTGCCGCCGAAGGGCATCTCTATGTGGGTGTGCGCGTCCACCCCGCCCGGGATGACGTACTTGTCGGTGGCGTCGATCGTACGGTCGGCCGTCCAGCCCTGGGCGTACGCGCTGTCGGACGCGGCGAGGGCGGCGATCCGGCCGTCCTCGACGAGGACATCGGCGCGGGTCTCCTCGGCGGCGGTGACGACCAGGCCGCCGCGGATCACGGTGCGGGACGTCACAGCGCGCTCCTTCCGGCCTCGTCAGCCGCTTCCGCCGAACCGTCCGCCATGGCCTGCGCCGTGCGCAGCGCCGTCGCCAGGATCTCCGCGCCCTCCTCGGCCTCGGCGGCGGTCAGGCTCAGCGGCGGGGCGATGCGCAGCACGCTGCTGTTGTGGCCGCCGCCCTTGCCGAGCAGCAGCCCGCCCTCGCGCGCGGCCTCCAGGACGGCCGAGGCCGCCTCGGGCGAGGGCCGGTCGCTGCCCGGCTCGACCAGCTCGATGCCGATCATCAGCCCCCGGCCGCGCACCTCGCGTACGACGTCGAGTCCGGCGGCGGCGGTGTGCAGCCGCTCCATCAGCAGCCCGCCCACCCGGCGCGCGTTGCCCTGCAGATCGTGTTCGAGGAGGTGGGTGAGGTTGGCGAGGCCGGCGGCCATGGTGATGGGGCTGCCGCCGAAGGTGGAGATGGAGTTGGCGCCCAGACAGTTCATGACCTCGGCGCGGGCGACGACGCCGCCGATGGACATGCCGTTGCCGATGCCCTTGGCGAAGGTCAGGATGTCCGGCGGGCCGGAGGCGGCGTGGGCCTGCCAGCCCCAGAAGTGGTCGCCGGTCCTCCCCCAGCCGGTCTGCACCTCGTCGCTGACCCACAGGATGCCGTGCCGGTCCAGGACCTCGCGGAAGGCCGCGAACAGCCCGTCGGGCGGGGAGGTGAACCCGCCGACGCCCTGCACGGGCTCCGCGATCAGCGCCGCGACCTGCCCGTACGCCTGGCCCAGCACATCCTCCAGGTCCGCGACGCACGCCTTGATGAACTCGGCGTCCGACAGCCCGGCGTACGGGCCGCGGCCGCGCACCCCGCCGTGCACGTACAGCGTCTGCAGCGGGGACAGGCTGGTGGGCGACCACGAGCGGTTGCCGGTGATGCCGACGGTCGAGAAGGACCGGCCGTGGTAGCTGTTGCGCATCGCCAGGATCTGGTTGGAGCGCCGGTACGTGGTGGCCAGGAGCAGGGCCGTGTCATTGGCCTCGGTGCCGGAGGTGGTGAAGAAGACGCGCGGGTCGGGGATGCCGGACAGCTCGGCGACGCGCTCGGCCAGCTCCACCATGGGGCGGTCGAGATAGAGGGTGGAGCTGTGCAGGATCCGCGCCGCCTGCTCGCTGACCGCCTTGGTGACCTCGGGGAGGGCGTGGGCGGTCATGGTGGTGAGGATTCCGCCGAAGAAGTCGAGGTATCGGTTGCCGTCGGCGTCCCAGACGTGGCGGCCCTCGCCGTGCGTGAGCTCGATCGGCCGCTCGTAGTAGAGGGCCAGCCAGTCGGGCAGCACGGCCTTGTGGCGCTCGTACAGCTCGTCACTCACGGTTTCACCAGCCCCTCGTACGCGTCCGGCCGTCGATCCCGGTAGAACGCCCACTGCCGGCGCACCTCGTCGATCAGGCCGAAGTCCAGGTCCCGGACGACCAGCTCCTCCTCCTTATCGCTCGCGGCCTCGCCGACGAGCTGACCGCGCGGGTCCACGAAGTAGCTGGTGCCGTAGAAGTCGTTGTCGCCGTACTCCTCCACGCCGACGCGGTTGATCGCGGCGATGAAGTACTCGTTGGCGACCGCGGCCGCCGGCTGCTCCAGCTGCCACAGATACGCCGAGAGGCCGCGCGAGGTCGCCGAGGGGTTGTAGACCAGCTCGGCCCCGGCCAGGCCGAGCTCGCGCCACCCCTCGGGGAAGTGGCGGTCGTAGCAGATGTACACGCCGACCTTGCCGACCGCGGTGTCGAAGACCGGCCAGCCCAGGTTGCCCGGTTTGAAGTAGTACTTCTCCCAGAACCCCTTGACCTGCGGGATGTGGTGCTTGCGGTACTTGCCGAGGAAGCTGCCGTCCGCGTCGATCACCGCCGCGGTGTTGTAGTACAAGCCGGACTGCTCCACCTCGTACACCGGCACCACCATCACCATGCCGGTCTCCCGCGCCAGCTCCCGCATCCGACGGATGGTCGGCCCGTCCGGGACCTGCTCCGCCCAGCGGTAGTGCTCCGCCTCCTGCACCTGGCAGAAGTAGGGGGCGTTGAACACCTCCTGAAAGCCGATCACCTTGGCGCCTTGCGCGGCCGCCTGCCGGGCGTACTCCTCGTGCTTCGCGATCATCGATTCGGTATCGCCGGTCCAGGTGCACTGGACGAGCGCGGCACGTACGACGTTGGCCATGGTCAGCTCCTTCGCCTTCGCAGACGTCTACGCACGTAGATTCCGGCTGTGGAAAGAACGTAGAAGCGCACTGACCACTCTGGCAATAGCGCGGCCGTTACTCAACGAAGACGTTCACGTTTCGTGTTATGTCAGGCAAGTGGTGTCAGGCGGGGCCGGGCACGCCCGGCAGCCCCGCGACGCGCAGGGCGTGCGCGAGATCGTGGTGGCTGCTGGAGGACACGCCGCTCGCGGCGTCCAGCAGCAGCGGCACCAGCTCCGCCGGGGCGCCCGCCGCGGCCTGCGCGGCCTCGTCGGGTCTGCGCGCCCGCACCAGCGCCTCCAGCAGAAACGCCGCCTCCGCCCGGCTGCCCGAGGCCAGCAGCGCGAGCACGGTCTGCGCCACCTCGGAGACGGGGCGCGCCACGCCCTGCCGCAGCAGCCGCGCGCCGTCCTCGCCGCGCCCCGCGGCGACGAGCGCGCCGGCGGCGGCCGCCAGCGCGGCGGGCGGCAGACAGGCCACCTCCCACAGCAGGGTCGCCACGTCCGCCTCGAGCCCGGCGCGCTCCAGCTCGGCGGCGAGCAGAGGGAGCCAGGGGGCGGGCCAGGCGGCGGCCTCGCACAGCAGGACATGCGCCTCCCCGCCCCGGCCGTCCGCCCGCAGCCGCGCCAGCCGCTCCACGGCCTCGGCGGCGGCCCGCCGCGCCTCGGCGGACCGCGCCGCCTCCCGCGCCGCGCGCCGCTCCGCCTCCTCCTGCACCTCGCCCCGCCTGCGCCGCCTCGCGCCGTCCCCACCGCCCTCATACGCCCCGGCGAACCGCGCGCCCCGCGGCGTGACCGGCTGCCCCGCCTCCGCCCCGGCCCCGGCGGGCGCCGCGACGGCCTCCGCCGAGATGGCCCCCGCGAACCGCGCGCCACGCGGCGTGACCCGATCCCCTGCGGCCGCTGTGGCCTCCTCGGCCCGTGCCACGGCGGGCTCCCCCGGAGCGCCCCCGGCGTCCCCGGCCGGCGCGGCCCCCGCGAACCGCGCGCCCCGGGGCCTGAACGGTTGGCCCTCCGCCGCCCCGGCTTCGCCGGACCCGCCGGCCACAGCCGCGCTCGGCCCTCCGGGCCCCTGAACCGCCCCGGCCCCGGAAGCGTCGGGGCCCACCGGCGCCCCGCGACCGCCCGGCCCTTCAGCCGCGCCCACCCGGGCCCCCGGGCCGCCATCGGCCGCCCGGGCGCCGTCCACGCGCGAGACCACCCCGTGCCCGGCCGCCGGGGCGGACCCGGTGCCGGACGCGTACGGGCCAGGGTCGGCGGGCTCCTGCCCGACGGCCGCCTCGTCGTCCATCCCCTCGTACGCCGTCGCGAACCGCGACCCGCGCGGCCGCCGGACCCGGGGGGCGGCCCCCGCGCCCGCTCGCGGGCCGCCCGCCCCCGTGCCGTCATCAGCCGACGGCGCCTCGCCCCGGAACCACCCGTCGGGCGCGGCGAGACCACCCCGCCCGCCCGCGGACGACGAACCCCCGCGGGGGGCGGGGGTACGGGCGGACAAGGCGGTGTCCAGGGCGGTCAGGCGGGCGCGCAGTTCGTCGCAGCGGGCGGTGGCGCGCTCCCAGTCGTCGCGGGCCCAGGCGAGGTCCGTCGCGAGGCGTTCCCGGGTGTCGGTGTCGTCCTCGGCGGTGGCGTCGCGTACGGCGGCGTGGAGTTCGCGTTCGCGCTTGGCCGCGTGTCGCTGTTCGCGGAGCATCGCCTCCAGCCGGCTTTGGAGGGCGGCGTGGCCGCCGACGGTGGTGTCGTAGGCGGTGACGGAGGCCCGGTAGAGGCCGGCGGCGCGGGCGGCGGCCTCCTGGGCGACGTCGGGGCCGCGCTGGGCGGACAGGTCCTGGAGCAGGGCCTGGACCACGTCCCAGGGCGGCACCTCCCGGCCGTCGAGACATGCGCGCATGCCTTCCGGGTCGCGCTGCGCGAAGACCCCGTACCAGCCCTTCTCCACGTCCAGACGCCTCGTCAGCGCACGCAGATAGCGCGCGAACTCCGCGACCTGGGCCGGGAGTTGACCGCCAGCCATGGTCGTCATCCTCTCCCCTGGCTCCCCGTGGACGAATCCCCCTCCAGTGGGCACGCATTCGACACCCTCTGTGTTACGGGAACGGTTACGAACGTGCTACGGGCGTTTTTCCGACTCCGCACACGCTCGCCAACACCCGCGACGCACACGCCCGCCGCACACAACACGCGACGCGGCCGACCGCGCCCAGCGCACGGTCGGCCACGTCGCGCGGCATCACGTCGGCTTCACATCGGCGTCAGGTCGGCGTCACTTCGCCGGGCTGACCACCATCGCCGAGCCGCCGCCACGCCGTACCGTCTCCGCCGCCGCGAGCCAGCGCCCGCCGGACAGCCGCTGTACGCCGGTCGCCGCCCCGATCTCGGGGTTCTGTTTGAAGGAGTGGCCGAGCGTCGTGAGCTGTCCGCGCAGCGGGCTGTTCCACAGCCCCGGTTCCAGCTCGGTCTGCGCGGCGTTGCGCTGGCTGGCGCGGGGCGCGGCGATCGCGTCGACCAGGGGCATGCCGCGGTCCAGGTGGTTCAGCAGGGTCTGCAGCACGGTGGTGATGATGGTGGCGCCGCCGGGCGAGCCGAGGGCGAGCACGGGGCGGCCCTTGTCCGTCACGATCGTGGGCGACATGGACGAGCGCGGCCGCTTGCCGGGGCCGGGCAGGTTCGGGTCGTGGACGGCGGGGTTGGCGGGGGCGAAGGAGAAGTCGGTGAGTTCGTTGTTGAGCAGGAAGCCACGGCCGGGCACGGTGATGCCGCTGCCGCCGGTCTGCTCGATGGTGAGGGTGTAGGCGACGACGTTGCCCCACTTGTCGGCGACCGTGAGGTGTGTGGTGTTCTCGCCCTCGTACGTGGTGGGGGCCGCGGTTCCGCCGCTGTCGCAGCCGGTGGGGCGGGTGGGGTCACCGGGGGCGAGCGGGCTGCTCAGCACGGCGTCGGCCTTGATCAGGCAGGCCCGCGAGTCGGCGAACCGCTGCGAGGTGAGGCCCTTGGTCGGCACGTCCTCGAAGGCGGGGTCGCCGACCCAGCGCCCGCGGTCGGCGAAGGCTATCCGGCTGGCCTCGATGTAGCGGTGGAGATAGTCGCGGTCGCTGAGCTTGGTGAGGTCGGTCTTCTCCAGGATGTTCAGCGCCTCGGCGACCGTGGTGCCGCCGGAGGAGGACGGGGCCATGCCGTACACGTCAAGGCCGCGGTACGAGGTCCTGGTCGGGGCCTGACGCTTGACCTCGTACGCGGAGAGGTCCCGCTCGGTCAGGTCGCCGGACCGTACGACGCGCTGCGCCGCCGGGTCCACGGGGGGCTTGCGCACCGTTTTGACGATGTCGCGGCCCAGTTCGCCCTTGTAGACGGCGCCGACGCCCTTCTTGGCCAGCAGCGCGTAGGTGCGGGCCAGGTCGGGGTTGGTGAAGGTGGAGCCGACGACCGGCAGTTCGCCGCCGGGCAGGAACAGCTTGGCGGTGTCCGGGAAGTCCTTGAAACGCGCCTGGTTGTCGGCGGTCTGCTGACGGAACGTGGCGTCGACGGTGAAGCCGTCGCGGGCGATGCGCTGGGCGGGCCCGAGCACCTGGGCGAGCGAGCGGGTGCCCCAGGTGTCCAGCGCTTCGTCCCAGGTGGCGGGGGTGCCGGGGGTGCCGATGCTGAGCCCGCTGGTGACGGCGTCGGCGAACGGGATCGGCTTGCCGTCCGCGCCCAGGAAGAGCTTCTCGTCCGCGCTCTGCGGCGCCCTCTCGCGCCCGTCGAGGGTGAACACTTTGTGCTGCTTGGCGCTGTAGTAGACGAAGTACCCGCCGCCGCCGACGCCCGCCGAGTACGGCTCGGTGACGCCGAGCGCGGCCGCGGTGGCCACGGCCGCGTCCACGGCGTTGCCGCCGTGCCGCAGCACCTCGATACCGGCGGCCGAGGCGTCGGGGTCCACGCTGGAGACCGCGCCGCCGTAGCCGACGGCCACGGGGGTCTTGGCGGGCGTACCGGCCGGGGCCGCCGCGTCCGTCGCGCCGCCTCGCGCGCCCGCCGGGGCGATGCCGAGGGCGACGACCAGACCGGCCGTCGCGGCGAGGGCCGGCAGTCGGCGCAAAGCGGTGGAAGCGGCTGTGGTCGGGGACGATTCGGCTGGTCTTGCGGCGTGCTCCATCCGGGCCTCCAAGCGAGCGGCAGGGGGCCGGAGCCTACCGGTGACCGTCCCGGAAACGACAGGGGGCGCACAGAAGGCGAAGGCACCCATACGCTCGAACAAACACCCACATCGCGGCTACGATGCGCGGCCATGACTGACACCGTGCAGGACCTGATCGCTTCCGGCGCGGCCCTCGTCGTGGGCCTGGCCCTCGGCTGGGCCGTGCACTCAGCCTACGTGCGCCGCAGGCGCACCCGCGAGCAGTCGTTCTTCGGCCTGCCGGACGGCTCGGAGTGCGTACTGGTCACACACCGCGACAGCACCTCAGCGCACTGGAGCATCCCGCGCCATGACGCGCTCGCGCTGCTCGGGCTCGCCGCCGTCGTGGAGAACTGCGGCGCACACGCCGAGGTGGCCCCGCACGACACCGGGCTGCAGGGGTTCGGGGCGCGCACCGAGTTCTGCGTGGGCGACCCGACCGCGCACCGCCGGCTCGCCGCCCATATGGGGAATCTGCTGCCGGGGGTCGCGGTCCACCAGGGCGACGAGAACCAGGAGCGCGGCTCGTTCACCATAGGCGGCACCGAGTACCGTCCGGAGCCCGGCGCGGTGGAGTATGTGCTGCTGGCCCGGCTCACGGCGGCCGAGGGTGGCCGTCCGGTGTTCCTGGCCGCCGGCCAGCGGCCGGTCACCCATCGCGCCGCGATCCGCCACCTGGTGCGCAACCGCGCCCGGTTCGCCCGCAAGTACGGCGCGCACGGCTCCTTCTGCCTGCTGCTGAAGGTCGTCAACTCGCAGGCGTACGGCCCGGACGTGGTCGAGGTGGTCGCGGACGTCACCAAGGCGGCGACCTCGGCGCCGGGCCGCTCGCGCGCCGCCCACAAGTCGGACTGAGCGCGTTTGTAGTGAGTATGGGACAGCGACACGCCGTGACGTCGGCGTGTCGCTGTCCCATACTCACTACACATTCAGGCGGCGAAGCCCGGGGTCTGCCAGAGTTCGCCGCCAGCGGTGACCCCCAGGGCCTGATGGGTTTCCAGGGCCCCGGCCCAGGCGCGGGCGGCCGGGCCCCTCGCGAAAGCGGCTGTGGCCAGGGCGTCGGTCCAGGTCAGGCCGGGACCGGTCAGGGTGAGGGAGGCCAGGGCGGTGGCCGGTTCGCCGGTGTGCGGGTCCAGCACGTGCGGGCCGCGTTCGGCCGTGCCCGAGGTGGCGACGGCCAAACCACCTCCCCCGCCGGTGACGACGGCGCACAGCGCCCCCGGGCGCAGGGGGTGGGCGATGCCGATGCGCCAGGGGACGCCCGGGGCCGCCTCGCCCCGCAGCTGGATGTCCCCGCCGCCGTTCACACAGGTGTTGTGCGCCCCCGCCCCGTACAGGATGCGGGAGGCCCGCTCCACCGCCCAGCCCTTGACCATCCCGGACGGGTCGAGCCGGCCCCCGGCCGTATGGCTGAACCAGCCGTCGGTGGCGCGCGCGGCCGCCTCGCACAGGCCCATCACCTCGGCCACTTCGGGCTCGCACCGCGCCACGGGGAGCTCGCCCCGGCCGAGCCGGCTGATGGCGCTGTCCGGGCGGTAGGGGGAGAAGACCTCGTCCACGTGGTGCAGCCAGGTCACGGCCTCCTCCAGGGCCCGGCGGACGGCGGGGGTGGCCGGGTCGCGGATGTCGAACGAGAAAACCGTGCCCATGATGTGCTCGACGTGGCGCAGGCCCCCGCGCCGCCCGTCAGACACCGGCCTTGTCCAGGGCGCTCTGCAGGGACCGGACGTAGCCGTCGCTGGTGTAGGTGGCGCCGGAGACCGCGTCGATCCGCGCGCTCTGGGCCTGCAGTGTCTCGTCGGTGAGCTGCGGTACGGCGTACGAGGCGATCTGCTGGGAGCGGCCGTCGCCCGAGGGGGTCTGCAGCGCCCTGACGGCGGTGATCTTCCCCTTGGAGAGGGTGACGGCGAGCTGCACCGGGCCGTAGCGGGTGTCGATCGTGCTGCCGGTGTAGGTGCCGGTGGCGCCGGCCGAGGTGGTGTGGGAGGTGGACGGCGACGACGAGCCGCTCGACGAGGGCGAGGAGGCCGTTGGGGACGGCGGTTGGGTTGTTGTTGTGGTCGTGGCGTTGACGTGTGGTTTGAGCGACAGCAGCAGGACCACGCCCGCGACGGTCGAGACGGTGGTGATGGCGGCCTTGCTCACGGCCGGAACTCCTTTGCGGGCTCGGGTCAGGTCGGGGTGGGGCTGGGGTCGGGGGTCGGGGTCGGGGGTCGGGGGTCGGGGTCAGAAGGCGAACGACTCGTGGTGGATGCGGCGGCGTGGCACCCCCGCGCCGCGCAGGGCCCGCTGGGCGGCCTCCGCCATCCCCGGCGGACCGCACAGGTACACATCGCGTTCGGCCAGGTCAGGGACCAGCCGGCGCAGACCGCGCGAGGTGAGCGGGGAGGAGTACACGGCCGGCTCGTCGACGACGTAGTGGACGGTCGCCCCGCGCCGGGCGGCGAGCTGGTCGAGTTCCGCGCGCAGCGCCAGGTCCTCCGGCCGCCGGGCGCGGTAGACGAGGGTCACCTCGCCGGGGATGGTCTCGAACAGCGCCCGCAGCGGGGTGATGCCCACCCCGCCGCCGAGCAGCAGCACCTTCGGCGCGCGCCGGCGGCGGGCGGTGAGCGCCCCGTACGGGCCCTCGGCCAGGACCCGGGTGCCGGGTGTGAGCCGGGCCAGCGCCGCGCTGTGGCCGCCTGCCGCCTTCACGGTGATCCGCAGGTAGGAGGGGTGGGCGGCGGCCGAGAGGGAGTACGGGTTGGCGGCCCACCACAGGCCCGGCGCAAGGAAGCGCCAGCGGAAGAACTGGCCGGGCTCGACGCGCAGCTCGTCAAGACGGTCGCCGGTCAGATACACCGAGACGACGCCGGGCGCCTCCGGCCTGACCTCGGAGACCCACAGCCGGTGGCGCAGCGCCCGCCGTACGGGGACGGCGAACCGGAACCACAGCAGGAGCGCCGCGACGCCGCCGTAGAGGGCGTACCAGGCCAGCTGGGCCGTGTGGTTGCCGACGAAGTCGGCGCCGTCGGAGAGCTGGTGGCCGAACGCCAGGAAGATCGCCAGGTAGGTGGCGAGGTGCAGCAGGTGCCAGGTCTCGTAGGAGATCCGGCGGCGGGCGGCGCGCGCGGACAGGACGCCGGTGGCCAGGAGGAGCAGGAAGCCGACGGTGCCCTTGAGCAGGTCCGGGTAGTGGAGGACGAGGGTGGTGGTCTGGTCCACGACGCCGGTGTGCGAGGTCAGCGCATAGCCCCAGATGATCAGCAGGGTGTGCGCGAGGGCGAGGGAGACGACGTACCGCCCGCCCATCGCGTGCCAGCGGGCCAGCCGGTCGCTGCCGACGTTGCGGTCCAGCACCGGCACCCGGGCCATGAGCAGCAGCAGGACGGCGGTCGCGTATCCGGCGAGCAGTCCGGTGATGCGCCCGGCGCCGGTCAGCCAGCCGGCCGCGCCGACCACGGAGGTGGTGTCGTGCCACCACAGGGCCAGCACGGCGGCGGCGCCCGCCCAGATCGCCAGCTGGGTGAGGGCGGGGACGAGGTCGGGCGGTCCCGGGGCGAGCGGTCGGGCGCTCGGCGCACCGGCGCGGCGGTCGTGGGCGGTGGTGGCCACTGAGTCGTCCTTTCGCGGCTGGTGGGGGTGGTCAGGGCGGTCAGCATCACAGGGCTTCTTCTGAGGACCCTCTGAAAAGGCTTTGGAAAGCGGACTCGGGGGACGTTTCAGAGGAAACTCAGAGCAAGCTCACAGGGCCCGGAGGCCCGGCACGCGGGGCGCCCGGGGGATGCTGGACGAGTCATGGAGAACCAGATCACCGGCCCTTTCCTGCTGCGGCCCGACGGCAGCCCCGTTCGCGTCCTCGTCGTCGACGACGAGCCCGATCTGACCGAGGTGGTGTCGGGGGCCCTGCGCTACGAGGGCTGGGAGGTGCGCACGGCGGCGGACGGGGCGTCCGCGCTGGCCGCGGCGCGCGCGTTCCGTCCGGACGCGGTCGTGCTGGACTGGATGCTGCCGGACTCCGACGGCCTGACCGTGCTGCGCGAGCTGCGCGCCGAGCTGGAGGGCGTCTGTGTGCTCTTCCTCACCGCCCGTGACGCCGTGGAGGACCGGATCGCGGGGATCACCGCGGGCGGCGACGACTATGTGACCAAGCCGTTCAGCCTGGAGGAGGTCCTGGCCAGGCTGCGCGGGCTGCTGCGCAGGGCCGGGATGGCGCGCGGGTCGGACCTCCACCAGGCCGACCGGCTGGTGGTGGGTGATCTGGTGATGGACGAGAAGGCGCGGGAGGTCACCCGGGGCGGGGTGGTGGTCGAGCTGTCCCGCACCGAGTTCGAGCTGTTGCGGTTCCTGATGCGCAATCCGCGCCGGGTGCTGTCGAAGGCGCAGATCCTGGACCGGGTGTGGTCCTACGACTTCGGCGGCCGGGCCCATGTCGTCGAGCTGTACATCAGCTATCTGCGCAAGAAGATCGACGCGGGCCGGACCCCGCTGATCCACACGGTGCGCGGAGTCGGTTATGTGCTCAAGCCGAACCAGCCGGAAGCACCGTGAGCGACGGGCGCGCGGCCGCCGGGCCACAGACGAGACAGCAAAGAAGCACCGTGATCCGCGCGCTGCGGGCCGTACTTCCCCGGACGCTGCGCGCCCGGCTGACCGCCGGGCTCGTGGTGCTGCTCGCGGCCGCGTCCCTGGCGGTCGGGCTGACCACGGTCCTGGCGCTTGAGGGTTTTCTGGTGCGCCGCCTGGACCAGCAGCTGACCGCGGCGGGCGGCCGCTTTCCGGCGAGCCTGGAGCACGGCGAGCGTCCGGACGCGGACAACCGGCCCGATACGCGCGGCCAGTCCGCGTACACCTTCGGCGCCCGGCTGAAGAGCGGTGAGGCCACGCAGGCGGCGGTGGTGCGGGACAAAACGGACGCCCCAGTGCCGCTCACCGGCGCCGACCGGCGGGCCCTCGCCCAGCTGCCGACCGATGGCCGCGGGCATGACGTCCGGCTGTCGGCGATCGGCGCCTACCGGGTGTTCGCCGTGGCCGGGGACGACGGCGACGTCCTGGTCACCGGTCTGCCGCTGCGCCCGGTGGAGGAGACGGTGCACCGGGTGGAGCTGGTGGAGGCCGTGGTCTTCGGATCGGCGCTCGCCGTGACGGGGGTGGCGGGGGCGCTGTGGGTGCGGCTGTCGCTGCGTCCGCTGCGGCGGGTGACGGCCACCGCGGCCGGGGTGGCGCGGCTGCCGCTGGCCAGCGGGGAGGTGGCGATGCCGGCGCCGGTGCCGGACACCGATCCGCGCACCGAGGTCGGCCAGGTGGGCGCGGCCTTGAACCGGATGCTCGGGCACGTCGGCGACGCGCTGGCCCGCCGCCACGCCAGTGAGGAGCGGCTGCGGCAGTTCGCCGCGGACGCCAGCCATGAGCTGCGGACCCCGGTGGCCACGGTGCGCGGCCACGCCGAGCTGGCGCTGCGCCATCCGGGGCCGGTGCCCGGGGAGGTGCGCCACGCGCTGGAGCGGATCCAGTCGGAGTCGGAGCGGATGAGCACGCTGGTCGACGATCTGCTGCTGCTCGCGCGGCTCGACGCGGGCCGGCCGCTGGCGCGCGGGCCCGTCGATCTGACGCGGCTGGTGCTGGACGCCACGGGGGACGCGCGGGCCGCGGGGCCGGGCCACCGCTGGACGCTGGAGCTTCCGGAGGAGCCGGTGACGGTGACGGGCGACGAGCACCGGCTGCAGCAGGTGGTGGCCAATCTCCTCGCCAACGCCCGTACGCACACCCCGCCGGGCACCGAGGTGGCGGTCCGCCTGGCGGCGCGCAAGGGGCGGACGGACCTGACAGAGCTGACAGAGCTGACGGAGCTGACGGTCACGGACGACGGGCCCGGCATCCCCGAGGCGCTGCAGGCCGAGGTGTTCGAGCGTTTCGCGCGCGCGGACCACGGCCGTTCGCGGGCCGCGGGCAACACCGGTCTGGGGCTGGCCATCGTGCGGGCCGTGGTGGCGGCGCACGGCGGGACGGTCGAGGTGGCGAGCAGACCGGGGAGGACGGTCTTCCGGGTGGTGCTGCCGGGCGCGCGGGCGGCGTGACCGCGACCGTGCTGGCCGGCGCGGCCCTCGGCCTCCCCGGTCGGCGACCCGTCGTATCTGTCGGTCCCGGTCCGGGACCGACTCACTCCCGTCACGTCCTGGTGTCGCCCGGGAGCATCGTGGCGGGTTCGGCCGGGGCCACCTCCACCGCCTTGGTCTTCACGCTGCGCCGCTCCCGCTTGGCGACCCAGTTGGCGAACCACGACAGCAGCATGCACATCCCGATGTAGACCGGGGAGATGATCATGACGACGGGGATGAACGGGAGGCCGTAGTCGAGGTTGCCGGCGATCAGCTTGCCCGCGTGCAGGAACTCCTCGTAGGTGATGAGAAAGCCGAGCGAGGTGTCCTTCAGGGCCACCACCAGCTGGCTGATGATGGCCGGCAGCATCGCCCGCACCCCCTGCGGCGCCAGCACATACGCCATGACCTGCGTCTTGCGCAGACCGAGTGAGTACGCCGCCTCGCGCTGCCCGCGCTCGACGGAGTTGACGCCCGAACGGAACACCTCGGCCAGCACCGAGCCGTTGTAGAGGGTCAGTCCGGCCACGAGCGCGGGCAGGGGCTGCACCTTCAGCGCCACGAACACGAAGAAGATCATCACCAGCACGGGCATCGCCCGGAAGAACTCCACGACGAGCGTGGCGGCCCAGCGCACCGCGCGGTGGTCGGACAGCCGCCCGGCCGCGAGGAGCCCGCCGAGGGCCAGGGAGAGGACCGCGGCGAGGGCGAAGGCCTTGAGGGTGTTGCCGAGGCCGCGCACCAGCAGGAGCTGGATGCCCTTGTACTCGAAGGGCCGCCACTTCTCGGCCGCGAACTGGCCGGTGTCGATGAGGGCGTAGACGATCCAGCCGAGCAGGAGCAGCAGGACGACGGCGGCGAGCAGGCCGTAGGCGCGGTGGCGGGCCCGGGCGTGGGGGCCGGGGATGTCGTAGAGGGCGCTGGCGGTGGTCATCGGGGCACCCCCCAGCGGCGCTCCAGCACATGGAAGAGACCGCTGATGGCGAGGGTGATGATCAGATAGCCGAGGGCGATCCAGACGAAGGTCCAGATGACGCTGTAGCCGCGCTCGTTGAGCGGTTTGTAGGTGCCGAGCAGTTCGGTGACGCTGAACGAGCCGGCGATGGCGGAGTTCTTGGCGAGCGCGATCAGGGTCGAGCCGATGGGCGGGATGACGGTGCGGAACGCCTGCGGCAGCACCACCGCGCCGAGCGTCTGCGGGAAGTTCATGCCCAGGCTGCGGGCCGCCTCGCCCTGCCCGACCGGCACGGTGTTGATGCCGGAGCGCACCGCCTCGCAGATGAACGCCGAGGTGTAGCAGCCGAGCGCGAGCACCGCGAAGGTGAAGAACGGCAGGACGACCCCGAAGCGGGGCAGGCCGAGCATCACCGCGAAGAAGAGCAGGGTCAGCGGCGTGTTGCGGAGCACCGTCACCCACGCGGTGCCGAAGGCCCGCAGCGGGGCGACGGGCGCCACGCGGAAGCCGGCCATCAGGACGCCGAGCCCGAGCGCGAGCAGCGAGGCGAGGACGGTCAGCTCGACGGTGCCGAGGAAGCCCTCGCCGTAGAGGGAGAAGTTGTGCGTGAGAACGTCCATGGGGGTGGTCCTGGGGTCGGTCGGAGGGGGTGTCTCAGCGCGGCGGGTAGCGGTCGACGGGCGGTGGTTTCGGGGCGGGCACACCGGACAGGCCGAGGGTCGCGTCGTACGCCTTCAGCCAGTCGCCGTTGCGCTCATGGGCCTCGATGGCGTCGTCGAGTGCCAAGCGCAGCGCGTTGTCCTTCTTCGGCACGCCGATGCCGTACGGCTCCTTGGAGAACGGCCTGCCGACGACCTTCAGCACCTTCGGGGCCTTGGCCGCGTAGCCCAGCAGGATGGTGTTGTCGGTGGTGACCGCGTCCACCTGGAGGCTGATCAGGTTGTCGACGCAGACCGAGTAGGTGTCGTACGCGACCGCGCGGGCCTTGGGGTAGTCGGTCTGCAGGCGCATCAGCGGGGTGGAGCCGGCCACCGAGCACACGGTCTTGCCGGCCAGGTCCTTCGGGCCGTGGATGTCGTTCTCGTCGGTGCGGACCAGCAGCGACTGGCCGGCCATGAAGTAGGGGCCGGCGAAGCCGACCAGGCGCTTGCGCAGCGGGTTGATGGTGTAGGTGCCGACGTAGTAGTCGATCTGGCCGTTCTGGAGGGCGGTCTCGCGGTTCGCGGACGCGATGGTCCTGAACCTGATCGTCCCGGGGTCGAAGCCGAGCGAGGCCGCCATCATCCTGGCGATCTCGATGTCGAAGCCGGAGTAGCGGCCGGTGGCCGGGTCCCTCTCGCCCAGGTACGGCTGGTCCTCCTTGACGCCCACCACGAGGTAGCCGCGGCGCTTGGCCTTCCGCCAGGTGGGAGAGGGCGGCAGCCGGAAGCCGGTGGCCACCTTGTAGGCGGGCAGCGCCTCGGGCTTGGGCCCCTTGACCGGGGGGCTGCCCTCCTTGCCGCAGCCGCCGGCGGCCGGCAGCGCCAGGGCGACCACGGCGAGGGCCAGGGCCGCGAGCGCGCGGCGGATGCGCGTCATGTGGTCCACCCCCGGCTCAGTGCTTGAGGATCTTGGAGAGGAAGTCCTTGGCGCGCTCGGTGCGCGGCGACGCGAAGAAGTCGTCCGGCGGGCGGTCCTCGACGATCCTGCCGCCGTCCATGAACACCACGCGGTTGGCGGCGTAGCGCGCGAACCCCATCTCGTGGGTGACCACGATCATCGTCATACCGTCGCGGGCCAGCCGGCGCATGACCTCCAGCACCTCGTTGATCATCTCCGGGTCGAGCGCGGAGGTCGGCTCGTCGAAGAGCATCACCTTGGGGTCCATGGCCAGCGCGCGGGCGATGGCCACCCGCTGCTGCTGACCGCCCGACAGTTGGGCGGGGTACTTGTCCGCCTGGTCGGCGAGCCCGACCTGGCCCAGCAGTTCGCGGGCGCGCCGCTCGGCTTCCTGCTTGGTCCGGCCGCGCACCTTGAGCTGGGCGAGCATCACATTGGCCAGCACGGTCTTGTGCCCGAAGAGGTTGAAGGACTGAAAGACCATCCCGACGTCCGCGCGCAGCCGGGCCAGCTCCCTGCCCTCCTCGGGCAGGGGGACGCCATCGACGGTGATGGCACCGGAGTCGATCGACTCGAGGCGGTTGATCGTCCGGCACAGGGTCGACTTGCCGGAGCCGGAGGGGCCGATGACGACCACCACCTCGCCGCGGCCGACGGCGAGGTCGATGTCCCGCAGGACGTGCAGCGCGCCAAAGTACTTGTTGACCTCGCGCAGCTCGATCAGCGATTCGCCGACGGGCATACCGGCCACACCCACTTTCAGCTGTGTCGGGCTCAGCGCAAACTATCCGCACATAACGGGCGCCTTGCCGACGACACGCATCAATGGGTTTCCAACCCCCCGAAGGGGCCGACCGGGGGAACGCGGCCCGGGAACACGGCCCGGGAACGCGGCTCAGACCTCGGCGACCTCCGCGTACACGTGCGAGAGCTCGGGCGCGCCGTCCGCCGCCCACTCATGGCCCGCCCCCACCACGTCGATCTCCCGCCCCGAGGCGAGCCGGACGACCGGCCGCCCGTTGGGCCACACCTGCCACAGGGCACCGGGCACGGTACGGATGATCACCGTGCCCAGATACAGACCCGCGTCGTTGCCGAGCCACGGCAGCTCGTCGGGGTCGTCGCGCCAGCGCGGCAGCAGTTGGTCCAGCGCCTCCAGGGAGGCCGCCGAGTCGTCGAGCCCGACCCCCGCGGACGCCGCCCGGGCGCGCAGCAGCTCACACTCCGACAGCAGCTGGGCCACGCCCTGCGGATCGGCCTCCCGAACGGTCATGACAGCCGTGCCGTGCGCCTGGTCGTGTCGCTTGCGCCAGTTGCCCAAGAACGGGATGTTCATACCACTCAGCGTGGCACCCCCGCGCCCACCGCACCACAGGGCGCGCGGCGGTCCCGTGATCTGATCATTGTCTTGACGACACCCATCCGTCTCTCTACGTTCGTCCCGCACCTGTCGGATCGCCGGTTGGGTTGGTTGCGAGAGGGGACACACGCATGCTCGTCGGCAGACGGTGGACAGCGACCGCGTTCGTCACGGGAGGTGTCGCCCTCTCCTTCGCCTGGACGGCGGCGCCCGCGGGCGCCGCCACGCCCGGGCCGCCCGGCGAAGAACCCCGAAAGCCGCTCCCCTTGGAGCGGCTTTTCGACAACAGGGCGGTCAGTGACGACGCCGACCCCGGCGGCGCGGACTTCGACGGGGCGGGCAACTCGCTGTCCGCGCAGGACCTGCGGGCCGCCGGCTGGGCCCCCGGCCGCACCCTCACCATCGACTCGGCCCGGCTCACCTGGCCCCGAGCGGCGGGCGACGCGCGCGCCGACAACGTACGGGCCGACGGGCAGGCGGTACGGCTGCGCGGGCGCGGCGACGCGCTGTCCTTCCTGGTCGCGGGCACCGGCGGCGAGGCGAGCGGCACCGGCACCGTCCGCTACCGCGACGGGTCGAGCAGTACGTACACCCTCACCGCCCCGGACTGGCGCTCGGGCCCGACGGCCACCCGGGCCGTCGCCCTCCCCCACATCAACAGCGGCGCGGGACAGCGGGTGGAGACCGCGCGGCTGTACGCGGTGACGGTGCCGGTGGAGCGCGGCCGGGAGATCTCCTCGGTGGTGCTGCCCCGCGACCCGGGCACGGCCGATCTGCATGTGTTCGCCGCCTCGGTGCGCCGGGCCGCCGAGGGCTGGACGGGCAGCTGGTCGGCGTCCACCAGCGGCTATACGGCGGTCGGCCCGTGGACCGACCAGACGCTGCGGCTGGTGGTGCACACCAGCGCGGGCGGCCCGACGGCCCGGATCCGGCTGGCCAACACCTTCGCGGCGGCCCCGGTGCGGATCGGCCACGCCAGCGTCTCCCTGCAGGCAGCGGGCGCGGCGGCGGACGGCGACCCGGTGCCGCTCACCTTCGGCGGCCGGGAGGGGATCGAGCTCGCGGCGGGGGTACAGGAGTTCAGCGACCCGGTGGGCTTCGACGTCCCGCCGGACGCCAATCTGCTGGTGAGCATCCATCTGCCGGACACGGTCCAGGCCGTGCCGGTGCACAGTCAGGCCACCCAGCGCTCGTATCTGAGCCCGCCGGGCAGCGGTGACCACACGGCCGACGCGGGCGGCGAGGCGTACACCGGCACCCTGACCACCTGGCCGTTCCTGACCGGTGTGGACGTCGGGGGCGGGCCGGGGTCGGTGGTGACCCTCGGCGACTCGATCACCGACGGCACCAAGTCGACCACCGACGCCAACCGGCGCTGGCCGGACGTGCTGGCCCGGCGGCTGCTGGGCCAGTCCGACGTGCCCGCGTACGGGGTGCTCAACCAGGGCATCTCCGCCAACCGCGTGGTGAGCGACCGCTATCCGGGCGAGGGGGTGAGCACGGACACCGGCGGGGTGAGCGCCCAGCACCGGCTGGAGCGCGATGTGTTCGCCCAGACCGGTGTGCGCACGGTCGTGGTCTTCGAGGGCATCAACGACCTGCGCTGGGGCGCCTCGGCCGAGCAGCTGACCGCCGGGCTGCGGGCCATCGCCCAGCGCGCGCACGAGCGCGGGCTGCGGGTGGTGGTGGCGACGATCGCGCCCTGCGAGGGCGAGTCCCTGTGCACCGCGGACGTGGACGCCCGGCGCACCGCCGTCAACGCCTTCATCCGGGACAGCGGCGGGGCGTTCGACGCGGTGCTGGACTTCGACGCGGCGGTGCGGGATCCGCAGCGGCCGCAGCGGATCCTGCCCGCCTACGACAGCGGCGACCATCTGCACCCGGGCGACGCGGGGCTGCGGGCGATGGCCGACGCGATCGATCTGCGGCAGCTGACCGGGTGACCCGCGGGCCGGGCCGCGCGCCGGGCCGGCCCGCCCGACGCGTCAGCCGCGTCAGACGTGTCAGACGTGTCAGACGTGTCAGACGTGTCAGACGTCGAGGTCGACGACGACCGGCGCGTGGTCCGAGGCGCCCTTGCCCTTGCGCTCCTCGCGGTCCACATACGCGTCGCCCACGGCCTTGGCGAAGGCCTCGTTGCCGTAGACCAGGTCGATCCGCATGCCCTTGTTCTTCGGGAAGCACAGCTCCCGGTAGTCCCAGTAGGTGAAGGGGTGGTCGTACTTCAGGGGGCGCGGCATCACATCGGACAGGCCCACCTCGCGCAGGGCGGCCAGCGCCTCGCGCTCCTTGGTGGTGACATGCGTCGAGCCCTCGAAGTACGCCCGGTCCCACACGTCCTCGTCGGTCGGCGCCACGTTGAAGTCGCCGAGGACGGCGAAGGGGCGGCCGGCCGCCGCGTCGACCGCGGCGGAGGCCCGCAGCGCCTCGAACCAGCGCAGCTTGTAGTCGTAGTGCGGATGCCCGATCTCCCGGCCGTTGGGCACGTACACCGACTGGACGCGGACGCCGTCGCAGGTCGCGGCGATGGCGCGGGGCTCCTGCTCGCCCTCGTAGTCCGGGCCGCCGGGCAGGCCCGAGGTCACCTCCGCCAGGCCGACCCGGGAGATCACCCCCACCCCGTTCCACCGGCCGGTGGCGTTGACCGCGGCCTCATAGCCGAGCTCGCGCAGCGGCTCGTACGGGAAGGCGCTCTCGGCGCTCTTGATCTCCTGTATGCACAGCACGTCCGTGCCGCTGCTCTGCAGCCAGGCGAGCAGGCGGGGCAGCCGCGCGGTGATCGAATTGACGTTCCAGGTCGCGATGCGCATAGGGGACAACCTACCGCGCGGGTCCGACAACGCTCACCGCGCGGGATTCCCTCAGGCCGGCACGCTCTCCCCCGGCGCCAGGCGCAGGTGCTCGGCGCCGATCCCGGGGCCCTCGGGGCCGAGCATGCGGCCGTAGACCATGGGCGCGACATCGGACAGCAGGGCGTCGTGGACGTCGATCGCGCGGCCCGGCGCGACCTCGCGGACGTAGTCGACGATCTCGGCGAGCTTGTTCCACGGCGCGTGGACCGGCAGCAGCAGGGTCTCGACCGGCCGCCCGGGCACCGTGAGCGCGTCGCCGGGGTGGAAGACGGAGCCGTCCACCACATATCCCACGTTGGTGATCCGGGGGATGTCCGGGTGGATGACGGCGTGCAGCTGTCCGTGGACCTCGATGTCGAATCCCGCGGCGGTGAAGGTGTCGCCCTCTCCGACGGTGTGCACCCGTCCCGGGAAGGCGTCCTCGATCTGCCCGGCGACGGCGGCGAGCGTCCAGATCCGCGCGGCGGGGTTGGCGTCGAGCGCCGCGCGCAGCCGCCGCTCGTCGAAGTGGTCGATGTGCTCGTGGGTGACCAGGATGGCGTCCGCGCCCACCGCGGCGTCCTCCTCGCTGAACGCGCCGGGGTCGATGACGAGCGTCTGGCCGTCCTTCTCCAGCGCCACGCAGGCGTGGCCCTTCTTGGTGAGCTTCATGGGGATCATTGTGCTCCCGGCGGGCGCGCCGGGCGCTCCCAGGGGGCCACCTCCAGGGGGCCACCTCCAGGGGAGTCACCCCTCGGGCGTCGTCTCCTCGCGGATGACGCGCTGGGCCACGGCGAAGGCCGAGTTCGCGGTGGGCACCCCGCAGTAGACGGCGGTGTGCAGCAGCACTTCCTTGATCTCGGCGGGGGTCAGCCCGTTGCGCAGGGCGGCGCGGGTGTGGAAGGCGAGCTCGTCGAGGTGGCCGCGGGCGGCGAGCGCGGTGAGGGTGACCACGCTGCGGATGCGCCGGTCGAGGCCGGGCCGGGTCCACACCTCGCCCCAGGCGTAGCGGGTGATGAAGTCCTGGAAGTCGTCGGTGAACTCGTCGGCGTTGGACTGGGCGCGGTCCACATGGGCGTCGCCGAGCACTTCCCGGCGCACCCTGATCCCCTTGTCGTACGCGTCCGAACGGGTGTCGATGAGGGCGGAGCCGGGCTCGACGTAGCCGATCTCGGCGACCGGGGCGCCGCTGAGCTGAACGCCGCCCGCGGGCGCGCCGTTCATGGGGGCGCCGTTCATGGGGGCGCCGGTGGGCGGCGCGGTGGCGAGCACCGCTCGGGACGCGGGGGTGGGGATCGCGGTGAGGCCGGTCGGCTGGTCCGCGGACTGCCAGGAGGTGGAGAAGTGGCGCACCAGGAGGTCGGTGACGGCGGTGGGCTGTTCGACGGGCGCCAGATGGGAGGCGCCGGGGACCAGCGCGAGCCGGGCGTCGGGAATCCCGGCGACCAGCACCCGGGCGTCGGCCGGCGGGGTCACCTCGTCGTCGGCGCCCACCACGACCAGGGTCGGCGCGCCGATGCGGCCGAGCTCGGCGCGGATGTCGAAGGCGGCCAGGGCCTCGCAGGCGGCGATGTAGCAGCCGGGGTCGGTGGTGCGGACCATCTGGACGGACCAGTCGACGATGGCGGGCTGACCGGCGGCGAAGACGGGGGTGAACCAGCGGTCGGGGGTGGCGCGGGCGATCGGGTCGAGGCCGTTGGTGCGGACCACCACGCCGCGCTGGCGGTAGGCATCGGCGGTGCCGAAGCGCGGTGAGGCGGAGACGAGCGCGAGGGAGCCCACTCTGAGCGGATGTCGCAGCGCGAGCTCCGCGCCGATGGCCCCGCCGATCGAGCAACCCGCGTAGCCGAAGCGGTCGATGCCCAGCATGTCGAGCGTGGCCAGCAGGCGCTCGGCGAGGTCGGGGACCGAGGCGGCGGGGTGGGCGGCGGCGCCGCCGTGGCCGGGCAGGTCGAACCGCAGCACGCGCCAGTGGCGGGACAGCTCGGGTATCTGGCGGTCCCACATGTGCCAGGTGGTGCCCAGCGACGGGCCGAAGACGAGGACGGGCCCGTCCTCGGGGCCGTCGAACCGGTATTGAAGAGTCTGCGTCTCGCTCACCGGGTCACGGTATCCGACGGTCCCGACGGAGATCAGGCCCCGGCGGACCGGTCCTCCGGGCGGGCCCGGGACGGGCCCCGGCGGGACCCCGGACAGCCGGCGGAACGGCCGCCGCGGCCGGCCGGCCCGGGCGTTGGCCCAGGTGGCTAGGGCGTCACGGTGGAGACGACGTACACCTTGGGGTGGCGCCGGTTGTCGAAATCGACGGTGATGTCCAGCTTCGGCTGGGGTTCCTTCTGCTTGACCACCGTCCCGGCCCAGTCCTCGTCGCCGCCGACCCGCCAGCCGACCTTCTTCGCGTCGTCGGCGCCGATGGTGATCCGGCCGGCCTTCAGCTCGGCGCGGTCGGTGCCGAGCCGGACCAGGAACCGGTCCAGGCCCTGGACCGAGGTGACGAACTGCACGTACAGCGAGCTGGTCTCCCAGGAGTTGGACTCGTAGAACGCGACGTCGTCGGAGTAGCCCGGGATCCACACGTCGTAGATGCGCCGCTGGACCTTGCTCGGCCAGCCCTCGGTGAGGCCGGTCGCCGCGGCGTTCTCCTGCTTGTCCTCGCCGCTGTTGCGGCTCTGGAGGGCGGAGATGACCATGTAGCCCGCCGGGATCGTGATCAGCAGGAAGATCACCAACGCCTTGAGCCAGCGGCGCGAGCGGCGCCCGCCCTCGCCGGGCCGGTCCCCGGCGTCCCCGCCGGCCCCCCGGCCCGGCGGCGCGGCGCCGTTGGCGGAGGCGGCGGAGGCGCCGCCTGCGGGGGCGGTGGGCGCGGCGGGGCGCTGTTCGGCCGCGGTCACTGCCGGCCCGCCTGACCGCGCGACGCCAGCCACGGGGTGGCCCCAGCGCGCTCGTAGCGCTCCACGCGGCGCCGGTTGGCACGGCGGAACCGGCGGGCGACCAGCCGGGCCAGGTCGGCGGCGCCGACCATGCCGGCCTCGGGGCCCAGCTGGGCCTTGACGATACGGGCCTCCGGCCGGTAGCCGCGGCCGGTCAGGGTGCGCCGGAACGCGTCCCGGGCCGGGCCGATCAGCAGGTCGTCGGCCGCGCTGACGCCGCCGCCGATGACGAAGCAGGAGGGGTCGAGGGCCGCGGCCAGGTTGGCGATGCCGACGCCGAGCCACTGGCCGATGTCCTGCAGCAGCTCGACGCACATGGCGTCGCCCTCGCGGGCCAGCTCGGTGATCAGCGGCCCGGTGATCTCGGTGATGTTGCCGCCGACCCGGTCGATGATCCCGTACGCGACCGGGGACTCGGCAGCGGCCAGCTCACGCGCCTCCCTGACCAGCGCGTTGCCGGAGCTGTACTGCTCCCAGCAGCCGCGGTTGCCGCAGGGGCAGCGGTGGCCGCCGGGCACCACCTGCATATGGCCGAACTCGCCCGCCACCCCGTACTTGCCGCGTTTGACCTGGCCGTCCTCCAGGATGGCACCGCCGATACCGGTGCCGAGGGTGATCATGACGAGGTGGTCCTCGCCGCGCCCCGCGCCGAAGCGCCACTCGGCCCAGGCCGCGGCGTTGGCGTCGTTGTCGACCATCACCGGGACCGCGAGCCGCTCGGCGAGGCGGTCGCGCAGCGGCTCGTTGCGCCAGGACAGGTGGGGGGCGAACAGCACGCGGTTGCGGTCGGCGTCGACCCAGCCCGCGGCGCCGATGCCGACGGCGTGCACATCGTGCCGGTCGGAGAGGTCGAGCACCAGCTCGGTGATGGTGTCCTCGACGACTTTGGGGCTCTTGGACTTGTCGGGCGTCTCGGTGCGCAGCTTCTCCAGGATGTTGCCGTCGGCGTCGACGACCCCGGCCATCACCTTGGTCCCGCCGATGTCGATGCCGACGGTGGGGACCCGGGGCGCGGTCAGGTGCGAGCGGCGCTCGCGGGTGCCGACGGTGCGCAGCACGGTCGCCCGGGCCGACCCCCGGTGCACCCTTTCGCGGTAGAGGCTCATCGGCTCGCCCCTTCACCGGGGCCGGTTACACCAGGGCCAGGGCCGAGGACCGCCCGGGCGAGGGCGGCGGCGCAGGCGTGGGGGGTGCGGTCGCTGCGGGTGCGTGCTCGCAAGAGTTCGTCGTCCCTGCGGGGGTCTCGGGAGGCCGGGGCCTCGGCGTACGCGGTCGTGGCGGGTGGGGCCCGCCGTGCGATTGTGCCTCACCGGCACCGGGCGCCGCATGGCGAGTCCCGCCCGGGGCGGGGGATCGCGCCATGCGGCGCGCCCGGCGTGCTCCCGAGTTCTTTCAGGCCTCTCCCGCGTCCTCCTTCTCGGTCGGGCGGGCGAGCTCGTGGCTGAGCTGTTCCAGCTCGCTGCCGCCCGCCATCTGGCGGGTGAGCTCGTCGAGCGCGATCTCCGACTTGAGGTGGCTGCCGGCCATCGTGCCGCGCTTGAGGAGGACGAAGCGGTCGCCGACGAGATGGGCGTGGTGCGGGTTGTGGGTGATCAGAACCACACCGAGACCCGCGTCACGGGCGGCCGCGACGTATTTGAGCACCACCCCGGACTGCTTGACGCCGAGCGCCGCCGTCGGCTCGTCCAGGATCAGGACCTTGGCGCCGAAGTGGACGGCGCGGGCGATGGCCACACACTGCCGCTCGCCGCCGGAGAGGGTGCCGATGGGCTGGTCGACGTCGCGCAGGTCGATGCCCATGCGCAGCAGCGCGGCCCGGGTGGTGGAGCGCATCTCCTCCACGTCGAGCCGTTTGAAGGGGCCGCGGCCCTTCCGGGGCTCGGAGCCGAGGAAGAAGTTGCGCCACACCGGCATCAGCGGCACCACCGCGAGGTCCTGGTAGACCGTGGCGATGCCGCGGTCCAGGGCCTCGCGCGGCGAGCCGAGCCGGGTCTCCTCGCCCTCGATGGCCAGGCTGCCGCCGTCGTGCTGGTGCAGCCCGGCCACGATCTTGATGAGGGTGGACTTGCCCGCGCCGTTGTCGCCGAGGACACAGGTGATCTCCCCGGCGTGCACTTCGAGGGAGACGCCCCGCAGCGCCTTGACGTTGCCGTAGCTCTTGCTGACCTCGCGCAGCTCGATCAGCGGCGTCCGGGTGGAGGTGCCGGTGGCGGTGTCTGTCGTGGTCACTTTCCGGCCTCCGCCCGCTTGCGGACCCACCAGTTGAGCATCGTGGCGAGCAGCAGCATCGCACCGAGGAAGAACTTGAACCAGTCCGCGCTCCACTGCGCGTACACGATGCCCTTGTTCGCCATGCCGAAGATGAACGCGCCGACGGCGGCGCCGATCGCCGAGCCGTAGCCGCCGGTCAGCAGACAGCCGCCGATGACGGCCGCGATGATGTACAGGAACTCGTTGCCGACGCCCTCGCCGGACTGGATCACGTCGTAGTTGAACAGCAGGTGCTGCCCGGAGATCCAGGCGCCGAAGGCGACCGCCATATAGAGCCCGATCTTGGTGCGGTTCACCGGCACGCCGACCGCGCGGGCCGCCTCCTTGGCGCCGCCCACCGCGAAGATCCAGTTACCGGCGCGGGTGCGCAGCAGGACCCAGGTGGCGAGCGCGACCAGGCCGAGCCACCACAGGACGGTGACCTGCAGATCGACGTCCCCGATCGTCAGGTGTGAGGCGAAGACCTTCTGTGCCTCGGGGAAGCCCTCCATGTCGGCGATGGTCTTGGTGGAGACCGTCTCGCTGATCAGCTTGGTGAAGCCGAGGTTGCAGCCCTGGAGGATCAGGAAGGTGCCGAGGGTGATGATGAAGCTCGGCAGCCCGGTGCGCACCAGCAGAAAGCCGTTGACGAACCCGAGGGCGAGGGTGGCCAGCAGGGACACCCCGACGCCGACCCAGACGTTGGCCGTCATCTGGTACGAGAACATCGACGAGATCAGCGCGGAGGAGGTGACCATCACCCCGGTCGACAGGTCGAACTCGCCGCCGATCATCAGCAGCGCGACCGGCGTCGCCATGATCCCGATGGTGGAGGAGGCGTACAGCACCGTGCTGAAGCTCGACCACTGCAGAAAGCTGTCGGCGACGGCCGAGAAGAAGACGAAGACGGCGACCGCGCCGACGATCGCGCCGAGCTCCGGGCGGCCGGCCAGGCGCCGCGGCAGCGAGCGGCGGATGATCCGCTCGTCCTTGGTCGCGGGCGGCGCGTCCGCGCTCATCGGGTCCTCCGCTTGGTGTACTCGGCCAGGTCGGCGGCGTCTTCCTTGGTGATGATCTGGGGGCCGGTGAGGACCGGCCGGCCGCCGCCGAGGACATCGGCGTTGTAGTGGTAGAGCCACAGCAGGTCCACGGCCTCGTAGCCCTGCAGATACGGCTGCTGGTCGACGGCGAAGCCGAGGGTGCCGTCCTGGAGCGACTCGGCGACCTTGGCGTTGAGGTCGAAGGTGTCGATCTCCACCTTGCTGCCCGCCTGCTGTGCCGCCTTGGCGGCGGTGGCCGCGAAGGGCGCGCCCAGCGTCACGACGGTGTCGATGTCCTTGTCGGACTGGAGCTTCGCCTCGATGGTGGACTCGACGTCGGGCATGTTGGTGCCCTCGACGTAGACCCGCTCCAGCTTGCCGTCGAAGGTCTTCTCGGCGCCGTCGCAGCGCTGCTCATGGCCGACGTTGCCCTGCTCGTGGAGGACGCACAGGGCCTTCTTGCGGCCCCGCTTGTTCAGCTCCTCGCCGACCGCCTCGCCCGCGATGGTCTCGTCCTGGCCGATGTGGCTGAGCGCGCCGAAGGACTTGGACTCCGCCGACCCGGAGTTGACGGTGATGACCGGTATGCCCGCCTTCTCGGCCTTCTTGACCACGGCCTTCATGGCGTCGGGCTTGGCGAGCGTGACGATCAGCCCGTCGACCTTCTGGTCGATGTAGGACTGGACGAGCTGCGCCTGGTCCTTGCCCTCCTCGTGGTGGGCGTAGAGGAACTTCACATTGTCCTTGACGGCGGCCTGCTCGGCCCCGCTCTGGACGATGTCCCAGAAGGTATCGCCGTCGCCGGAGTGGGTGACCATGGCGAAGGTCATCCTCGGGGTGTTCACCGCCGCCCGCCCCGAAGCGTTCGCCGCCCTCTCGGCCCGCTCCTCGGCGCGCTTGCCGCCCGTACTGCTGCATCCCGCCGAGGCGAACCCCAGCACCGCCGCGAGCACGGCAGCGGTCAACGCACGTGCCCCTGTCCCAACCCTGGCCACGAAGACCCAGCCCCTTCTCGAAGACGTCCCGTTTCGGTGGCGTCCGGGCATGGGTGATCGGCCCGGGCGCCGCCCAAGTATCCGCCACGGTGCACGGCCGGGGTCCAGGGGGTGTACGCCAGGGGTTCCGGGGGCTTCAGGGGCTTCGGGGGCGGTTTCTCTTCGGGCGGCCTCTCACGCGGGAAGAGGGGGCGGTCCTCAGGGGCGTACGAGCAGCTGGAACTCGAAGGAGTAGCGCGAGGCCCGGTAGGTGTGCGAGCCGTATTCGACGACCCGGCCGGTGTCGTCGAAGGCCGTCCGCGCCATGGTCAGCAGCGGCGCGCCCTCCGGCTCGCCGAGCCGCTCGCCCTCCTCGGCGGTGGCGGCGCGGGCGCCGACCGTCTGGCGGGCGCTGTGCAGGGTGATCCCGGCGGCGCGCATCAGCCGGTAGAGCCCGGTCTCCTCCAGCTCGGCGCTGTCCAGCTTCAGCAGGCCCGCCGGGAGGTGGTTGCACAGATGGGCCATGGGCTCGCCGTGGGCCAGGCGCAGCCGTTCGAGCAGCACGACCTCGGTGCCCTCGGCGACGCCGAGGGCGGCGGCGACCTCGGCGGTCGCGGGTTCGGTCGTGTTGCGCAGCACGCGGGTGGCGGGGCGCTGGCCCGCGGTCTCCAGGTCGTCGTAGAGGCTGCTCAGCTCGAGCGGGCGCTTGACCTGGCTGTGCACCACCTGGGTGCCCACACCGCGGCGGCGCACCAGCAGCCCCTTGTCGACCAGCGACTGGATGGCCTGGCGGACGGTGGGACGGGACAGGCCCATCCGCCCGGCCAGCTCTATCTCATTGCCGAGCAGGCTGCCGGGGGCCAGCCGCCCCTGCTCGATCGCCGCTTCGAGCTGCTGGGACAGCTGGAAGTACAGCGGGACGGGGCTGCTGCGGTCCACGCTGAACTGCAGCGCCTCCGCTGAGCCAGAGGAACCTTCTTCCTGCATTGCCACGGGGCGAGCGTAGCCGGACGAGCACATGACGGGAAGTCGTGAAGTTCTGTTGTCCGGACAAACTACGCAGAACTTGTCCGCAGCCAGCACAGGGCGCGGTGCCCGGGCCCCACCTCGGCCTCCGGCGGCCGGCGCGTACAGGCGTCCATGGCCAGCGGGCAGCGGGGCCGGAACCGGCAGCCGTCGCCCACCACGATCTCCCGCCGCGCGGCAACGTCGTCCTGCCGCGCCCGCGCCGTGAGCCGGGCGGCCCGCGCCGCGCGCGCCTCCTCCCGTGAGGCCCCGGAACCGGTCGCGGCCGAGGCCAGCAGCTGGGTGTAGGGGTGCTGGGGGGCGAGGATGACCTCGTCGCTGGGGCCGCGCTCGACGATCTCGCCCCGGTACATCACCATCACCTCGGAGGAGAAGTGGCGCGCGGTGGCCAGGTCGTGCGTCACATACAGCAGGGCCAGGCCCCGCTCGTCCTTGAGCCGGTCGAGCAGCCCCAGGATCTCCAGCCGGATCGAGACGTCCAGCATCGACACCGGCTCGTCGGCCAGCAGCACCTGGGGGCCCGGCGCCAGCGCCCGGGCGATGGCCACCCGCTGCCGCTGACCGCCGGAGAGCTCGTGCGGGCGCTTGCGGGCCACATCGGCCGGGGGCGTCAGATTGACCGACCGCAGCAGCTCCTCGGCCTTCTGGCGTACGTCGGCCCCGCGCCGCGCCTTCCCGTTGACCAGCAGCGGCCGGTGCAGATGGTGGCCGATGGTGTGGGCCGGGTTGAGGGAGGCGAACGGGTCCTGGAAGACCATTTGGACGGCGCGCCGGTAGTCGGCGCCACGGGTGCGGTGCGCCCCGTCGAGCCGCACCGTCCCGGCGGTGGGCGCGACCAGCCGGGACAGGGCGCGTACGACGGTCGACTTGCCGCTGCCGCTCTCCCCCACCAGCGCCAGGGTGCGCCCGGCCCGCAGGGCGAAGGAGACCCCGTCGACCGCCCGGAAGGGCCGCCCGCCGGGCTGGGGGAAGTCGACGGTGAGCCCGGTCACCTCCAGTGCGGTCACGGCCGGCTCCCTTCGCGCAGTGGCCCCGCCGCCGCGGCGGCGGCATGGGCCGGGTCGTGCAGATGGCAGGCGGCCCAGCCCCCGCCGGGCAGCGGCACCGGGCGCGGGGCTACCGTGCGGCACGGCGCGAACGCCCGCTCACAGCGGTCCGCGAACGGGCACCCGGCCAGCTCCTCGCGGAGATCGGGCGGCGAGCCGGGGATGCCGCGCAGCGCGCGCCGCTCGCCGGTCAGCTCGGGGAAGGAGCGCAGCAGCCCCTGGGTGTACGGGTGGCCCGCGCCCGCCGCGATGCGGTCACACGGCCCGTACTCGACGATGCCGCCCGCGTACATCACCGCGAGCCGGTCGCTGATCTCCAGCAGCAGGGACAGGTCGTGGGTGATGAAGACGACGCTGAAGCCCAGCTCCTCGCGCAGCCGCTCCACCTCGTCGAGGATCTCCCGCTGCACGACCACGTCGAGGGCGGTCGTCGGCTCGTCCATGATGACGACCTCGGGTTCCAGGGCGAGCGCCATGGCGATGACGACGCGCTGGCGCATACCGCCGGACAGCTCGTGCGGATAGGCGCGTATCCGGGCGGGGTCGATGCCTACCATGTCGAGGAGGGCGCGGGCGCGCTCCTGGCGCTCGGGTCCCGGCATACCGGGCCGGTGCGCGCGGAAGATGTCGTCGAAATGGCGGCCGACGCGGGTGACCGGGTTGAGGGCGTTCATCGCGCTCTGGAAGACGATGGACAGCTTGTTCCAGCGGAACGCGCGCAGCGCCTCGCCCTCCAGCGCCAGCAGATCGCTCTCGCCTCCGTCGCGGCTGTGGAAGGTCACCGAGCCCCCGGTGAGCCGGGCGGGCGGCTGCAGACAGCGGGCGACGGCGTACGCGAGGGTGGACTTGCCGCAGCCGGACTCGCCCGCGATGCCCAGCAGTTCGCCGCGGCGCAGCTCGAAGCTGACGTCGCGGACGGCCCGGGTCGGGCGGGCGCCGCCGTACCCCTCGTAGGCGACGTCGATGTGGTCGGCGCGCAGCACGGTGTCGTTCCCGGTGCTGTCGGGTGCGGCGCTGTGGTCCACAGGCGTGTCGCTCATCGCGCTTCCTTCCGCCTGCGCGGGCGGCCGGTGCGCAGCCGCGGGTCCAGGACCTCGTCGAGGCCGAAGCTGACGAGGGACAGGGCGGTGCCGAGGAGGGCGATGCACAGCCCCGGTGGGACGAACCACCACCAGGCGCCGCCGCTCAGGGCCTCCGCGTTCTGGGCGAAGTAGAGCATCGTGCCCCAGGTGAGGTAGGAGGGGTCGGCGAGGCCGAGGAAGGCCAGGCCGGCCTGGGTGAGCACCGCGAAGATCACGGCGTGGATGAACTGCGAGACGATGATCGCCAGCTCGTTGGGGAGGATCTCCACGAGCACGATCCGCCACCGCTTCTCCCCGTAGACGCGCGCGGCCAGCACGTAGTCGCGGGTGCGCAGCGAGAGGGTCTGGGCGCGCAGCACCCGGGCGGAGGCGGCCCAGCTGGTCAGGGCGATGACGAGGATGGTGGAGAGGACCCCGTCGCCCTTGACGTACGCGGCGACCACGATGACCAGCGGCAGCCCGGGGATGACCAGGAAGACATTGCTGATCAGCGAGATGGTCTCGTCCGCGATGCCGCCGAGGAAGCCGCCGCCGATGCCGACGACGACGGAGACGACCGTGGCGATGACGGCCGCCGCGGCGCCGATCACGAGGGTGCCGCGGGCGGAGACCACGAGCTGGGCGAAGACGTCCTGTCCGGTCTGGGTGGTGCCGAGCCAGTGCGCCCCGGAGGGGCCCAGGCCCAGGTCGACGCTGACCGCGTCGGGGTCGTCGGCGAGCCACGGGCCGATCAGCGCGGTGAGCGCGAAGACCACGAGGACGCCGAGGCCCAGGGCCAGCCGGCGGGAGCGCAGCGCCAGGCGCAGCAGGCCGCGGCCGGCGGCGGGGCGTCCGGGGGCGGTGGCGGCGGTGGGGAGGGTGGCGGTCATCGGGCCTGCCTGGTCCGGGGGTCGACGAAGCCGTACACCAGGTCCACCAGGAAGTTGGCGGCCAGGACGGCGAAGGTGATGACGAGGAAGACCGCCTGCATCAGGGGGTAGTCGGTGTTCTCGACGGCCTGGAGGAGGGTGAAGCCCATGCCGGGGTAGGAGAAGACGATCTCCATGACGAGTGAGCCGCTGACGATGAAGCCGAGCGAGATGGCGAATCCGGCGATGGAGGGCAGCACCGCGTTGCGGGCGGCGTAGCCGACCATGACGGTGCGCGGGCGCAGCCCCTTGGCCTCGGCGGCGGTGACGTAGTCCTCGGCAAGGGTGGAGACCATCATGTTGCGCATGCCGAGCATCCAGCCGCCGACCGAGCTGAGCACGATGGTGGCGGCGGGCAGCACCGCGTGTTCGACGGCGGAGGAGAGGAAGTCGCCGCTGAGCCCGATGTCCAGCGTCTCGTCGTAGCCGCCGCCCAGCGGCAGTACGCCCCACACCTGGCTGAAGAGGTACAGGAGCAGCAGCGCGAGCCAGAAGTAGGGGACGGCGGCCAGGAAGGTGGTGGAGGGGACGAGGGAGTCCAGCCAGCTGCCCCGCCGCCAGCCGGCGAGGGTGCCGAGCGTCAGGCCGAGGACGAAGCTGATGAGGGTGGCGGCGCCGACGAGGACGAGCGTCCAGGGCAGGGCGTCGCGCAGGACGTCGGTGACGGGGCTGGGGAAATAGGTGACCGAGAGTCCGAAGTCCAGGTGGACCACGGAGCCCAGATAGTCCCAGTACTGGGTCAGGATGTTGCCGTGGCTCAGGCCGAGCATGCTGGCCAGGGCCTCCTCCTGGCCCTGCTCCACCGGCCCGGACTGCGCCATCCGGGCCATCATCAGCTGCACCGGATCGCCGGGGATGAGCCGGGGCAGAAAGAAGTTGACGGTGACGGCCATCCAGGCGGCGACGGCGTAGAAGCCGAGCTTTCTCAGGACGTAGCGCACGCTGCCGCGCCCTTACTTACCGGATTTGCCGTTGACGGGCTTGATACGGGCGGCCACCCAGCCGCCGTCGGGGTCCAGCCAGATGGAGGCGGCGGCGTAGAGGTTGTCCTCGGTGGGATATCCGGTGACGCGGTTGCCGTTGAACTCCTGCTCGTTCTGGGCGTAGAAGAGCGGGATGGCCGGCATGTCCTTGATGAATTCCTGCTGGATCTTGTAGTACCAGGGCTTCTGCTTCGCCGGGTCCTTGGTGGAGGCGATCTCGTCCAGGGCCTTGTCGATGGCCGGGTTGGCGTAGCGGCCGAAATTGCCGACGTTGGTGGATTCACCGATCTTCGGCGGGATGGTGCTGTCCAGCAGCTGGGCGTAGTAGGCGCGCGGGTCCGGGGTGTAGCCGCTGTTGTCCAGCAGCATTTCGAACTGGCCCCGGGCGCGGTTGTTGGACCACTGCGCGTAGGACTCGGCCTTGACGACGAGTTCGATCCCGGCCTTCTTCAGCTGCTGCTTGGCCAGCTGGGCGACGCTGACGTAGTCGGTCCAGCCGGAGACCAGCTCGACCGTCACGGACAGCTTCTTGCCGTCCTTCTGCCACGCGCCGCCCGACTTGGTGTATCCGGAAGCGGTCAGATACTTGTCGACCTTGCTCTGGCCGGTCTCGAGCACGGCGTCCTTCAGGGACGGGTCGAGCACGGACTCGTAGTTGGGGAGCAGCAGCGCCATGGGGTTGGCGACGGGCGCCTGGCCGTCGTACACGCTCCGGTTCATGAACTCGCGGTCGAGGGCGGCGCTGATGGCCTTGCGGACATTGACGTCGGCCGTCGGGCCCTGCTTGGCGTTGGGCAGGAAGAACGTGGTCGCCAGGGGAATGTTGACGAGTTCGAAGTTCTTGTCCTTGGCGAGGTAGTTCTTCTTGATGTCGGGGATGAAACCGCCGCCCCAGTCGATCTGCCCGGAGGTGACCGCGGCGGTGACGGCGCTGTTTCCGGTGAAGGACCGATACCGCAGAATCTTGAAGTGCGGCAGCCCCTTGACGTAATAGTCGTCGCGGGCGACCAGATCCATGGTCATGCCCTTGACGGATTTCACCTTCCACGGGCCGGTGCCCACCGGGTTGGTGTTGAGCGTGGTCGCCCGCTCCTTGACCGGGATCTTCGACCAGATGTGCTTGGGCAGCATCTTCATCTTGCCGAGGATGAAGTATTCCTTGGTGTAAGCGGACTTGGAGAACTTGATGAGCGCCGTGTCCTTGCTCTCGGCGCTCGCCGAGGCGATGGGGAGGGCGTACATGTTCTGCGCCTTGTTCTCCTTCGCCATCTGGAAGGTCCAGGCGACGTCCTCGGCCGTGAACGGCTTACCGTCGTTCCAGGTGGCGTTGGTACGTACCGTGACGCGGAGCGTCTTGCCGCCGTCCGACCAGGCGTACTTGGTCGCCAGCCACGGCTCGATCTCCCCGGCCTTCGCCGCGTTCAGGTGGAACAGCGGCTCGTAGATCATTCCGTTGGTCGCCTGGAGGGGCTGCGGGGCGAACGGATTGAAGTTCCGGATGAAGTTGCCCGTGGATCCCGTGGCAACGGTCAGCACCCCGCCCGACCCGCCGTTGTTGTTCTTGCCCCCGCCGCAGGCGGCGAGCGTCACGGTGAGCGTGAGTGCGGCCCCGGCGGCGAGCGCGCGGCGCGGACCGGCCGTTGTCCTGGAGATCATGGGTTCCCCTCGCTGTGCGGGTCGAAGCGGTGCGGGTTCACGGGGCGAATGCCGGACGGCGGTCCGCGCACCTCCAGGGCCGCGAAATTAAGGGCGCCCGGAAGAGGGTGTCAATAGTGCTGACACGACACTGTCACTGAACCGGACCAGTCGAACCCGTCGAACCCCCAGGTCCCGGCCCAAAGCCGCACCACAGAGCCCAAGTTGGATGATCAAGACCGCCGGGCCGCGCCGCGTACGATCCTTGTCCGAAGTGTTGACACTAAACCGGTAAAGCCGTTCACTGCTTGCTGCGCGGCACCGCCCGTCCGCACCGGGCCGCATCCCTGACGACCCTGCCTGAGGGAGAGTTCGCAGATGCAGCGCACGTCCGCACGGCTCACCGTCGGCGACCACCCCGTCGTCTGGCTCGGCGCCAACTACTGGTCACGCACCGGCGGTCCGCTGATGTGGCGCTCGTACGACCCGGAGGTGGTCGACGGCGAGCTGCGCGTGCTGCGGGGCCACGGGCTGAACATGACCCGGTCGTTCTTCTACTGGCCGGACTTCATGCCCGCCCCGGACCGCCTCGACCAGGAGCTCTGCGCGCGCTTCGCCGACTTCCTCGACCGCCACCAGGCGCTCGGCATGACCACCGTCCCCACCTTCCTCGTCGGCCATATGTCCGGCGAGAACTGGGACCCGTCCTGGCGCGGCGACCGCGACCTGTACAGCGATGTGTGGCTGGTCTCCCGCCAGGCCTGGTTCGCCCGCGAGACGGTGCGCCGCTTCGCCGGGCACCCCGCGGTGGCCGGCTGGCTGATCTCCAACGAGATGCCCATCTACGGCCGCCAACCCGGCGTACGCTCCGACGCGGAGCCCGCCGCGCGCGAGGCGGTCGCGGCCTGGGCCCAGATCCTCGTCGACGCCGTACGGGCCGGCGGCGGCACCCAGCCCGTCTCGCTGGGCGACGGCGCCTGGGGCCTGGAGAACTCCGGCCACGACAACGGCTTCCGGCTCCAGGACACCGCCGAGCTGTGCGACTTCCTCGGCCCGCACGTCTACCGCATGGAGAACGACCCGGTCCGGCAGCACTACGCCGCCGCCTGGGTGTGCGAGCTGACCGGCACCTTCCAGCGCCCCGTCGTACTGGAGGAGTTCGGTGTGAGCTCCGACTTCGCCTCGGGCCCCGGCGCCGCGCGCTACTACCGGCAGACCCTGCACAACAGCCTGCTGGCCGGGGCGACCGGCTGGGTCGCCTGGAACAACACCGACTACGACAACCTGAGCGAGCAGCCCCCCTACCGCCATCACGCCTTCGAGATGCACTTCGGCCTCACCGACACCACCGGCGCCCCCAAGCCGCAACTGCGCGAACTGCGCGCCTTCTCCGAGGTGCTGAGCGCGGTGGACTTCCCCCGCTGCCACCGCGCCGACACCGGCACGGCCCTGCTGGTCTCCTCCTACCTCGACACCCTCCACCCCTTCACCCGCGCCGAGGACCGCGCCTACGTCCAGCAGACCGGCCGCCAGGCCTGGGTGGCCGCCCGGCTCGCCGACGCCCCGGCGGCGGTGGTGCGCGAGAGCGACGGCACGCTGCCCACCGACGTACGCCTGTGGCTGGTCCCCTCCACCAAACAGCTCCTCTCCCCCACCTGGTACGAGCTGGAGCGCCGGGCCCGGGAGGGCGCCACGGTCTACGTCTCGTACTCCCCCGGCGCCCACGACGAGCAGCGCGGCCCCTGGTACGCCCATCTGAACGAGCTCTTCGGCGTCAGCCACCAGCTGGAGTACGGCCTGGTCGACCCGATCGAGGACGACGAGGTGACCTTCACCCTCACCCGCGCCTTCGGCACCCTCCCCGAGGGCGCCCGGCTCACCTTCCGCGCCGCGGGCACCGTCAGCAGCCGCGTCTTCCTCCCCGTCGAACCCGACGGCGCGCAGGTCCTCGCGGTCGACGGCCGCGGCCGCCCCGCGCTGCTGCTGCGCGAGACCGGCGAGGGGTGCGTGGTCTTCTGCACCTATCCGATCGAGCACATGGCGGCCGTCACCCCGCGCGTCAACCCCGAGGCGACCAGCACGCTGTACGACGCCCTCGCCGCCCACGCCGGCGTCCGCCGCCCGGTCACCACCTCCGACCCCCGGGTCGCCGTGGACCGCCTGGTCCACGAGGACGGCCGGGTCTTCGTCTGGCTGGTCAGCCAGGCGAACGAGGAGCTGTCGGTCAAGCCGGCGGTCGCGGACGGCAGGCTCACCACCTTGGACGGCTCTCCGGCGGAGACGGTGGTCCTGGAGCCGTACGGGGTGCGGGTGCTGCGGCTGGAGAGCTGAAACCGGCAGGGCGGCCTGGCCCTGATTTTGCGGTGAGTATCGGACGATCTGCCGACCCGGACGTGGCGCCTACGGCGCGCCGGTCGACCCGGGCGCTCGGGCGAACTCGGCCTGACGGCCGGTCACGCCCGACGCCCCGCCGCCCTGCGATCTTTGGGTGCTCAAGCTCGTCGCGCGAGCCGCCCACGGCTTCCGCAACCCCACCAACCAACGCCTACGCACACGCCGCGTCACCACCCGCCGGGCCCGAGGCCGCCTCCACCCCGCCTCAATTCGCAGATTCCGCAAACCTTTCCGCCGGAATTTGTCGTTCGAGGCCCGGCGGAAAGGTATGCGTTGGGGAATCGCTCCGGCGTTCGCCTCTATGCGCGGACGGAGTGCACCGTCGTGTCGCGCGCAGTGCGGCTAGATGCTTGATCCGCCGCCGGAGGTGTTGTTCCACCAGGCGCTGTAGGCGTTCAGCGAGTACCGCTTCTGCACACCGCTGGTCGAGGTGATCTCGAGGCCGAACTGCATCGTGTCGAAGGTGGTGTTGCGCAGGAGGTTCTGCGACGCGGCCCATCGCCAGACCGCCGAGGCGTCGATGGTGCCGGTGTCGCTCTGCTGGGCGGGGATGAGCTGCAGGACGTTCCAGCCGGGATCGGCCTGCCAGACCGACGCGTACCGGACGCCGCCGATGGTCACGTTGGACGCGATCTGCCTTCCCCAGCCGCCTGCCGTCCCCCCGGACCAGCTGGTGAAGACCATGATCTCGTCCTGGTTGCCGGCCGACCAGATGTCGCTCGTCCAGTTCCAGTGGTCACTGCCGGCGACGGGAGCCGACGACGTGTTGTACCAGAAGCCCGCCGAATTCAACTGCGACAGCGGCGTCTGGGGCCGGACCGAGGTGTTCGGGTAGGACTTGATCCCGCCGCCGGAGTGGTTGGCGTCGACGTACCAGGATTTGATGCTGTTGACGGTCTGGCACTGCGTGCCGGCGTTTTCGCCCCAGATGTTGTTGTAGATCGTCCAGGTGCCCTGGGTGTACTGGCCCCACCGGTCACAGGTGGAGGATGCCTGGGCCTGGGCCTGCGCCGGAGACGCGAAGCTCAGGAACCCGGCGATCACGGCGACGATCAGGGCCAGCCGACCGAACCCGGCCGGCTTGCCGCTGATGGATTTAAGGGATTGCCATCTCATGTGTCCCTCCAAGGACGGCGACGGGTTGTTCCAGACCCCCCGGTCTGGTGGCGGACTCCGGCGCCGCGAGGTGTCGCTCGCCGGCGAGTCCGGGCTCGTGACGGCGCGGCTCAGCCCCGTCCGAGGTGTTTGCGCAGGTGGCCGACTGATCGGCTCGATGGCCGGCCCTGGGCGGAGTGGTTCCTTCCACTGCTCGCAGTTGGAGTCCCCGCCGAAAGCGAGGCGGCCGAGGTGGCCGATCAGCTGACGTGTTGACACCTTCACTCCGTTCGCATGCGGTGCTGCTCGCGGTGGTGGGTGGCTCGTGTCGTCGAGGTGGCGCGCTCAAGAACTGCGGGAACGGTGCTCGGTCTCCTTGCTTTCAAGCACCGGGCTTGCCAGACGCAGGAGCGAAGTGTCGAAGCGCTTGCGTCTGCGTGGACAGTAATGAGGGGGTTTCTGAACAGCAAGACTCTGCGCAGGAAGACACATTTCCTTCACCTGCGAATGTCATTGTCGATGCGCTTCGACCGTGCACCTGGTGGGCGTAAGGCTCGACCGCACGCAGTGCGGCCAAGCTGCCCGAGCCGGAAATCCCCCGTCAGGGGGAGCAGTCACTTCATCCATTCCTGCTCGTACTTGGCGTACGTGCCGTCGTGGGTGGCCAGGTGCACCCACTGGTCGACGTACTCCTTGAACTCGGCGTCGCCGCGCGGCAGCGCGTACGCCTTCTCCGAGAAGGAGAACGGCTTGTCGGGGTGGACGGCGCACAGCTCCGGGTGGATCTTCGCCTGGTAACGGGTCTCGCTGGCGTCGGTCATCATCACATCGGCGCGGCCCGCGATGATCTCGTCGAAGATCGTGGTGTTGTCCGGGTGGACGGTGAGGGTGGCCCGCTTGATGTGGGCGCGGGCGAACTGCTCGTTGGTGCCGCCCGGGTTGACGATCACCCGCACGCCCGGCTGGTCGATGTCCTCCAGCGTCTGGTACTTCTGCTCGTCCTCGCACCGCACCACCGGGGTCTTGCCGTCGGTCAGATACGGCTCGCTGAAGTACGCCTTACGGGCCCGGGCCAGGGTCACCGACACCCCTCCCATGGCGACGTCACAGCGCCCGGCGGCCAGGTCGTCGACCAGCTTGGCCCAGGTCGTGGCGACGTACGCGGGCTTGGCGTCCAGGCTCTTGGCCAGGTCGCGGGCCATGTCGATGTCGATACCGGTGTAGTCGCCGGTCTTGGAGTCGCGGTGGGTGAAGGGGCGGTAGTCGCCCGTGGTGCACACGCGCAGCACACCGCGCTCGGGCACCCGGTCCAGCAGGCTGCCGCGCTGGTGCTTGACCGCGGCGGCGGGCGCGGCGGTGGGCCCGGCGGCCAGGGCCGAGCCGGCGGCGGTGGCGGCCAGCACGGCGGCCAGGGCGGACAGCGTGACGGAACGTCGCATGGCGACTCCTTCGCACAGGCCGCGGCGAGCGGCACGGGACGGCACGCGCAGGCGCACGGGCGGTGCTGAACCGTGCGCGTGATCACAGCGCGCTCAGGGTGGCAGAAGAGACCGCGCGGCGGAACCCGTTGATCACCTGCTGGAACACCATCCCGGCCCCGTCGGCCGGCCCGGTATCGGAACGGGTCGGCCGACGGAGCGTCAACAGGCCCCAGGGGGACCGGCGTCGGCGGTGTCGGCCGGTGCGATGGTCAGCAAGCGTCGGCCGGAGCGACGTCCTGCAGCCGGGCAAGGAGCTCCGCGGTGCGCTTGGCGACCACGTCCCGGTCACCTTCCGACAGCGCCGAGCCCATCCCGCAGGCGACCGCTCCGGCGGCGATCCACTCCGGCGCGTCGGCGACGGTCACCCCGCCGGTGGGCAGCAGGGCGGCCTGCGGCAGGGCTGCCCGTACGTCCTTGACCCAGCGGGGGCTGTGGGCGGAGGCCGGGAACAGCTTGAGGGCGTCCGCGCCCAGCTCCAGCGCGCGCACCATCTCGGTGGGCGTGGCGACGCCGGGGAAGACCGGCAGACCGTAGCGGTGGCCGGTGCGGATCACCTCCGGGTCCAGGCTCGGGGAGACCAGGAACCGGGCGCCCGCGTCGACCGCCATCCGGGCGGAGGCGGCGTCCAGCACCGTGCCCGCGCCGATCACCGCCTCGTCACCGACCTCGCGGACCAAGGTGGTGACGGCCTCCAGCGCGAAGGGGGTGGTCAGCGAGAACTCCACGGTGGTGAGGCCGGCGGAGAGCAGGGTGTCCGCCGTCGCCGTCGCGTGTTCATAGCTGTCGCTGCGGATGATGGCGAAGACCCGCTGTGCCAGCGCGGCCCGGGTGATCTCCCAGCGGTACACGGCAATTCGCCGCCTTTCCTCTCAGAAGGGTCTCCTGGAGATGCCGCCCCGGGATGCCTCCGGGATATGCGGCCTTTCGCTGTGCGATGGTCGATGTGGGGGGAGCATGGCGTGGGGGGAAAGGGCCGGGCTCAGCGGTGGACGGAGTGGGCGCCGCCGGTGAACGCGGCCAGGGCCCGCTCGCGCCCCGCCGCGGTGGGCAGCCCGTCCGTATCGGTCGCGGTCTGGACGACCAGCGCGGCCACACAGGCGGCCTCGGCGAGCGCCCGGGGCTCGGGCAGCCCGCGCAGCCACCCCGACAGATACCCCGCGGCGAAGGCGTCTCCCGCCCCCACGGGGTCGGTGACCGGCACCGGATAGGGCGGCTGGTCCCAGCGCCCGTCCGCGGTCACGGCGGTCGCCGAGTGGTCGGCGCGCTTGATGACGACGGTGTGCGCCCGGCCGTCCAGCAGTTCCGCCGCGGCCTCGTCGGCTGCTCTGCCGGTCAGCAGCTCCAGCTCGTCCTCGCCCGCGAGGACGAGCTCGGCCTCGCGCAGCAACCGCCCGGCCGTCTGGGCCCACTGCGCCGCGCCGCCCAGCTTGCGCCGCACATTCGGGTCGAAGGAGACCTCCGCCCCGGCGGCACGGGCCAGCTCGACGATCCGGTCGGTGGCGGCCGCCGCGGTCGGCGACAGCATCGGGGTGATCCCGGAGACATGCAGGAGGCGGACGCCGCTGACGGCCTCGGCCGATATGTGCTCGGGCGCGAGCCGGGAGCCGGCCGAGCCGGAGCGGTAGTACTGCACGTCGATGGCGCGGTACGGATGGCTGTCGCGCAGCAGCAGCCCGGTGGGGGCCTGGTCGTCCACCCCGGTGAACGTCACGTCGACGCCATCGGCGCGCAGCTCGCGCAGCACGGTCCGGCCGGCAGGGTCCGCGCCCACCCGGCCCAGCCAGCGGGCGCGGTGGCCGAGCCGGGCGAGGCCCGTGGCCACATTGGACTCCGCTCCGGCGACCGAGCGGCGGAAGTGCACGGCCCGCTCCAGGGGAACCCCGGGCTCGGCGAGCAACAACAGCATCGCCTCACCGCATGTGACCACTTCAGGGCCGCTCGCCACCGATGCCTCCCCTTGCCCCCGCACGTCCCCTTCTCCCGGCCACGCTACCTGGCTCCGCCGACAGCCGCCCCTGCGGGGTTCAGGCCAGTTGTCGCCCCGTCACATCCCTTTGTACGCAGTGCCGTTCCGGCCTGCGGAGGTCGCACAACGCGGCGGCCGCTGCCTGCGAGCAGGCAGCGGCCGCGGTGCGGGGGGTGGCGGTCTTCGGTGGTCAGCAGCTGTGGTCGACCAGGTCGAACGAGGCGTAGTGGTCGGCCGTGTAGTAGTCCTCGTCCGTCTTCTTCCCGGTCACGATGCGGCGGGCGCCGCGGGTGTCCGAGCCGGGGGTCTTGACGGTGTACTCGTGGTAGTAGCCGCTGGCCTGGGACGGCAGGATGCCCTCCCGGTTCTGGAAGACGGTCCCGTCCTGCGGGTACGGGAAGGGGCCGCCGGACTCGATCAGGTCGAGCGTGTCATGGGCCTGCGACGGCAGGTCGGAGTAGCAGATGTCACCGACGGCCGTGATCTGGAGGACCGACGAGGCGGCCTGGGGGGCGGGCGGGGCGGCCGTGGCGGAGGCGACGGCCGGGCCGCCGATGAGAAGGCTCGACGCCAGGGCGCCGAGCACACCGATGCGGGCGATCCGTGGGGGGATTCTCATGCCTCACAGCATGACGCGCGTAGACCCTGACATGTCAATGCCAAGAAGGGGGAGTTTCCCGGGAGTTCACAAGACCCTCGCGAAGCGCCGGGAGAAGTGATGAAGACGTAACGCCCGCGCCACCTCGGGCCCGGCGGCGGCGCCTTCGCCCGGTTTGCCTCAGAGGCAAAAGTTTTGCCCGAGGGGCGAATGCCGGCTTATACCGGAAGCATGACCCAGTCCTCCGGGGGGCCCGCCGACGGGCCCCCCGCCGAGCTGCCCTCCGTCGCTCCGCGCCTGCGCGACCTGCGGCGGCGCAGCGGCCTGACGCTCGAAGCCGCCGCCCGGCTGGCCGGACTCTCGCCCGCGCACCTGTCCCGTCTGGAGACCGCCCGGCGCCAGCCGTCGCTCCCCATGCTGCTGGCCTTGGCCCGCACCTACGGCACCACGGTATCCGACCTCCTCGGCGAGGTCTCGCAGGAGCGGGACCCGATCCTGCGGGCCGACCGGATGGCGGCCTCGGAGGCGGGCGGCTGGACGTACTGGCGGGCCGGGAGCCCCGGCCGGGCCATGCAGGCGCTGCGGGTGCACGTACCGGCGGGGACCGGCCGGCAGGAAAACCTGGTGCGGGTCCACCCGGGCGAGGAGTGGCTGTACGTCACCCAGGGGCGGCTGCGGCTGACGCTCGGCGAGGCGGTCCATGTGCTCGGCGTCGGCGACGCGGCCCACTTCGACTCGCTGACCCCGCACCGGATAGCCGCCGCCTCGCCCGGCGGCACGGAGCTGCTGTTCGTCCACACACTGCTGCAGAGCGGCACGGCCGACCTGTGCCTCGGCGATACCGGCCGCGGAGGGAGGCACCAGGCACCATGACGGACGCCGACAACACCCCGGACCCCACGGCGACGGGCGGCGCGGGACACGGGGCCGCACCCGGGGGCCAGCCCATGCGCGCCGAGCCCGTGCGCACCGAGCCCGCGCGCACCGAGCCCGCGCGTACTGAGCCCGTGCGTACTGAGCCCGTGCGTACTGAGACCGTGCGGGAGGAGGACCGGGCGCCGATGGGGCTCGCCGTCCGTGTCTCCATCTACCTCGTCGGCGTCCACTTCATCGCCGCGTTCTTCTTCCTGCTGTTCTATCTGGCCGGCGCGAAATAGCCCGCCCGCCACAACAGCGCCGTCACCCCGCGTGGGTGGAGAACAGCCCGCCCGTCGGACCCTGCTTGTCGCCGCCCTGCGCCTTCTTCAGCGCGTTCGCCAAGCCCTCCATGGTCAGCGACTGCAGGATCACCCGGCCATTGCCCTCCAGCGTGGCCAGGGACAGGCCCTCCCCGCCGAACACCGCGTTCATCAGACCCTGGCGGTTGAGCCCGCCGATGCGCTGGACGCCGTACTCGATGCCCTCCTCGAAGGCCACGATGCAGCCCGTGTCGACCTCGATCCGGCCGCCGAAGTCGGCGGGGTTCAGATCGATGAAATTGCCCGCGCCGCAGATGATCACCGTGCCGCGCCCGGTGAACTTCTCCAGGATGAACCCCTCACCGCCGCTGCGGCCCGTTCTGCCGCCCTGGAAGGCGATGCCGAAGTCCACGGTCGACTCGGCCGCCACGAAGGCGTCCTTCTCCGCGAACCAGGCGCGTCCGCCGTCCAGCTCCAGCGCCCGCATCTCCCCGGGCAGCACGCCCGCGAAGCCGACGGTGCCCTCACCACCGGTCGAGGTGAAGTACTGGAAGGCCAGCGACTCCCCCGCCAGCGCCCGCTGGCCCATCTGCATGGCGGTGCCCATGGCCTGGCGCAGCATGCCGCCCATTCCGCCGCCCTGGCCGCCGCCCCCGGCGGCCTGCCCGCTGCCAGGACCGGGCCCGGACAGCCGGGTCTCCATCGTCACGTTCGCCGTCTTGAACAGGAACTTCCCGGCCTCGCAGTAGACGGTCTGGCCGGGCTGGAGGCTGCAGACCGCCATCTGCATGGCGTTGCCGACGATCTCTTGGCGCAGGGTCACAGCAGGACTCCTCGGTACGGACATGGCGGATATATCGCAAAGTGACAGGGAACGCCTGCTCAACGTTCGACCCGAAGCCCTGGGTTCCACGGGCGGGGCGCAATCTCGGTCACAGATCAACTGACCGCCTGGAGCCGGCCGACCGCCGACCCAACGGGCAAAAATTTCCCGGCCGTTGTGACAGAACCACCGGGACGGCCGCGTCTATGGGGTGGTCGGCCGTACTTCTTCGGCGGCCATCGGACTCGGCCCCCACTGGGACCGGGGTCCGAAGCGATCGATTCACCGAGAGGGGGAGCCGTCGATGACCGCAGTCGACGACGCCTTCCCGCGCGACCCCGCGGCGCGCCACCGAGCGGAGAGCCGGGCCACCCAGGTCCGCGCCGCCGCCCACACCACCGCCCGCGAGGTCACCCCCGGCGGCCATCCGACGCTGCGCCACACCGTCGGACCCCGGCAGCCGGTCCACCACCCCGCCGCCCCGGCGACAGCGCACGCGGCCGGCGTCGCGCACGCGTCCGGGAGGTGTGCATGAGCGAGGAGGAATTCGACGCGCGGGTGGATTTCATGGCCTGGTGCCGTGAACACACCGGGCCGCTCCGGCTGACCGCGCGTCGCCACGCTCGTGACCACCAGGCCGCGGACGACGCCGTACAACAGGTACTGGAGAGCTTCTGGAAGAAATGGGATGACGCGGACCTTCGCCGGAAGGTCAAGAACACACCCGGATACGCCCAGCGCTGCGTGATCAACGCCTGGCGCTCCATGGAGCGCAGCGAGACCGCGGAACGCGAGCGTCTGAAGAAATACGCCTCCGGCGAGCTGGTGCCGGAAACACAGGATCTGTATTCCGACATCGAGTGGAAGCTGAGCCTTCCGCCCATGCTGGAAATGCTCAATCCCACCTGGCGTTCAGTCATTGAACTGCGGTACCAGCAGGGCAGGTCGTTCCCCGAGATCGCCGCCATCATGGGCATCTCGGAGTCGACCGCCCGCCGATTCGACAAGAGGGCGCTCATCGCCCTCGCGGAAGCCGAACGGGCGTGGGGAGAGAAAGGAGGCGAGGGTGGACGTCGTTGAACGTCTCGTCCTGGCATCCCAGCACGCTTCCCCGGATTCGGTTCGGCCCGACGCGGAGACCTTCCTGGCCCGGGTCTTTCCCGAGCTGGGATTCGTCTCTTCAACGGTTTCCGCCACAGGGGCCGGCCATGACACGGCCGGCCCCCGGCGGGCCGAATCCACGGAAGACCTCGTTCAGGAGTACGCGATTCCTCCCGGCCCCGGCCGGGAGGAGCTGCTGGACGAGCTGCGACAGATCACCCGGAATCGAGACGGAAAGGATGGAGCGGGACTCCGACGTATCGCGGAAATCGTGGAGCTCCTGGACGGCGAAGAAGCGGCCTACGCGTGGTGGCGCCACGCAGCGCGGGCCGGCGACGAAGTAGCGGTCGCTGTCGTCGAGGAACTGCATGCGGAGCAAGACCTCTCGGGAGAACGGCCCAGCGTTTTCCCGCTGATCGGTTCGCTCGGACCAGGACGGGGGTCGGGGCCGAGCGAGACGTGACGCAACGGGTGCGCGGGATATGACACGGATGACCGCGCACGCTTCGGGGGAGGGGCCCGGTCTCGGCACGTGGGGTGCTTACGAGACCGGGCCCCGCCATATTTCTTTATCGGCTGTGCGCATGCTCTGTGACGGATTTCCCTCCCCGGCCGCGTCTTCTCTGTGAAGACATCGAGGAGGCAGACAATGCGCAGGAAAGAAGAAATCCGACGCAGCCGGCGGACAGCCGAACGGAAATACGCGGGCTACGCGAAGAAGGGGGCCGGTATCGCGTTCGGCGCCACGATCAGTTCGCTGGTGAAACTGGGCTGGGAGCATGTACGCCGGGAGTACGGCCTGTGACGACCCACCCCGACCCGGAGGGAGCACCACGATGGCAGACAACGCGGCGGCGACGGCCCGCACGATGTGGGCCCTGTTCGAGCCGATCCACGCGGTCACGTACTTCGCGCCGGAGGCCCTGGCCGCGTACGAGGACGCGGGCCTCCGCGGCTTCTGGCGCGGCTACTTCGCGGGCCGTGCCGCACCCCTCGGCCCGGTCGGGCCGGAGCCCGTCGTGGCCGCCTTCTTCGGCTTCGCCCCGCCCATGGTGGCCCGCGCCCTCCCCGCCCTCTGGGCCCGGGTCACCCCCGGGCGCGCCCTGGAACTGCGCCGCGCCGGCGCCGCGGCCTCGCTGGCCCGGCTGCTCGCCGGGCACGAGCGCGAGGTGGAGCGGGCCGCCGAGGCCCTGGCCGCGCGCGCCGCGGACCTGGACGGCGCCGGGCGCGTCCTGGCCGCCGCGAACGGCTCGCTCGACGTCCCCGACGACCCCCTCGGGCGCCTCTGGCACGCCACCACCGTGCTCCGCGAACACCGCGGCGACGGCCATGTCGCGGCCCTCGTCGCCGCCGGCCTCGACGGCTGCGAAACCCTCGTGCTCCGCGCCGCCGTCGACCTCCCCCGCGCCGAACTCCAGCCCAAGCGCGGCTGGACCGACCAGCAGTGGCAGGCCGCCGAACACCGCCTGTGCGAACGCGGCCTGCTCGCCCCGGACGGCTCCGCGACGGACGCCGGGCGCGAGACCCTGCGTACGGTGGAGGCGGCGACGGACCGGGCCGCCGAGCGCCCCTGGCGGACGCTCGGCCCCGACGAGGGGGCCGACCTGGTCAGGCTCCTGACCCCGCTCGCGACCGCCTGCGGCGCCGCCCTCCGCTTCCCCAACCCGATCGGGGTCCCCGAGCCGACGGGGTGACCTCGTACCTGGCTCACCGGGTCCCGACGTCATGGGCGGTGCCGGTGGCGACGGCCCGGAGCTTGTCGGGGTTGGCCACGTTGTGGATGGCGGTGACACGGCCGTCGGGGTCGAAATCGAAGGTGACGGTGGCGATCACACGCCCCGGGCCGCTGAACACCACGCCCGGCCCGCCGTTGATCTCGACGAATTCGACCTTCATGTCAGCGGGCGCGATGCCCTGGTAGGGGACGGAGCCGATGGCGGCGAACCAGGCGGCCACCTTGGCGGCGCCCACGACCGGACGCATGGCCTGGCGGACCTTGCCGCCGCCGTCGGTCCACAGCGTGACGTCCGGGGACAGCAACTCCATCAGGGCGTTGACATCACCCCCGGTCGCCGCCGCGAAGAACCGCTCGGTCACCTCGCGCTGCCGCACCCGGTCCGCGGTGAAACGCGGCCGCCGGGCCCGTACATGCTCACGGGCGCGGTGTGCGGCCTGCCGGACCGCGGCTTCGGAGCGCTCCACCGCCTCCGCGATCTCGGCGTGGCTGAAGTCGAAGACCTCCTTCAGCACGAACACCGCGCGCTCCAGCGGGCTCAGCGTCTCCAGCACCACCAGCATGGCCATGGACACGGACTCGGCGTCCGCGACGGTCTCGGCGGTGTCGCCGATGGTGAGGATGGGCTCCGGAAGCCACGGCCCCACATACGTCTCACGCTTGTACTGGGTGGAGCGCAGCCGCGCCAGCGCGACATTCGACACGATCCGCGTCAGGTACGCCCTGGGGTCGGCCACCTGCGAGCGGTCGGCGGCCGACCACTTGATCCAGGCGTCCTGGACCGCGTCCTCGGCGTCCGCCGCGACGCCGAGGACGCGGTAGGCCACGGAGAACAGCAGCTTGCGATGCTGGTTGAACACCTGCTGGTCGGGGCCCACGAAGGCGTCCGGGGACGGGCCCGGGGACGGGTCGGGGGACGGGCCCGGGGACTGCTCCGGGGACAGGTCGGGGGACAGATCCGCCGACGGGTCCGGGAAGGCGTGGCTCACCGCGCCCCCCGCACCCGGGTGAAGCGGCCGCCGTGCGGCCAGAACGCGCCCGAGGCGGGCATCTTCTTCATACGGCCGTACGTCGGCCAGGGCGAAGCGGTCACCGTCTCCTTATACCTGGCCGCCAGGCGACCGGTCAGAGATATCCGCCGGGGGCTGCCGTCGGGGTGGGTGAACTGCACCACCGCGTCGTCGCGGCCCAGGCTCACCGGCGTGTGGTAGAAGCCGAAGCGGAACGGCTTGGGCTGCCTGCCCTTCAGCTCACGCACGATCGACAGCGCGGCGTGCACACCGGTCGGCATGCCCCCCTGGCAGGTGCCGTGCATGACGCCGTAGCCCTGACGGACCGCCGCCGCGTCCCCCACCGCGTACACCTCCGGGTGCGACACCGACCGCAGTGCGGCGTCGGTGACGATCCGGCCGTACTCGTCGACGGTCAGCCCGGCGGCGGCCGCCAGCGGCGACACCCGCGTACCGCTCGTCCACAGCACCACATCGGCGGCGACGCTCTCCCCGCCCGCCAGCTCCACCGTGTCGGGCAGCACCTTCACCACCTCGACCCCGCCGCGCATCTCGACGCCCAGGCGCTGAAGCGCCGCCCGCAGATACGCCCTGGCCTTCGGATTCATGTCCGCACCGGGTTCACTCCGGCCCAGCAGCACCACGTTCAGCTCCGGGTGCCGCTCCGCGATCTCCGCAGCCGACTCGACGCCGGTCAGCCCGCTGCCCCCGACCACCACCGTCCCACCGCCGAGCCGCGCCAGCCGGCCGGCCAGCACCTCGGCGTCCTGCGCGCTGTTCAGGGTGTACGCGTAATCGTCGACCCCGGGCACCGCCACCGTGTCCGCCACGCTGCCCAACCCGTACACCAGCGTGTCGTAGCGCAGCACCTGGTCGTCATCGATCCGCACGGTCTTGGCGTCGGCGTCGACCGCCGTCACCCAGCCGCGTACGAACCCCGCCCCGGTTCCCTCCAGGAGCTCCGGGATGCTCAGCTCGGCAAGCCGCTGCCCGGTCGCCGTCATGTGCAGCCGCAGCCGCTCGGTGAACCGCTCCTGCGCGTTCACCACGGTCACCCGCACGTCCTCGCGCCCCTTGACCCGGGCGGCGAGCTGAATCGCCGTGGACATACCCGCGTACCCGGCCCCCAGGACCACCACACGGTGTGCGTTCATCGTTCCGTCCTCCCTCATTGGCTGCTGACGACCACGAGATGCGAGCAGCCCGGCCGTATGTGACATGAGGGCGATGTGACGCGCGACACTCCGGCAGGAGGGCTCCGGTCGGGGAATCCTGGTAGTCGACGACTACCTCGAAGGGGCGGAGTGGTGTGAGCGCTGAGGTCGCGGCGATCAACCTGGGGCGGACGCTGGCGACGCGCGCCGTCCGGATGTGGCTCGACCCGCGTGCGCGCGAGCAGGAGGGCCGGATGGACATGTCCGCGCTGATCCGGCGGCGGATACCGGGGTTGCGGGCCCAGCGCGGCGTGGAGCGGCAGTTCGAGCAGATCGCGGACGCGGTCGCGGCGCGTCTTGAGCCGATCTGCGGGCATGAGTTCCGCGGCCTGGACGAGGGCGGACGGCAGGCGGCGCTCGACGCCGTGACGGCGGCCTTCGCCCACGCGGACCTGTCCGACGCCGCGATCCTCGCATCCGACGCCAACCCCGCCGAACTCGCCCGCCGCGTCCGTACCGCCGCTCCCCCGCCCACCGGGCTGAGCGAGGTGGAGACGCGCTTCCACGAGCTGCTGCTGGCCGAGTGCTGCGACTGCTATGTGCAGACCCTGCGCCGCCTCCCGGTCTTCACCGAACGCGGCGTCACCGAGCTGCTGGGGCGGGTGAGCGAGCTCGGCTCGGAGCTGAGCCGGGTGCTGGAGCGGCTGCCCATGAGGTCGCTGTACGCGCCGCAGGGCGCGGATCAGGACGCCGCCTTCCGCAGCGAGTACCTGGAGTTCATCAGCCGCACCATGGACGAGGTGGAGCTGTTCAGCTTCACAGCGGGGCAGGCGCCCCGCACCAAGCTGTCCATCGCCTACCTCAGCCTGCGGGTCAGCACCGACGAGGGGCGTGCGGCCCGGCGGACGGGCCATGGGTCCGCCGACCGGTTACGGACCGGCATCGGCGCGTGGGACACCACCGAGCAGGAGTCGTCGGCGAGCGTACGGGTCGAGGCGGCGCTGAAGCAGGCGCCGCGTGTGCTGTTGCGCGGGGAGGCGGGCTCCGGCAAGACGACACTGCTCAGCTGGCTGGCCGTCACCGCGGCGCGGGGCTCCTTCGGTGGCGACTTGGCCGACTGGAACGGCCTGGTCCCCGTCCTCGTCAAGCTCCGCCACTACGCGACCCGTGAACTGCCGCGCCTGGAACAGCTGCTGGACGCCACCGCCGGCCCGCTGACCGGCCATATGCCCGCCGCGTGGGTCGACCGCCAGTTCCAGGCGGGCCGGGTCCTGCTCCTGGTCGACGGTCTTGACGAACTCGTCGCGAGCGAGCGGCGCAAGGTCCGCGACTGGCTCCGGCTGCTGCTCAGCGCCTACCCGGACACCCGCGCCGTGGTGACGACCCGGCCGACGGCCGCGAGCGGCGACTGGCTGCGGTCCGAGGGCTTCGCCCCCGTGGGTCTTGAACGGATGACACCCGCCGACCTGCGCGCCTTCGTCCAGCAGTGGCATCAGGCCGTACAGCTGCACTCCGGCAGAGCCCCGTGCGCACCGGAAGAGCTCCCCCACTACGAGCGTGCGCTCGTGGCCAGCCTCCAGGACCGCCCCCATCTGCTGGCACTCGCCGCGAACCCGCTCCTGGCGGCTCTCCTGTGCGCGCTGCACCTGGGCCGGCGCAGCCGGCTGCCGCGAAACCGCATGGAGCTGTACCGGATCGCGCTGGAGCTGCTGGTGCAGCGCCGCGACGCGGAACGCGGGGTGCCCAGCGCCCTGGACGTACGGCTGAGCCTCACGGACAAGCTGTGCCTGCTGCGCGATCTGGCCTGGCGGCTGTCGGACAACAACCGCAGCGAGATCGCCCGGGAGAAGGCGCTCGATCATGTCACGGCGAAGCTGGGGTCGATGCGCCATCTGGACGTCGAGGGCGGGCAGGCCCTGGAGCACCTGGTGACCCGCTCGGGAGTGCTGCGCGCCCCCGCCGACGACCGCATCGACTTCCTGCACCGCAGCTTCCAGGAGTACCTGGCCGCCGAGGAGGCGGCGGAGGAGGACCGCATCGGCAACCTGATCGAACGGGCCCATCTGGACACCTGGCGCGAGACCATCATCATGGCCGCGGGGCACGCCAACCGCAGCCAGCGGGAGGAGCTGATCACCGGCATCCTGGACCGCGCGGAGGCGGAACGCCGCCATGCGCGGGGGTTACGGCTGCTGGCGGCGGCCTGCCTGGAGACGATGGAGTCGGTGCCCGTCGGGCTCGGCGAACGGCTGGACGTGAATCTCGGCCAGTTGGTGCCGCCCCGGCGCAAGAGCGACGCGGAGTCGCTGGCGGCTGTGGGCGATCCGGTGCTGGGCCGGCTGCCGCGCTCGCTCGACGGTCTGACGGAGGCCGCGGCGAGGGCGGCGGTGCGTACTGCGGCGCTCATCGGCGGAGGGGGCGCGCTGGACTTGCTGAGCGATTACGCGGAGGACGGGCGCGCCGGGGTACACGAACAACTCGCCCAGTCCTGGCACTATTTCGACCCTGATGAATACGTCCGGCGTGTGCTGCACAAGTTTTCGCTGGAAGACGTTCCTCTCGCCCTCGGGTGGCCCAGCCAGTGGGCGGCGGCCACGCGGCTGCGGTCCGCACGGCGAATGGCGATCAACTATCCGTTCACGTCCGGTCTCGCGGCCCTGAAGGAACTACCCCGGCTTTCGTGGCTGCGGATCCGTCGGTTCATGGGTGGGAGCGATCTCAGCCCGCTGGCCGACCAGCCAGAGCTGGAGGATCTCTTGGTCAACGGAAACGGCCCCTTGAGGGGAGTGGAGGTGCTGAGTGAACTCACTCGTCTGCGGTCGCTGCACCTCGCTTACTGGTCCTCCCTGCCTCCGCTGACCGAGATCCCGCTGCCACCGTCGCTGACCAGCCTGGGGTTGGGAGACCTCCCGGCCGATCCCCACCTGGGGTTCCTCGACCGTCTGCCTCAGCTCACCTATGTTTCCCTGGACGGCTCGGGGAGCCCTCGCGGTCTCATGGGCTCGGCTGTGATCGCCGGTCTCGAGCGACTGCGTCTGGGCGGATTCGATCTGACCGAGCAGCTTCGCCTCCTGCCTGCCGTCGGCCTCCGCACCAAAGACCTGCTCTTCTTTGACTGCGCCCTTCCCGCCGACCTCAGCCCCTTGAACGCGATCCCTTCACTCACCTCGGTCTTCTTCGGCGCGTGCCACGGCCCGTATCCCGGCCCGCTGGACCTGTCCTCGCTGGCCGGCCGCCCGGCCCGTCCCCGCCTCACCGTCGAGGTGGGCACCACGCAGGTCGTCACGGGCACCGACCGGCTCGGGCCGGGCGTGCAGGTCCGCTACCGGTGAGATTCACCCCCGCCCAACTCCCCATGGCGCTCGGCGAGCCGCCGTGCGCCCGCCTCCGTGAGCGTGCCGTGGAGCCGGAGGCGGGCGACGCCGCCGTCCGGGAAGACGTCGATGCGGACGTGGGTGGCGGGTGGGGCCGCCTCGAGGGGGAAGCGGTGGACGGTGTCGGGCTGGAGGCGGGTGCGGGGAAGGAGTTCGGTCCAGCCGGGGGCCGTGGAGTCGGCCGGGTCGGCGCCGGAGGTGGCGTCGAGGGCGTAGAGCGCGGCCCAGCCCGGGGCGTTGCCCTTGTAGCAGCCGGTGTCGATCTCGACGGCCCGGATCAGGGCCTGTTCGGTGAGCCGGTAGCGGACCCAGTCGTGGCCCTGGTCGCGGCGGCGGCGGGTCTCCCAGCCCTCGTCCATCTTGCGGGAGCGGCCGGGCTGGATGGAGTTGGCGGGCGGGGAGTAGAAGCGGTCGGAGGCGTCCTCGGCCGCGCCGCCGTTCTCCAGGGCGGCCAGGTCGAAGGTGCCGAGGGCGGTGAGCCAGCCGGGGTCGGGGACGGCCTCGCCGTACACCCGGAGGCGGGCGATTCCGCCGTCGGGGTGCTGCTTGAGCCTGAGGTGGGTGAAGCGGCGCGCCACCGCGATCGCGAAGCCGTTGGCGGCGTGGCCGCCCACGGGGGTGCGGGGGACGAGCTCCGTCCAGCGCACCCCGTCGGCGAGCAGTTCCTCGGGGGACGGTGTGCCCTCGACCGATGTCGCCTCCACGCTGACCGACTGCGGGTAGTTGCCGCGGAAGTGGGCGGTGTCGACGACGACGCCGTGGATGACGCCGGGCGCGCCGAGGCGGATCAGGGCCCAGTCGTGGTCGTCGTCGGCGGGGTGCGGGCGCTCGGCCGAGGCGCCGCGCCGCCGGCGGGTCTCCCAGCCGTCCATGACCTTGCCCTTGTGGCCGAAGGCCTCGGGGTCGAAGTGCGGAGGCTCGGGCCGCAGCAGGTTCTCGCGCTCGGCGAAGAACTCGTCGTTGGCGGCGATGACGCTGCCGCCGAGCCGCCGGTCGGCCAGGTCCGCGAGGTGGGTGAAGGGGAGGTCCGCGGTGCGGTAGTCGGCGTACGGGTCGCCGCCGCCGTACGGGCTCGCGTCGCCGGTGAAGCGGGGGATCGGCGCGGTCATGCGCTGTGCTGCCTTTCCAGGAGTCGGCCGGTGGGTCGGGGGGATTGTCCGGTGGGGTGGGCCGGGGCGCCGTGGTCGGCGATCTTCCGGCCGCGCAGCCAGGTGGACCGTACGACGCCGTACAGGGTCTTCCCGGCGTAGGCGGTCACCTGGTTGCGGTGGTGGAGCGCGGCCGGGTCGACGGTGAAGGTCTCCTCGGGCGCGAGGACGGCGAAGTCGGCGTCGCGGCCGGGCTCGATGGCGCCCTTGTGTGCGAGGCCGGCCAGTGCGGCGGGGGCGGTGGACATCCAGCGCGCGAGGTCGGGGAGCGTACGGCCGCGCCGCCGCGCCTCGGTCCAGACCGCGGGGAGGCCGAGCTGGAGGGAGGAGATGCCGCCCCAGGCCTGCCCGAAGTCGCCAGTCTTGAGGTCCGCGGTGCACGGCGAGTGGTCGGAGACGACGCAGTCGATGGTGCCGTCGGCCAGGCCCTGCCACAGCGCGTCCTGGTTGGCGGCCTCGCGGATGGGCGGGCAGCACTTGAACTCGGTGGCGCCGTCGGGGACTTCCTCGGCGGTCAGGGTGAGGAAGTGCGGGCAGGTCTCGACCGTGACCTCGACGCCCTCGCTCCGGGCGGCTGCGATCAGCGGGAGCGCTTCGGCGGAGGACAGATGCAGGATGTGCACGCGGGCGGAGTGCTTGCGCGCGAGCTCGATCAGCCCCGCGACGGCCCGGTTCTCGGCCTCGCGCGGGCGCGAGGCGAGGAAGTCGGCGTAGCGCGGGCCGCTGGGGCCGGGCGCCCGGTCGATCAGCTGGGGGTCCTCGGCGTGGACGATGAGCAGGCCGCCGAAGCCGGCGATCTCGCCGAGCGCCGCGTCGAGTTGGGCGGGGGCCAGCTGGGGGAACTCGTCCACGCCGGAGTGGAGCAGAAAGCATTTGAAGCCGAGGACGCCGGCGTCGTGCAGGGGTCTGAGGTCGCGCAGGTTGCCGGGGACGGCGCCGCCCCAGAAGGCGATGTCGACATGGGCGGCGGCGCGGGCGACGGCCCGCTTGATCTCCAGCGCCCGGACGGTGGTGGTCGGCGGGACGCTGTTGAGCGGCATGTCGACGAGGGTGGTGACGCCGCCGGCCGCGGCGGCGCGGGTGGCGGAGGCGAACCCCTCCCATTCGGTGCGGCCGGGGTCGTTGACGTGGACGTGGGTGTCGACGAGGCCGGGGAGGAGGACGTCGTCCCCGAAGTCCTCCAGCCGGGCCGCGGTGGCGGGGACGGCCGTGTCGTACGGCAGGACGGCCGAGATCGTTCCGTCGGCCGTGGAGACGGCGACCGATGCCGCGCGCATCCCCTCCGGGGTCACCACGCGGGTCGAGCGCAACATCAGGTCCGGATCCGCGTCTGGCACCCGCGCCCTCCGTTTCTCGGCAGACTCTTCTCGGCTCTTCAGATCAGCACTATTCTTCCGTCAGGCGGAAATGCTTTTCTGCTGCAGGAGTCTTCACCGAGCCGCCTGCCGGGTCAAGACCCCACCGGCCGCGGCCCCGGCACTGGACGGCCGTCCAGCGGCCCCGCCGCTGGACGGCCGTCCATAGAATGGAAGGCGATTTTCGGAGCGCAGAACCTGGCCGACCGGGATGGGGTCTCCCCTGCTCGAGCGGAGCCGAGAGCTTGGGGAAGGGTAGGCTGCCCGTTGGCCGGTCGACCGGGGGGCGCGTCAGCCACACGGGGGCCGGTCCCTCCTGCCGTGAAAGGAACCGTCGACGTGCCGTCCGCCGAGTCCAAGACCGCCGCTGCCAACTCCGGCGGCGTCCAGTCCCTCGAGCGCGCCTTCGATCTGCTCGAGCGGATGGCGGACGCCGGGGGCGAGGTCGGGCTGAGCGAGCTGTCCGGCACCAGCGGGCTTCCGCTGCCGACCATCCACCGTCTGATGCGCACCCTGGTCGCCTGCGGCTACGTACGCCAGCAGCCGAACCGCCGCTACGCGCTGGGGCCCCGGCTGATCCGGCTCGGCGAAAGCGCCTCCCGGCTGCTGGGCACCTGGGCCCGGCCCTATCTGGCGCGGCTGGTGGAGGAGACCGGCGAGACCGCGAACATGGCGCTGCTGGACGGCGATGAGGTGGTGTACGTCGCGCAGGTGCCCTCGCGCCACTCGATGCGGATGTTCACCGAGGTCGGGCGGCGGGTGCTGCCGCATTCGACCGGCGTGGGCAAGGCGCTGCTCGCGGACGTGCCCGCCGACGAGGTGCGCGCGCTGCTGGCCCGGACCGGCATGCCGGCCGCCACCCAGAAGACGATCACCTCGCCGGACGACTTCCTGGACGCCCTGCGGCGGGTGCGCGAACTGGGCTACGCGGTGGACGACAACGAGCAGGAGATGGGCGTGCGCTGCCTCGCGGTGGCCGTGCCCGATTCGCCGACGGCGGCCGCCATCTCGATCTCGGGCCCTGCCGGGCGGGTGACGGACGAGGCCACGGAGGACATGGTGCCGGTCCTCAAGGAGGTCGCGGCCGAGCTGTCCTCCGCGCTCGCCAGCACGGGGTCCGCCTGACGGGGTCCCCTCAGTCCCTCCCCCCTGCCTGCGGCACATCGCCGAACAGGTCGATCGCCGCACGGACCCCCCTGAGCGCGGGCGCCAGGGCGCTCACCGAGCCGAGCGCGCCCGCGATGAGCAGCAGCGCGCGGCGCAGCCGGGGCACCTCGGGCACTCCCTCGCGCGCCATGGAGTCCAGCGCGGCGAGCTCGTCGTCCGCTATGGCCCGGTCCGGCAAGTCGGCCGGGTGGGCTGCGAGTTCGCGTCGCAGCCGGGCGACGGCCCGGCGCAGCTCCGCCGCTCTCGGATCCTCCTCGGTGCCGGCCACTCGCCTGTCTTCCACGACCGCGGCGCCCTCCACTGACCAGGCGCCGGGCGTCCCCCGGCGTCTCGTGTGATCGTCGGACATCACTGCCCTGCTCGCCCTCGCGCCCCTTTGCACGAAGCCTGCCCCCTTCTCCCCATGGCCCCTGAACGCGCCGATCGGACACGAGAGGCCGCGGATCAGTTAACGCCACTCTGTGCGCGACACGCCATACGGAGAGCGAAAATCAGACCGGGTGCGATAGGGGAGACAAACGGGGATCACGAAGGGATGAGCGGTAGCCAATGCCCACAGATCACACATCGCACGACAAAGCGCAGGTCGCCGGGGTGCTGCTGGCCGCCGGCGGGGGCAGGCGGCTGGGCGGGAGGCCGAAGGCCCTGCTGGTCCACCGGGGCAGACCGCTGGTGGAGCACGCGGCGCGGGCGCTGCGGGAGGGCGGCTGCGACCGGGTGCACATCGTCCTGGGGGCGGCCGCCGAGACCGTACGGGCGAAGGCCGAGCTCCCCGGGTGCACGCTGGTCGACAATCCGGACTGGGCCGAGGGCATGGGCTCCTCGCTGCGGGCGGGGCTCGCCTCGCTGACCGGCACGGGGGCGGGGGCGGCGCTGGTGATGCTCGTGGACCAGCCGGGGATCGGGGCCGCGGCGGTGGCCCGGGTGGCGGCGGCGTACGACTCGCCGTCGTGCCTGGTCGCGGCGGTGTACGACGGGCGGCGGGGCCACCCGGTGCTGTTCGGCGCCGAGCGGTGGGCACAGGTCGCGGCGAGTGCGGTGGGCGACCGCGGGGCACGCGCCTATCTGAAGGAGCATCAGTCGGGGATCACGCTCGTCGACTGCTCCGATGTCGCCCGGCCCGATGACATCGACACCCCGGAGGACCTGAAGCGGCTGGAGTGAGCGGCGGCTGGAGTGAGCGCCGGCGAGTGGCGAGCCCAACAGAACGTTGAAGTTCCGCCATGAGGAAATTAGTATCCACTAGACAGAAGACAGAAGCTCACGTGTCTCACATGTGTCGCCCGAGGAGTGACCGCCCATGTCCGCACCAGCACCGTCCCCGCTGGCCATCGTCGACGCCGAGCCGCTGGAGCGGCAGGGAGAGGTGCTGACCGACTCGGCCCTGGCCTTCCTGGCCGAGCTCCACCACCGCTTCACCCCGCGCCGCGACGAGCTCCTGGCCCGCCGTGCCGAACGCCGCGCCGAGATCGCCCGAACCGGCACCCTTGACTTCCTCCCCCAGACCGCACACATCCGCCAGGACCCCGACTGGCGCGTCGCCCCCGCCCCGGCCGCGCTCGACGACCGCCGGGTGGAGATCACCGGCCCCACCGACCGCAAGATGACCATCAACGCCCTCAACTCGGGCGCCAAGGTCTGGCTCGCCGACTTCGAGGACGCCTCCGCGCCGACCTGGGAGAACGTCGTCCTCGGCCAGCTCAACCTCATCGACGCCTACGAGCGCCGCATCGACTTCACCACCCCCGAGGGCAAGGCGTACGCGCTGCGCCCCGCCGAAGAGCTCGCCACCGTCGTCGCCCGGCCCCGCGGCTGGCACCTGGACGAGCGCCATCTGCGGGCCGGCGACCGCGCCGTGCCCGGCGCCCTCGTCGACTTCGGGCTCTACTTCTTCCACAACGCCCGGCGCCTGCTCGACCAGGGCAGGGGCCCGTACTTCTACCTCCCCAAGACCGAGTCGCACCTGGAGGCCCGCCTCTGGAACGACATCTTCGTCTTCGCCCAGGACTACGTGGGCATCCCCCAGGGGACCATCCGCGCCACCGTGCTCATCGAGACCATCACCGCCGCGTACGAGATGGAGGAGATCCTTTACGAGCTGCGCGACCACGCCTCCGGGCTGAACGCGGGGCGCTGGGACTACCTCTTCTCCATCGTCAAGAACTTCCGTGACGCCGGGCCCGACTTCGTCCTCCCCGACCGCAACGCCGTCACCATGACCGCCCCCTTCATGCGCGCCTACACCGAACTGCTGGTCCGCACCTGCCACAAGCGCGGCGCCCACGCGATCGGCGGCATGGCGGCCTTCATCCCCTCCCGCCGCGACCCGGAGGTCAACGCCGTCGCGTTCGAGAAGGTCAGGGCCGACAAGGACCGCGAGGCCGGCGACGGCTACGACGGCTCCTGGGTCGCCCACCCCGACCTGGTCCCGATCGCCCGCGCCTCGTTCGACGCCGTGCTCGGCGACAAGCCCCACCAGAAGGACCGGCTGCGCGAGGACGTCCGGGTCACCGCGGCCGAGCTGATCGACATCGCCTCCCTGGACGCCAAGCCCACCTCGGCCGGGCTGCGCAACGCGGTCCAGGTCGGCATCCGCTACATCGAGGCCTGGCTGCGGGGCCTGGGCGCGGTCGCCATCTTCAACCTCATGGAGGACGCGGCCACGGCCGAGATCTCCCGCTCCCAGATCTGGCAGTGGATCAACGCGGGTGTCGTCTTCGAGGACGGCGAGAAGGCGACGGCGGGCCTGGTCCGCACCATCGCGGCGGAGGAGCTTGCGGCCGTCCGCGAGGAGATCGGGGCGGAGGCGTTCGCCGCGGGCAACTGGCAGCAGGCCCACGATCTGCTGCTCAAGGTCGCGCTGGACGAGGACTACGCGGAGTTCCTGACGCTGCCGGCGTACGAGCTGCTGCGCTGAGCCGGAGCCTCGCAGCGGGCTGTGTGCCCCACCCGTCGGGGTCGGGGCACATCGCCCTGCGGCGTCACGCGTCGCAGTGGGCGGGCGGGAGCCTGCCGTCGTCGCCCACGACGGTCACCTCCGCGGTGCCGTCGCCGCCCTCCGCATACGCCGCCGTGCAGACCAGCTGGCGCACGGCGGTCTTTCCGAGCCCCCGCACCGCGACCGGCACACGGACCAGCACCTGGTCCGTGCCCGACTCCATATCGATGTGCCCCGCCGACCGGGGCAGCTCCGTGTGGAGCCCGGCCGCGCGCGCCTTCTCGCTCGGGCCGAAGAGCAGCATCGAGAGGGCGATCTCGCCGGGCACCTTCCCGTCGTACTCCCCCTCCCGGTCCGTGAAGACTCCCCCGGCCACCGGAGTCAGGCGGCCTTCCGAGGAGACGAAGAAGAGGATCTGCCGCTGCTCGGCGTCGGGGAAGACCGTGACGGTGGCCGGGCCGCCGGCCTCGATGACGTCGCTCTGCCGCACCCCACAACCCGTCAGCAACACGGCCGCCACCACGGGAAGGCCCAGGCGGCTCAGGCGGTCCAGGCGCTTCACACCGTCACCTCCCCGGCCGTGCCCGTCAGGGGGATCTCCACGGTGAAGACGGCGCCCCCCTGGGGGCCGTTCGCCGCCCGGATCGTGCCGCCGTGCAGCCATACGTTCTCCTGGGTGATGGCGAGGCCGAGGCCGCTGCCCTCCGACCGGGTGCGGGCCGATTCCGCCTTGTAGAAGCGGTCGAAGATGTGCGGCAGCGCCTCCGGGCGGATACCGGGGCCGCTGTCGGCGACCTCGGTGACGAGGCGGGCCCCCGCACCGTCCGGCTCCTGCCCCGTCTCCAGCCACAGCCGTACGACGACCGGCGCGCCGCCGTGCCGCAGCGCGTTGCCGACGAGGTTGGCGACGACGACATCGAAGCGGCGGGGGTCGAGCCGGGCCCTGATGCCGTCCGGCAGGTCGGTGACGATCTGTTCGGGGTCGGTCCAGCGGCGGCTGGTCAGGGTCTTGCGGATGGTCTGCGCGACATCGACCTCGTCGGTGTTCAGCTCGGCGGCCCGGGCGTCGAAGCGGGAGATCTCCATCAGGTCCTCGACGAGCACCGCGAGCTTGCCGGTCTCCGCGCTGATCAGCCGGACGGCGGCCGCGGTGTCGGGGGCCAGGCGGGCGGCGTCCTCGTCCAGGACCTCGGTGACCGCGAGCATCCCGGCGAGCGGGGTGCGCAGCTCGTGCGAGACGTCGGAGGCGAAGCGGCGGGCGCGCGCCTCGGCGTCCTGGAGGTCGCCGACGGACCGCTCCAGCGCGACGGCGGACTCGTTGAAGGTGCGGGCGAGGTCGGCGAGTTCATCGCTGCCCTTGACCTGGATCCGGGTGTCGAGCCGGCCCCGGCCCATGCTCTGCGAGGCCTTCCGCAGATCCCGCACCGGGCGCAGCACGCTGCGCGCGGCCAGCAGCGCGGGGACGAGCGCCACGGCGAGCCCCGGCAGTGCCCCGTCGCGGGCCGCGGTGACCATGGCGCGGACGTTGGCCTCCTCGTCGGTCAGCGGCATCACGGCGTACAGCACCAGACCGGTGGGGCGCACGGTCTTCCCGGCCTGGAAGACGGTCGGGACGGCGATGGTCAGCCAGGGGCGGCCGTGCTTCTCGACCCGCTGGAAACTGCCGCTGCGGGGACTCGCGAGCGCGGCGCGGCGCAGCTGCGGGGTGATGACGGTGGAGACGGGGCTGGTGCCGGAGGAGACCCGGACCGACCCGTACTCGGCGAACACCACCCAGGGATGCGGATTGCCCTGCCGGGCGAGCCGGCGCAGCTGCTCCTGCAGGGACTTGGGCTCGACGGGGAGCGGGGTGCCCATGTCACTGACCCGGTCCCGGAAGGAGGAGACGGCGGTGTCCTGGGCCTGTTCGAGGATCGCGGTGCGCGCCTTGCGGTAGGTGAGGGTCGCGGTGGTGCCGGCGCTGACCGCGGCGACCAGCAGGAAGGCGAGCACGAGCCGGGTGCGCAGCCCGATACGGGCTCTCCAGCGGGTCACCGGGGGCTCACAGCGGTCCGAAGCGGTAGCCGAAGCCCCGCAGGGTCTGTATGTAGCGCGGGCTGCCGGGCACGTCCTCGATCTTGTGGCGCAGCCGCCGTACACAGGCGTCCACCAGCCGGGCGTCGCCGTGGTAGCTGTGCTCCCAGACCTGTTCGAGGAGTTGCTGACGGCTGAAGACCTGCTCGGGCGCGGCGGTCAGATACAGCAGCAGCTTCATCTCGGAGGGCGCGAGCGCGAGGCGTTCCCCGGCCTTGGAGACGGCCAGCCCGGCGCGGTCGACGGCGAGGTCGCCGTGGAACTCGACGGCGGGGCGGCCTCCCGGCTCCTCGATGCGGCGCAGCACGGCCCGGATGCGGGCCTCGATGACCTCGGTGCGGGCGGGTTTGACGATGTAGTCGTCGGCCCCGGCCTCCAGGCCGACCACGACGTCGAAGTCGTCGCCGCGCGCGGTCAGCATGATGATCGGCAGCTGGCTGGACTCGCGGACCCGGCGGCACACCTGGACTCCGTTGATGCCGGGCAGCATCAGGTCCAGGAGCAGCAGATCCGGCCGGAACTCGCGGATGGCGGCGAGCCCGGCCTCCCCGGTGGCGGCGGTGCGCACCTCGTGCCCGCGGCGGCGCAGGCCGAGTTCGATCCCTTCGCGGACGGAGGGGTCGTCTTCGATGAGAAGGACGCGTGGCATGTGCGGAGTATTCCATTTCGGCAGGTGAGGGGGTGGCCGGACGGGATGGGCGGGCGGCCGCGCCCGCCGGCCCGTCAGCTGCGGCGGCCCAGTTTGCGGGGCACGGCCTTGAGCGCGGCGTCCAGTTCGGTCAGCCGCAGCGGGCGGGCCAGGACCGCGAAGGCCAGCAGGATGGCCGCCGCGCCCGCCGTGGCGGCGGCGAACGGACCCAGCGGGGCCGTGCTGGTGGCCGCGAACCGGCCGAGGGCCGCGGCCGGTACGGCGACCAGCAGCAGCCGGGCCAGGGCGGCCACGGACGGCGAGCGCCACAGCCCGGCGCGCCGCGCCCGCCCCCGCCCCCGTTTGGCCGGCGCGAGCGCGAGCCTGCGGTTCAGCACGTACGCGGTGGCCGCCCAGCCCGCGAACAGCGCCACCGAATACGCCCCGGCCATGCCGGTCACCGCCCAGCGCGCGGGCAGCAGCAGATACGCGGCCGCGGACAGCCCCGCGTTGAGCCCGGAGATCACCAGGTTCAGCAGGAAGGGCGTACGGGTGTCGGAGAGCGCGTAGAAGGCCCGCGAGAGGACGTACTGCCCGGAGAAGGCCACCAGCCCCGGGGCGAACGCCATCAGCGCCCCCGCCATCACCGCGATGTCGTCCGCGCCGGTCCTGCCGTACTGGAAGACCACCGCCATCACCGGCTCGGCGAGCGCCAACAGCACACAGGCCGCGGGGACGACGGCGGCGGCGCTGCTGCGCAGGGCGTACGAGACGTCCCGCCGCACGGCCGCGGTGTCGCCGTCGGCCGCCGCCCCGCTCATCCGCGGCATCAGCGCGGTGACCAGCGAGACCGTCACGATCCCGTGCGGCACGGCCCACAGCAGATACGCGTTGTTGTACGCGCTGAACCCGGCGCCGTCGGTCCCCTGGGCCGCCGCGCGCTCCCCGGCCATCGTGGCCAGCCAGGTCACCACCCAGTACGCGAGCTGGTTGGTGAACACCAGCAGCACCAGCCACCCGGCCGAGCGCAGCGGCCGGGACAGCCCGCTGCCCCGCCAGTCGAACCGCGGCCGCCAGCGGAAGCGTGCCGCGCGCAGCGACGGCAGCAGCGCCAGCGCCTGGACGGCGATGCCCGCGGTCGTGCCCCAGCCGAGCAGCGCGGTCTCCGCGGAGGTGAGCGTGGCCCCGGTGCCGGCCGTCGCCAGATACAGGCCGAAGACGGCGATGACGACGAGGTTGTTGAGGACGGGGGTCCACATCATCGCGCCGAACCTGCCCCGGGCGTTGAGAACTTGGCCCAGGAGGGTGAACAGCCCGAGGAAGAAGATCTGCGGCAGGCAGTAGCGGGCGAAGGCGACCGTCATCGTGGCCTGTGCGCCCGTGTAGTCGGTGTAGGCCGCGACGATGGCGGGCGCGGCGAACACCGCCCCGGCGGTGATCACCAGCAGGGCCGCCGTACAGACGGTCAGCAGCCGGTCGGTGTACGCGGCCCCGCCGTCCGCGTGCTCCTTGGCGGCCTTGACCAGCTCGGGCACGAAGACGGCGTTGAGCGCGCCGCCGAGGAGCAGGGTGTAGACGATGTTGGGTACGGAGTTGCCGACGGCGTAGCCGTCGGCGGCCAGCCCGACGCCGAGCGCGGCGGCGACGACGGCGGAGCGTACGAATCCGGTGGCGCGCGAAACCAGCGACCCGGCGGCCATGACGGCCCCGCTGCGCAGCACGGAGGCGGGCCGCTCGGCGACCGACGCGTCCGGCCGGCCCTCGCCGGCCGGACGCGTCGCGGCGGGGGGCGTGAGCGCATCCCCGACCGCCGGGGGCACCTCAGCCGCCGGAGCCGCGCTGGCCGTCGAGGGCGCACCCGCCGCCGGAGGCGGCGAGGTCGCCCGGCCCGCCGGGACCGCGGGGCGCCCGGGGCCTGCCGGGACCGCGGGGCCCGCGGGCCCGACCGGGTTCGCGGCGGGGCCCACCCGATTCGCGGGGGCGCTCATCGGCGGGCCATGTACAGCTGGAAGGCGCGGTGGAGCGCGTGGTTGGCGGTGCCGCTCAATGGTGTCTCCCATTCCCCCAGCGTCTCGACGACCTGGCCTCCGGTGCCCAGCTTCCAGCGCGTCAGCCCGAACGGCCGTTCGTCGGGGTCGAGTGTGGAGGGTACCCCGCGCATGTCGTAGACCTCCGCGCCCTGGGTGTGGGCGTCCAGCATCATCTGCCACTGCAGGGCGTTGGAGGGGCGCACCTCGCGCCGGTGGTCGGCCGAGGCTCCGGTCTGGTACCAGACCCGCCGGCCGACCGTGATCATGGTGTGGGCGGCGAGGATCTCGCCCTGGTGGCGGGCGAGGTAGAGCCTCATCCGGCCCGGCGCCTCGGCGTTGAGGGCCGCGTACTGGCGCTCGTAGTACGCCAGTGAGCGGCCGAGGCGGAAGCCGTCGCGCTCCTCGGTGATCCGCAGCAGCCGGTAGAACTCGGGCAGTTCGGCGGCGCCGCCGATCCCCACCTGTACGCCCGACTTGTGGGCCCGGCGGATGTTGCGCCGCCATTCCTGGTTGAGCCCGCTCCACAGGTCCTCGGGGGTGCGGCCGGCCAGCGGCACCCGGAAGACGTAGCGGGGCTGCGCGTCGCCGCCCCCGTCTCCGTCGTCGCCGCAGCGGTGCCAGCCGCGGGCCCGCAGCCGCTCGGTCACGACGGTGCCCAGCGGGTCGACGCGGCAGGTGAGGACGTCTGACAGGCGGCGCCCCGGTCCGGTGGCCGCCTTGAGCGCGGCGGCGTCCCAGCTGCGGTAGGCGGGCGCCGGCCCGATGCGCACGGCGAATGCGCCGGTGGTGCGCAGATGGTGCAGCAGCGGGTCGAGCCAGCCGTCGATGTCCGGGTCGGTCCAGTCGGCGACGGGCCCCTCGGGCAGATAGGCGAAGTACTTCCGGGTGCCGGGCAGTTGGCGCAGGAGCACCAGTGCGACCCCGCTCAACTCCCCCGCCCCGGGGCCGGTCTCCGGGCCCCAGCCGAGGAGTTGGGGCTGCCAGCCGTCTTTCACCGCGGCCCAGGACGGGCACTGCAGAAAGCCGGGGCCCAGGGCGGAGCCGGTGCGGGACGCCAGGAAGGCGCGGTATGTCTCGGGGTCGATGGGCCCCAGCCGGGCCTGCTGTGGACGAGGGCTCGCCGTCACGAGCAGCGCTGACACTGCGCCTCCTCGGGTGCCGTTGATGGGAACGCGAGGAAGATTCACAGCCGCCCATGACCGTGCCGAGCGGCGAATGTGACCGGACGATGACCGTTCCTCTGCAACTGCTGTCACATGGCCGTGAAGGCCGTTTCCCGTGCTTTTCGCGGCTTAGAGTCCCGAGCATCCCGTCATCTCCCCGACTTTCACGGAGGTTTCCGTTGCGCCAGATACGTGTGCGCCCCGCCGCCGCGGCCACGGCCGCCGCCGCCCTGCTGACCGCCGCGCTGACCGGCTGTTCCTCCGACGGCCGGGCCCCGGCGAAGACGGACGCGAAGGTCGGCGGCGGGCGCTCGGGCGGCGGGACGGTGACGGTCACCGTCACGCCCCGGCGGGCGGGCGAGCCGGTCGAGGTCGCCGCGAGGGGCGGCACCCTCGCCTCGGTGACCGTCACCGACGGCCGCGGTGGCAGGCTCACCGGCGCGGTCTCGCACGACCGCAGGACCTGGACCTCGGACCGCAACGCCGCGCCCGGCACCACCTACACCGTCAAGGCGGCCACCCGCGCCGAGGGCGGCGCGTCGGGAAACGCTGAGTCCTCCTTCACCACCGCCGCGGCCGGCCTGGTCAACAAGGTGGAGTGGCGGCCGGGCGACGCCACCACGGTCGGCGTGGCGCAGCCGATCTCCCTGGTCTTCGACCGCCCGGTGAAGGACAAGGCCGCGGTCGAGAAGCAGCTCCAGGTCACCACCTCGAACCACACCGAGGGCTCCTGGGGCTGGCTGAAGGACTGGTCCGGCAGGGACCGGGTGGACTGGCGGCCCAAGGAGTACTGGCGGCCCGGCACCCGGGTCACCCTGGACGCCCGGCTGAACGGCACCGACTCGGGCAAGGGCGGCGGCTGGTTCGTACGCGACTACAAGCTCGGCTTCACCGTCGGCGCCCGGCAGGTGGTCAAGGTCGACCTCGACAGCAAACAACTCACGCTGGAGCGCGACGGCAAGGCGGTGAAGACCTTCCCGGTCTCGGGCGGCACGCCCGGCGCCGACACCGGCTCCTGGCGGGGCACGGAGGTGCTGATGGCCAAGGAGGGCACCATCCGGATGAACTCCGAGACCGTCGGGCTCGGCAACGCCTACGACGAGATGGTCGACTACTCGATGCGGCTGACCTGGTCGGGCACGTACGCGCACGCCGCGCCCTGGAACGCCGCCTACTTCGGCAAGGCCAACAAGAGCCACGGCTGCATCGGCATGAGCGACGCCGACGCGAAATGGCTCTACGGCCAGGCGCGGGTCGGCGACCCGTTCGAGGTCAAGGGCGCGGAGACCAAGGGGCAGGTGGCGCTGAACAACGGCTTCGGCGACTGGAACGTCGGCTGGGAGGAGTGGCGGGCCAAGAGCGCCCTGCGGTGACGCCCGCGCGGCACCGCTCAGCCGTCGGCAGCGCTCAGCCGTCGGCGGCGATACGGGCGAGCCTGCGGGCCTCGTCGCGGGCGCGGCGGGCGATGTCGTCCTCGTCGGCGGTGAGCAGCCGGCCCGACTCCACCACCGGGCGGCCGTCCACGAGGGACAGGGTCACCGGCGCCGGCGGGCCGAGGACCAGCGCCGCGACGGGGTCGGCGATCGTGGAGTGGCCGAGGCCGTCCAGCTTCCACAGCACCAGGTCGGCCAGCTTGCCGGGCTCCAGGGAGCCGATCTGCTCCTGGCGGCCGAGCACCCGCGCCCCGCCGTACGTGCCCAGCCGCAGCGCCTGACGGGCGTTCAGGGCCGTCTCGCGGTGGCTGCCCAGGCGGTTGATCAGCAGGGCGTTGCGCAGTTCGGTGTGCAGCTCGCCGGACTCGTTGGAGGCTGTGCCGTCCACGCCCAGGCCGACCGGCACGCCGGCGGCCAGCAGGTCGGGGACACGGGCGATACCGGCGGCCAGGCGGGCGTTGGAGGAGGGGCAGTGCGCCACGCCCGTGCCGGTGCGGGCGAAGGCCGCGATGTCGGCGTCGTTCATGTGGACGCAGTGCGCCATCCACACGTCCTCGCCCAGCCAGCCGGTCGACTCGAAGTAGTCGGTGGGGCCCATCCCGAACTGCTCGTGGCAGAACTTCTCCTCCTCCACCGTCTCCGAGCCGTGGGTGTGCAGCCGTACGCCCTTGCGGCGGGCCAGGACCGCGGCCTCGCGGAGCAGTTCGGTGGAGACCGAGAAGGGCGAGCAGGGCGCGACCGCGATCTGCAGCATGGAGTCGTAGGAGGGGTCGTGGTGGGTGTCGACCGCCTCCTCGGTGGCGCGCAGCGCGCCCTCGGTGGTCTCGACGGCGAAGTCGGGCGGCAGCCCGCCGTTCGATGTGCCGAGGTCCATGGAGCCGCGCGCGGCCGTGAACCGCACGCCCAGCTCCCGCGCCGCGCGGATCTCGGCGCCCAGCAGGTCGCCCGTGCCGCGCGGGAAGACGTAGTGGTGGTCCATGGCGCTGGTGACGCCGCCGCGGACCATCATCGCCAGCGAGGCGCGCGCCGCCTCGTACACCATCGGCTCGTCGATCCGCGCCCAGATCGGGTAGAGGGCGACCAGCCAGTCGAAGAGGTTGTCGTCCTGGGCCAGGCCTCGGCTGAGCCACTGGTAGAAGTGGTGGTGGGTGTTGACCAGGCCGGGGGTCGCGAGGTGTCCGGTGCCGTCGACCCGGCGGACCACCCCGTCGAGGCCGGTGGGCGCGGGGCCGGGGCCCACCGACTCCAGGCGGTTGCCGGCGACGACGATGTGGCCCTCGGCGTACTCGGTGTCGTGGCCGTCCACGGTCGCGATGGCGCAGTTCTCGATGACGGTGCGGGGTGCTTCCGGGGTGCGGGTCATGTCTGCGGTGCGGTTCACGTCTGGGGTGCGGTTCATGTCTGGGGTGGCGCCCTTCAGTCGGTGGCGATCCGGGGCCTGACGCCGTCGCGCAGGACCGTGGCCTCGATGAGGCCGTACGGCCGGTCGGCGGCGAAGTACACCTCGTTGTCGTTCTTCAGCCCGAAGGGCTCCAGGTCGACCAGGAAGTGGTGTTTGTTGGGCAGCGAGAGCCGTATCTCGTCGATCGTGGGGCGGTTTTCGATCACGCGGGCGCCCATCTGGTACAGCGTCTGCTGGAGCGAGAGCGAGTACGTCTCGGCGAAGGCGGACAGCAGGTCGTCTCTCGCCCCGGCGTATCCGCCCTCCCAGTCCGGCACGGGCTCGCCGCCGTCGTCGGAACTCCAGCCGTAGCGCCACCGGGCGTGCACATCGGTGGCGAGGATGCGGTCGTGCGCCTCCGGCAGCGTGGTGTATTTGTCCTTGACGAAGCCCCAGAACTCCGAGTCGGTGGAGTTCAGGACCGTAAGGCCGGTCAGCCCGGAGATGACCTCCCACCGCTCGCCGTCGAAGGTGACCTGTGCGGTGCGGGTCTCCTGTCCCGTGCGGACGAAGGAGTGGCGGGCCGCTCCCGGGGTTTCGATCCGCTCCCAGCCGTACTCCTCGATCCGGATGCGCGCGGTGTGGATGGCTTCCTGGCCGGTGACGAAGTGGCGGGCGAGCAGGATGCCGAACTGCTCGGGCGAGGTGATGCCGTGTTCCTTGGCGAAGGCGTACACGGTGTTCTTGGTGGTGTCCGTCGGCAGGACGTTGGCGTTGCTGCCGGAGAGGTGGACCTCGTCCATGTCGCCGGAGAGCGCCACCGACACGTTCAGGTCCTTGATGTGGTGGACGGCTCCCTGCCGCACGATCCGCACGACGCGGGTTTCCGCCTTGCCGTACTGGTTCTGGCCGAGTGTGGGCATCGGACGCTAGCTCCCTCGGTATACGGAGTAGCCGAACGGGTTGAGCAGCAGGGGCACGTGGTAGTGCTCCCCGGGCTCGACGGCGAAGACCACCGCCACCTCCGGGAAGAAGGCTCCGTGTCCCCGCTCCTCGGCTGACGGGTGTCCCGGGCGCGCGAGGTACGGCTCGACCTCGAACCGCAGCCGTGCGTACGCGGTGCCCTCGGGGAGGGCGGGCAGATCCTTGCAGCGGCCGTCGGCGTCCGTCCTGGAGCCGGCGTGGGCCGCCCAGGGCGCGTCGCGCGCGGGGCGGCAGGACAGCTCGACGGCGACGCCTGCGGCCGGGCGGCCGAGGGCGGTGTCGAGGATGTGTGTCGAGACGGTGGTGTGCGCACCGGCCGTCCTGGCTGTCACCGCTCCCCTCCCTCCTCGTCCACGTCCATGAGCCGGGCGAGCCGGTTGCGATTGATCCTGCCCAGCTCGGTGCGGACGATCTCGCGTTCGGTGTCCGTGTCGTTGCCGATCCGCTCGTTGAGAGCAGCCAGTATCTCCGCGCCGCCGCGCCCGGTGGCGCAGATGAGGAAGACATGCCCGTGGCGCTCCTGGTAGGCGCGGTTCAGCTCCAGCAGCCGGCCGCGCTCGGCCTCCTTCACCCCGCTCTGCTCGCGCGCCGAGGTGGCGTCGCCGGGTTTCGGCCGCCCGATGGGCGGGTGCCCGGCCATCGCCTCGGCGAGGTCGGCGGCGGTCAGCCCGGCCATGGCCTCCTCGGCGGCGGTCAGCAGCGCCTCGACACTGCCGTACGGCCGTCCGGCCGCCACCGCCGCCGCCCATGCCCGGCTGGCGCACACCTCGTGCAGCAGCGCGGCCAGGCCGGACTCGTCCGCTGAGTTGAACCGGGCCAGTCCCGGCGGAGCGCTGGTAGTCACATGCGCAAACTAGGAGCCGCCCCCGCGCTACGTCAACAGTTTGTTGAAAACTCGGGCGCCGGCGCACGGCCCCCGCGGCCCCGGACGGCGGCCCCGCCCGGAAAACCCCGTGCCGAGCGGCCGGGCCGCCGGGCAGGATGACCCCCATGAGCGATGGCGCGGGTGCGGTGAGCGAGCGGGAGGGGGCCGGCGCGAAGCGTCCGCTGGCCCTGGTCACGGGGGCCGGCCGGCGGGAGGGCATCGCCGCCGCCGTCGCCCTGGGCCTGGCGGAGACCGGCTGGGACGTGGCGTTCAGCCACTGGACCCCGTACGACCGGAGGATGCCCTGGGGAGCCCAGCCGGACGCCGCCGACGAGTTGCGCGGGCGGCTGGGCGCGCTCGGGGCGAGGTCGATGGCGATCGAGGCCGATCTGAGCGACCCGTCCGCCCCGGTGACGCTCTTCGACACGGTGGAGAAGGAGCTGGGCAGCGTCACCGCGCTGGTGCTCTGCCACTGCGAGTCCGTCGACTCGGGCCTGCTCAACACCTCCGTGGAGAGCTTCGACCGGCACTTCGCGGTGAACGCGCGGGCGACCTGGCTGCTGATCAAGGAGTACGGCCTCAGGTTCCGGGGCACCCGGGGCACCGGCCGGATCATCAGCCTGACCAGCGACCACACCGTGGGCAACCTGCCCTACGGGGCGAGCAAGGGGGCGATGGACCGCATCACGCTGGCCGCCGCCCGCGAACTCGCCCACCTCGGGGTGACCGCGAACGCCATCAACCCCGGGCCCACCGACACCGGCTGGATGACCGAGCAGCAGAAGACCGACCTGAGCCGCGCCACCCCGCTGGGCCGCCTCGGCACCCCCCGGGACTGCGCCCACCTGGTCACCTTCCTGTGCTCCGAGCGGGGCGGCTGGGTCAACGGCCAGCTGCTCCAGAGCAACGGCGGCCTGGCCTGACAGCCGCGAGCCGGGCGACCGGGCCGCCTACGCGCCGTCCCCCCGGGGCTCCGCGCCCCGCTCGGCGCTCTCCCGGTTGAGGTAGTTGTAGACGGTGAAGCGGCTGACGCCGAGCGCGGTCGCGACGGTCTCCACGCCGTGGCGCATGGAGAAGGCTCCGCGCTGTTCGAGGAGGCGGACGACCGACTGCTTGGTCCTCCGGTCGAGGTCGGCGAGCGGGACGCCGTGGCGGCGGCGGAGGTCGGCGAGGATGTGGTCGAGCGAGTCGGAGAGGTGAGGGAGGCGTACGGCCACCACCTCCCGGCCCTCCCAGGAGAGGACCACATCGTCGCCCTGGGCGCGGTCCGGGGCGATCAGCTCGCCGCCGATGGCGTCCACCAGCGGCCTCACCGCCGTGACGAAGGGGTCGTCGGCGGGACGGGTCACCTGCCGCCCTCCCCCGCCTCGCCCGTGGCCGCGGCCGCCTCCGGCACGACGTTGACCTGGAGCGAGACCCGGGTGGCCCCCGCCTCCAGGGACTTGCGGAGCAGTTCGTGGACGGCGGCCAGGACGCTCTCCGCCCCGCCCTCCGCGGTGTTCCCGAACGGGCCGACGTCGACGGAGTCCAGCGGGGCGCCCTGGACGACATCGCGGGCCACCACGGCGTGCGGCGGCACCTCGTCGAGGTCGAACGGCTCAGTGGTGAACTCAACCCTCAGTCTCACGCCGCCAACCTACTGCGCCCGCACACGCGACGTCACGAGCGTCCCACGGCGGTCGGCCCGCCGGGCGCAGAACCCGCAAGTCGCCGCCCACAGCCCCGCGCTTCGTGGAGCATGGGCGCAGACCCCTCCCCCGGACCCCGGAGTAGAAGATGACAGAGAGCGTGCCGGTGCGCTGCCCCGCGTGCCGCCGCGAGCAGTCGTTCACTCCGCCCACCTACCCCTGCTCGTGCGGGGCGCCGCTCACCCTCCCCGTGCTGCGCGACGGCGCCCCGCGGGAGATCGAGCACCGCACCTGGGAGGACACCTGGGTGGCGGCCAACTGCGCCATGTGCGGCAGGCAGGGCCAGTGGCCCCAGCCGGAGTTCGGCTGCGCTTGCGGGGCGCTGGTCCGCGTCCCGGTGGCGCCGGCGCCCGACCCCACGGAGCACGCCCCGGCCACCGCCCGGCCCGGCGGCCCGGGGCGGGCCGTGCTGCGGCCCGCGTTCCAGCCGGTGACGATCCGCACGGCGCAGGACGCGGTGACGGCCGCCGGGCAGTATCTGACCTGGCTCGGCTTCGGCGGTGTGCGGCAGCCGGAGGGCCAGGAGGCGTCGGGGGTGGGCCTGCGCGGTCCTGGCCTGGTCGCCCAGGTGGACCCGACCACCCGGCCCACCGCGCTGCGCGACATCGAGTGCCTGTGGCTGAACGGGCTCAACGAATCCGCCGTCGGCGTCTTCTTCTCGCTCGCGGGCTACGCCAGGGACGCACGGGCGCGCGCCGACGCGCTGCACATGCCGCTTTTCATCATGGACCTGACCGGCACCCCACAGCCCGTCAACGATCCTGCGGACACGCTGATCCGGGTGGGGCCGCCCAAGCGGTGAACGCACCCGGCGGTGAACCCCCGCCCCGCGTTCGCGCCTTGTTCATTATGACCCGGCGGAAGGCCCCCGGGCCTCCCCTTCGGGGACGATCTTCACGTCGTCGGAGCGCCCTACGGTGGTGGTCGGCCCCGATCGGTGGTCGATTCCCTTCCCTTCGGCTTTCTCCCGGTCCGCGCATGCCGCGGATCTCCACGACGCCATGGAGCGATACCCCATGCCCTCATCCCCTCCTGCCTCCCCGGACACCCCCGCCGAGCTCACCGTCGAGCGCGACGGCGTGCCGCTGGCCGTACGCGACCACGGCGGCGCCGGCACCCCGCTGCTGCTGCTCCACGGGGCCTCCCGCACCCTCGCCGACTGGTCGGTCGCGGCGGCCGACCTCGCCACGGACCACCGGGTCGTCTCGATGGACCTGCGCGCCCACGGCCGCTCCGGCCCCGGCTCCGCCCCCTGGACGTTCCCCGCCGTCCTCGACGACATGGAGGCCGTCCTGGAGGCCTGCGGCATCCAGGAGGCCATCCCGGTCGGCCACTCCCTCGGCGGCATGGCCGCCGCGCTGTACGCGGACGCCCACGCGCACACCCCCGCCGCGGTCAACCTCGACGGCGTCGGCCACGGCCGCCCCGAGCAGTACGTCGGCCTGGACCGGGACACCGTGGTCCAGGGCCTCGACCGCGCCCATCAGTTCTCCGCGGCCGCGATGGGCAGCACCTTCGCGCCACAGGAGCTGGAGACGACCGTGCTCGCCCAGCAGGCGGCGATGGCCCAGGCGCTGGGGATCGCGCCCGACGTGCTCGACGAGGGCATCCGGCGCGCCCTGGGCGAGACCCCGCAGGGGCGGCTGTATCTGCGGCCGGAGCGGGAGCGGGGCCTGGAGATGCTCGACCAGATGAACGCGCTCGACCTCTTCCCGGTCTACCGCCGCCTCACCCGCCCGGTGCTGATCGTCCGCGCGGGGCGGCTGGTGGCGCAGGGCGGCCCGCTGGCGTGGTTCGACGAGCTGATGGCCGCGTACGTCAAGGGACTCGACCGCGACCTGGGCGAGCTGGCCGCCGCACACCCCCACATCACCCTCGAAACGCTCGACGCCTCGCACGCGATGCTCCTGGAGCGCCCGACGGCGGTCGCCGATCTGATCCGCTCCTTCACCACCGGCCTGCACTCGCGCCCATGACGGCCCGACGGTGTCAGCCCTCGGTGAGGGTGGCCTCGATGCTGCTGGACCGTGGCCACCGCGGGTCCTGCCCGGTCAGGCGGGCGTACGTCCGCTGCCAGGCCGCGTCCGGGTCGTCGCTCCCGTCGAGGTGGACCGCGACGAGCTCGGCGATCCGCTCGGTGGCCGCCCGGGTCTGGGGCGGGGCGTCCGGGCGGCGGAGGGCGCTGCCGAGGTAGCCGAGGATGCGGTCGGCGGGGGCGGCGACCGAGACCAGATCGCGGTCCGTCAGCAGCCCGTCGGCCAGCAGCCGGTCGGCGCGTGAGGTGATCGCCCGCCAGTCGGAGGCCCGGAGGCCGTGCCGGATCATGCCGCGGGCGATCTCGGCGTCCCGGGCGGGACGGCGGCGGTAGCCGGCGCGGCGGTCACGCAGGATCGCGTCGGCATGGCGGGCGGCGACGGCGGAGGGAGTCGTGGCATGGCCGACCACCACCGACCAGAATGTGAACGGCTCGCGGGCGTGCTCGGCCTCCAGATACGCCCAGTCGATGTCCGGGAAGAGGGCGAGGAGCCGGTCGGTGTCCGTGGAGCCGAGGGTGGAACGGACCCCGCGCAGCCGGCTCGCCAGCCTCTTCGTCGTCAGCTCGCGCTCCGCCCGCCTTTCGAGCGCGGCAAGGGGGTCGGCGGAGGTAAGGGCCTGCTGGCACACCTTGGTGACGGCCGGGCCCACCAGGCCGGTGGCCAGCAGCGCGGACAGGCGCGAGGGGCCGCCGCGCCGCAGCATGTTCAGGCAGCCGAACAGCTGCTCGGGGGTCTTGAGCCGCCCGCGGTCGTGCGCGAACGCGGCCTCGATCAGCTCCGGTTCGGCCGCGTGCAGCAGGTCGGGACGGGCGCCGTAGGGAATCCGCTGCTCGTACGGGGCGAGCGGCACCGTGCCGTCCAGCACCCGCCTGGCCTCCTCCGGGCCGAGGTAGAAATGCGTATCGAGCAGGGCGAGGTGGACCTCGGGGTCGCCCTGGGCGAGCAGGGCGCGGCAGGTGGGCGGGTCCAGGTCGACCCACTCCGCCAGCATCACCAGCGTCTCCCGGTCACCGCGCCGCACCAGGTGCTCGACGACCGCCTCGGGCGCGGCCTGCCGCTGGGCGATCACGTACAGCGCGAGCAGCCATCCCGTGTGGTCGGGCAGCAGCGGCATCAGGGCGTCCAGGATCTTGGCGTCGGGCGCCCGCCGCAGCACCTCCCCGGCCGGCCAGGTCCATGTGCGCCGGCCCAGCAGCTTCTCCCGGTCCTGGCCGGTGACCTTGGTGTACGGGACGATCCGCTCGGGGTCGGGGGCGGTGTCGGCGGCGCGCGCCAGCAGGTCGGGCCAGGTGGCGTCCCGGTCCGCGCCGGGGAGGGTGCGCACCTCCTCCGCGGCGGTCATCAGCCGCAGCCAGGCGTCCGTGTCGGTGCCGAGCGCGCCGGCCAGGAAGGTGCGCAGCGTCCGCTCCAGCCCGTGCAGGGCCGGGGAGTCGGACAGATTCCACACCGGCATGGTGTACCGGGCGGGGATGGCGGCGAGCAGGTCCGGTCCGGTGACCGTGCCCGCGAACCAGGCCGTGTCCAGCTCGCCGCGGAGTGTTTCGCTGAGCCCCAGTTCGGCGCTCCACACGCGGTCCTCGCGGAGCCTGCTCAGCACCCGGCCGGTCTCGGGCGCCGGCGCCGGCCGCAGCGGGTCTGCGATCCCGCGGCCGTCCCAGGCATCCCATGCCTCGCGCACCCAGCGGGGGAACTCCGCGCCCGGCCAGAAACTGACATGCGTGGCGCCCAGCACCCGCAGCACGCCTTCGTCCGCGGGCAGCGGAGGCGCGCCCCGGGAGAGCCCGCGCAGTGTGTCGATCCCGGCCAGTGCCGAAGCCCGTGCCATCTGTGCCCCCGTAGTGCCCTGCCACATCGCTTGCCGTACCGATGACAGTCCATCACGTGGCACTGACAGAGCCACCGCCCGGGTCGGGGGGCGTCCAGGGGTCCGGCTTCGATGCCGTGCGGCAGCGGGTGAGGCTGCCGCCGGACATGCTTCTGGCGCCGGACGCGTCAGCGCAGGGGGGTGGCCTGGGCCTTGGCGTCCGTCTGTTCCGCCTGTTCCGTCTGTTCTGTTCGGGAGTTCCGCAGCCGGACCGCGTCGGCGATGCCCGCCTGGCGCAGCTCGACCTTGCGGACCTTGCCGCTGACGGTCATCGGGAAGGCGTCCATGACCCGCAGATAGCGGGGCGCCTTGTAGTGGGCGAGGCGGCCCCGGCAGAAGCGGGCCAGCTCGTCACGGGTGAGCGACTTGGCGCCCTCCCGCAGGATGACGCAGGCCAGGATCTCCTCGCCGTACTTCTCGTCCGGCACGCCGACGACCTGCACATCGGCGATCTTCGGATGGGTGTACAGGAACTCCTCGATCTCCCGGGGGTACACCTTCTCCCCACCCCGGATGATCATGTCCTTCATCCGGCCGACGATCCGGACATAGCCGTCCTCGTCCATGATCGCGAGGTCGCCGGTGTGCATCCAGCGCCTCGAGTCGATCACCTCGGCCGTCCGTTCCGGCTCCTCCCAGTAGCCCAGCATCACCGAGTAGCCGCGGGTGCACAGCTCCCCGCGGGTGCCGCGGGGCACCGTCACGCCGGTCACCGGGTCCACGACCTTGATCTCCAGGTGCGGCAGCACCCGGCCGACCGTGCCGGTGCGCCGGCGCAGATCGTCGTCGCGCCGGGTCTGGGTGGACACCGGCGAGGTCTCGGTCATGCCGTAGAAGATCGACACCTCGGCCATGTGCATCTCGTCCACGACGCGCCGCATGACCTCCGCCGGGCAGATGGAGCCGGCGATGATCCCGGTGCGCAGGGAGGAGAGGTCGTACGCGTCGAAGTCGGGCAGCCCCAGTTCGGCGATGAACATCGTCGGCACGCCGTACAGCGAGGTGCAGCGCTCCTGCTCGACCGCCCGGAGCGTGGCGGCCGGGTCGAAGGTGGGGGCGGGGATGACGATGCAGGCGCCGTGGCTGGTGGCGCCCAGGTTGCCGGTCACCATGCCGAAGCAGTGGGAGAAGGGCACCGGCAGACAGACGCGGTCCTGGTCGGTGTAGCCCAGCGCCTCCCCGACGGAGTAGCCGTTGTTGAGGATGTTGTGGTGGGAGAGCGTGGCGCCCTTGGGGAAGCCGGTCGTACCGGAGGTGTACTGGATATTGACCGGGTCGTCGCAGGTCAGCCGGGCCTCGCGCTCCATCAGCCGCTCGCGTGACACATCGGCGCCCGCGCGCACGAGACCGTCCCAGGTGCGGTCGCCGATGTAGATGACATCGCGCAGGGCGGGACACTCGGAGCGCACCTGTTCGACCATGCGGCGGTAGTCGCTGGTCTTGTGCTCGGTCGAGGAGATCAGTACGGAGACACCGGCCTGCCGCAGCACGAACGTCAGCTCATGGACGCGGGAGGCGGGGTTGATATTGACCATGATCGCGCCGATACGGGCCGTGGCGTACTGCACCAGCACCCACTCGGCACAGTTGACGGCCCAGATCCCGACCCGGTCGCCCTTGCCGACGCCCTTGGCCATCAGCCCGAGCGCGACCTCCTCGACGGCCCGGCCGAACTCGGTGTAGGTCCAGCGGCGGCCGCTGGGGAGGTCGACAAGCGCCTCCCGGTCGGCGAACCGCTCTATGGCGCGGGCCAGGTTGGCACCGATGGTGTCGCCGAGCAGCGGGACCTCGCCCGCCCCGCTCGCGTACGACAGCGCGGGGGCGGGCGCGGTGGCTTTCGCGGGGGCGGAGGGGCCGGCCGTGGCGGCGGTGGCGGCCGGGTCCGGGGGGCCGGAGGAGCCCGATGAGTCGGGTGGACCTGAGGGGTCGGCCGGGCGGTCGGTCATGAGTACTCCTCGTGATCGCGTGGTGAGTGCGGGTCGGTCATGAGGTGGTCTCCTCATGAAACTCGACACCATCGCCGCGCAGGGTGCGCTCGCGTAGCTCTATACGGCGGATTTTGCCGGACACGGTCTTGGGAAGTTCCGCGAATTCCAGTCGACGGACACGCTTGTACGGTGCAAGGACCGCCCTGGAGTGAGCGAACAGGACCTTCGCGGTCTCGGGCCCCGGCTCCCACCCCTCCGCCAGCACGACGTACGCCTTCGGCACCGCCAGCCGCAGCGGGTCGGGGGCCGGGACCACGGCGGCCTCGGCGACCGCCTCGTGCTCCAGGAGGGCGCTCTCCAGCTCGAACGGCGAGATCTTGTAGTCGGACGCCTTGAAGACGTCGTCGGCGCGGCCGACATAGGTGATGTAGCCGTCGGCGTCGCGCGATCCGATGTCGCCGGTGCGGTAGTAGCCGCCCGCCGTCGCCTCGGCGGTCCGCTCCTCGTCACCCTCGTAACCGGTCATCAGACCGACGGGCCGGCCCGATGGACCCGACAGGTCGAGACAGATCTCGCCCTCGTCCCCCGGCTGCCCGGTGACCGGGTCCAGCAGGGTGACCGCGAAGCCGGGGCTGGGGCGGCCCATCGAGCCGACCTTGAGCGGCTGGCCCGGGGTGTTGGCGACCTGCACGGAGGTCTCGGTCTGGCCGAAGCCGTCCCGGATGGTCACCCCCCAGGCGCGCCGGACATGCTCGATGACCTCGGGGTTCAGCGGCTCACCGGCCGCCGCGGCCTCGCGGGGCGGGGTGCGCAGCTGGGTCAGATCGGCCTGGATGAGCATCCGCCACACGGTCGGCGGGGCGCAGAAGGTGGTCACCGCGCAGCGGTCCATCTCGGCCATGAGACGGGCGGGGTCGAAGCGCGTGTAGTTGTGCACGAACACGGTCGCCTCGGCGTTCCAGGGGGCGAAGAGATTGGACCAGGCGTGCTTGGCCCACCCTGGGGAGGAGATGTTGAGGTGGACGTCGCCGGGCCGGAGCCCGATCCAGTACATCGTCGACAGATGGCCGATGGGGTACGAGATGTGGGTGTGCTGGACCAGCTTGGGGCGGGCGGTGGTGCCCGAGGTGAAGTAGAGCATGAGGGGATCGGTGGCCAGGGTCGGCCCGTCCGGCACGAAGGGCGCGTCGGCGGCCCCGCCCGCACTGGGCTCCCCCCAGGTGTCCGTACCCGCGTCCGCGTAGGCCAGCCAGCCGTCGGGGGCGCCGCCGACCGCGATGCGCGTGTACTCGCCCGGCACCTCAACGAACTTGGCGGCGTCCTCCGCCCGCACGATCACATGCGCGGCGCGGCCGCGCTCCACCCGGTCGAGGAGGTCGAGCGGGCCGAGCAGCGGGGTGGCGGGGATGACCACCGCCCGCAGCTTCATGGCCGCCAGCGCCGTCTCCCACAGCTCGGCCTGGTTGCCGAGCATGACCACGATGCGGTCACCCGCCCGCACGCCCTGGGCACGCAGCCAGTTCGCGGCCCGGTCGGAGCGGCCGCGCATGTCCCGGAAGCTGATGCGGGTCTCCTGGCCGTCTTCCTCGACGATGTGCAGCGCGGTACGGTCGTTGTCCCGGGCGATCTCGTCGAACCAGTCGAGCGCCCAGTTGAACTCGGCCGGGCGCGGCCATCTGAAACCCTCGTACGCCGCCGCGTAGTCGTCTCCGTGGGCCAGGAGGAAATCCCGTGCCGCCCGGAAACTCTGAGTCGGGCCGTTTGCTGTCACATCTCCTCCTGATTGCCGTACCGCTCGCTAGCATCGTGCGACGGGTGATCTGAGTCTCACCACCCCCGGACGGGGGTGGTGGTATTTCGGGGAGGTGACCGTGGCGGAATCGGACCGGACGGTGGATGTACGGACGGCCCTGCTGCGGATGCGGCGGCGCGGCGGGCTGCCCGTGGCCTTCGGCGGGCTGTTCTCGAGCGCGCGGCAGTTCCGCATCTCCGAACTGACCGGCACCACCACCAACTCCCTGCGCGGGCTCGCCGTCACCCCCGGCAACGGTCTCGGCGGCAAGGTCCTCACCATGTCCCGGCCGATCTCGGTGGTCGACTACCCGACCTCGCGCGCCATCAGCCACGAGTACGACGGAGCGGTCGGCGCCGAGGGCCTGCGCTCGATGCTGGCGGTCCCGGTGGTGGTCCGCGGCCGGGTGCGCGGGGTGCTGTACGGCGCGCTGCGCCAGCCGCTGGCGCTCGGCGACCGGGCGCTGAACGCGGCGATGGAGGCGGCGCGCCAGCTGGAGCACTCGCTGGCGGTGCAGGACGAGGCGCAGCGGCTGTTCACGGTGGAGCAAGCGCAGCCCGAGGCGGACCCGGCGCTGTGGGAGGAGGTACGGGAAGCACACGGCGACCTGCGGGCACTGGCCCAGCAGGTCACCGACCCGCAGCTGCGGGAGCGCATCCTCAGCGCCTGCGGACGGCTGGCCAGGGCCTCCTCGGGCGGCGCGGGGGACGTGGCGGCGCGGCCGGGGGTGGAGCTGTCGCCGCGCGAGGTGGATGTGCTGGCGTGTGTGGCGTCCGGAGCGACGAACTCCGCGGCGGCGGACCGGCTGGGGCTGCGGCCGGAGACGGTGAAGAGCTACCTGCGCTCGTCCATGCGCAAGCTGGGCGCGCATACGCGTCTGCACGCGGTCGTGGAGGCACGCCGCGCGGGACTGCTGCCGTAACGCCGGCGTCAGGAGCGCGGCCGCGGCGTGACGCCCGGCGCCCCGCCGGGCTCGGGGGGCCGGTCGGGGGTGGGGGATTTGGGGCGTATATCCTGCCCTGAGGTCAGTGATCCGTGCCCGCGCGCCCGCGACCGAGGAGGTGAGGTCCGCGATGCACAGCGAACCTCCCAGTCGCCTGCCGCGAGCCACCACTGCCGTCCGGCCGCGCTGAGGCGCGGCCCCAGCGGCTCAGCGGCCCGGCGGCGGTGTCCGGAGGTGAATCGAGCCTCGAAGGAAGAGGTGTGCACGGCCGCCTGCCCCAGCGCCTGCTACCCGTAAGGAAGCCCCATGTCAGAGCATCGTTCCCGGCCCCCGCGCTCCTCGCGGAAGCCCTCCTGGCTGCGTCCCGCACAGGGCCGTGGCGGCTCCGGCACCCCCCGGCCCGGTGGTTCGGCGCCGGGCTCCCCGCCGAACCCCGAACCGCGCCCCGCGGGCCCGGGGGCCCAGGCCATGGCGGAGGACGACCGCAGCGTGGTGGACTCCGCCGTCTACCGCAACGGGCGCCGGGTCGGCACGCCCGACTCCCTGGCCGCCACCTACCGGCGGCTGCGCGAGGAGCCGGGGGGCATGGCCTGGATCGGGCTGCTGCGGCCCACCGAGGCGGAGCTGCTGTCGCTCGCGGACGAGTTCGATCTGCACAAGCTGGCCATCGAGGACGCGATGGAGGCCCACCAGCGGCCCAAGCTGGAGCGCTACGGCGACACGCTGTTCGTGGTGCTGCGCGCGGCCCGCTACCTCGACGCGCCCGAGGAGGTCGACTTCGGCGAGCTGCATGTCTTCGTCGGCCCCGATTTCGTCATCACCGTACGCCACGGCGCCGCCCCCGACCTGTCGGCGGTGCGCCGCCGGATGGAGGCCGCGCCCGAGCTGCTGGCGCTCGGGCCGGAGGCCGTGCTGTACGCCATCCTGGACTCGGTCGTGGACGGCTACGCCCCGGTGGTCGCGGGCGTGCAGAACGACATCGACGAGATCGAGACGGAGGTGTTCCGCGGTCACCCCGAGGTCTCCCGCCGCATCTATGAACTCTCCCGCGAGATGGTGGAGTTCCAGCGCGCGACCCGCCCGCTGGTGGGGATGTTGCACGGGCTGATGGCCGGGTTCGACAAGTACGGCACCGACGAGGAGCTGCAGCGCTATCTGCGTGACGTCGCCGACCACGTCACCCACACCAGCGAGCGCGTGGACGGCTTCCGCTCGGCCCTGACCGACATCCTCGCGGTCAACGCCACCTTGGTCACCCAGCAGCAGAACGCGGAGATGCGGGCGCTGGCCGAGGCGGGCTTCGAGCAGAACGAGGAGGTCAAGAAGATCTCCGCGTGGGCGGCCATCCTCTTCGCCCCCACCCTCGTCGGCACCATCTACGGGATGAACTTCCGCCATATGCCGGAGCTGCACTGGGCCTTCGGATACCCGTTCGCGATCCTGCTGATGGCGGTGGTCTGTCTGAGCCTGTACGTGGTGTTCAAGCGGCGGGACTGGCTCTGAACCGCACATCCCGCTCCCCCGCCGCCGGGTCGGTCACCGCCAGCAGCCGCGCGCCCTCGGCCTCCAGCGTCTCCCGTTCTGCGGCGCCGAGCCGGACGAACGGGGTCACCTGCGCCACCGCCACCCCGCGAGCGCGCTCGACCTTCCAGATCCCGGCGACGAAGCCGTCCACCAGGATCGTGCCGCGCACGATGCCGTTGTCGCCCATCACCGGCCGCCGGTACTCATCGGCGAGGATGCGGGCGCGGTCGGCGTGCGAGAGCAGCAGGTTGTCGAAGTCCGCCACGAAGCGGGCGGGGACGGGCAGGTCGGGGTCCGGGAGCGACGCGTCCGCCGGGTCGTACAGCTCGCGCCCGCTCTCGTCCCGGTACCTCCGCAGGCCGGGCCCCAGCCGCTCGACCACCTCGCGCAGCCCGGTCAACCCGCACCACTTCTGGATGTCCGCGACGGTCGCGGGCCCGAAGGCCGCGAGATAGCGCAGCACCACGGCGTCCACGGAGGGTTCGGCCTCCATCGGCCGTCCCAGCCAGTCCTCGACGGCCGCGTACCGGGGCCCGCCGCTTTTCCCCCACAGCCCGCGCGGCGGCACCTGCACCAGGGGCGCCCACAGCCGCACCGCGTTGACCAGCGCACCCGGGTCCGCGTCCGGCCACCGGGGGCCGAGCTCGGCGCGCAGCTCGGCCGGGCCCAGGGCGCCGCGCGCGAGCAGCTTGCGCCCGGCCGCCACCAGCTCCTCCCGCGCCACACCGGTCAGCCCGGGCGCGAAGGGCGTGCCACGGAACTGCTTGTCGAGCATGGGTTGAACGATTGGCCGCAGCCGCAGCGCGTCGGCCGCCGAGACGAGGTGCACGGTGCCGCGCATCAGCACCATCCGCACCACCTCCCTCTCCTTCATCAGCCGCTCCAGCTCCTCGAACGCGAACCCGTCCAGGCGCGTCCACAGGCCGATGTACGGGGCGCCGGGCGCCTGGGACTGCATGCCGACAAGCCGCTCGATCACCTCGAGGGCGGTGAGGGACCCCGACCGGTTCAGCAGCAGCTGGCGCTCCAGCAGCGCCCTGTTGAGGGCTCGGGGGCCGAGTACGTCGTTCGTCATGCGCTCCACGCTATGAGACCTTGCGTTCAGCTTCTGTCCTGGTCCGCGCCTCTTCCCAAGTCGGGGGGGTGGGCGGTCAGTTGCTTGGAGGATACGAGGGCGTTCGCGATACTTGCCCGGGTGAAACCACATTCCACGCACAGCCCGCGTCAACGCGCCGCCGCCCTCGGCGTCATGGCCGCCGCCGGCGCACTGGCCTTCGCGATGACCTCTTCCGCGCCGGCGAGCGCCGCGCCCCGGCACGCCGGATCGCTCGACTACGTCGCCCTGGGAGACTCCTACGCCTCGGCCCCCGGCGTCCCGGAGCAGATCGACACCGCGTGTGCCCGCTCCAACGCCAACTATCCGCATCTCGTGGCCGAGCGGAACAGCGCACGACTGACGGACGTCACGTGTTCGGGTGCGACCACAGCGGACCTGGCCCTGGCGACGGACACGGCTCCCGCCCAGTACGACGCCCTCAGCCGCGACACCGACCTGGTGACCGTGAGCATCGGCGGCAACGACATCGGCTTCTCCACCGTACTGGGACGCTGCGCCGCGCTGGGCGCGGGAGACCCCTCCGGTAGCCCATGCCGCGACGCGCTCACCCAGGGCGGCAGCGACCAGGTGGAGCAGGGCATCGCCGCCACGGCGCCGAAGATCTCCCAGGTGATCGCGGAAGTTCACCGCCGGGCCCCGCACGCCAGGGTGGTCATGGTCGGCTACCCGTCGCTCTTCCCCGACAGCGGAGTCGGCTGCACGAGCCCCAGCGTCCCCTTCGCCGCCGGTGACTTCGGTTATCTGCGGGACAAGACGAAGTCCCTCAACTCCATGATCGCTCACCGCGCCAAGCTGGGCAGGGCCTCCTACGTGGACACGTACAAGCCCACGATCGGCCACGACATGTGCCGGCCCGTCGGCGAGCGCTGGATCGAGAGCCTCGCTCCGCAGACTCCGGCGGCGCCGGCCCACCCGAACGCACAGGGTGAGCAGGCCATGGCGGCGGCCGTGAACCGCGCGCTGGCCCAGTGCGGTGTCGTTCGCCGGATCTGATGCCTCAGGTGGGGCCGCGGCGGCATGCCGGGGCCCCACCGCGGCCCGGGAGTTCGCAAGAGCTGATCACAAGTTGACCGCTTGGCACACTATTTTGATCAGGTCTGAGCACAACTGGCGGTTTTGTCAGCTGACTTGTGGTTCGATGCCGTCCGGCACGCACAGGCGAGCGACGGCGACGGGAGATTGCGCATGGACCGGCGAGGGTTCCTCAGAGGCATGGCCGCGGTGTCCGCCGCGGGGCTGGTCCCGGCGGCGGGCGGGACAGCCACGGCCGACTCGGCACCGAGGGCACTGGCGCCCCAGGACTGGCTGTCCGGCATCGCCGACGCCACCCCCGTCCAGCGGCTGACGCTGCCGGGCACCCATGACTCCGGCGCCCGCTACGGCGGCCCCTGGACGGAGTGCCAGAACACCACCATCGGCGACCAGCTGAACAGCGGCATACGCTTCCTCGACATCCGGTGCCGCGCCTTCGAAGGCGCCTTCCCCATCCACCACGGCGCCTTCTACCAGCACCTCAACTTCGACGACGTCCTCACCGCGTGCCGCTCCTTCCTGACCGCGCACCCGTCGGAGACCGTACTGATGCGCGTCAAGCAGGAGTACTCCGAGGAGAGCGCCGCCGAGTTCCGCCGCATCTTCGACACCTATCTCGACGGCAAGGGCTGGCGGCCGCTGTTCCGCCTCGACGCCACGCTCCCCACCCTCGGCCAGGCCCGCGGCAGGGTCGTCCTGCTCGCCGACTCCGACAACATGCCGGGGGTGCGGTACGCCGACGCGGGGCTCTTCGACATCCAGGACGACTACATGGCGGAGCCGTTCGGCAAGTGGCCGAAGATCCAGGCCCAGTTCCGCAAGGCCGCGGCCCAGCCGGGCAAGCTCTTCTTCAACTATGTCTCCACCGCCGCCCTGCTCCCGCCCCGCTCCCATGCGGACCGGCTGAACCCGCAGGTCAAGGGTTTCCTGGAGAGCTCCGAGGCCACCGGCTGGACGGGGCTCGGGGTGGTGCCGATGGACTTCCCGAACACTGTCTCCGGCCTCGTGGACACCCTGATCCGGCACAATCCGGCGGCCTGAGAATTGACCCGTGTTTCTGCCGCGGAAATGCACCACATCTGGGGTCGCTTCCGCTCCTAGGGTCGAAACATGAACACGTTCCAGGTGTCCCAGCGCATGAACTTCACCACCGTCGCCCCCAAGGTCTTCAAGGCCGTTCTCGCACTCGACGCCGCCGCCCGTGAGGGGATCGACCCCGTCCTGCTGGAGCTGGTGCAGATCCGCGCCTCCCAGATCAACCGCTGCGCGTACTGCATCGACTACCACACCACGGACGCCCGCAAGGGCGGGGAGACGGAGGAGCGGATCCACCAGCTCTCCGCCTGGGAGGAGTCGAGCCTGTTCACCGAGGAGGAGCGGGCCGCCCTGGCGCTGACCGAGGCCGTCACCCGGCTGCCGGAGGGCGTGCCGGACGCGGTCTACGACGAGGCCGCGCGCCACTTCGACGAGACGGAGCTCGCCCACCTCATCGCGCTGATCTTCACCGTCAACGCGTGGAACCGGATGAACGTCACCACGCGCAAGACGCCCGGCACCCACTGACCGACAGCCCTCTTGGCGCTGCCCGTGGTGGGGATGCGCGGGCGGCCCGTCAGCTGACCCCCGCCTCGTGGGCGATCAGCCCGGCCTGGGTGCGGTTCGCACAGCCCAGCTTGTCGAGCAGCCGCGACACATAGCCCTTGATGGTGGCCTCCGAGAGGTACAGCCGCGCCCCGATCTGCGCGTTCGACAGCCCCTCGCCGAGCCCGGCCAGCACCTCGGCCTCCCGCTCGGTCAGCGACGCGACCAGCCGCCGCGCCCGGTCGCGCGCGAAGTGGCCGTCGGAGGAGGCCGCGACCAGCCGGCGGGCGGCGGCCGGGGAGAGCACGGTGTGGCCCTCGGCGGCCACCCGCACCAGGCCGATCAGGTCCTCCGGCGGCGTGGTCTTGACCAGAAAGCCCGTCGCGCCGGCCCGCAGCGCGCGCAGGACGTACTGGTCGGCGTCGAAGGTGGTGAGGACCACGATGACCGGCGGGTCGGCGAGCTCCCTGATGCGCTCGATCCCGGTGAGCCCGTCCACGCCCGGCATCCGCAGATCCATGAGCACCACGTCCGGCCGGTGGCGGCGGACCGCCTCGGCGCCGGCCGCGCCGTCGTGTGCCTCGGCCACGACCTCGATGTCCTCGGCCGAGCCGAGGATCGTGCGCAGAAACACGCACACCATCGGCTCGTCGTCCACGACCACCACCCGGACCACCGGCCTCACCCCACCGTCTCCGCCGTCGGCACATACGAGGGCAGCGTGGCCTCGACGCCGAAGCCGCCGTCCGGCTCGGGCCCGGCGCGCAGGGTGCCGCCCACCAGCTCCACGCGCTGCCGCAGGCCCGCGAGGCCCAGGCCCGAGCCGGTGGCGGCCAGGGCGCGGTGGGGGCCGTCGGCCGACGGCGTGTTGCGGACCGTGAGCCGCAGCCGCGCCGCGCCGTACTCGACCCGTACGGTGACCCGCGCGCCCGGGGCGTGTTTGCGCACATTGGTCAGCGCCTCGCGCACGATGCGGTACGCGGTGCGCCCGACCACCGGCGAGGCGAGCGCCCGGTCGCCCTCCTCGGTCAGCTGGGCCGGGGTGCCCACGGCGGTCGACTCGGCGACCAGCGCGGCGAACCCGGCCACCGAGGGCGTCGGGTCCCCTTCGGGGGCGGTGCGCAGGATGCCGACCAGGTCCCGCAGCTCGTCGAGGGCCTGGCAGCCGGCCGCCCGCAGCTCCTCCGCCGCCTGCCGGGTCGCCTCGTCGGGCGCCGTGATCCGCAGCGCCCCGGCCTGGAGCACCATCAGGCTCACCCGATGGGTCACCACGTCGTGCATCTCCCCCGCCAGCCTCGCCCGTTCCTCGGCACGGGCCTGCTCGGCGAGCAGGTGGCGCTCCCGCTCGGCCCGCTCGGCGCGTTCGGTCAGCGCCAGCACCAGCCGTCTGCGGGCCTCGAAGTACAGCGTCAGCAGCGGCCCGAGGGCGGTGCGCAGCACCCCGATGGTGATGACCGTGACCGACGGCTGCCACACCCGCGCCACGATCGCCGTGAAGACGCCGAGCGCGACGAGCGCCGTCAGCCGGGACCACCGCTTCCGGCCGTAGAAGGCCGGCCCGTACGCCGCGAGCGCCGTCGCGAGGGGCGCCCACACATTGCCCGGATGCGCCGGAGTCAGCGCGCCCGCCGGGGAGATCAGCAGGGACACCGCGAGCGTGAACCCGCCGAGGACGGCCATGACCGCCAGGGGCGCGTGGCGGCGGGCGGCCAGCGAGAGGCAGGCGAGCGCCTGCGCGCCGAGCATGGCCCAGGCCAGCGGGCCCGGGTGGGCCGGCCACCAGGTCGCGCGGAGCAGCGTCAGCCCGGTGTCGAGCAGGGCGAAAGCCACCGCGATCGCCACGTCCACGGCGACCGGATGCCTACGGTGCCACGGTCCGGCAGTCATGCGGCCTACGGTAGGACATCGCCCGCGCCCGTCGAGCGGGCGTTGTCCCAGGCCACGACGTCCGTCGGGGGCGGACCCTACGAAAGTCGCACGCCGCCTGGGACGGCCATGCCTTCGTCGCCCCGGCCGCCGACCACTCGCCCTGCCGCCCGCCGCCCCGACCGCCGTGCAATGGACCCATGACGACGCGAGGGCGGGCCGCCGCCGTGGTGGTGGCGGACCTGCACAAGAGTTACGGAGCGGTGGCGGCCGTGCGCGGGGTGAGCTTCACCGTCGCGCCCGGGGAGATCTTCGCGCTGCTCGGGCCGAACGGGGCCGGCAAGACCACCACGCTGGAGATCCTCGAAGGCTTCCGCGCCCGGGACGCGGGGCGGGTCGAGGTGCTCGGCCTCGACCCCTCGGACCCGGCCGCCGGGCGCCGGCTGCGCGAGCGGATCGGGCTGGTGCTGCAGGACATCGCGGTCGAGCCGTATCTGACCGTCCGGGAGACGGTCGCCCGCGACGCCGGGTACTACCCGTCGCCGCGCGATGTCGACGAGGTCATCGGCCTGGTCGGTCTCGCCGGGCAGGAGCGGCGGAAGGTCAGGGCGCTGTCGGGCGGGCAGAAGCGGCGGCTTGACCTGGCGCTGGGTCTGATCGGCGGCCCGAGCCTGCTGTTCCTCGACGAGCCGACGACCGGATTCGACCCGAACGCGCGCCGCGGCGCCTGGCGGCTCGTACACGAGCTGCGCGACGCCGGCACCACCGTCCTGCTCACCACGCACTCCATGGAGGAGGCCCAGGAGCTGGCCGACCGGGTGGCGGTGATCGCCGGCGGCCGGGTGGTGGCCGAGGGGGCTCCCGCGTCCCTCGGCGGCCGTGACACCGCCCGCGCGCGGATTCGCTTCGCCCTGCCCGAGGGGTGCGCGGCGGCCGAACTGCCGGTCGCCGCCGCGCCGGGCGACGGCGGACTGGTCACCGTGGAGACCGAGGAGCCGACGGAGGCGCTGCACCGGCTGACGGGCTGGGCGCTCGGGCGCGGCGTATCGCTCGACGGGATCACCGTCGAGCGGCCGAGCCTGGAGGACGTCTACCTCCGGCTGACCGGACCCATGGGGAAGGGGGACGGGCGATGAGCGCCGCCGGCCGCCGGCCACCGCGCCGCGCCCTGGCGCTGCTGTGGCACCAGATCCGCTACGAGCAGCTGTCCTTCTGGCGCAATCCGCAGAGCGCCTTCTTCACCTTCGTCTTCCCGGTCGTGGTCATCGCGGTCTTCGGCGCGATGTTCGGCGGCGGCGGCACCGACCCGTACTTCTACGGGCTCTCGGCGCTGGGCTACTACGTGTCCACGATCGCCGCGGTCTCCGTCCTGGGCTCCTGCTACAGCCAGTTGGCCATCGTGCTGGCCACCCGGCGGCAGAACGGGATCCTCAAACGGGTACGGGCCACGCCGCTGCCCGCCTGGGTGTACTTCCTCGGGCTGCTGGCGCACTGCGCCATGCTGAGCGTGGTGGACGTGCTGCTGATCGTCGGCGTCGGGCGGCTGTACGGCGTACCGCTGCCCGCTGTGGCGCGGTGGCCCGCGATCGTGGTGACGCTGGTGCTGGGCGCGGGCTGCTTCTGCGCCCTCGGGGTCGCGGTGGCCTCGCTGATCCGCAACGCCGAGGCCGCGCCGGCGGTCGTCCAGCTCGTCCTGTTCCCGCTGGTGTTCATCTCCGGCACCTATCTGCCGATCCACTCCGGAACGGTGGCCGAGGTGGCCGACGCGCTGCCGGTACGGCCGTTCAACCAGGCCCTGATGGACGCCCTGGCCCTCCCCTTCGACTCCGGTTTCGCCTGGCGGAGCCTCGGCGTACTGCTCATCTGGGGTGTGGCGGGGGCGGTCGTCGCGGTCCGCCGCTTCCGCTGGGACCCCCGGCCGGAATGACCGTACCGGGGGCGCCGACGGACCGCTGACGTGGCGTCACAGGGAGGGCTGGGCGAAGCGGACCAGCTCGAGGGCCTGCTCGGGGAACCACTCGCCCGCCTCCGGGTCGACCATCCCGCGCTCCGGGTCATGGGGCCCGGTTGTGCCGCGCAGGCACTGGCCGTCCGACTCGCCGGGGGTCTTCACCCACAGCGCGGCGTCCTGCAGCGGGTCGCCGGTCCTGGTGGTGGGACGCATGCCCAGGCCGCGGCCGGGAGGGTTGCACCAGGACTGGGGGTCGGCGTGGCTGCCGGCCCGGGGCGTCCAGGGGCCGCGTCCGTTGCGGCTGGTGTCGGTGATGAAGTGCTTCATCTCATCGGGCTCGTTGAGCACGTTGACCTCCAGCCACCGCTCGGCGCGCAGCCGCGGCCACCGCTGGTCGGGGCACTCCGCCGGGTTGCCGCCGTCGGCCACATAGGCCAGGCAGGAGGAGATGAGCCGGCCGTACCAGGCGTTGTCCTCGTCGGTCTGGTAGTGGGAGACGTTGATGGCGAAGCCGGTGGCGTGGTCGACACCGGCCTGGAGCAGCCGGCGCACGATGCTGCTGACGGGGTGCCAGGCCGAGTGGCCCGCGTCCAGGTAGACCTTGGTGCCGGGCAGCGGTTCCAGGGTGTCGACGGCGTAGTTGAGCTCGGTGTAGCGGGCGGCGTTGCGGGCCCTCAGCTCGGTGGGGGGCAGGGCGGACGCCTCCCGGGGTGTGCCGACGGGTGTGCCGGTGGCGTCGCCGATGGGTTTCTCGGCCGGGTTCCCGGCCGAGTTGTCCGTAGGTCTTCCGGGGGGCGTGTTCACGGGCGCGTCGGCGTGCGCCTCGTCCGGCGTGTCGGCGTGCGCCTCCTCGGGCAGGTCCGTGACCGGGTCGATATCGGCGGGGGCCTCGGCCCGCCGGCCGCCGTGCGTCGTGGGCTGCGCCCCGGCCCGTGCCTTGGCCTCCGCTTCGGCCCGCGCGGCCCGCGCCCGGGAGTGTGCTTCGGCCTGCGCCTCGGCGCGTGCGATCACGCCGCCGAGCACCCCGGCCCCGGCCTCGGCGCCGAACAGGCGGCTGTCGAAGGCGTCGCCCTCGAGTGCGTCCCCGCCGTCCGGGGCGCCGTTCGGCTCCTCCTCGGACACATCGGCGGCGGGCTCGTCGCGCCCGGCGGTCTCGCCGCCCGCCCGGCCGCAGTCGGAGGGCAGCAGGGCGAGCGAGTCGGGCTCCAGGACGATCAGCGCCCGCCGGTTGCCGATGCCCCGGGCGACGGCGTCGATCCACTCCCGGTACTCGGCGGTGCCCTGAGCACCGCCCGCCGAGTAACTGCCGCAGTCACGGCCCGGCGTGTTGTAGAGCGCGAGGACGGGCACATGGCCCCGCCGCACGGCGCGCCGGGTGGTCTCGCGGACCAGCTGCTCGACCTCTCCCGGGCTCTCGTCCCCGAACCAGACCGCGTGCGGCGTACGGACCATCTCGAGCAGCCCGGCGGCCGCGCCGCGGTCGCCGTGCCTCACCAGCCGGGTCACCTGATGGTAGGGGCCCGTGCCGGCCGGTGGGGTGTACAGGCGGTGCAGGGCCCTGGCCGGGGCGGGCTCCCCCGGCGCCGCCGCGTACCCGGCGGCCGCGGTGGACAGGGGCAGCGCGATCGCGGCCAGAAAGGCCATTTGCTTGGTGGGGATCGTCCGTCTTCTACGCACGTGCGCACTCCTCGAGCGGCGGTTTCGGGGTCGATTTCTGAGGCTCAATCAGAAACCGGGACCTCGCAACGCGTACGTCCGCCGGGTGGCCGAACCGCTCCCCCACCTACGGGTGGCGCTCCGTCAGGCGACCGAGCCGATCCGCCCCATGCCCACCTGTGCCGAAAGGTCGTGGTGGATGGGGATGTGGGCGCCCGTCAGGGGCACTCCGCTGCCGCCCCGCCGGGCGGCGACGATCTCGCTCGCGATGGACAGGGCCGTCTCCTCGGACGTCCGGGCGCCGAGGTCGAGGCCGATCGGGGAGCGCAGCCGGGCCAGCGCCGACTCGCCGAGCCCGGCCTCGCGCAGCCGCCGCAGCCGGTCCTCGTGGGTGCGGCGCGAGCCCATCGCGCCGACGTACCCGACGGGCAGCCGCAGCGCCCGCTCCAGCAGCGGGATGTCGAACTTGGCGTCGTGGGTGAGCACGCACAGCACCGTACGGGCGTCGACCTCGGTGGCGTCCAGATAGCGGTGCGGCCAGTCGACGACCACCTCGTCCGCGTCCGGGAAGCGGCGGGCGGTCGCGAAGACGGGCCGGGCGTCGCACACCGTCACGTGGTAGCCGAGGAACTTCCCGATGCGCGCCAGCGCGCCCGCGAAGTCGATCGCACCGAAGACGATCATGCGGGGCGGGGCCACCGCGGACTCGACGAGCAGGGTGACCGGCTCACCGCAGCGGCCGCCGTCCGCGCCGACCTCGACGGTGGCGGTGCGCCCGGCCTCCAGCAGCGCGCGGGCCTCGTCGACCGCGGTACGGTCCAGGGCCGTACGGTCCGCCCCCGCACGGTGCGGGGCCGGGCCGAGGCTTCCCTCGTGCGAGCCGTCGGGGCGCACCAGCAGTGCGCGGCCCAGCAGCTCCGGCGGCCCGTCGGCGACCCGTACGAGCGCCGCCGGCCGGCCGCCCGCGGCGGACGGCGTGGCGCCGGAGGGCGCGGCGGCCGACAGCGCGGCGGCGAGGACGGGGCGCAGCCGGGTGTCGTCGGCGGGCACCGGGGTGACCAGGATGTCGATGGTCCCGCCGCAGGTCAGGCCCACGGCGAAGGCGTCCTCGTCGGAGTAGCCGAAGCTCTCCCGCACGGTGTGGCCGGTGCGCAGCGCGTCCTGGCACAGGTCGTAGACCGCGCCCTCCACACACCCGCCGGACACGCTGCCGACCGCCGTCCCCGCGGCGTCCACGGCCAGCGCCGCGCCCGGCTGCCGGGGCGCGCTGCCGACGGCGGCCACGACGGTGGCGACGGCGAAGTCCCGTCCCTCCTGGCACCAGCGGTGCAGCTCGGCGGCGATGTCCAGCATGGCGCTCAGCTCCAGACTCCGTCGTCCATGGGCGGTGGCGGGTCACAGCCACGCCACATTTACCCATAACCATCACGTATCCGTCAGATGTTCCGGGCGCACGGGGACGCGGCTAAGACGCAGGCCGGTCGCCGCCCGGATGGCGGCGACGACGGCCGGGGTGGAGGACAGGGTGGGGGCCTCGCCGACCCCGCGCAGCCCGTACGGCGCGTGGTCGTCGGCCAGCTCGAGCACCTCCACCGGGATGCTCGGCGTGTCGAGGATGGTGGGGATCAGATAGTCGGTGAAGGACGGGTTGCGGACCAGCGCGCCGTCCGATACGACGATCTCCTCCATGACCGCGAGCCCGAGCCCCTGTGTCGTTCCTCCCTGGATCTGGCCGACCACGGACAGCGGGTTGAGCGCCTTGCCGACGTCCTGGGCCGCGGCGAGTTCGACGACCTTGACCAGGCCGAGTTCGGTGTCGACGTCGACGACGGCCCGGTGGGCGCAGAAGGAGTACTGGACGTGGCCGAAGCCCTGCCCGGTCTTCGGGTGGAAGGGCTGGGTCGGGCGGTGCCGGAACTCCTTCTCGATGTCGATCGCGTCCTCCCCCAGGATCTCGGCGAGGTCCCCGACGACCTCGCCCTCCTCGGTGACCACCTTGCCGCCCGCCAGCAGCAGCGGTGCGCCCGCCCAGCCGGGGTGGTCGGCGCCGAACCGCTCGCGGCCGCGCCGGAACACCTCCTCGCGCACCGCCTCGCAGGTGTGCTTGATCGCGCCGCCGGTCATATACGTCTGGCGGGAGGCGGAGGTGGAGCCGGCCGAGCCGACCTGGGTGTCGGCCGGGTGGAGCACGACCCGGGCCACGCCGAGCTCGGTGCGGGCGATCTGGGTGTGTACGGTCACCCCGCCCTGGCCGACCTCGGCCATGGCGGTGTGCACCAGGGCGACCGGCTCCCCGCCCAGCACCTCGAGGCGCACCCGGGCGGTGGAGTAGTCGTCGAAGCCCTCGGAGAAGCCGACGTTCTTGATGCCGACCGCGTAGCCGACGCCGCGCACCACGCCCTCGCCGTGGCTGGTGTTGGACAGCCCGCCCGGCAGCTCCCGTACGTCGAGCGGGCCGCTGGGGGGCTCGGGCGGCAGCGGGCGCGCCTTGACCCGGCGCAGCAGCTCGGCGACCGGGGCCGGGGAGTCGACGCGCTGGCCGGTGGGCATGAGCGTGCCCTGCTCCATGGCGTTGCGCTGCCGGAACTCCACCGGGTCCAGGCCCAGCTCCGCCGCCACCGCGTCCATCTGCGCCTCGTAGGCGAAGCAGGCCTGCACCGCGCCGAACCCGCGCATCGCGCCGCAGGGCGGGTTGTTGGAGTACAGGGCCAGCGCCTCGATGTCGACGTTGTCCACGGCGTACGGGCCGATCGACAGCGAGGCGGCGTTGCCGACGACGGCCGGGGAGGAGGAGGCGTACGCGCCGCCGTCGAGGACGATGCGGCACTGGACGTAGAGCAGCTGGCCGTCGCGGGTCGCGCCGTGCTCGTAGGCGAGCTTGGCGGGGTGGCGGTGGACATGGCCGAAGAACGACTCGTACCGGTTGTAGACGATCTTGACGGGCCGGCCGGTGCGCAGCGCCAGCAGGCAGGCGTGCGCCTGCATGGACAGGTCCTCGCGGGCGCCGAAGGCCCCGCCGACGCCGGACAGGGTCAGCCGGACCTTCTCGGCGGGCAGGCCCAGGACCGGGGCGAGCTGATCGCGGTCGACGTGCAGCCACTGGGTGGCGATGTAGAGGTCGACGCCGCCGTCCTCGGCGGGCACGGCGAGGCCGGACTCCGGGCCGAGGAAGGCCTGGTCCTGCATGCCGACCTCGTAGTCCCGGCGCACCACCACATCGGCGCGGGCCCTGGCGGCGGCGATGTCGCCGCGCGTGATGGGCTGGCGGTGGACGACGTTGGGGTGCGGGGCGTGTGCGGCGTGGCGGTCGGTGCGGCCGGGGTGGAGCACGGGCGCGCCGGGCGCGGTGGCGGTGGCCTCGTCGGTGACCAGCGGCAGCTCGGCGTACTCGACCCTGATCCGGGCGGCGGCGCGGCGCGCGGTCTCGGGGTGGTCGGCGGCGACGATCGCGACGGCCTCGCCGTGGTAGCGGACCCGGCCCGTGGCGAGCACGGGCTGGTCGCGGATCTCCAGGCCGTAGTGGGTCTCGGCGGGGAGGTCGGCGTACGTCATGACGGTGTGCACCCCGGGCATGGCCAGCGCCTCGCCGGTGTCGATGGAGCGGATCTCGGCGTGCGCGTGCGGGCTGCGGAGGGTGAAGCCCCACAGCATGTCCTCGTGCCACAGGTCGGAGGAGTACGCGAACTCGCCGGTCGCCTTGAGGGTGCCGTCGGGGCGCGGCGTGGACTCGCCGATGGTGCCCCGGGCCGTGGCGCCCTGGGGCGGCCGGGTGGGGGCGGGGGTGCGGCCGGGGCCCATGGGCTACCTCGTCTCCGTGGTGCGCGCGGCCGCCAGGCGGACCGCGTCGAGGATCTTCTCGTAGCCGGTGCAGCGGCACAGGTTGCCGGAGAGCGCCTCGCGGATGTCGGCGTCGGAGGGGTCGGGGGTGCGCTCCAGCAGTTCGTCGGCGGCGATCAGCAGACCGGGGGTGCAGAACCCGCACTGGATGGCGCCGGCGTCGATGAACGCCTGCTGGACGGGGGCCAGTGGGGGCGGCTGCCGCGTGGCCGCGGTCGGCCCGTCCTGGCCGGCCCCTCGGCTCCGGGCCTCGGCGTACTCGGCGAGGCCCTCGACCGTGACGATCTCGCGGCCCTCGGCCTGACCGGCCGCCACCAGACAGGCGCATACCGGCACACCGTCGAGCCGGACCGTGCAGGATCCGCATTCACCCTGCTCACAGGCGTTCTTGGAGCCGGGGAGGCCCAGTCGCTCGCGCAGCACGTACAGCAGCGACTCGCCCTCCCACACATCATCGGCCTGCTGTGGCCGCCCGTTGACCGTGAACGTCACGCGCACCATGTGCCTCCCTCGGTCGTGTCTCCGCCGGTCGTGCCGCCGCTCGCGCGGAACGCCTCCCAGGTCCAGCCGAGCGTGCGGCGGGCCATGACGGACACCGCGTGGCGTCGGTATGCCGCGCTGCCGCGCACATCGTCGATCGGGTCGCAGGCGGCGGCGCACAGTTCGGCGAAGCGGCGGGCGATCGACGGGGTGATGGTCCGGCCGCCGTCCCAGAAGCCGCCCTCGGCGAGCGCGGCGTTCAGGAAGTCCTCGGCCGCCCGCGCCCGTACCGGGGTGGGCGCGGCCGATCCGATGCCGGTCCGCACCGTGCGGGTGTCCGGGTGCAGCGCGATCGCGAAGGCGCAGACGGCGATGACCATGGCGTTGCGGGTGCCGACCTTGGAGAACTGCTGCGGCCCGGCGGCCCTGCGGATGTGGACGGCCCTGATCAGTTCGTCATCGGCCAGCGCGTTGCGCTTCACCCCGGTGTAGAACTCCTCGACGGGGATGAGGCGGCTGCCGCGCACCGAGGCGGCCTCCACCTCGGCCCCGGCGGCCAGCAGCGCGGGGTGCGCGTCACCGGCGGGCGAGGCGGCGCCGAGGTTGCCGCCGACGCTGCCGCGGTTGCGGATCTGCGGCGAGCCGATGGTGTGCGCGGCGAGCGCCAGCCCCGGCAGCTCGGGCCGCAGCCGCTCGATGATCCGCGCGTACGGTACGCAGGCGCCCAGCCGTACGGTCTGCTCGCCCGTCTCCCAGGTGTGGAGTTCGTCGATCCTGCCCAGGTCGAGCAGGTGATCGGGGCGGCGGCGGTCGAAGTTGATCTCGACCATGACGTCGGTCCCGCCCGCGATGGGCACGGCCTCGGGGTGCTCGGCCTTCGCCGCGAGCGCTTCCTCCCAACTCGCGGGGCGCAGGAATTCCATGGGCGTCCCTTCTCTCCGGGTCTCCCCAGATGTCTGCACGCGGCTCACCGCCAGTAGACCGGGGTGTGGGCCACCCGGTGCAGTCACCGATGCCATGAAGCAGTTGGCTGGCCAGCAGCGTGGTCTTGTAGATTCGAACGAAAGACGGGGAGTGGAAACCTCGGCGATATTCACCGGAAACGGCGACGGGAACGGCGAGGCTTCCACCGGCACGAGGATCGGCTGACGACGACATGCGGCTGCGCGCACTGCTGGAGACCGACGCCCTGGGCCTGCGGCTGCTCGGGGGCGCGGAGGAGCTGGACCGCACCGTGCGCGGCGTGATGACCACCGATCTGCGCGACCCGAGCCGCTATCTCTCCGGTGGCGAGCTGGTCCTGACCGGCCTGGCGTGGCGGCGGGAGCCCGAGGACTCCGAGCGGTTCGTACGGATCCTGGTGGCGGCCCGGGTCGCGGGGCTCGCGGCGGGCGAGGCGGAGCTCGGCTCCGTGCCCGAGGACCTGGTGCTGGCGTGTGCCCGGCACCGGCTGCCGCTGTTCTCGGTGGCGGAGGCCGTGTCGTTCGCGTCGATCACCGAGTATGTGGTGCGCCGGGTCTCCGGCGAGCGGGCCGGGGATCTGGCGGCCGTCGTGGACCGGCACCGGCGGCTGATGACCTCGGGGCCCGCGGGCGGCGGCCCGGAGGTCGTGCTGGATCTGCTCGGCTCCGACCTCGACCTGCCCGCCTGGGTGCTCTCCCCCACCGGCCGGCGGATCGCGGTGCCCAGCGTCGCCGCGGGCGCCGGGTCCGGGGGCGCGCCCGAGCTGCCCGCCGCGGTGCGCGCGCGGCTCGCGGGCGAGCATCTGGCCGCCCAGCGCTCCGGCCGCCGCGGTCCGCACCGGGTGATCGCCGCCGACGGCTCCGCGTACTCCCTCTTCCCCATCCGCAGCAGTGGCCGCACGGCGTCGGAGGCCGGGGACGTACGCGAGACCGTGCTCTTCGACTGGCTGCTGGTGGTCGGGGCGGACGCGGGCGACTGGCCGGAGGAGCGGCTGGATCTGCTGCACGGCGTCACCCAGCTGATCGCGGTGGAGCGGGACCGCAGGGACGCCGCCCGTACCGTACGGCGCCGGCTGGCCCAGGAGGTGCTGGAGCTGGCCCAGTCGGGCGCGCCGCCCGCCGAGCTCGCCGCCCGGCTGCGGGTCGCCGCCCCCGTACTGCTGCCGGGCCTGGGCTCGGCCCCGCGCTGGCAGGTGGTGGTGGCCCGGGTGGAGTGGGAGGGCGAAGGGGCGCCGGCCGGCCCGGTGGCCCAGTCGCTGCTGGAGGAGATCCTGGTCGACCCGGAGGCCACCGGGCCCGAGCCCTCGGACCGGATCGCGGTGGCGCACTCCGGCGACGAGGCGGTGGCGCTGGTCCCGCTGCCGGCCCTGCCCGACGCCCCGGCGGCCAAGGGCGAGGTCGAGGGCGAGGGCGAGGGCGACGACGGCGGAGCGTACGGCTTCGGGACGGGGCTGCAGGCCGACGCGCTGCTTACCGCCGTCCGTGAACCGCTCTCCCACGGGCTCGACGGCGACGGGCGGCTGACGCTCGGCGTCAGCGCCGTCGTCCACTCCGCCGACGGGCTGCGCGGCGCCCTGGAGGAGGCGCGGCACGCCCGGCGGGTCGCCGCCGCCCGGCCGGGCCGGGTGTGCGCGGCGGGCCACCAGGAGCTCGCCTCGCACGTGCTGCTGCTCCCCTTCGTCCCCGACGACGTCCGCCGCGCCTTCACCGCCCGGCTGCTCGACCCCCTGTACGACTACGACCGCCGCCACCGCGCCGAGCTGATCCCCACGCTGGAGGCGTTCTTGGACTGCGACGGCTCCTGGACGCGCTGTGCGACCCGGCTGCATCTGCACGTCAATACGCTGCGGTACCGGGTGGGCCGGATCGAGCAGCTGACGGGGCGCGATCTGGCGCGGCTCGAGGACAAGCTGGACTTCTTCCTGGCGCTGCGGATGAGCTGACCGACCGGGCGCCGCTGCGCCCAGGTGTCCGCCGTTCACCCGTTCGGCGGTCCGCCTGTTGGTCAAGGGATGTTCAGTTTCCCCTGTTCCCCCGGGTGTTTGTGAATTCATTCACACCGACCCCTTGGCCCCGCCCGCGCATTCATGCTGAGATTCGGATCACAGCTTCCGGCTCGATGGCGCGCTTGGGGAGGGCAATGTGGCGGACACCGCCATGTCACCACCTGGATCATCGGATTCCGATTCTGATCTCCGCCAGGGTCTCGTGGACGACCCCCTGGACACGGCGGTATGGCGGCTACGCTCGCGCGGCTGTTGGCACGACGCCGCCGCCCTGCTCCAGCCACGCGCGGCGGGCGACGCCACGGCCGCGCTGAAGCGCACCGCCGTACTCATCGAGCGCTGCATGTACACCTCCGAAGGGTGGGACGCGGCCGAGGACGCCCTGCGGGCGGCGGAGGCGCTGGCGCTGACCGACGAGGAGCGGGGCGCCACGGCGTGCGAGCGCGGCTATCTCGCCTACGCCTCCACGCTGCTGGGGGTGCGCGACCGGGCCGACGAGGCGCGGACCGCGCTGGGGCGCGCCGCCGCGCTGCTCGGCCCCGGCTCGCGGACCCGCCCGCTGCTGGACTTCCGCCGCGGTCTGATCGCCCAGCACCTGGCGCAGAACCCGACCGGCGCCCAAGCCGCCTTCCAGCGCGCACACGCCGGGGCCGCGAACCACGCGGACGAGCTGCTGCGCTCGTTCACCTGGCGCCATCTGGCCGCGATGGCGAAGCAGGAGGGCGATGTGGCCGAGGCGCGGCGCGGCTTCGCCGAGTCGCTGCGCATCCGCGAGGAGCTGGGCTATCTGATCGGCATCGCCCCGGCGCTCGCGGCGCTGGCCGAGGTGGAGGAGGAGCCGGAGGCGGCCCGGCTGCGCACGGAGGCGATCCGCCTGGTGCGGCTGCTGGGCGGGGTACCGGTGTGGCTCACGGAGCAGTTAGAACGGGCGCCCTCCAGAGCACCCTCCGCGACGGCGTAGGCAGGGCACTGAGTTTGCGGTGAGTATGGGACAGCGACACGCCGATACGACGGCGTGTCGCTGTCCCATACTCACTGCAAACTCAAGCTTCGCCGCTCACGCGCCGCCGTTGAAGTGGTCGCGCACCAGGGACTCGACGGTGTCGAGATCCCGCGCGGCCAGGGCGTCGAGCAGGGCCATGTGCTCGGCCGCGTCGGCGACGAGGTCGGCGGTGCGCACGATCTGGCCGCCGACCAGCGGCCACTGCGCCCGCCGGTGCAACTCGTCGGCCACGACGACCAACTGCTGGTTTCCGGCCAGGCTGAGGACCGCCTGGTGGAACGTGCGGTCCGACTCCAGATACGCCGCGCGGTCCCCCTTCGCCGCCGCCACCGCCGTGGCCTCCGCGAACGGCCGCAGCCCCGCCCAGCGCTCGGGCGCGATCGCCTCGGCCAGGCTGAGCATCACCGGGACCTCCAGCAGGGCCCGCACCTCGGCCAGCTCGGCCAGCTCGCGCGCGCTGCGCCGGGCCACCCTGAATCCCCGGTTCGGCACCACCTCGACGGCGCCTTCCCCGGCGAGCTGCTGCATGGCCTCGCGTACGGGCGTGGCCGACACGCCGAAGCGCTCGGCGAGGGCCGGCGCGGAGTAGACCTCGCCGGGGGCGAGCTCGCCGCCGACCAGCGCGTCCCTCAGGGCGTCCAGGATCTGCCCGCGCACCGAGTGGCGCCGGGGCGGCTTCCGTGAGGCGGGCCCGCCGGGGCCGGGGATGCCGGGACCCGGGTGCGGCTCCGCCGCCGTTTCGGCACTGGCCTGCTCCACCTCGGCTCCTCCTGACGTCCGCCTGAAACGATATGCGGAGGCCGCGCGAGGTCAAACCCCTCGGACGCCGTATTTAAGGCAACCCTAACGGAACGGAGCACACGGGAGCACATCGAGCGTCCTGACGCAAGCTCAGCAGTCTGTTTACGCTCGATCGGGTTCCATGAATAGAATGCAAGCCGCTTGCACAGCGCGAGCGTTCGAACCGTATCGCACCTATCCGCGTGTCCCCCCGCCGATTTGGCGCCCTCTTGTCCAGAAACCGCTCGCGACAAGCCGGGTTTCCGCCAGGATGTCGCGCGAGTAGGCCGGGTACTACGGCCAGAACTTCACGGAAGCGAGGCAAGGGACACCGGATGAGACTGACCGACATATCGAGCTGGGGCCTCCCGGCCGTCGTGATACTCGTCGGCGTCGTGGGAGCGGTGACAGTGCTCGCGCGCGGCCGCAACGCCAAAGACGACAAGGCCACCACCGACTCCTGGGAGCGCAGCGAGGAGCGGCGGCGGCGCAAGGAGGCCATCTATGGGATGGCCTCGTATGTGCTGCTGTTCTGCTGCGCCGGAGTGGCGGCGGCACTCTCCTTCCAGGGCCTGGTGGGCTTCGGACGGGAGAACCTCGCCCTGACGAACGGCTGGGAGTACCTGGTGCCGTTCGGGCTCGACGGCGCCGCGATGTTCTGCTCGGTGCTCGCGGTGCGCGAGGCCAGCCACGGTGATGCCGCGCTCGGCTCCCGACTGCTGGTGTGGCTGTTCGCCGGCGCCGCGGCCTGGTTCAACTGGGTGCACGCGCCGCGTGGTATGGGCCACGCGGGGGCGCCGCAGTTCTTCGCCGGTATGTCGCTGTCGGCGGCGGTCCTCTTCGACCGCGCGCTCAAGCAGACCCGCCGGGCGGCGCTGCGCGAGCAGGGCCTGGTGCCGCGGCCGCTGCCGCAGATCCGCATCGTGCGCTGGCTGCGCGCGCCCCGCGAGACCTTCGCCGCCTGGTCGCTGATGCTGCTCGAGGGCGTCCGCACCCTGGACGAGGCCGTCGAGGAGGTGCGCGAGGACCGCAAGGAGAAGGAGCTCAACCGGCACCGCAGGCGTGAGCAGGAGAAGCTGGACCGGGCCAGGATCCGGGCGCTGAACCGGCAGCACCGCACGTGGGGGCGGCGCGGCGGCCGCCAGGTGGAGGTCACCGGGTCCTCTCCGCAGCCCGCACTCACATCGGAGCCTGCCATACCGGAGAAGTCGCTGGAAAACTCTTCCTCGCTGGACAAGGGGCAGCTGCCCGCGCCCGCGGCCCGGCCCGCCCTGCGGTCCGCGAGTGACAGTGACGGCGCCACCGCCGGACTGGGCGACCGCGAGGCCGACCGCCCGCGCACCATCGACCTCACCGCCGAGGACGACACGCTCACCATGCCGCGACTCGACTCCCTCGAGGAGAAGCTGGCGCAGATCGAGCGAGCCTTCGGCTGATCGCCGGGTGGGCGGGACGGGGAGCCCGTCTCCTCTCCCGCCCCCGCGCCATCCGAACGGCGTGTCCCATCCACGCCCCGCGCCATCCGCACGGCGTGTCTCATCCGCGCCCCGCGTCCGGCCCGAACCACGCGTCGAGCTCGAACCAGACCGCCTTCCCCACGCCGTGGGCCCGCACCCCCCACGCGTCCGCGAGCGTGTGCACCAGCAGCAGTCCGCGCCCGGACGTGCCCTCCTCGGCCGCATCCGTACGCAGCGTCGGATGCCGGGAGACGAAGTCCCGCACCTCGACCCGTAATCGGCCGCCGGCCGGCGCGCCGGGCCCGTCGCCGAGCGTGGCCGTCACCTGCGCCCCACGGTCGGTGTGCACCAGCGCGTTGGTCACCAGCTCGCTGGTGAGCAGTTCGGCCAGGTCCCTCCTGCTCGGCTCGCCCCAGTGCCGCAGCAGATCGCGCAGCTCGGCGCGGACCTCCGCCACCCGGGACAGCTCGCCGCTGTGTAATCGCCTGTTGAGGGCCGGGCCCCGCTCACTCTCGATGGCCACCGCCCCCGCTTCCGGCCGCCCGGCCGTCCCGCCCCGCCGTGAAGGCTGACGCTTCATCCTCCCCCGCCCCGGCCGCACACGGCGCGGCCAGCGTCGAAATGTCGTCGAACACGCTCACGGAATGCATTCCCGCGTGTGGGTGCCCACACACCGCGGGAAATGATCGGCTGGAGGACCGACCCTCGCCGATCTTGAGGAGAGCCGCGTATGCACGACGACCGATCGCTGGTGGAGGGGCGCCTTGACCGGGCGCTGCGCCAGTTCATCAGGCCCGCCCAGTACACGGCGCGCGCCCCGCTCACGCTGTCCGCGTGGCGCACCCCCGGCGAGCCGGTACCGGTGGGCGACGCGCTCAAGGGGACGTACGAGCCCTTCGAGACCGGCACCGAATGGGGCTCGCCGTGGTCGACCTGGTGGTTCCGGCTGGAGGGCGAGGTGCCCTCGGAGTGGGCGGGGCGGCGGGTCGAGGCCGTCATCGACCCGGGCTTCACCGGTGACGGGCCCGGTTTCCAGGCCGAGGGGCTGGTGTACGACGCGGACGGCGTGCCGATCAAGGGCATCCACCCGCGCAACCGGCACATCCCCGTCGCCGCCCCGGCAGCCGGGGGCGAGCCGGTGCGGCTGCTGCTGGAGGCGGCCGCCAACCCGGCCGTGCTGCGCGACGGCTTCGAGCCGACCCTGCTGGGCGATGTGCTGACCGCCGGGGACCGGCCGCTGTACCGCTTCGCCTCGGCCGACCTCGCCGTGCTGAGCGAAGAGGTCTGGCATCTGGTGCTGGACATCGAGGTGCTGTCGGAGCTGATGCGGGAGCTTCCCGCGGACCGGGCGCGGCGCCACGAGATACTGCGCGCTCTGGAGGACATGCTGGACGCGCTGGACCTCCATGACGTGCCGGGCACCGCCGCGGCCGGGCGCGCCGCGCTGAGCGAGGTGCTCAGCCGCCCGGCCAACGCCAGCGCACACCGCGTGTCGGCGGCCGGACACGCCCATATCGACTCGGCGTGGCTGTGGCCGCTGCGCGAGACGGTGCGCAAGGCGTCCCGCACCTTCGCCAATGTCACGGCGCTCGCGGGCGAGTACCCCGAGCTGGTCTTCGCCTGTTCGCAGGCACAGCAGTACGCCTGGGTGAAGGAGCACCAGCCGCACATCTGGGAGCGGATCAAGAAGGCGGTGGCGGACGGCAACTGGGCACCCGTCGGCTCGATGTGGGTCGAGTCGGACGCCAACATGCCCGGCGGTGAGGCGCTGGCCCGGCAGATCGTGCACGGCAAGCGGTTCTTCCTCGAGGAGCTGGGGGTGGACACCGAGGAGATCTGGCTGCCGGACTCCTTCGGCTACACCGCCGCCTTCCCTCAGCTGGCGAAGCTCGCGGGGGTGCGGTGGTTCCTCACCCAGAAGCTGTCATGGAACCAGTCGAACAAGATGCCCCACCACACCTTCTGGTGGGAGGGCATCGACGGCACCCGGGTGTTCACCCACTTCCCGCCGGTGGACACCTACAACGCCCAGTTCCATGCGAGCGAACTCGCCCACGCGGAGAAGAACTTCGCCGACAAGGGGCTGGCCAGCCGCTCCCTCGTCCCCTTCGGCTGGGGCGACGGCGGGGGCGGCCCCACCCGCGAGATGCTGGAGAAGGCGCGGCGGCTGAAGTCGCTTGAGGGGTCGCCGCGGGTCGAGATCGAGCGGCCGTCGGCGTTCTTCGCGGAGGCGGAGCGGGAGTACGGGGCCAAGGCGCCGGTGTGGTCGGGCGAGCTGTATCTGGAGCTGCACCGGGCGACGTACACCACCCAGGCCAAGACCAAGCAGGGCAACCGGCGCAGCGAGCACCTGCTGCGGGAGGCCGAGCTGTGGGCGACGGCCGCCGCGCTGCGGGCCCCCGGGTACGCCTATCCGTACGACGATCTCGACCGGATCTGGAAGACGGTGCTGCTGCACCAGTTCCATGACATCCTGCCCGGCTCCTCGATCGCCTGGGTGCACCGCGAGGCGCGTGACACCTATGAGCGGGTCCGCGCCGAGCTGGAGCAGATCGTCGCGGCGGCGGTCCGTGCCCTTGGCGGCGCGCCCGGCGGCGCGCCGGACGGGCCGGTGGTGCTGAACGCGTCCCCGTACGAGCGCGGCGAGGTCGTCACGCTCGACGCGCCGACGGCGGCGGCCCTGCCTCAGGGCGCGCCGGTCCAGCCGCTGGACGGCGGGCGCGCCGCGGTCGCGGTGCGGCTTCCCGCGCTGGGCGCGGCGGCCGTGCACGGCGACACGCCGGCGGCCGGCGGGTCCCAGGCCCCGGTCAGCGCGCTGAGCGACGGGCGCACCATCGTGCTGGACAACGATGTGCTGCGGGTGGTCATCGACGGCGACGGGCTGCTCACCTCCGTACGGGACCTCGCCGCCGACCGGGAGCTGATCGCGCCCGGCGCCCGCGGCAACCTCCTCCAGCTGCACCCCGACCACCCGAACCAGTGGGACGCCTGGGACATCGACCGGCACTACCGCCGGGTCCACACCGACCTCACCGACGCCGAGTCCGTCGAGCTGGTCGAGTCCGGGCCGCTGCGCGCCGCCGTCCGGGTGGTGCGCGCCTTCGGCGCGTCGGGGGCCTCCCGCGTCACCCAGGAGATCCGGCTCAGCCGGGGCAGCCGCCGGCTTGACATCACCACCGAGGTGGACTGGCAGGAGTCGGAGAAGGTCCTCAAGGCCGCGTTCCCGCTGGACATCCACGCCAAGGTCTCCACCTCCGAGATCCAGTTCGGGCATGTCGACCGCGCCACGCACACCAACACCAGCTGGGACGCGGCCCGGTTCGAGATCTGCGCCCACCGCTGGCTGCGGGTCGCCGAGCCCGGCTACGGCGCGGCGCTGCTCAACGACTCGACGTACGGCCACGATGTGACCCGTACGGAGCACGCGGCGGAGGGCGGCGAGGGCGGGCCGGTCCTGGGCACGACGGTGCGGCTGACCCTGCTGCGCGCCCCGCACAGCCCCGACCCCGAGACCGACCTCGGCACCCACCGCTTCAGCTACGCGCTGCTGCCCGGCGCCGAGGTGGGCGACGCGGTCGCCGAGGGCCTGGCGCTCAACCTGCCGCCGCGCGTCCTCCCCGCCGGGCCGGCGCTCCCCTCCCTGATCGGCGTCGACAACCCCGCGATCACCGTCGAGTCCGTCAAGCTGGCGGAGGACCGCGGCGGCGATGTGGTGGTGCGGCTGTACGAGTCGCGCGGCGGGCGGGCGTCCGCCACGCTCACCACCGGCTTCCCGGTCGTCAGCGCCCAGGTGACGGACCTGCTTGAGCGGCCGCTGCACGAGGCGGCCACCGGCGAGGGCGGGCTGGCCCTGAGCCTGCGCCCGCACGAGATCCTGACCCTCAGGCTCACCCCCGCGTAGCGCGCTGCGGACGGCGGGGTCACGGCCGGGGCAGATTCCGCAGATTCGAGCGGGCCATCTGCACCATCCGGCCCACCCCGCCGTCCAGCACGATCTTGCTCGCGGACAGCGCGAAGCCGGTCACCATCTCCGCGCGGATCTTCGGCGGGATGGACAGCGCGTTGGGGTCGGTGACCACGTCCACCAGCGCGGGCCCCCTGTAGCGAAAGGCGGCCCGCAGCGCCGCCCGCAGATGCTTGGGCTTCTCCACGCGCTCGCCGTACGCCCCGGCGGCGCGGGCGATCTCCGCGAAGTCCGGGTTCACATTGGTGGTGCCGTATGCGGGCAGGCCCGAGACCATCATCTCCAGTTCGACCATGCCGAGCGAGGAGTTGTTGAAGAGCACCACCTTCACCGGCAGGTCGTACTGGACGAGGGTGAGGAAGTCGCCCATCAGCATGGCGAAACCGCCGTCGCCCGACATCGAGACGACCTGGCGGCGGCGGTCGAGGAACTGGGCGCCGATCGCCTGCGGCACCGCGTTGGCCATCGAGCCGTGGGTGAACGAGCCGATCACCCGGCGCCGGCCGTTGGGGGTCAGATAGCGGGCCGCCCACACATTGCACATGCCGGTGTCGACGGTGAAGACCGCCTCCGGGGACGCCTCCTCGTCCAGCACCGCCGCCACGTACTCCGGGTGGATCGGGATGTGCTTGTCCACCCGGCGGGTGTACGCCTTGACCACGCCCTCCAGCGCGTCCGCGTGCTTCTTCAGCATCCGGTCCAGGAACCTGCGGTCGTCCTTGACGCGCACCTTCGGCGTCAGACAGCCCAGCGTCTCGCGCACATCGCCCCACACCGCCAGGTCGAGCTTGGAGCGGCGGCCCAGGTGCTCGGGGCGGACGTCGATCTGCACGGTCTTCACATCGTCGGGCAGAAACGCGTTGTACGGGAAGTCGGTGCCCAGCAGGATCAGCAGATCGCACTCATGGGTGGCCTCGTACGCCGCGCCGTAGCCCAGCAGCCCGCTCATGCCGACGTCGTACGGATTGTCGTACTGGATCCACTCCTTGCCGCGCAGCGCATGCCCCACCGGGGCCTTCACCCGCTCGGCGAAGGCCATCACCTCGGCGTGCGCCCCGGCGGTGCCGCTGCCGCAGAACAGCGTCACCCGGTCGGCCGCGTCCACCATCCGGGCGAGCGCGTCGATCTCCGCGTCGCCGGGGCGCACCGAGGGGCGGGCGGTGACCAGGGCGTGCTCCTCGGCCCGCTCGGGCGCCGGGAGCGCCGCGATGTCACCGGGCAGCGCCACCACGCTGACGCCGCTGCGGCCGACGGCGTGCTGGATCGCTGTCTGCGGCACGCGCGGCATCTGCCGCGGGTTGGAGATCAGCTCGCAGTAGTGGCTGCACTCGCCGAACAGCTGGTCGGGGTGGGTCTCCTGGAAGTAGCCGCTGCCGATCTCGCTGCTGGGGATGTGCGAGGCCAGGGCGAGGACCGGGGCCATCGAGCGGTGGGCGTCGTACAGGCCGTTGATCAGATGCAGATTGCCGGGGCCGCAGGAGCCGGCGCAGGCCGCGAGACGGCCGGTGAGCTGGGCCTCGGCCCCGGCGGCGAAGGCGGCGGACTCCTCGTGGCGGACCTGGATCCAGTCGATGGCCGCGTTGCGGCGCACCGCGTCCACGACCGGGTTGAGGCTGTCCCCCACGACCCCGTACAGCCGGCGCACCCCGGCGCGCGCCAGGAGGTCCACGAACTGCTCGGCCACGGTTTGCTTGCCCATCGCGCGCCCTTCCGTCCGGGTCATGGCCGCCTAAGCCGGTACGCCGGCCGCCGGCTCCATCAACCCACGGAAACGCGTGGCGCGCGCGCTCACGCCTCCCAGACGGCGGCGGCCGTACGGTCGTCGGCGTATCCGGCGTATCCGTGCACCCGCGTCCGGATGTCCGCGAGGAACGCGGCGAGCCCCGGCGGCCCGCCCTGCGCCCAGCGTTCCGCCAGGTGTCCGGCGAGCGCGGGCCGGCCGCGCAGCGGGCCGGCGAGCCCGCCGCCGCACATCAGCAGCACATCGCCCGGCCGGGCTATGGAGGCCCGGAAGCGGAACGGGGCGGCGGCGGGGACCGGGGGTGGCCCCGGGGCGGGGCCGGTGCCCGGCGTGGCGAGCCCGAGGCCCATCGCCGCCGGCGCCTCGGCGGCGTGTGCCCCGGGCCGCGCCGCACCGCCGTATCCGACCACGGGGCCGCCCACACTGTCCCGTTCCGGCCCGGCCGGCTCCAGGTCCTGCCAGGCCCCCGCGCGCAGCCGGAAGACGCCGCCGTCGCCCGCGCCGAAGAACACCCGGGTACGGCAGGCGGGGTCGGCGGACAGCAGCAGACAGCGCGGCGCGGCGGTGTACTCGGCCGGGTCCACACCCAACTCGGCCGCGCGGGCCCGCAGGCGGCCCAGGCCTCGGTCGGTGAGCCGGTGCAGCCCGGACTTGAGCGCGCCGCGGTTTCCGGCGCGTATGTCGTCCACTAAGCGCGCGTGGCTGCGGCCGACCGCGCCGCCGATCCACTCGCACAGCTCACGCGCCGCCCGATACGCCCCCTCGGCGCCCCCCGCGCCACCCGCGAGCGCCACCAACACCAGCGCGCCCGGCCCGGCCCCGAACCGCGCCGTGAGCACCGCATCCCGCCGCGGCTCCCCACCCTGCCGGGCCGACTCCCCCCGGGACGAAACGACGCGCAGCGTGGCGGCCCCACAGCGGGCACCGTCCAGCACGGTGTCGGGCACGAGATCGGCCAAGTCGTACGGATCGGCGAGGGGCAGCTCGACCGGCTCGTCGCCGTGGGTGGGTGGTTGTGCCTGGGGTGGCTGGGGCTGGGGTGATTGGGGCTGGGGCGGCCGCGCCTCGGACGGCCGCTCCGCCGCAGCAGCTCCCGCGCCCGGCCCCGCAGTGGGGCCCGCGCCGGGGCCTCCATCCGGTCCCTCTCCTGGTCCCTCAGGGGATACCCCTCCGGGGTCCCCGCCTCCAGGTCCGGGCTCCTTGCGGCCGGAGAACCAGCCGAAGGGCTCACCCGACCGGGCGGGCCTGCCCGGCCCTCCCGGCGCCCCCGGTCCGTCCGACGCCGCCGACCCGCCCGGTACCCCTGACCCATCCGGCTCCCCCTCCTCCCCCGGTGGCCGCGGCCCCCAGGGGGCTCCGGGGGCCGGGGCGGAGCGGGGTGGAGGGCCGGGTGGGGGGCCGGTCGGAGGCGGGGCGCCGCCGACCGTGCTGGAGGCGGAGTCGAACCGGTCGTCGACGGAGTCCGCCGCGGAGGCGGGGCCCGCGTCGTCCGTGTCCCGGCGGTACAGCTCACCCCACCAGTCGTCCTCGTGACGGCGCCTGTCCCCCTGCTCGCTCATGCCGTTCATTGTTTCCCCGGCGAGCCCGGCGCGGAACACCGCCCGCGCCGGCCACGGACGCTAGCCGCGGTAGGTCTCCAGCAGCCGCAGCCACACCTCGCTGATCGTCGGGAACGCGGGGACCGCGTGCCACAGCCGTTCCACGGGGACCTCGCCCGCGACCGCCACCGTGGCCGAGTGCAGCAGCTCGCCCACCCCCGGGCCGACGAAGGTCACGCCGATCAGATGGCCCCGGTCCAGGTCGACGACCATGCGGGCCTGGCCGCGGTAGCCGTCGGCGTACAGCGCGGAGCCGGTGACCCGCCCGAGGTCGTAGTCGACGACGCGGATGCGGCGGCCCTCGGCCTCCGCCTGGGCCGCGGTGAGGCCGACCGCGGCGACCTCGGGGTCGGTGAAGACCACCTGCGGCACGGCCGCGGTATCGGCGGTGGCCGCGTGGGCGCCCCACGGGTCCGACTCCAGGAGCGGTACGCCCTGGGCCCGCGCGCCGATCGCGGCGCCCGCGATGCGCGCCTGGTACTTGCCCTGGTGGGTCAGCAGCGCGCGGCGGTTGACGTCGCCGACGGCGTACAGCCAGCCGCCCTCCACGTCCCGCACCCGGCAGCTGTCGTCGACCCGCAGCCAGCTGCCCGGTTCGAGGCCGACCGTCTCCAGGCCGATGTCCTCGGTGCGCGGGGTGCGCCCGGTGGCGAACAGCACCTCGTCCGCCTCCAGCCGCTCCCCGCCCGCGAGGGTCAGCGTCACGGGCCCGGCGCCCGAGCCGTAGCCGGCCGGGCCGCCCGACTGGGCCCGCCGTACGCCGGTCACGGAGGTGCCGGTGCGAACCTGTGCCCCGGCCTCGGCCAGCGACTTGGCGACGAGCTCGCCGACGAACGGCTCCATGCGCTCCAGCAGGCCGGAGCCCCGGACCAGCACGGTCACCTCCGAGCCGAGCGCCTGCCAGGCGGTGGCCATCTCGGTGGCGACCACGCCGCCGCCCACCACGGCGAGCCGCCTGGGGACGGCGGACGCGCTGGTCGCCTCGCGGCTGGTCCAGGGGCGGACGTCGGTCAGACCGGGCAGGTCGGGGAGGGCCGCGGCGCTGCCGGTGCACACGGCGACCGCGTGCCGGGCGGTCAGGAAGCGCTCCTGCCCGTCGGCGTCCGAGACCGCGACCCGCTTGTCGCCCACCAGCCGACCGTGCCCGCGGACGAGGTCGACGCCTGCCGACTCCAGCCAGGAGACCTGCCCGTCGTCCTTCCAGTGCGCGACGTACTCGTCGCGGCGCGCGAAGACGGCCGGGGTCTCCAGCGGCCCGCCCGCCGCTTGGCGCAGTCCCGGCAGGCGCTGCGCGTCGGCGCGGGCGATCACCGGGCGCAGCAGCGCCTTGCTGGGGACGCAGGCCCAGTACGAGCAGTCGCCGCCGACCAGTTCGCTCTCCACGATCACGGCGGAGAGCCCGGCGGCGCGGACCCGGTCCGCGACGTTCTCTCCTACCGGACCCGCGCCCAGGACGACGACGTCGTACTCCTCCGTGGCGGCCATCATCGCAACTCGCTCTCTGCCCGGCTCCGGCGTGCGTGGCCGGGCTTTCGGTTTCTTGGGGCCATCCTGGCCCCAAGTCACCGGTGTAGGCCACACGAAACAACGGAGCCGGAGCAGAGAGCCCGGGCGGCGTCACGGCTTGCGCATCGGCCCCCGCTTGCGCTCCATCATGTGCCGGCCGAGGGCCTGCCGCTGTTTGAAGGTCCGCCGCAGCTCGGCGCGGAGCCGGTCGTCGGTGCGCGCGGCGAGGCGTTCGTTCTCGCGCAGCAGCTTGCGGTAGCTGTCGAGGCGGCGTTCGGGCAGTGTGCCGTTCTCGATCGCGGCGAGCACCGCGCAGCCGGGCTCGGCCCGGTGTGCGCAGTCGTGGAAGCGGCACTGCTCGGCCAGCGCCTCGATCTCGGAGAACGCCTGTGCGACGCCTTCTTCGGCGTCCCACAGCCCGACGCCGCGTACGCCGGGCGTGTCGATGAGGACCCCGCCCCACGGCAGCCGGAGCAGATCGCGGGTGGTCGTGGTGTGCCGGCCCTTGCCGTCGGCGTCCCGGACCTCGTGCACCTGCTGTGCGGCCTCGCCCAGCAGGGCGTTGGCGAGCGTCGACTTGCCGGCGCCGGACTGCCCGAGCAGCACCGAGGTTCCCGAGGAGAGCACGGCGCCGAGCACGTCCAGGCCCTCGCCGGCCGCGGAGCTGACGGTCAGCACCTGGACGCCGGGCGCGGCGGTCTCGACGTCCGCCACGAGGTGGGACAGCACCTCGGGGTCGGGCACCAGGTCCGCCTTGGTCAGGACGACCAGCGGCTGGGCGCCGCTCTCCCAGGCCAGGGCCAGGAACCGCTCCAGGCGGCCCAGGTCGAGCTCGACGGCGAGGGAGACGGCCACGACGGCGTGGTCGACGTTCGCGGCCAGCACCTGCCCCTCGGAGCGCTGCGAGGACGTGGACCGCACCACCGCGGTGCGGCGCGGCAGCAGCGCCTGAACGTACCGCGGGTCGCCCGCCGCGTCGACCGCGGCCCAGTCGCCGGTGCACACGACCTTCATCGGGTCGCGGGGTACGACGAACTCGGTGTCGGCGCGCACACCGCCCTCGGGGGTGACCAGGTCGCACAGGCCCCGGTCGACCCGCACGACACGCCCGGGCACCAGGCCCTGTTCGGCGTACGGGGCGAACTCGGCCTCCCAGCCTTCGTCCCAGCCGTAGGAAGCGAGAAGAGAAGAGAAATTCAAGGGGAACCCTTCACAAGGGCGGCCCCGGCGGCGCGCACAACAGGCGCGGATGAAGCTCGGGTGAGGCGAGGAGGTCAGCCGGAGACCGCGGAGGTGGAGTGGATGAACTTCTGGATGAGGGCAGCGCCCATCACGGTGACAGCCATCGGTACACACCTCCCGTTCCTCATACGCCTGTTCAAAGGGTCGACAGCGGCAGCCGGAAACAGCAGCCGCAGCAACCGCGATCTACGCCCACCTTAGGCGCGCCCGCCCGCGCGCGCCACCGAATTCCGCTCAGCCGCCGGCACGGGCGGAGGGCGGTCCGGGTCGCCCGGAAGTCCCTCCGCCCGTGCTCGCTTCTAGCGGCGCAGGGCGGCCAGGTTGCGGTAGCCGATCGCCGCGTGTTCCAGGGACTGGCCCGGGTTGGTGGTGCTCGGCGCGTTGTCCTGCTCGACCATCGGGTTGTGGTAGTCGCGGTGGCCCACGCGGGAGAAGAACGTGGTGTAGTCGATGACGCCGGTGCCGAACGGGACCATGTCGTAGCCCATCCCGTTGGTGGTGTTGACGACGCCGTCCTTGGCGTGGAACAGCGGGTAGCGCTTGTTGTGGCGGGTGACGAGGCCGGCCGGGTCGAAGACGTTCGTCCGGGTGGAGCCGTCGTGAGCGGTATAGGTGCGGAACTTGTACTGGGCGACGTGTGCCCAGAAGACGTCCATCTCCAGCCAGACCAGCTGGGGGTCGGTGATGGACAGGAAGTACTCCAGCTTGCGGATGCCAGAGCTGCGGGTGGGGCGGCCCTGGTCGTCCAGCGGTCCGCCGTCGAGGAGGAAGCCGTAGGCCGCGTCGTGGTTGTGGGTGTAGAGCTTGAGGCCGGCGCGGCGGGCGATCGCGCCGAGGGCGTGCCACTTGTCGGCGGCCACGTCCCAGTCGGCTTTGTAGGCGCTTCCGGTGGGGTCGCCGCCGGTGCCCATGTGGGCCAGGCCGAGGATGTTCGCGATCTCCAGGTGCTTCTTGAAGGTGTCCAGGTCCGCGCTGGTCAGGGGCCAGGAGCCGGGGATGAAGCCGTGGTTGCCCTGGGCGCGCAGCCCGTTGTCGTCCAGCCAGCGGCGCAGCAGTTTGGCGCCCTCGACGGACTCCAGGCTCGCGCCGCCGGGTGCGTTCGGGTGCTGGCCGTAGCCGGCGAACTCGACCTGGCGGTAGCCGAAGCGGGCGAGCTGTTCGAAGACGGCCCGGAAGCCGGAGGGGAGGGAGGTGGCGAGCGGGTCGCGGCCGATGGCGTCGCGGACCGTGTAGAGGATGATGCCGCGCCTGTCGGCGGGGATGAGCGCGTGCCCTCTGCCGGTGCCGGCCGACCGGGGTGCGGCCTGCACGGGGCTCGCGCCGAGGACGGGGGCTGCGATCGCCCCGGCCGCGGCGGCGGTGCAGGTGCTCAGGAAGCGGCGGCGGCCGATGCCGAGGCTGCGGCGCAGCTGGTCGTCGGTGTCAGGCGTGTGGTTCACGGGGTGCCTTCCTTCGTTTCGTCTGGGGGGCCGTCGGGGTCGAGACCGGCGAGGTGGAGCAGCAGGGACTTCACGTCGGTGGCCGCGATGCGGTCGCCGACGGCGCGGGGGGTGGAGCACAGCAGGAGCGGACCGTCGTCGTCGCTCGTGGGCAGGCGGCCGTGGCTGCCGCGGATCGGGGTGGGGTCGAGGGGGACGACCGCCATCCGGTAGCGCATCCCGAGCTTCTTGCGGGCGAGCGCGGTGGCGGCCTTGACCTTGACGTAGGGGTCGAGCGGGTCCATGAACAGCTCGACCGGGTCGTAGCCGGGCTTGCGGTGGATCTCGACCAGGCGCGCGAAGTCGGGCGCGCGGGCGTCGTCGAGCCAGTAGTAGTACGTGAACCAGGCGTCCGGTTCCGCGACGGCGACCAGTTCGCCGGAGCGCGCGTGGTCGAGGTGGTGGGCCTTCTTGCCCTCGTCGTCGAGGAGTTGCTCGATGCCGGGCAGTCCGTCGAGGGCGGCACGGGTGGCGGCCATGTCCTCGGGGCGGCGGACGTACACATGGGCGATCTGGTGGTCGGCGACGGCGAAGGCGCGCGACGCCATCGGGTCGAGGTATTCCATGCCGTCCTGGGTGTGCACCTCCAGCAGGCCGGCCCGGCGCAGGGCGCGGTTGATGTCGACGGGCCTGCTCACACGGGTGATGCCGTACTCGGAGAGCGCGACGACCGTACGGCCCTCGGCGCGGGCGTCGTCCAGCAGCGGGGCCATGGCCGCGTCCAGGTCGGCTGCCGCCTTCAGGGAGCGCGGGTCGTCGGGGCCGTGGCGCTGCAGGTCGTAGTCGAGGTGCGGGAGGTAGCAGAGCGCCAGGTCGGGGCGGCGGGTGCGGAGGATGTGGCGGGTGGCGTCGATGATCCACTGGCTGGAGACCAGATCGGCTCCGGGTCCCCAGAAGTGGAACAGCGGGAACGTGCCGAACGTCTCGGTGAGTTCGTCGTGCAGGGCGGGCGGCCGGGTGTAGCAGTCCGGCTCCTTGCGGCCGTCGGCGTAGTAGACGGGGCGCGGGGTCACGGTGAGGTCGGTGTCGGCGCCCATGGCGTACCACCAGCAGATGTTGGCGACCGTGTAGCCGGGGTGGGCGCGGCGGGCCGCGTCCCACACCTTGTCCCCGGCGACCAGGCCGTTGTGCTGGCGCCACAGCAGGACGTCGCCGAGTTCGCGGAAGTACCAGCCGTTGGCGACGATGCCGTGTTCCGAGGGCAGGGTGCCGGTGAGGAACGTGGACTGGGCGGCGCAGGTGACGGCGGGCAGAACGGTGCCGAGGTGGGCCCGGGAGCCGGCCTCGGCGAGTGCCTTGAGGTGGGGCATGCGGTCGAGGAGCCGGGGGGTGAGGCCGACCACGTCGAGGACGAGGAGCGGGGTGGGGCGGCGCGCGGGCCCGGTCACGGCAGTGGTCATGGCATTGGTCACGGCATTGGTCATGGCAGCTCCTTCAGCCCGAGGTCGGTCAGCTCGTCGCGGGCGAGGGCGAGTTCGGCGGCGATGCCGTCGGCGAGCCGGTCCCGGCCGCGGGGCCGCAGGTCGGGCGGGAGCGCCTGCCAGGTGTAGGTCTCGACCTCCAGATGGCGGGTCAGCGGGTGCGGGCCGCCGACGAGGCGGGCCAGGGCGGCCCGCAGGACCGGGAGTGTGGAGGTGAGGGGCGCGGCGGGGGCGGCGTGCAGCGGGACGTGGAAGTGGGAGCGCCAGGGGGTGGTGGAGGGCAGGGCCGAACCGCCCAAGCGGCCTCGGGGAGGTGGGGTGCGTTCCCGCGTCGTCCGGTGCAGGGGGCCCCTCCCAGCGGTAGCTGGGGGAGCGTCGCAAGGCGGAGCGGCGCCCTCGTACTGGGCGTACTCGGGTGCTGCGACAACGCGGCGAGGTGCCGTGCCGGGCGGCGCGGGGGCGTGCCTCACTTCCCCGAGGCCGCTTAGGGCCTCGTCGAGGTCGTCGGTGCCGCGCAGGCCGGTCGCGGTGAGCGTGCGGGTCTGGTGCAGGAAGCGGGGTTCGGCGAAGGCGGCGAGGGCCGCGCGGACCTCCGGCCGGTCGGGGTGTTCGGCGTGCAGGGCGGCCGACAGCTGGGACTTGATCACGGGGACGCCCGCGGCGGTGAGCGCGTCCAGCGCCGCCGTCGGGTCCTCGAAGGAGGTGGCGAGATGGCAGGTGTCGACACAGACGCCGATGCGGGGGTGGCCTACGGCGGTGAGCGGGACGAGGGCGTCGCCGGTGGTCTCCACGGTGCAGCCGGGCTCCGGTTCCAGGCCCACCCTGATGCTCCGGCCGGTCAGTTCCGCCAGGGCGTCCAGGCGCTCGGCGAGGGTCGCCAGCGCCCGCTGCCCCGCGCGGGCGCGCTCGGCGCTCCAGGTGGTGCGCCAGCCGAGCGGCAGGGTGGAGACGCTGCCCTCGGTGACGTCGTCGGGCAGCAGGCCGGCGAGGATGCGAGCCAGCGCGGTGGTGTACTCCAGGCGCTCGGCATCGGCCCAATCCGGCTTGTACACGCGGTACTTGACCTCGGCGGAGCCGAAGCCCTCGTACGGGAAGCCGTTGAGGGTGACGACCTCCAGGCCGCCGCGGTCGAGCTCGCGGCGCAGGGCGCGCAGCGCGGAGGGGTCGGTGTCGAGGGTGCGGGCGGCGTCTCGGGCGAGCCACAGGCCGATGCCGAGGCGGTCGCGGCCCAGGCGGCGGCGGACGGGCGCGCAGTGGTCGCGGAGCTGGGCGAGGACGCCGTCGAGGGTTTCGGCGGGGTGCACGTTGGTGCAGTAGGCGAGGTGGACGGTGGTGCCGTCCGGGTGGCGGAAGCGCATCGCTCACTCCCCTCCGCGCAGCACGGAGTTGCCCTCGTGGGTGGCCTCCGGCGGGGCGACCTCGAGGTCCAGGCGGCCGCTGAGCCCGTAGAAGGCGACGGGGTTGTGCCACAGCACCCGGTCCACATCCGTCCCGGTGAACCCCTCGGCCAGCATCAGGTCGGCCACCTTGCGGGTCTTCAGCGGATCGCTCCTGCCCCAGTCGGCCGCGGAGTTCACCAGCGCCTTCTCGGGCCCGTACGCGCGCAGGATCGCCACCATCCGGCGCTCGTCCATCTTGGTGTCGGGATAGACGGAGAAGCCCAGCCAGCAGCCGCTGTCCTTGGCCTCCTTGACCGTCGTCTCGTTGAGGTGGTCCACCAGCACCCGGTCCACGGGCAGTGCGGACTCGCGGACGACGTCGAGGGTGCGGCGCAGACCGGCGAGCTTGTCGCGGTGCGGGGTGTGCACGAGCGCGGGCAGGCCGTGGTCGGCGGCGAGCTGGAGCTGCGCGGCGAGGGCGGTGTCCTCGGCGGGGGTCATGGAGTCGTAGCCGATCTCCCCCACGGCCACGACCTGGTCCTTGACGAGGTAGCGGGGCAGCTCGTCGAGGACGGGGACGCAGCGGGGGTCGTTCGCCTCCTTGGGGTTGAGGGCGAGGGTGCAGTGGTGGGCGATGTCGTACTGGGCGGCGCGGAAGGGCTCCCAGCCGAGCAGGGAGTCGAAGTAGTCGAGGAAGGAGGCGGGCGAGGTGCGGGGCTGGCCGAGCCAGAACGACGGCTCGACCACGGCCTGGATGCCGGCGGCGCGCATGGCCTCGTAGTCGTCGGTGGTGCGGGAGGTCATATGGATGTGCGGGTCGAACAGACGCATCAGGACTCCTTGCCGTGGGGGTGGTCCGCCTCGTCCGCCTCGTCCGCCTCGGGGTCTTCGGCGGCCAGGTCCAGGACGCGGTACAGGTCGGCGGGCACGGGCCGGTCGGCGGCGGTGCGCTCCGCCGCGTAGTCGGCGAGCATGCGGGCGAGTTCGGCGTCGCCGCGTCCGCGCGCCGCCAGGCCGGCCACCGCGTCCACGGGGACGCCGGAGAACAGGCACTTCAGTACGGCGTGCCGCCAGCTGTGGGCATCGAGGTGGCGGGCCGCGTAGGGGCCGAGGGCGGCGGCGAGGAGGCGGGTGTCGTTGGTGCGCAGGGCGTCCTCGACCAGGGGGACCGCGTCAGGGCCTGGCACCAGGTGCGGCAGGGCGCACAGCACGGCGCGGCGTTCGGCGGCCGAGCCCCGGTGGTAGAGGCGGGCCAGGGTGGCGGCGTCGGCGCGGGCCGCGTGCAGGATCAGGACGCGGGCGGCGTCGGCGTGCCGGCTGCCGCAGCGCCGCCCGGCCTCGGCCACGCGCAGCTCCCACACGGGGATCGGCTTGGGACCGCCGGGGTGGGCGGCCTCGTCCAGCGCCTGCCGGAGCCAGGCGCGGGCGGCCGGGTGGAGGTGGGTGTCCAGGTGGTCGCGGAGGGCGTCGGGGGTGGTGTCCGGGCCGGTTCCCGTGGCGGGCGAGTGGGTCATGGGGTGCTCCCTTCCGGCACGGTGGTGGCGGAGGCGGTGGTGGCCGGGGCAACGCCCGGCACGGCAGCGGCCGAGGCATCAGCCGGGGCGGTGGCTGGGGCTGCGGTGAGCCGTGCGTTCGGCGGCGCGGTGGCGGCCGCGTGGCGCAGGAACGGCAGGGAGGTCTCGGCGTGGTGGGGGCCTGCGTGGGAGTGGCGGGGCAGTTCGACGACGGTCAGGCCCCGGTAGCCGGTCGCGGCGAGCGCGGCGAGGACGGGCGGGAAGTCGATCTCGCCCTCCCCGAACGGGAGGTGGTCGTGGACACCACGCCGCATGTCCTCGATCTGGACGTGCCGCAGCCAGGGCGCGGCGGCGCGCACGCAGTCGGCGGGCGGCAGGGGTTCCAGGCACTGGCAGTGGCCGATGTCCAGGGTGAGGCCCAGCGCGGTGGGGTCGCCGAGGAGGCGGCGGACGTGGTGGAAGTCGCCGAGGGTGGCGAGGAGGTGGCCGGGTTCGGGTTCGATGGCGAGCGGGATCCCGGCGGTGGCGGCGGCTTCCAGGACCGGGGTGAGGGTTGCGGCCAGCCGCTGCCAGGCCGTGGCCGTGTCGTCATCGGGCGGGGCGATTCCGCTGAAGCAGTGCACGGCGTGCGCGCCGAGGTCGGCGGCCACCCGGACCGCGCGCAGCAGGAGGTCCACGCGGCGGGCGCGGGCCTCCGGGTCCGGGTCGAGGAGCGAGGGGCCGTGCTTGCGGCGTGGGTCGAGGACGTAGCGGGCGCCGGTCTCCACGGTGACGCCGAGTCCGAGGGCGGCCAGGCGGTGGGCCACCCGCCGGGTGCGGGCGGCGAGGTCCGGGGCGAGCGGGTCGAGGTGCATGTGGTCGAGGGTCAGGCCGACACCGTCGTAGCCGAGGTCGGCGAGGAGGGCGAGGGCGTCGTCGAGGCGGAGGTCGGCGAGGCCGTTGGTGCCGTAGCCGAACCGCAGGGTGCTCCCGTGGGGGGTCATGTGACGCTCACCCGCCTGGAGAAGCGCCGTGCCAGCGCGGTGAGGGCGGCCGTGCCCAGCGCGGTGGCGCCGGCTCCGGCGCGGGCGGCGAGGGCCGCCTGCAGCGGGATGGTGGCGCGGATGCCGGCGCCCACGGCGCGCTGGGTGAGCGGGGGTGAGGGGTTGAGGGCGGCGTCGAGGTAGGGGCGGGCCGTGGCGGCGGCGTAGTTGAGGGCGAGGGCGGTGGTGAGGAAGGCCGCTGGCCGGTTGCGGCCTGGGCTGCGCGAGGGAGTGGGCCGAGCAGCGGCGTCGGGGGGCACCTCCCAGCGGTGGCTGGGGAAGGCCGATCGCAAGGCGCCGACCTGCCCTTGTAGCGCGGCTGTCAGGGCAGGTCGGCGGCGCCCCTCCCCCTCGCGCCCCGGGCCGCCCGGCAGCAGCCGGGTCAAGGTGGCGGTGGCGGCCAGCGCCGCGAGCGGGGCGAGCGGGGTCCCGTAGCGGGTCTCCTGGCGGGAGACGGCGGTGACGGCGAAGGTGTGGGTAGAGAGCAAGGCGGCCGAGGGCAGGGCCGGGCGGATGTGGCCGGCGGTGGCCGCGGCGCCCAGGAGCAGGTCGAGGCCGCGGGCGGCGGCCATGGCGCCGGGCCCGGCGGGCGTGCGCTTCAGGGCCAGGTCGTACGACCAGACGGTGGCCGCCAGGGGCACCGCGACCGCCAGCGCCGGGCGCCCCGCGCGGGCGGCCAGGGCGAGGCCCGCGGCCGTGAGGGCGCAGGCCGCGGCGAGGGCGGCGGCGGGGCGGACCCGGCCGGACGGGAGAGGACGGTGCGGGCGCTCGACGGCGTCCTCCGCCCGGTCCGCCCAGTCGTTGAGGGCCATCCCGGCCTCGTACAGGCACAGCGAGCAGCCGACGGCGAGCGCGGTGCGGCGGTCGGGGCGGGCGGCGACGGCGGCCGCCCCGGCCAGCCCGTCGCCTGGGACGGTGAACAGGGCGGGCAGGCGCAGCAGTTCGGCCCAGGCGCGCGGTCGGCTCATTGGCTCTCCCCCAGCGTCCGGGCGAACCGCACCAGTTCCGCGTACTGCTCCCCCAGCGCCGACGGCGCGTCCCCGACCGGGTCCTTGAAGAAGAAGGCGAGTTCGGCGAGGGGGCCGCGCAGACCGGTTTGGTGGGCGCGGGCGACGAGCCGGGCCAGGTCGAGGACCAGGGGCGCGGCAAGGGCCGAGTCGCAGCCCTGCCAGATGGTCTGCAGGACCATGCGGGTGCCGAGGAAGCCGTCGAAGGCCACGTGGTCCCACGCGGTCTTCCAGTCGCCGAGCGCGGGCACGTCGTCGATGTGGACCTCGCCCTGGGGGGTGGTGCCGAGGGTGTCCGCGAGGACGCGTTCCTTGCCGGCGTTCTTCGCCGCGGCGGCGGCCGGGTCGGCGAGGGAGGCGCCGTCGCCCCCGCCGAGGAGGTTGGTGCCGGACCAGGCCCGGACGTCCAGGGCCCGCTGGGCGAACATGGGGCCGAGGACGGAGCGCAGCAGGGTCTGGCCCGTCTTGCCGTCGCGGCCCGCGTACGGCAGTCCGCTCGATGCGGCGAGCGGGGCGAGCGCCGGGTGGTGCAGGCCCGTGGACGGGGTGAAGTTGACGTAGGGGCAGCCGGCGCGCAGGGCGGCGGCCGCGTAGAGCGAGCTGGGCGGGAGCCGGGTGCCGGTCGGGGCCGGTTCGGTGGAGGCGACGTTGACGACGACCGCGCGCTCGAGGCCGCGTCGGGTGACGAAGTCCTGGAGGTCGGCGGCGAAGGCGGCGATCAGTTCGTCGTCGTCCCGGGTGTCGCCGGGGAGCGGGCCGCCGGGCCTGATCTCCGCGTCGGCGGCGGCGAGTTCGGCCGCGACGGCGGTGGGGAGGCCGGGCGCCAGGACGCCGCCCGCGGCCAGTTGCTCGGCGCGTTTGGGCAGGGGGCAGTCCGTGGTGTCGTGGCCGCCGAAGACAAACGAAGACAGGGCAGGCAGGGCGGGCAGGCCGCGGCCGGCGAAGGCGGGCGCCTCGGTGACCAGGCCGGTCGGCGGGCGCAGCCCCGCGGTCACGGCGGCGCATCCGGCGACGACGGTGGTGGCGACGGAGCCGCGGGCCCCGACCAGCCAGACGCCGACCCGAGGGGGACGGGTGAGGGACGCGGACATGGACAGCCTCCTTGTCCCGGGCACGAACTCCCGGAAGGGATGCGGGGGTACCCCCGTGAGGGATGAGGGGGGTGGGATGAGGGGTGGTGACGGCGGGCGGGAGTCCGGCGTCTCCCGCCCGCCGCCGTTCAGTGACCCGCGGCGGGCTCAGCGGGTCGTGAAGGTGAAGCCGTCGATCTCGTAGAGGGCGCCGCTGCCGCCCTTGAAGACGAGGTAGAGCGTGGTGGTGGAGCGCGGTGCGCGGGACAGGTCGGCGGAGACGTCCTGGTAGGTCTCCCAGCCGCCGGTCACCGGCACCGTGGCCTTGCCGAGCAGGGTGCCGGTGGCCGAGCCCGCGCGGACCTCGAGGGTGCCGCCCGCGCCGCCGGAGGCGATCCGCGCGGTGATCTTCGTGGCGTCGCTCAGAACGTAGGGCTTGAAGGCGATCCAGTCGCCGCTGTCGATGTCCCCGACGACCTTGCCGCCCTGGGCGGTGTCATGGGCGACGACCGTCACGCCGGAGCTGGTGCCGAAGTGCTCGGCCTGGCGGTGGCGGGGCTGCAGGACGTGTCGGTCGTGCGAGGTGAGCGGGGCCTGGCCGCCGCCTCCGCCGTCGGTGTACTCGGCGTCCAGGACGCCGAAGATGTTGGCGTCCTCGTCGTGGCCGCCGTCGGCGCTGGACTGGATGGTGCCGGAGCAGCCGGTGGCCGAGGTGAGCGGGTGGCCGTGGGTGTCATGGCCGAGGATCAGGGTGACCTTGACCTTGGAGCAGTCGATGGTGCGGCCGTCCTCGGGGTCGGTGACCTTCACCGTGAACGGGATCGCGTCGCCGAAGCTGAACAGCTGCCCGTCCTTGGGTGTCTCGAGGACGACCTTGGGCGCGGTGTTGCCGACGACGATCTGCACACTGGCGCTGCCGGTGCGGCCGGAGGGGTCCTTGGCGGTGACGGTGGCGGTGTAGGTGCCGTTCCTGGAATACCGGTGGGCCGGGTTGGCGGCCGTGGAGGTGGTGCCGTCGCCGAAGTCCCAGCTGTAGGTGAGCTTGTCGCCGTCCTGGTCGGTGGTGCCGGCGGAGGAGAACTGGACCTTCATCGGGGCCTGTCCGGAGGTGCGGTCGGCTGCGGCCTGGGGTGACGGGGAGTGGCCGTCGGTCGCGTTCTCGATGCGGTACAGCGCCGAGTGCTCGTCGCCGCCGAACCAGGCGGTGCCGTAGTCGAGGACGTACAGCGCGCCGTCCGGGCCGAAGGCCATGTCCATCACCTGGGTGCCGCTCCAGGGGATGTCGTTGATCGACTGCACCGTGCCGTCGGCGTCGCTGCTGATGCGCTTGATCCAGCGGCGGCCGAACTCACCGGCGAAGAAGTCGCCGTCGTAGGCCTCGGGGAACTTCACGGGCGAGTCGAGGGTGGGGTCGTAGTGGTAGACCGGGCCGCCCATCGGGGACTCGGAGCCGTCGCCGAACTCCGGGACGGAGCCGCCGTTGTACGGCATCCAGGCGGGCTGCGCCGGGGGCAGGTCGGTCAGGCCGGTGTTGTGCGGCGAGGTGTTCTTCGGGGCGGAGCAGTCGAAGGCGGCGCCGGAGGTGCGGGTGGCGAAGTCGAAGTCGACGTAGGCGTCGTTGGCGCCGGTGCAGTACGGCCAGCCGAAGTTGCCGGGGCCGGTGACGCGGGCGAACTCGACCTGTCCGGCGGGGCCGCGGCCGGGGTCGGCGGCGCCGGCGTCGGGGCCGTAGTCGCCGACGTACAGGATGCCGGTCTTCTTGTCGACGCTGAACCGGAACGGGTTGCGGAAGCCCATCGCGTAGATCTCGGGCCGCGTCTTGTCGGTGCCGGGCTCGAAGAGGTTGCCTTCGGGGATGGAGTACGAGCCATCGGCCTCGACCTTGATGCGCAGGATCTTGCCGCGCAGGTCGTTGGTGTTGCCCGCGGAGCGCTGGGCGTCGAAGCCGGGGTTGCGGTTCGCGCGCTCGTCGATCGGGGTATAGCCGTCCGACTGGAACGGGTTGGTGTCGTCGCCGGTCGACAGGTACAGGTTGCCGGCCGCGTCGAAGTCGATGTCGCCTCCGACATGGCAGCACAGGCCGCGGGTGGCGGGGACGTCGAGGATCTTCTTCTCGCTGGCGGTGTCGAGGGTGCCGTCGGTCTTCAGCACGAAACGGGAGAGCCGGTTGACGCCGTCGAAGGGCGCGAAGTCGGCGGCGGTGCCGGTCTCGGGGGCGTCGCCCGCCGGGGTGTTCAGAGGGGGCGCGTAGTAGAGGTAGATGAAGCGGTTGTCGGTGAAGCCCGGGTCGACGCCGATGCCTTGCAGGCCCTCCTCGTCATGGGAGTAGACGTCGAGCTTGCCCGCGAGCCTGGTGTTGCCCGCGGCGTCGGTCAGGCGCAGTTCGCCGTCGCGGGAGGTGTGCAGGACCGAGCGGTCGGGGAGGACGGCAAGCGACATGGGCTCGCCGACCTCCGCCTCCCCCTTGGCGAGGGTGACCTGCTGGAAGTCCTCGGCCGCCGCGGTAGCCGCGGCCTTCTCCTGGCCGGCGACGGCTGCGCCGGCCTGGGGGGTGGTGAGGGTCAGGCCGGCGCCGGCAATGAGGGCGCCGCTGAGCAGCGCGATCGCCTTGCGCAGACGCGGTCTGCGGGTTCGGGGGCGGGTGCGGGTGCGGGTGATGCGGTCGTTCCCGTGCACGAAATGCCTCCAGAATGGGGCTGGTTGTACGGGCGGGCGCGTACGCCGGGATGCGCCGTCATCCCGGAGCTGTGACAACTGACCTCGGTGTCCGGGGTCAGTTGGAGAATGTGGCATCGGAGGGGGCCGACGGCGGCTTGAAGCCGTGGGCCGGTGTCGGGGCGTGCCGCGCCTGCGGTCGGCGCGGCGCCGCGCAGTCGTTCCAGGAGCAGGCTGTGATCGCTTGCGTGGGTGAGAAGAGGTGGTCGCTCAGGCGGGTGAGAAGAGGCGGTCGCTCAGGCGGGTGAGAAGAGGTGGTCGCTGATCAGCCGGGCCGCGCCGGTGACGCCGGCGGTGGAGCCCAACTCGCCCAGGACGATGGGCAGGTTGCCGGTCGCCAGGGGCAGCGACTGGCGGTAGACCTGGGTGCGGATCGCGGCGAGCAGGGTGTGGCCCAGGCCGGTCACCCCGCCGCCGATCACTAACAGGCCGGGGTTGAAGAAGGAGACGAGGCCGGCGATGACCTCGCCGACGCGGGTGCCGCCCTCGCGGATCAGCTCCAGTGCCGTGGTGTCGCCCGCAGTGGCCGCGGCGGCGACATCGGCGGCGGTGAGGGTGCCGTTCGTCCGCAGCCGGGCCGCGAGCTCCGGGGACAGGCCCTGTTGGGCCACCTGCACCGCGTCGCGGGCCAGCGCCGCGCCGCTGAAGTGGGCTTCCAGGCAGCCCCGGTTGCCGCAGGCACAGGGCCTGCCGCCGGGCACGGCCTGGATGTGGCCGATGTCGCCCGCGCTGCCGGTGGTGCCGCGGTGGACACGACCGCCGACGACGATGCCGCAGCCGATGCCGGTGCCGATCTTGACGCAGAGGAAGTCGGCGACGTTACGGGCGACTCCGGCGTGCTGTTCCCCCATCGCCATGAGGTTCACATCGTTGTCGACCATGATCGGGCAGCCGAGTTCCTGGCTGAGCGCCTCCCGTACGGGGAAGCCGTCCCAGCCCGGCATGATCGGCGGGGCCACCGGAACGCCCTCGGGGAAGCGGACCGGCCCGGGCACGCCGATGCCGGCGCCGTCAAAGCCCTCGGCGAGCCCGGTGGCCTTCAACTTCCCGGCCATGTCCAGGACTTGCTCGAAGACCGCCACGGGGCCCTCACGGACGTCCATCGGCTGGTTGAGGTGGCCGAGGACCTCCAGCTCCGCGTTGGTGACGGCGACGTCGACCGATGTCGCGCCGATGTCGACGCCGAGGAACCTCAGGCCCGGGTTGAGCCGGACGTTGTGGGAGCGGCGGCCGCCGCGCGAGGCCGCGAGCCCGTCGGCCACCACCAGGCCCGTCTCCAGCAGCCGGTTGAGCTCCACGGCCAGCTTGGACCGGGACAGGTCGACCTGGTCGCCCAGCTGGGCACGGGAGCTGGGGCCGGCGTCGCGCAACAGCTTGAGCAGGCGCGCCTGGTGGGCGCTCGCCGGTCTTGCCGTCATGCGTCTCACGATCCCCTCCCCGCCCAGATTCCGCCCCGGTGCCGGGCTTTCGTAGGGAACGTAGCAGCGGCTGTCGAACCTGGGAAGAAGTTGTGCAGGGATTACCCCCTACTTTCTCCACTCACAGGACAAAGATCGGCGGGATGCGGCTCGAAGAAGGACCATCGTCACCGACGGTAAGATCGCCAGGATGACGGGCACACCGCGGCTGAGGGTTCCGGTCGGCGCCGACGCGGAGCGGTGGGTGACCCGGGCCGAGTGCCGTCGGGTGCTGCTCGTGGTGCACAACGTCACCTCCGCGACCCGGCTGCTGGATGTGCTCCCGCTGCTCAGCGGCGATCCGCGGGTGCAGTTGCTGGCGACCTGCACCCGGTCCTCGCCCTTTCTGGCCGGGGTCCCCGAGCTGCTGGCCGCCGCCGGGCTGCCCGTACTCCCCTGGGAGCAGGCGAAGGACACCCCCGTCGACTTGGCGCTGTCCGCGAGCTACGGCGGCCAACTCCACGCGCTGCGGGGCGATGTGGCCGTGCTGTCGCATGGCGTTGGGTACAATAAGAGGCTGGCAACACCGGACAACACCGGACAACACCGGTCTTCGGGCTGGCGCCCGAGTGGCTGCTGCACGACGGCCGCCCCATCGCCTCCGCCACCGTCCTGTCCCACCCCGAGCAGCTCGACCGGCTCGGCGCCGCCTGCCCGGAGGCCGCGCCGACGGCCGTCCTCGCCGGGGACCCCTGCTACGACCGCATCCTTGACGCCCTCCCGTACCGCGAGCGCTTCCGCCGCGCGCTCGGAGTGGCGCCGCACCAGCGGCTGGTCGTGGTCAGCTCCACATGGGCGCCGCGCTCGCTCTTCGGCGACGGAGGCGAAGGCGATCTGCTGCCCTGGCTGCTGCCCCGCCTGGCGGCCGAGCTGCCGGCGGACGAGTACCGCACGGTGGCCGTTCTGCACCCCAACATCTGGCACGGGCACGGCCCCGGACAGGTCCGGGGCTGGCTGGACCGGGCGCGGCGGGCCGGTCTCGGCCTGATCTCGGAGCTGCACGGCTGGCGACAGGCCCTGATAGCGGCGGACTGCGTCCTGGGCGACCACGGCAGCGTCACGTACTACGCGGCCTCCATCGGCAGGCCCGTGCTCCTCGGCGCCTTCCCCGCCGGCGACCTCGACCCCGCCTCGCCGGTCGCCGCGCTCGGCCGGGCCGCCCCGAGGCTCCGCCCGCACGGCAGCCTGCGGGCGCAGATCGAGCGCGTCCTCCAGGGCCACGACCCCGGCCGCTACGCCGAGTTGGCCGCCCAGACCACGTCCGCGCCGGGCCGCTCCGCCGGTCTCCTGCGCCGCCTGTTCTACGACCTCATCGGCATCCCCGAGCCCGCCGACCGCCGCGCCCTCCTCGACCGGCTGCCGCTGCCGCCGTACGAGCCCGCCGAGCGCACCGCGCCCGTACGGGTCCTGACCCGGCTGATCGCCGCCGACCCGCCGACGGTCGCGGTCACCCGCCACGCCGACGCCGCCCACGAGCCGGAGGACCCGGACGCCGACGGCGCGCACACGGTGGTGCACGAGGACACCCAGGACGCGGGGCGGCTGGGCGTCGCGGATGTGGTCGTGCGGTACGCCGCGGAGGACGACCCGAGGGTCGGCCCGCCCGCCGCCTGGACCGCGGAGGTCCTGGCGCGCCATCCGCACTGCGCCCTGGCCGTGTATGTGACCGGCCCGGACCGCTGCACGGTGCGCACCCGGCAGGGGGATCTGGTGCGGCTGACGGCCGCCCCCGACGAGACGGGCCGGGCCGATCTGTGCGACCCGGCCGCTTACGCGTCGGCGCTGTTGGCCTGGCTCGGGGCGGGGCCCCTCGGCGCGGCGCGGGCGGAGCTGACCGTGGTCACCGGGGCGGCGCACCACCGGGTCGCGGTGGAGCGCCTGTCCCCGGACCAGCCCCGATGCCGGTGACTTTGTAGTGGGTATCGGACGGCGACATGCCAGCACCACGGCGTGTCGCCGTCCGATACTCACCGCACGTCAGGCCTCCGTCAGCTCCGCCAGCCGCGCGCGGACGCGGGCGACGGACGCGTCGTCGCCCGCCGTCTCGTACAGCGCGACGGCCGTGCGCAGATCAGCGGCCTCCCCGGCCGGGTCGCCCAGCGCCCTCGCGCAGCGGGCCCGCATCTCCGCGGCGTCGGCGTGCTGCAGCTCGGCGCCCTCCCGGCCCATGGTGGCGATGGCCTCGTCGAGACAGACGCGGGCCGACTCCGGCTCGTCGGCGTCGAGATGGGTCTCGCCCAGGCTCATGTACACCCGTCCCTCGTTGTACAGATCGGGCTCGGGCAGGGCCCGGAAGCGGGCCAGGGCCTCGTGGAGTCCGCGTACGGCCTCGGGCAGGCGCCCCTGACCGCGCAGGGCGCGGCCGATGTGGTGCTCGAGCAGCGCCAGTGCGCGGGGTACGTCCGCCTCCCCGTCGTCCCCCGGGCCGATCCGCCCCAGCACCTGCCGGGCCTCCTCGAAGCTCCGCTGTGCCTCGGGGTATCGCCACTGCTTGAGCCGCAGCAGCCCAAGCGCCTCGACGGCGGTCGCCCGGCCGCGGTGGTGCCCGGCCCGCTCGTCCGCGGCGGCGGCGTTCAGCAGGGCCTCCTCGGCCTCGGCCCAGCGTTCGAGGCCCATGTGGGCGAAAGCGAGCTGGACCAGCATCCGGCCCTCGGCCCGCGGGTCGCCGAACTCAGCGGCGCTCCGGCGGGCGGCCGCCACGCCCCTGAGGTGGGTCTCGACCCACTGTTCGTGGAAGCCGAGGCGCAGATGGAGGCCCCACATCGCCTCGCACAGCTGCCAGGCCAGTTCGTCGAAGCCGTAGTGCTCGGCGGCCCGTACCGCGGCGGCCAGGTTCTCGCGCTCGGCGCGCAGCTCGGCCAGGGCGAGGCGGCCGACCGGGTGCGTGGAGTCGCGGTCCGCCGGCGGCGCGAGCCGCGCGTAGGCGGGGCCCAGCCGCCAGCGCCCGGGGATGACGCGGATGTCGGCGGCCGCCGCGAACCCCAGGTACCAGCCGACGACGCGGCGCACGGCGGCCGCGCGGTCCGCGTGGCGGTCCTCCGTCTCGCCGCGCCGCGCGGCGTGTTCGCGTACGAGGTCGTGGAAGCGGTAGCGCTCCTCCCCCACTTCCTCGAGCAGATGGACGCCCGCCAGCTCGTCGAGGAGCGTCCGCGCCTCGTCGTCGTCCGCCGCGTCCACGGCCTTGCGCGCGGCCCCCACGCTGATGCCGGGCCACGGCCACGCCCCCAGCATCCGGTACAGCCGGGCCGCCCGCGGGCTCAGCTCCCCGTAGGTGACGTCGGTGGTGAGGTCCACCGCGCCCCGGGCCGACCGGTCGTCCATGGAGGTGGCCTCCTGTTCCCCGCGGTGTGCCCGCTCGGACAGCTGTCGCTCGACGGTGTCCCAGGTGAGGTGTTCCCGTACGGCGACGCGGGCGCCCGTCTCGCACAGCGCCAGCGGAATCCCGCCGCACCGCTCCGCGACCGCCGCGACGCCAGGCCCCCGGCCGGCCGTCGCGTCCCGGCCCACGATGCGGGTCAGGAGCCGGACCGAGTCGGCGGTGGTGAGCGGGTCGAGCCTGATCACCCGGGCGCCCGGATCGGCCGCGAGCCGGTCGAGGCGGTAGCGGCTGGTGATGATGGCGAGGGATTCCGGGGCGGCGGTCAGCAGCGGCCGGACCTGCCGCTCGGAGTGGGCGTTGTCCAGTACGACGACCATGCGCCGCTCGGCCGCGCAGTCGCGGTAGAGCTCGCTCAGCCGCCGTTCGTCGGCCGGCAGCCGGCCGGTCGGCACCCGCAGCGCCTCCAGCAGGCGGACCAGCGCCTCGGAGGGGGTCAGCGCCGTCGCCGCGGACTGCCCCTGCAGGTCGATGTAGAGCTGGCCGTCGGGGAAGCGCTCGTCGAGCCGGTGCGCGCTGTGCACGGCCGCCGCGGTCTTCCCGATGCCGCCGGGCCCCACCAGCACCACGACCGCCGGGACGCCCGCGGGCCTGTCCCCGCCGTCCAGTACCCGGGCGATCTGCTCGGGCAGCGCCTCGCGGTCGGTGAAGGCGGCGTTCGCGGGCGGCAGCATCCGCGGGCGGGACGCCCCGGGGGCCACGGCGGGGGTTGCCCGGGCCCCCAGCCACCCGGCCTCCCGCAGCCAGGCCGCCATGTCGCGGGCGAAGCCGGGAGAGGTGCGGGAGCTCTCCCACAGCTGCCGGGCCAGTTCGCGCCGCTCCTCGTCGGTAGCGGGCAGCGGGGGCGGCTCGTCCGCGCGGACGCCGGGGTCCGCGGACGCCTCGGGCTCCGCGTCCGTCGGCTCGGGGCCGGTGTCCCCCGGCGAGCCGGGGCCGGGGGCAGGACCCACGTCTCGGCCCCGCATCCTCCGTACAAGCCCGGCCAGCGCCTCCGAGCTCCGCCGCCCCATCTCCCCGCCCGCACCCGACAGGGCGCCCGAGGTCACCGTGGTGACCGCCGAAGCCACCGCCGCCATCGTGAACGGCTCCACAGCCCACCCCCAACTCGCGTCTGTGGACACGGTATCGGGAAGATCGCGGTCATCGGGGCGACCGCGCCCGCTCCGTGTCGCACGTCCCGGCAGCGGTCAGGGATGGGTGGTGGGCTCGACCGTGAGCCGTTCGACGGGCTCCGCCGGGCCCCGGGTACGGCGGGTGAAGCGCATCGCGACACACGCTCCCGCGTACAGCGCGGCGACGACGAGGAGCAGCGCCTGATAGCCGGTGACGAGGGCGAGGTATTCGAGCGTGCCGCCGGTGAGGGCGCCCAGGAGGTTCGCCCCGAAGGCGGCCGTGGGGTCGGGGGCCGCCGCCAGGCGGTCGGAGAAGATGAGGTTGGCGCAGAAGATCGGGGCGAAGGCCAGGGCGATCGCCGCGGCCAGGCGCGCCGCGAAGGGCAGCCCGAGCACCAGATGGGTCGGGACGAGCCAGGACACGGCCAGGGTGGCGAACAGCAGCAGCTGCAGGACGGACTGTTTGACGTGGCGCATCCGGCGCCGGGTCTCGACCGCGCCGAGGACGGCCAGCATGACACCGGCGAAGACGATGGCGTTGACCAGCCAGGTGGTGCCGAAGTAGAGGGCGAACCCGATCACGTTCTTGGTCTCGAGCAGCATGAAGGCGGCACCGAGCAGGAACATGTCGGTGTATCTGACGGTGCGCCGGACCCGGACCCCGGTCAGCCGCACCGACACCACGGTCACCAGCAGGATCGCGCCCAGCACCCAGAGGTAGAGGCTGGGGATGGTGCGGTGCAGCAGATAGGGGAAGGGGTGGTCGTCGGTGGCGGCCGCGGGCACCGGGCCCGAGGGCCGCCAGGCGGTGGCGCACCGCTGGTCGCCGGGGGTGGCCCCGGCGACGAGGATGGCGGCCTTCTTGCCGCCGTAGTGGGTGATGCAGGGCGCGTGTCCGAAGACCGAGGTGAGGGTGGAGCCGTAGCGGTCGATGAGCCAGTTCTGCCGGTAGTAGTTGTACATCGCGAACGCGCCGCCGGGGGCCAGGTGGCGGTGTGCCGCCTCGAAGGCCTGCCGGGTGAACAGATAGCTCTCCAGGCGGAGGTTGCTGGCGCCGGACACCAGGGTCAGGGAGTCCGGCAGGGCGAGGACCACCAGGTCGTAGCGGGCGTCGGTGCGCTCCAGGAAGGCCCGTCCGTCGTCGATGTGGACATGCACCCGTGGGTCGTCGTAGGGCCGGTCGGGGTGCAGGTCGGCGCCGATCTGACGGAGCCTGGGGTCGATCTCGACGGCGTCCACCCGCCGGGCGCCGTGGGCGAGCGCGACGGCGACGTCGTTGCCGTTGCCGGCGCCGATGACCAGGATGCGGCGGTGGGGGTTGGCCGGGGTCTCCCGGTACGGCTCCTCGTACGGGGAGTCCGAGCGCCGCAGCACCTTCAGCGGTGCGATGCTCTGGTGCGGAACACCATTGGCGGAGATCTTGTAGTCCCGGCTGCCCGAGGTCGCACGCTTGAGCTCGATCTTGTAGTACGGGGACCAGGAGATGCCGCTCGCCAGCGACTCCAGCGTCAGCGCCGCCACCACCACGGCCAGCGGCACCGCGTACCGGACGGTGTTGCGACGCCCGCCCAGCACCAGCAGCGCCACCGCGGCGAGGGCCCCCCACACCACCGACGGGGCGCGCAGCCAGGACAGCGCGGCGAACGAAAGCGAGCCGGCCAGCGAGCCCAGCAGGTCGTAGCGGTAGGCGTCCAGCGACGGCAGCCGGCGGAACAGGTCCGCCGTGATCTTGCCGATGGCCATCATGATGAGCGCGGCGAGCCCGAACAGGATGGGGAGGGTCACCCACTGGGGCAGTCCCGTGGTCTTCACGGCCGTGAAGTAGATGACCTCCCCGCTGGTCTGCCGCACCTGTACGGGGAACGCCCGCACCAGGACCACGAGGACGGCGAGCGGCACGGGCGCCCAGCGGATGAGCCACTGCCCGCGCCCGGCCGGGATCAGGAACCCCAGGCCGATGCCGAGGAACGAGCCCAGCAGGATGAAGTTGGAGAAGTAGCTCAGGTGGACGATGTTGGCGCCGGTCCACCTGATCAGCGCCAGCTCGACGAAGAGCATGGTGGCGCTCGCGAGCACCAGCCTCGGGCGCAGGTTCCGCGTTCGAGCGCTGTGGTCCATGCCTGGACGGTGTCATCTGAGCAGGGGCAGGTCGAGCAGCCCCGGCGGCACGTGCGCCACCTGGCAGGCGCGTGTCACCTGATGGGGCCAACCGGGCTGTCGGTGGCCCATGCCACCCTGCGGTTTCCGGGAGGCGCGGCACCAGGCAGTGGTGGGTACGGAGGGGCGCGGTATGGGGATGTCCAGCTTCTGGCTGATGGGGGCGCTGGGCGACGCGGAGGTCGCGGAGCTCGCGCCGCTCGCGGTGCCCGCCATCGAGGCCACGGCGGCGCGGGCGGCGGCGGTGGGGGCCTGGTCGCGCTGGGAGCGCGACGCGGGGCGCGGCGGTGGCGCGGTGCCGGTGTGGCGCGAGGACGGCTACAACACCGAGGAGGCGCTGCACCTGTTCAACATGGTCAATGACTCGGCCTTCGACGCCATGGACACCACGGGCAAGCTCCACGTCATGAACTGGTGGGACCGGATCGACAGCGACACGGTCCAGCCGTTCTTCGAGTCCGTGCGCAAGGACAACCCGGTGGCCGCCCTCTTCCACGGCCTGGGCCCCGAGCGCGCGGCGACGCTGCCCGGCTGGGCCGGCGACGCCGTGTTCCGAGCCGAGGAGGTCCGCCGCCTGCTGCCGGCGGCCGAGGCCGCGCTCGCGGTGTCCGGGGCGGAGCGCGAGCGGGCGCTGGCCCGGATCGACGACTGGCCGGGGGAGAAGGAGGCCGAGGCGCTGCTCGACGGGCCGCTGCGGGTGTGGCGGGAGGCGGCCGGGGCCGGGCTGGGGCTACTGGCCTCCCGTGTCTGGCACTGACGCGCCGTTCTCCGCCGGGAGGTTCTTCGACCCGCCGTCCTCGGAGGTTCTGGGCTCCGGGGCCCGCGTCTCGGGGGTCCGCGCGTCGGGGCTCCGCGACTCGGGGCTCCGCGTCTCGGGGGTCCGTGTCTCCGGCGGCCGCGTGTCGGGGGTCCGTGTCTCCGGCGTCCGTGTCTCCGGCGGCCGCGTCTCCGGCGGCCGCGTCTCCGGCGGCCGCGTCTCCGGGGTTCTGGGGGCCTGTCGCGGGGTGCGCCTGTGGTGCAGCCGGGAGCGTACGTCGGCGTGCGGCAGGAACTGCGCCCAGCGCTCGGGGAACTCCGAGGGCGGGGTGATCTCCGCCGCCCCGTCGTCCGCGGTGCGCTGCTCCCAGGCCCGCCGCCTGGCCGCCTCCTCCCGGGCCTGGGCTGCCGCCTCGGCGCGCCCGGCGGCGGTGGCGACCGACGGCCAGACCCGGTCGATGGCGGCGTTGACGGCCGCGCCGACGAGCACCGCGAAGGCGGACACACCGATCCACAGCAGCACGGCGACGGGCGCGGCCAGCGAGCCGTAGATCGTCGGCCCCTCGACGGTGTGGACCAGGTAGATGCGCAGCAGAAAGCTGCCGAGCACCCAGATCGCCAGCGCGACGAGCGCCCCGGGGATGTCCTCCCGCCAGGGCGAACGCACCGGCACGGAGACGTGGTAGAGCGTGGTGAGGAAGGCGACGGAGAGCAGGATCACCACGGGCCAGTACAGGACCCGCACCAGGTCCCCGCTCGAGGGCACCAGGTCCACGACGGCCTCCGGGCCGATCACCATCAAGGGCAGCGCCACCGCCCCGATGACCAGCGCCACCAGGTAGAGGAGGAAGGACAGCAGCCGGGTCCTGACGATCCCGCGGCGGCCTTCGAGCCCGTACATGATGGTGATGGTGTCGACGAAGACGTTGACCGCACGGGAGCCGGACCACAGGGCGATGGCGAAGCCGAGCGAGATGACGTCCGGGCGGCCGCCCTCGATGACGTCGTCCAGCAGCGGGCGGGCGATCTCCCGGACCCCCTTGTCGGACAGCACGGTCCCCGAGGCGTCGAGGATGTTCTGCCGGATGGTGGCCACGGTGTCGGTGCTGGTCCACGCGTCGAAGTAGCCGAGGAGCCCGATCAGGCCGAGCAGCAGCGGCGGCAGCGACAGCAGGGTGAAGAAGGCGGCCTCGGCGGCCAGGCCGGTGACCCGGTACTCCATGCAGGAGTGGACGGTGTCCTTCAGCAGCAGCCAGGCCATCCTGCGCTTGGACACATTGCGGTACAAGGCGCGGGCCTTGTGGAGCCGACCGGACGGCTTCGACGGTTCTTTCCCTGGCTGCACCTTCTCACGGTATCCGCCCCGGGGTGCCCGGGGGCGCCCGGTGTTTCCCTCCGTGACCAGCCGGTGACCAGGCCGGACGGCGAGGGAACCGAGCCGCGGGAAAGGGGCCAACTCGGCGGAGGGGATGCCGCGCCGACTCGGTACCGCCCTCCGCCACGCCCACTGTCCGTGTCCGCTACAGCCATGCGCAAAGGTTGCGCCGCGTTGCAGTCACCGGCCCGGGGCGTGATGGGATGGGCCGCATGAGCATCACGGTCACCACCTGGTCCCTGGAGCAGACCTCGCCCGCGGACCTCGCCCCGGCCCAACAGCCCCCCGCCGCCGCGGGGGTGCGGATCGTACGGGCCGAGATCCCCTGCCCCGAGTTCAACCGCTTCCTTTATACGACGGTCGGCGCGGACGTGGCCTGGACGGACCGGCTGGGGTGGACCGTCGAGCAGTGGCGGGCGTTCCTGGAGCGGCCCGGGGTGGAGACGTGGGTGGCCTATGAGCGGGGCACCCCGGCGGGGTACATCGAGCTGGAGGCGCAGGACGAGGGCGTGGTGGAGATCACGTACTTCGGTCTGCTGCCCGCCTTCCGGGGGCGGCGGATCGGCGGACACCTGCTGACCTGGGGCACCGCCCGCGCCTGGGACCTGGCCGAGCGCTGGGCCGGGCGGCCGCCGACCAAGCGGGTGTGGGTGCACACCTGCAGCAAGGACGGCCCGTACGCGCTGGACAACTACCGGCGGCGCGGGTTCCGGGTCTTCGACACCAAGCACGACACCGAGCCCCGCACCGAGCCCGGCACCGACCCCGGCACCGGGGCGGGCGCCGAGCACGAGTGAGCCGACCGCCCGGACCGCAAGTGACGCGGCGGGTGACCAAGGACACAGCATCCCACCATGCGGGACAGAGTTGTCCAAATATTGGATGATGGTGGACTGCCCTGAGACCCCCATGCCACGCTTCCCTCATGTCTCGAGCTGGAATTGCCTTGGTGAGTCGGCGCCACGTCGATCTCGGCCGCATGTCCAGCGCGATCTGTCCAGTCCGCTGAGGCTGTACCCGTAGGCGGGCCCCGACCCCGGAGAGCTCCGCCGGTACCCCCGCATTCCCCGCCGCCCCCGACGACGTGGGCGACCACGCACGCCTCGATCTCTCCGCCACCGCATCTCACCCTCACCGCGCCGCCGTGCCCGTCTGCACGCAAACGTGCAGGTCAACGAGGGTGTGTACCGAGCACCGTCCGCCCGCACCAGAGCCGCTCAGAAGGACACACACCGCCATGGCCGCCTCCCCGGACCGCCCCAGCGCAGCCACGCCCCGCCGCAAGGCCGGACGCCACCGCGGCGAGGGCCAGTGGGCCGCGGGCCACTTCACGCCCCTCAACGCCAACGAGCAGTTCAAGAAGGACGACGACGGTCTCAATGTGCGGACACGCATTGAGACGATCTACGCCCACCGCGGCTTCGACGCCATCGACGGCGCCGACCTGCGCGGACGTATGCGCTGGTGGGGCCTGTACACCCAGCGCAAGCCCGGTATCGACGGCGGCAAGACCGCCATCCTGGAGCCGGAGGAGCTGGACGACGAGTACTTCATGCTGCGCGTCCGCATCGACGGCGGCCGGCTGACCACCGAGCAGCTGCGGGTCATCGGCGAGATCTCCCAGGAGTTCGCCCGCGGCACGGCCGACATCACCGACCGGCAGAACATCCAGTACCACTGGATCCGGATCGAGGACATGCCCGAGATCTGGCGGCGTCTTGAGGCCGTCGGCCTGTCGACCACCGAGGCCTGCGGTGACACCCCGCGCGTCATCATCGGCTCGCCCGTCGCCGGGATCGCCGAGGACGAGATCATCGACGGCAGCCCGGCCATCGAGGAGATCCACCGCCGCTTCATCGGCAGCAAGGAGTTCTCCAACCTGCCGCGCAAGTTCAAGACGGCCGTCTCCGGCTCGCCGCTGCTCGACGTCGTCCACGAGATCAACGACATCGCCTTCGTCGGCGTACGCCACCCCGAGCACGGTCCCGGCTTCGACCTGTGGGTCGGCGGCGGTCTTTCCACCAACCCGAAGATCGGCGTCCGGCTCGGCGCCTGGGTCCCCCTCGACGAGGTCCCGGAGGTCTGGGCGGGCGTCGCCGGTATCTTCCGCGACTACGGCTACCGGCGGCTGCGCACCCGCGCCCGGCTGAAGTTCCTGGTCGCCGACTGGGGCGCGGAGAAGTTCCGCCAGGTGCTGGAGGACGAGTACCTGAAGCACAAGCTGGCCGACGGCCCCGCGCCCGAGCAGCCCGTACAGCAGTGGCGCGACCACATCGGCGTGCACCGCCAGCAGGACGGCCGCTACTACATCGGCTTCGCGCCGCGCGTCGGCCGCGTGGACGGGGCCACCCTCACCAAGATCGCCGAACTGGCCGAGGCACACGGCTCCGGCCGCCTGCGCACCACCGTCGAGCAGAAGATGATCGTGCTCGACGTCGAGCAGGACCGGGTCGACTCGCTCGTCGCCGGTCTGGAGGCGCTGGACCTCCAGGTCACCCCGTCGCCGTTCCGGCGCGGCACGATGGCCTGCACCGGTATCGAGTTCTGCAAGCTCGCGATCGTCGAGACCAAGGCGCGCGGCTCCGCGCTGATCGACGAGCTGGAGCGCCGTCTGCCCGAGTTCGACGAGCCCCTCACCATCAACCTCAACGGCTGCCCGAACGCGTGCGCGCGCATCCAGGTCGCCGACATCGGCCTCAAGGGCCAGCTGGTCATGGACGAGAACGGCGACCAGGTCGAGGGCTACCAGGTCCACCTCGGCGGCGCGCTCGGCCTGGAGGCCGGTTTCGGCCGCAAGGTGCGCGGTCTGAAGGTCACCTCCGCCGAACTCCCCGACTACATCGAGCGCGTGCTGCGCCGCTTCCAGGAAGAGCGGGAAGAGGGCGAGCGGTTCGCGACGTGGGCGGCGCGGGCGAGCGAGGAGGCGCTGTCATGAGCGAAGCGAGCGACAGCGAGAGGGGGGCGTCATGAGCGAGCGTGCGGCTCCGTTCTACTGCCCGTACTGCGGGGACGAGGACCTGCGCCCCTCCGAAGAAGGCCACGGCGCCTGGGAATGCGCCTCCTGCAACCGCGCGTTCCGGCTCTCGTTCCTCGGGCTGCTGGCCAAGGGCCTGCGGCGCGACCACGGCGAAGGGGGCACGGCGATATGACCGAGCAGCAGCAGAACACACTGGACCTGCAAGAACTGGCCGAGCGCGCGGGACGCGAGCTGGAGGACGCCCCGGCGCTGGAGATCCTGCGCTGGGCGGCCGACACCTTCGGGCCGCGCTTCTGCGTCACCTCCTCGATGGAGGACGCGGTGGTGGCCCATCTGGCCTCCCGCGTGCTGCCCGGCGTCGATGTGGTGTTCCTCGACACCGGCTACCACTTCCCGGAGACCATCGGCACCCGCGACGCGGTGGCGGCCGTGATGGACGTCAACGTCATCACGCTCACCCCCCGCCAGACCGTCGCCGAGCAGGACGCCGAGTACGGCCCGAAGCTGCATGACCGGAACCCGGACCTGTGCTGCGCCCTGCGCAAGGTCAAGCCGCTGGAGGAGGGGCTGCGCGGCTATGACGCCTGGGCGACCGGGCTGCGCCGCGACGAGTCCCCGACCCGCGCGAACACCCCGGTGGTCGGCTGGGACCCCAAGCGCGGCAAGGTCAAGGTCTCCCCGATCGCCCGCTGGACACAGGCGGACGTGGACGCGTACGTCGACGAACACGGTGTGCTCACCAACCCCCTGCTGATGGACGGATACGCGTCGGTGGGGTGCGCCCCCTGCACCCGGCGGGTTTTGGAGGGCGAGGACGCACGGGCCGGCCGCTGGGCGGGCCGCGCCAAGACCGAGTGCGGGCTGCACGGCTGATGGCTGACCAGGAGAACCAGATGAGCGTGACAGGGCGCGGCGCGGGAGCCGTAGGGCGCGGCGGTGTCGAAAGTGAGGAGGCACAGGGAGCGAGGCACGAGCGACCGAAGCCGACGAGCGTCGACACCGGCATCGGGCGCCCGGAGGCGGGAGCGCCAATCAAAAGGGGCGCTACGGTGTGGCTGACCGGGTTGCCGAGTGCGGGCAAGACCACCATTGCCTACGCGCTGGCCGAGCGGCTGCGCGGCGAGGGTCACCGGGTGGAGGTGCTGGACGGCGACGAGATCCGCGAGTTCCTCTCCTCCGGCCTCGGCTTCTCCCGCGAGGACCGGGACGTGAACGTCCAGCGGATCGGCTTCGTGGCCGAGCTGCTGGCCTCCAACGGCGTCAAGGTCCTGGTGCCGGTGATCGCCCCGTACGCGGACAGCCGCGAGGCGGTCCGCAAGCGCCACCAGGCCGAGGGCACGGCGTATCTGGAGGTGCACGTCGCCACGCCGGTGGAGGTGTGCGCCGAGCGGGACGTGAAGGGGCTGTACGCGAAGCAGGCCGCGGGCGAGATCGCGGGGCTGACCGGGGTCGACGACCCGTACGAGGCCCCGGACGCCCCGGACCTGCGCATCGAGACGCATCAGCAGGGTGTGCAGGAGTCCGCCGCGGCACTGCGGGCGCTGCTGGCTGAGAGGGGTCTGGCGTGACGACGGTGACTGAGATCGACGGAACGGGACCCAACTCGGAGGACAGCGGCGACCTGTACGCGCTGACGCACCTGGACGCGCTGGAGTCCGAGGCGGTGCACATCCTCCGCGAGGTGGCGGGCGAGTTCGAGCGGCCGGTGATCCTGTTCTCCGGCGGCAAGGACTCCATCCTCATGCTGCACCTGGCGCTCAAGGCGTTCGCCCCCGCGCCGGTGCCCTTCTCGCTGCTGCACGTCGACACCGGGCACAACTTCCCGGAGGTCATCGAGTACCGGGACCGTGTGGTGGCGGCGCATGGGCTGCGCCTGCATGTGGCCTCCGTACAGGACTACATCGACCGCGGAGTCCTCAAGGAGCGCCCCGACGGCACCCGCAACCCGCTGCAGACGCTCCCGCTGACGGAGAAGATCCAGGCCGAGCGGTTCGACGCGGTCTTCGGCGGCGGCCGACGCGACGAGGAGAAGGCCCGCGCCAAGGAGCGCGTGTTCTCGCTGCGGGACGAGTTCTCGCAGTGGGACCCGCGCCGTCAGCGCCCCGAGCTGTGGAACCTGTACAACGGCCGCCACGCGCCGGGCGAGCACGTCCGCGTCTTCCCGCTGTCCAACTGGACCGAGCTGGACGTGTGGCAGTACATCGCCCGCGAGAACATCGAGCTGCCTCAGATCTACTTCGCCCATGAGCGCGAGGTCTTCCAGCGCAACGGCATGTGGCTGACCGCCGGCGAGTGGGGCGGGCCCAAGGACGGCGAGACGGTCGAGAAGCGGCAGGTCCGCTACCGCACCGTCGGCGACATGTCCTGCACCGGCGCCGTCGACTCCGACGCGACCACGCTGGACGCCGTCATCGCCGAGATCGCCGCCTCCCGGCTCACCGAGCGCGGCGCCACCCGCGCCGACGACAAGCTGTCCGAGGCCGCCATGGAGGACCGCAAGCGCGAGGGGTACTTCTAAGCATGACCACGACCACTGAGCTCTCCGAGACCACCCTGCTGCGGTTCGCCACCGCCGGTTCGGTCGACGACGGCAAGTCCACCCTCGTGGGCCGCCTGCTGCACGACTCCAAGTCGGTCCTGGCCGACCAGCTGGAGGCCGTGGAGCGCGCGTCGGCGAGCCGCGGCCAGGAGGGCCCGGACCTCGCGCTGCTCACCGACGGGCTGCGCGCCGAGCGCGAGCAGGGCATCACCATCGATGTGGCGTACCGCTACTTCGCCACGCCCCGGCGCCGGTTCATCCTCGCCGACACGCCCGGCCATGTGCAGTACACCCGCAACATGGTCACCGGCGCCTCCACCGCCGAGCTCACGGTGATCCTGGTCGACGCGCGCAACGGCGTCGTCGAGCAGACCCGCCGCCACGCCGCGATCGCGGCGCTGCTGCGCGTCCCGCACGTGGTCCTCGCGGTCAACAAGATGGACCTGGTCGACTACCGGGAGGCCGTCTTCGCGGCCATCGCCGAGGAGTTCACGGCGTACGCCACCGAGCTCGGCGTCCCCGATGTCACCGCCATCCCGATCTCGGCGCTGGCCGGTGACAACGTGGTGGAGCCGTCGGCGACCATGGACTGGTACGGCGGCCCGACCGTCCTGGAGCACCTGGAGACCGTCCCGGTCAGCCACGACCTGGCGCACTGCCACGCGCGGCTGCCCGTGCAGTACGTGATCCGTCCGCAGTCCGCGGAGCACCCGGACTACCGGGGGTACGCGGGCCAGATCGCGGCCGGCTCGTTCCGTGTCGGCGAGCGGGTCACGGTGCTGCCGTCCGGCCGTACGACCACGGTCGCCGGTATCGATCTGCTGGGCAAGCCGGTCGACGTGGCCTGGACGACGCAGTCGGTGACCATCCTGCTGGCGGACGACATCGACGTCTCGCGCGGCGATCTGATCGTGCCGAGCAAGGACGCGCCGCAGGCCACGCAGGACATCGAGGCGACGGTCTGCCATGTCGCGGACCAGCCGCTGACGGTCGGCCACCGGGTGCTGCTCAAGCACGGCACCCGCACGGTGAAGGCCATCGTCAAGGACATCCCGTCCCGGCTGACGCTCGACGACCTGTCCTTGCACCCGCACCCGGAGCAGCTCGTCGCCAATGACATCGGCCGGGTGAAGATCCGCACCGCCGAGCCGCTGCCGGTGGACTCCTACGCCGACTCGCGCCGCACCGGCTCGTTCATCCTGATCGACCCGGCCGACGGCACGACGCTGACCGCGGGCATGGTGGGCGACTCGTTCGCGACCCCTGTCCCCGCCCATGACGACCAGGCCGATGACGACGGATGGGACTTCTGACCATGTCCGGTGATGTCTTCTCCACCTTCGCGAAGGAGGGCGGCCGCGTCGGCAGCGGCGCCCTGGGCAGCGGCCAGGGAGGGGTCGGCCGATGTGCCAGCTGACCTGTGCGCTCCCCGTCCCCCTGCCCTGTCGCAACCGAAGACCAGCCGATCTGCCGGGCGTCCCCTGACGCTGTCCCCGGCCCTCCGAGAGGAACACCTCCCGTGTCCGTCGACCGCACCACGCACCCACGACCCGCCTTCAGCCGACGCACCCGCCTCTTCGCGGCAGCCGCCGCCCTCCCGCTGCTGATCGGCGCGCTCGGGGCCTGCGGCTACGGCTCCGAGAAGGACGACACGGGAGACAAGACCGTCCCCGCCGCCGGCGGCAAGAAGATCGGCGGCCTGGACGAGGTGAAGATCGGCTACTTCGCCAACCTCACCCACGCCACCGCCCTGGTGGGCCTGCGCGACGGCGGGCTGATCCAGAAGGAGCTGGGCGGCACCCGGATCAAGCCGTATGTCTTCAACGCGGGCCCGTCCGAGATCGAGGCGCTGAACGCGAACTCCATCGACATCGGCTGGATCGGCCCCTCGCCGTCCATCAACGGCTATGTGAAGTCCCACGGCAAGAACCTCAAGATCATCGCGGGTTCCGCCTCCGGCGGGGTCAAGCTCGTCGTCAACCCGAAGAAGATCAAGACGCTTGACGACGTCAAGGGCAAGAAGATCGCCACCCCGCAGCTGGGGAACACCCAGGACGTGGCGTTCCTCAACTGGATCGCCGAGAAGGGCTGGAAGGTCGACGCCCAGAGCGGCAAGGGCGATGTCTCCGTGGTCCGTACGGACAACAAGGTGACCCCCGACGCCTACAAGTCCGGCGCGATCGACGGTGCCTGGGTGCCCGAGCCGACCGCCTCCAAGCTGGTCGCCGAGGGCGGCAAGGTGCTGCTGGACGAGTCCACGCTGTGGCCGGACAAGAAGTTCGTCATCACCAACGTGATCGTCCGGCAGGACTTCCTCAAGAAGCACCCGGACGTCGTGGAGGCCGTGCTGCGCGGTTCGGTGAAGACCAACGCGTACATCAAGGCCAACCCCGACGCGGCGAAGGCCGAGGCCAACGCCACGCTCAAGGCCGAGACCGGCAAGGCGCTCCCGGCCGAGGTGATCGACCCGGCGTGGAAGAGCATCCAGGTCACCGACGACCCGCTGGCCTCGACCCTCAACACCGAGGCGGCCCACGCGGTCAAGGCCGGGCTCCTGGAGAAGCCCGACCTCAAGGGCATCTACGACCTGACCCTGCTCAACAAGGTCCTCAAGGCGGAGGGCAAGCCGACGGTCTCCGCCGCGGGCCTTGGCGCCCAGTAGCCGCCGACCGCCCGCGTACGCGCGCATCGCGTACGCGGGCACCCCGTACGCACGCACACACGCACGTACGCACCCATCAGGAGGTGACCGGATGTCCCCGGCACTGACCACCGACAAGGCCGACCGGGCGGGCGCGGCCACGGCGGCCGCGGCAGGCCCCTCGGATTCCTCCGGAGCTGTCCGGATCAACCACGTCCACAAGGCGTTCGGCCGCCCCGGCGCCGCTCAGCCCGTGCTCGACGACATCAGCCTCGATGTGCGCCCCGGCGAGTTCGTCTGCATCCTGGGCGCCTCGGGCTGCGGCAAGTCGACGCTGCTCAACCTGGTCGCCGACCTGGACAGGCCGAGCGCCGGGAGCATCGAGGTCCCCGGCGGCCGGCCGGCCCTGATGTTCCAGGAGCACGCGCTCTTCCCGTGGCTGACCGCGGGCAAGAACATCGAACTGGCGCTGCGGCTGCGCGGCGTGCCGCGCGCCGACCGCAGGCCCGAGGCGGAGCGGCTGCTGGAGCTGGTGCGGCTGGGCGGCGCGCACGGCAAGCGGGTGCACGAGCTGTCCGGCGGTATGCGGCAGCGCGTCGCGCTCGCCCGCGCGCTGGCGCAGGACTCCAGCGTGCTGCTGATGGACGAGCCGTTCGCCGCGCTCGACGCCATCACCCGCGATGTGCTGCACGGGGAACTGACCCGCATCTGGAGCGAGACGGGTGTCTCGGTCCTGTTCGTCACGCACAACGTGCGCGAGGCGGTGCGCCTGGCCCAGCGCGTGGTGCTGCTGTCCTCGCGGCCGGGGCGGGTCGTCCGGGAGTGGTCCGTCGACATTCCGCAGCCGCGCCGGATCGAGGACGCGGCCGTCGCGGACCTGTCCATCGAGATCACCGAAGAACTGCGTGGGGAGATCCGCCGCCATGGCCGGCACTGAGATCACCGGCGAGTCGCCGAAGACGGCGGCCGCCGTGGAAAAGGCGGAGGCACCCGCCGCCGAGGAACCGCGGAAGCAGACCAGCCAGGACCTGGCGGGCCTGGAGGCCGGGCTCGACGCGCTGGACGCGGTGCAGATCCGGCGCACCTCGCCGGCCGAGGTGCTGGTCCAGAAGGTGCTGCCGCCCGTGGTGGCCGTCGCCCTGATCCTCCTCGTGTGGAAGGTGCTGGTCTGGGCGAAGGTCACCGACGACTACAAGCTCCCCGACCCCAAACTGGTCTGGGACGCGCTGGAGCAGCTGTGGCTCCGGGGCGAGCTGTTCGACATCGTCTGGACCAGCGTCTCGCGCGGCCTGTTCGGCTTCCTCATCGCGCTGGCGATCGCCACCCCGCTGGGGCTGATCGTCGCCCGGGTGAAACTGATCCGCGCCGGGATCGGCCCGATCCTGTCCGGGCTCCAGTCGCTGCCCTCGGTCGCCTGGGTGGCGCCCGCGGTGATCTGGCTGGGCCTCAACGACCGGATGATGTACGCCGTGATCCTGCTCGGCGCGGTCCCCTCGATCGCCAACGGCCTGGTCGCCGGCATCGACCAGGTGCCGCCGCTGTTCCTGCGCGCCGGACGCACGCTCGGCGCCCGGGGCCTGGTCAGCGCCCGGCACATCCTGCTGCCCGCCGCGCTGCCCGGCTATGTCGCCGGGCTCAAGCAGGGGTGGGCGTTCTCCTGGCGCTCGCTGATGGCCGCGGAGATCATCGCCAAGTCCCCCGACCTGGGGCTCGGGCTCGGCCAGTACCTGGAGAACCAGCGCAACAACTCCGACATGGCGGGGGTGCTGCTCGGCATCATCATGATCCTGTTCGTGGGGATCGCGATCGAGCTGCTGATCTTCGCCCCGATCGAGCGGCGGGTGCTGCGCAGCCGCGGCCTGCTGGCCGGCACCCACTGACGCCCGTAGCCCCCGTACCTCCAGAAGGAATCCGGTAACGCCTCCCGTGACACCCTCCGCCCCCACCCTGCTGGTCATCGCCCACGGCAGCCGCGACCCACGCCACGCGGCGACCGTCGCCGCGCTGTGCGCGCGGGCGCGGTCGCTGCGGGCGGGGCTGCGGGTGGAAGCGGCGTTCCTGGACTTCAACGCGCCGAGGGTGGGCCAGGTCCTTGACCGCCTGGCGGCTGAGGGGGCCCGCGACATCGTCGCCCTCCCGCTCCTGCTCACCCGCGCCTTCCACGCGAAGGCCGACATCCCGGCGGTGCTGCGCGAGGCGACGGCCCGCCACCTGGGCCTGCGCGTCCGGCAGGCCGAGGTCCTGGGCCCCTCCCCGCTGCTGACGCGGGCCCTGGAGCGGCGCCTGTACGAGGCCGGGCTGCGGCCCGGCGACCGACGCTCGACCGGGGTCGTCCTGGCCTCGGCGGGCTCCACCGACCCGGAGGCGATCGCGGTGATCGCAGAAATCGCGCGGGAGTGGCGGCACACCGGTTGGTGCGCCGTGCGGCCCGCGTTCGCCTCCGCTTCATTTCCCGCGGGGTTCCCCCGCACCGAGGACGCGGTGCGCGCGCTGCGCGCCGAGGGGGTCCGCCGCGTGGCCGTCGCCCCGTACGTCATCGCCCCCGGCCGCCTCCCGGACCGTATCGCGCACGGCGCGCGCGAGGCGGGCGCGGAGGTCCTGGCGGGCGTCCTGGGTCCGGCCCCGGAGCTCGCCCGGCTGCTGCTGCAACGCTATGACGAGGCGGACCAGGCGCGGGCGGGGGAGCTCACGGCGCTCACGGCCTGACGGGCCCCGCGTGGTCGGCGCCGCCCGGCGGGTGCCCGGTACGGGGCGCGGGACGACCGCCGCTGGGAGATAATCCATCTACCCATCACCCGGCCGACCCCTGTCCCTCCCCGCCGTTCACCGCCCCTTCCGCGTACGGTCCGCCGCCATTGCCGACCCGGCCCCCGGACACCGCTGGACTTTCCCTGCACCCACCAGGACGTCGCAGGACGTCGAGGCCCCCAGGGGGATGTCATGCGCAACGCACGCGCCACTCGTACACCCGGAGCCCACAGAGCCCGCCGCGGGCCTCGCAAGCGTGTCGCGATCGCCGTGGCGTCCACCGTCGCGCTGACGGTCGTCCCCCAGTCGGCGCTGTCGGTGCCCGCACCGGCGCAGGCGGCCACCCCCACGGCCCCCCACTCCGCCACCACCGCGGCCACCGACCCCGCCCAGGCCCACTGGACGACGCGGACCGTGGCCCCGGGCGTCGAAGTCCGCACCGGCGTCATCCAGCGCCCCGACGCCACCCCGGCCTGGACGGTCACCATCCAGGCCCCCACCGTCAACCGGCTGACCGGCGCCCCGGCGTTCGCCCCGCTCGCCACGCGCACCTGGGCCGAGGACACCGCGCGGCGGCTGCGCGACGCCGGTCTCGAACCGCGCGTGGAGCAGGTCGGCTGGCCCGCGTACACGGACACGCCGGGCGGCACGATGGGCTGGCGGGTGCGCGTGGGCTCGTACGCCGGCTCGGCCGAGGCGCAGCGCACGACCCCGAAGGTGACCGCGATCGGTCTCCAGCCGGCCGTGGAGTGGACCGGCTACGACATCCAGCAGCCGGCCGACCGGGAGAGCGTGCACGTCGCGGTCATCGACCCGGCCGCCTTCACCGGTACCGTCGAGGCCACGCACCACGGCGACGTCGCGGACCGCGAGACGACCTCCTCGGTCGCCGCGGAGACCGGCTCGCTGGTCGGCGTCAACGGCGGCTTCTTCATCACCTCCGACACCGACGGTGTGCAGGGCACGATGGCCGGCATCGGCGCCTACGACGGCGAGCTGCAGTCGATGGCCGCCGGCTCACGGGCCGCGCTGATCCTCGGCGACGGCGGCCGGCGCGCCCGTATCGCGGATCTGACCACCACGGTCACCGCGCGGGCCGGGTCCGCCACGTACGCGGTGCAGGGCATCAACCGGGTGCCGGGCAAGGTGCGCAACTGCGGCCGCCCCGGTACCACCCCCACCGAACTGCCCCGACAGGACCTCACCTGCGCCAAGGCCGACGACCTGGTCACGTTCACCGCGGAGTTCCGCGCCGGCCTGCCCACCGGCCCCGGCGTCCAGGTCGTGCTCGACGCCGACCACCGCGTGATCTCCGCCGGCCCGCGCGGCGGCGAGGTCCCGTCCGGCGGCTCGGTGCTGCAGGGCATCGGCGAGGCCGCCGACTGGCTTGTGGCCCACGGCCGTCCGGGCGCGCGGATCGACGTCCAGGAGACGGTCCGCGACACCGCCGGCCGGCGGGTCGAGCTCGGCCCCGACGACAGCATCGTCAGCGCCGCGCCCACCCTGGTGGAGGACGGAAAGATCGCCGTCGACGCCGCCACCGAGGGCATGCTCGACCCCCGTGACCTCTCCTTCGGCTACGCCTGGTCCAACGCCCGGCAGCCCCGCACCATGGCCGGCCTCGACAAGCGCGGACGCCTGTTCCTGGTCACCGTGGACGGGCGCCGGCCCGGTGTCAGCGAGGGCTTCACCCTGGCGGAAGGCGCGGAGTTCATGCGCTCCCTGGGCGCGGAGCAGGCGCTCAACCTGGACGGCGGCGGCTCCAGCACCATGACCGTCGCCGGTGAGCTCGTCAACGCCCCCTCGGATGTGGCGGGCGAGCGGCCGGTGGGCGACACGGTCCAGGTGCTCCCCGCACGGTGAACTTTGTGGTGAGTATGAGACAGCGACACGCCGACGCGTCGGCGTGTCGCTGTCTCATACTCACCACAAACCGCATGCCTCCTACACGAGCAGGTCGAGGTCCTTGTGCCCGACGCCCGGGGCGCCCAGGGCCAGCCAGCCGTGCCCGCGCATCCGGGTGCCGGGCCCGATCCGCGTGGGGTCGACGGACAGCCGCCCGCACGCGTAGGCCGCCCGCGCCGTGCCCTCGTTGGGCTCTGCCTCGTAGAGCTCCGGGTCGTAGTCCTCTTCATCGACGAGCAGGTCCTCCCACGGCAGCGGCTCCCCCTCCCACTCGGGGTCGCTCTCCGCCGCGTAACGCCGCCGGATCCGCCCCTTCTCGGCCACCACCCAGACGTCCGACCCGGCCGCGTCGTCCTGGAAGAACATCTGCGCCTCGCCGCAGTGCTCGCTCAGCCGCTCGACCGCGCCCATCCACTCGTCCCAGTCCCAGCCGACCACCTCGGCGAGGTTGCCGAAGATCAGCCGCCAGCCGTCCAGTTCCGGCGTGATGAACACCGGGTACGCGCCCGGGCGGCCCGACCGGTCCTCCACGTCGGCGCCCTCCTCCAGCGTGACCGGAAACCGGTCGTGCAGCTCCAGCGCCTCGAACACCCCCTCGTACGCCGCGCCGGGCACCGCGTACCACCAGCCGCGCGGTTCCAGCGGGAACGGCTCCTCCCCACTGGCCTTGATCCGCGCGCGGCGCTCCAGCACGGTCTTGTCGCGGGCGTCGAGGGTGTCGATCAGTCCGGTGGCGAGGAGTTCGCGGAGCCTGTCGTGTGTCATGGTCAGGGACCCTAGCCGGACGATGTGACACCACGAGCGAGGAGGGCTTGGTGAAGAGTCTGCTGCACCGATGGGGGACGACAGCGGCCGCCGTGACCGTTGCGCTGATCGGCGCTCTGCTGCTGGCAGGCCAGGTCAAGCACGTATGGGACGGCCACGCCGAGTTGGCCGCGCTGCGCGCCCACGGACTGCACGCCCGGGCCCAGGCCTCCCTGGCCACCTCCTGCACCCAGGGCCGGGGCATCAGCTGCCACACCTCATCGGTGTGGCTCGATTTCCACGACGCCGACGGCGATCCCGTCTCCGTACCGGAGGAGACGATCGACGGCTCGCTCTACGTCCCGCACGGCCGCCGCGACGCCGAGGACCGCGTGGCGACGACCGTCGTCTACGACCGGGAGAACCCCTACGAGGCACAGCCCGCCGGGGCCCTCGGCCAGAGCGCCCTCGACCTCGCGGCCCACCACTGGATCGCCTGGACCATCGCGCTCGCCCTCCTCGGCGGCGGCACCGCCGGCGCCATCGCCGCCTGGCCGCCCCGGCGGCGCCCCGCCTGACGACAATTGGCGTGCCCGCAACCGCATCGCCGTGATTCGCTGCCCCGTATGGCAAGACTGCGACTCGACCGCGTACTCGTCGTGGACATCGAAGCGACCTGCTGGGACGGCCCGACCCCCGAGGGCATGGAATCCGAGATCATCGAAATCGGCCTGTGCGAACTGGACATCGCCACCGGCGAACGCCCCGTCCGCCGCTCCCTCATGGTCCGCCCCGAGCGCTCCACCGTCAGCCGCTTCTGCACCGAGCTGACCACCATCACCCCCGAACAGGCCGCCGCCGGCATCGGTTTCGCCGAGGCCTGCGAGATCCTGCGCGACGAACACGGCGCCGGACACCGCGTATGGGCCGGCTGGGGCGAGTACGACCGCGCCCAGTTCACCCGGCAGGGGGTACCTCCCAGGCGAAGCTCTGGGGGAGCGCGGCCTTCCACTTATCCGTTCGGCACCCGGCATCTCAACGTCAAGAACCTCTACTCGCTGATGCACTCCCTCGACCGCGAACTGGGCATGGCCGGCGCCCTCGAACACGCGGGGCTCCCGATGGAGGGCACACACCACCGGGGCGTGGACGACGCGTGGAACATCGCGGGGCTGCTGGCGGGGTTGCTGGGGCGCGGCGCGGTCCACTCCTTGTAGGCTCCGCCGTGATCACCAACATGGCCCCGGGGGAGGAACGTTGACGGACACGGAGCCACGCCATATAGACCCGCTCGAAGCCGTGGAGCACCTGTTCGCGCTGTGGCTGCCGCGCTGGCGCCTGGCACTCGTCGGCGGCGAAGCTCCGCCGTCGTACGAGGAGGAGTGGACCGACGCGCCCTCCCTGGCCGAGGTGTCGGACTACGGCGCCTTCCCGTCGACATTCGACGGCCTCGACGGACAGCGCCATCCGGTGGCCGTCGAGCGGTTCGACATCGAGGACCCGGACGAGACGTCTTCCGGCCCCCTGCACGCCTCGTGGGGCCTGCCGGACGAGGGTGCGGAGCAGACCTTCGAGTTCGTCAGCGAATTCCTCACCGACGGAACGGAGTCGGGCCGGGGCCGGGCGCTCGCCGGATACCTGGCTGGTTATCTGGCGGCGGACGGTACGGATCTGCTCCGCGTCACGGTGGCCGCCGAACCGGGCGGCCCCGCGCTGGACGATGAGCTGCACCTGCTGGTTCGCTCCCACGACAGAACAACCCGGCTGGCCCTGGCCGACGCCAAGGCCGCCCCGGCCACCCCCGACGCCAATGACACGCCCGAGTACCGGATCGCCTGCGTCACGTCCCTGCTCAGCGAATTCCTCCAGATCAACAACACCGACGCCGTGACCTTCGAGGTGACCTTCGGCGCCCATGACGTCGACCTGAACGTCGCCGACCCCGACGCCGCCTTCCGCCCGGGCTGGGTCGGGGACGAGCACTGGCTGCTCGCGGAGGAGGGCGACGACGAAACCGACGACGTCCTGTGGCCACTGGACACCGCCGCCCTGAAAGCCGCGCTGACCGAGTCCGAAGCGAACATGGTCGCGGCGGCCCGGGCCCAGACCCTGGTCTGGGAGTTCGACTCCACGGTCCCCGAGATCCCCGGCGACGAGCTGGTCTCCTGGCTCGCCCGCGACCTCCTCGAAACGATCCTCACCGAGATCACCGGGGCGCCCGGCACCCCGCCCACCCTCGCGTACGCCAAGAACCTCCCCCTCGATTCCGTCCTGTCCGGCGAAGGGGACTCCTGCCTCCTCCTGGTCGGGGCGCGACGCACCGCCCTCATCCACATCAGCGGCCAGCGGTGAGGGACAGGGCGGCGATCCGCCGCAACCTGGACGCGTCGAACCGCGTCCCCTCACTGGTGACCGTCTCACTCCTCAGAGTGAAACAAGCATCTTCTCGGCGAGTGTCCGAACTGCGTGCCATGCTGGAGTCCAGGAACACGAGGAGGCGGTGATGGCAGTCATGAGCGTCGCCAAAGCGCGAGTCGACGATCACGAAGGCCCTTGGACGGTCGAGGACGTCCTCGCCCTCCCGGAGCACCCGGCACGCGCCCGCTATGAGCTCGTGGACGGTGTCCTCATGATGTCCCCCGCACCCGCCTGGGACCACCAGCTGGTGTCCTTCAGGCTGTGCAGCCAGATCACCACAGCCCTGACCAGCTCTGCCGCGCCGTTCTTGAGCGCCGAGGCAGTGAATGTGACCGGCGAATCCAGACTGTTCATCCCCGATATCGCCATCGTCGACCGCGCCGCCGTCCAGCGCGGGACCCTGGCTGTGCCGCTCGAAGCGGTCCTGCTGCTCGTGGAAATCGTGTCACCCTTCAACCGGTCCACCGACCGCATCCTCAAGCCCGCGCTCTACGCCCAGGCGAAGGTGCCGGCCTACTGGCGCGTCGAGCTTGAGCCCCACGTACAGGTTGTGGCGCACGAGCTGTCGGTCGACACCTACCGCGAGGTCGCCACGGTCACGGGCAAGGAATCCATCCAGGTCGCCGGAGAGTTCAGCGTCGACCTGGACGTCCCCGCGCTGCTCGGCGATCTGGCGGGCTGAGCGCCCCACGACTACCCCGCGAGCACGCCCGCGACGAGCGCCAGTACGGCGATCAGCACGGTCAGGGCGCCCCCGAAGGCCGCCGTGGCGCGCAGCAGGGAAGAGTGTGCGTCGGCCCCGCCGAGCCTGGCGAGGAGTCCGGCCACCGCGCCGATCAGCGCGGCGAAGACCGTGGCGACGATCAGCGCGAGTCCGATGAGCGTCAGAAGCATCAGCTTGTCGTTCATGGGACGAACTTCGCAAGTTCCGTGTTCGCCGCCGTTCGGCCGTACCAAAATGAACGTCGTGGATGAACCAGAGCTGGCATCGGCCGAGTTGGCAAGCCGACTGCGGCGGCTGCGGACCGAGCACGGATTGACGGTGATGGCCCTGCAGCGCCGCTCGGGCCTGGGCCGTACGACCGTCAGCCAGGCGCTCAACGGGCGGGGGATCCCCAGCGAGGCCACGGTGGTGGCTCTCGCGAAGACGCTGCGCGCGGACGTGGACGAACTGTTGCGGCTTCGTTCTCGAATGTCCTCGGCGGCCACCTCACCGGATCCCGAACTCGACGACGAGGACGCCGACTTCGAGCGCCGCTACCGGGACTACGTGGTCGGCCGCTACCGACAGCTGACGGTCGTCGGGCTGGACCTGGGCCGCCCCGAGGGCGCGTGCTGGCCGCTGGACACGGCGTATCTCAGCCTGGAGATGGCCGTCCCCGACGCCTCCCCGGACTGGCCCCGGGAGGGGGCGCCGGCCGTGCGGGTCGAGCGCGCCGAGCAGGCTCTCGCCGGGCAACGGCGCACCCTGGTCCGGGGACTGGCCGGCAGCGGGAAGACCACGCTGCTCCACTGGCTGGCGGTCGGCGCCGCGCGCCGCGACCTTCCGCCCGAGATCGCGGACCTGAGGGAGCTCATCCCCTTCGTACTGCCGCTGCGCACGCTGATACGGCAGGCCGCGCTGCCCGCTCCCGACCGGTTCCTGGAGACCACCGGCTGTATGTTCGCCGGTGCGCAGCCGCCGGGGTGGCCGGACCGGGTGCTGACGACAGGGCGTGGGCTGCTGCTCATCGACGGCATCGACGAGGTGCCCCAGCAGCAGCGCGACCGCACCCGGGAGTGGCTGCGCGAGCTGCTGGCCGCCTACCCGCGATGCGGCTATGTCGTCACGACACGCCCGTCCGCGGTCCCGGAGGGCTGGCTCACCAGCCTGGAGTTCAGGGAGCTGACGGTACGGCCGATGCGGCGGCGCGACGTCTCGGTGTTCATCTCCCGCTGGCATGTGGCCGCGCGTTCCGAGCTCGCCCACGGCCCGGAGCGCAAGGCGATGGACGCCTTGGAGGAGGGCCTGAAGGACGCGGTGCGCGCACAGCGCAACCTGGCCCAGCTGGCCACCACTCCCCTGATGTGCGCGCTGATGTGCGCCCTGCACCGGGACCGGCGCGGCCACCTCCCCCAGGGCCGCATGGAGCTGTACGAGGCGGCCTTGTCGATGCTGCTCATCCGCAGGGACCGGGAGCGCGACATCGGCGCCCCGGAAGGCGTCAGCCTCACCCGGCAGCAGAGCGTCCAGCTGCTCCAGCGGCTCGCGTACTGGCTCATCCGCAACGGCCAGACCGAGATGGACCAGGACACGGCGCTGGCCGTGATCGAGGACCTGCTCCCGGCCATGCCCGCGGTGGCCGCGCAGGGCGACGCCGCGCGGATCCTCACGCATCTGCTCTCGCGCAGCGGCCTCCTGCGCCAGCCCACGGCGGACACCATCGACTTCGTGCACCGCACCTTCCAGGACTACCTGGGCGCCAAGGCCGCGGTGGAAGCGCGCGATCTGCCGCTGCTGGTGCGCCACGCCCACGACACCCAGTGGGAGGACGTGATCCGCATGGCCGTCGGCCACGCCTATCCGGACGTACGCGCCACCCTGCTGCGCCGCCTCATCGCCAGGGGCGACAAGGTGTTCAGGCACCGCATCCGGTTGCATCTGCTCGCCACGGCGTGCCTGGAGCAGGCGACCGAGCTCGACCCGGCGGTACGTCAGGAAGCCGAGAGCCGGGTCGCCGCGCTGCTGCCGCCGCGCAGCCACGCCGAGGCGAACACCCTGGCCGCGGTGGGTCCGGTGATCCTCGACCTGTTACCGGGGCCGGAGGGCCTGGCGGACGACGAGGCCAAGGCGGTGGTCACCACCGCGGCGGCCGTGGGGGGCGACGCCGCCCTGACGCTGCTCAAGAAGTACCGCCTCCACGCCGCCCCTGAGGTCCGCCACGCCCTGATGGTGGCCTGGCACAGCTTCGACGCCGACGAATACGTGGAAGAGATCATCAACCACCTCCCCGACCCGGATCCGCTCGTCATCGTCAGTTCACGCGCGGAACTCGAAGCCCTTCCAAAACTCAGGCGGAGGTCCGATGTACGGGTGATCGGGGACTTCACCGTCGCCGAGATCATGTCCGCGATCGACCGGGAGCAGCTGTCCTCCCTCGACCTGTCGGTGAACGCCGAGATCGACGATCTGGGCTTTCTCACCTCACTGCCGCGGCTGCGCTCCTTGGAGCTCTTCCACTGTGCGATCGAGGACTACTCCCAGGTCGCCGGTCTTCCGCTGACCGGACTGAGCCTGTACGACGACGACATCGACGGCGTGGACCTGCGCACCTCGAGCCTCTGCCCGGGCTCCGGCGGCTCAGTCTCGGGGTGCCCCTGGCGCATGAGGATGTCGGGAGCTTCCCCGACTTCCCGCTGCGCAGGCTCTATGTCAGCGCCACCCACACGCCCCTGTCGCTCGCCGGCGTCAGCAAGTACCCGGACCTCAGGTTTCTCGGGACGCGGCTGGAATCGCTCCCGGGACCGGCGGCCGCCGAGGTGGGCGCACTCCCCCGGCTGACGGGGATGCAACTCCTCGGCCCGCGTCTCGATCCGCTGGAGACGCTGTCCCCGCTCCCCGGGGTGACGGAGCTGAGGCTCGAGGGGTACTCGGGCGGTGACGACCTGCCCCTGCTGAAGCGGGTGTTCCCCGGTGTGCGCAAGCTCCACATCCTGCCGCAGCAGGAACGGCCCCCGTCCATGGACCTCACCCCGCTGGCGGACGTCGAGGGGCTGCACATCTCGCTCGCCAACGTCGGCGAAGTGGTCGGCGCCGACCTGTTCCCGCCCGGAGCCATCACGCAAAGTCCCCGCCCCCGAACCTGAGGGCTGTTCCGCCTATGGCGTGTCTTGACCCTTGCCGACTGAAAAAGTTCGGAAGACACTCCGGAATGTTTCAGTGCCGCTTCCGGAGTCATCAGAGCCCGAGAGGCGGCTTCCTGGCCCCCACCAAGGAAGGCGATCATGACAAGGATGAGACGCCTGCTCACCAGCTCCCTCGCTCTCGCGTCCCTGATCTTCGCGCTGTTCACCGCGACGGGCACGGCAACCGGCACCGCCCATGCCGCACCCGCCGCCGGAGTGCGCATCATGCCGCTCGGTGACTCGATCACCGACGGCTACAACGTGCCGGGCGGCTACCGCATCGACCTCTGGCAGAAGTTCGTGGCGGGCGGCCGCAACGTGGACTTCGTCGGCTCCATGTCCAACGGTCCCGGCAATCTCGGCGACCGGAACCACGAAGGTCACTCCGGGTGGACGATCGGCCAGATCGACAGCAACGTCGTGAACTGGCTCCGCACCTACACCCCGCGCACCGTGCTCCTGCACATCGGCACCAATGACATGTACGGCAGCGACCCCGCCGGAGCGCCGGGCCGGCTCTCCACCCTGCTCGACCACATCACCGCCACGTCCCCCAACACGGAGGTGTTCGTGGCCACGATCGTCCCCATCTCCTTCGCCGACTCCACCGTCCGCACCTTCAACGCGGCGATCCCCGGGATCGTGCAGAGCAAGGTGAACGCCGGCAAGCGCGTCCATCTGGTTGACATGTACCGGGCGCTCACCACCGCCGACCTGGCCGACGGCGTACACCCGAACGCGGGCGGCTACAGCAAGATGGCCAACGTCTGGTACAACGCGCTCCTCTCGGTGCCCGGCAGCATGGGCGTCAGAGGCGCCTCACACGCGCCGTACCAGGAGGCGGCGGCACGGTAGTCACCGAGGGAGCCGGTAGACGGAGACATGGGAGCGCGATTCGGCGGTGAATTCGGCTCCGTGCCAGTCGGCGTGCCTGGTCTCCAGCTCGAACCCGGCCAGCTGCGCCATGAGATCGAGTTCGGTCGGCCAGATGTAGCGGTGCGGGCTGCGGAACACCCGCGCCTGCCTGCCGTCACCGAACCGGAAGTGGTGGGAGACGACGTGCTGACGCAGTACGTCGTAGGTGTCCAGGCCGATGTAACCGTCCTCGGACCGCCAGACCACGGCCTGCTGGCCGGGGGGAAGCTTCCGCACCTCGGGGACCCACAGCTCGATGACGAACCGCCCGCCCGGTACGAGATGGCGGGCGGCGTTGCGGAAACACGCGACCTGCTCGGCCTGGGTGAGCAGATTGGAGATGGTGTTGTAGACGAGATAGACGAGCTGGAACGTGCCCGGGGCGTCGGCGGTCGCCATGTCGCCGACGACGACCGGGATCGTCGCCTCATCCGCCTTGGCGCGCAGTTGGCCGATCATCGGCCGCGACATCTCGATGCCGGTGACCGGCACCCCTCGCCGGACGAGCGGGACGGCCACGCGGCCGGTTCCGATGGCGAACTCGAGCACCCGTCCGCCCTCGGCGAGCTCGGCGAGGCGGTCGACCGTGGGGTCCAGAACCTCCGGTGCGAACATCCCGGCGCCGGGGGTGTCATAGCCCTGGGCCGTTTCGGTGTCCCAGATCTCGTCCTGTCGCATGCGCTCAACGATCTCCCCGCCGGCCGACCCACGTCGACCGGATTTCGCCGCCCCGGCACGAGGTCCCGCTCAGGCGCCGCCCGCTGACGATCGCTCGGCGAAGGCACCGGCGGCCGCGGCGAGAGCGGCGGTTCGGGCCGCGTCGCCGGGCAGTCGCGGGTCGGGCGGCGTGCGGAGGAGCACCAGGTGGTGGTAGAGCGGCGCGGTGGCGGCGATGAGCAGTCGCCGGGCGTCGATGCCGGGCGGGAGCTCACCGCGCCGGACAGCCCGGCTGACGACGACCTCGCAGCGGGCGTACCGGTCCTCCCAGAGCCGCTGCTGGGCCTGGGCGGCTTGCTCGGAGCGGAACGAGGCGGCGATCAGCGCTGCCACGATCGGCGGCTGTGCCGTCAGGGCCGCCTGGATCTCCTCGTTCAGCGCCGTCAGGTCGCCTTGCAGTGAACCGGTGTCCGGCGGCTGCCAGTTGTCGTCGCCCGCCGCGTCGAGTACGTCGGCGAGCAGGCCGCCGACGTCCCCCCAGCGCCGGTACACCGTGGTGCGGTGCACGCCGGCGCGGGCGGCGACGGCGTCCGTGGTGAGCCCGTCATAACCGTGTTCGCCGAGCTCCGCGCGGACCGCGTCGAGCACCTGCGCACGGATACGGGCGGTGCGGCCCCCGGGGCGGCGCTGGGTGGGCGGCGGCTGGGTGTCTTCCGGTTCTGGGCCTGTGTGAGTCGTCACTGATGGTCCGTTTGCTCAGGGGACAACGCTGTGACAGCATCCTAACGCAGCAGATGTCGCACTAAAGGAAAGTGATCGATGCCGCCCGTTCCCGCCGACCCGACCGTGGTCCATCCGATGCCCGAGCAGCCGCGGGTGGTGCTGCTGAAGCCGCTGATCACCTCGCCGCTGATCGAGGTCGGGGAGTTCTCCTACTACGACGACCCCGACGATCCGACCGCCTTCGAGACCCGCAACGTGCTGTACCACTACGGGCCGGAAAAGCTGGTCATCGGGAAGTTCTGCGCGCTGGGCGAGGGCGTGCGGTTCATCATGAACGGCGCCAACCACCGCATGGACGGCCCCTCGACGTTCCCCTTCCCGATCATGGGCGGTTCCTGGGCCGAGCACTTCGACCTCATCACCGGCCTGCCCGGACGGGGTGACACGGTGGTGGGCCACGACGTCTGGTTCGGTTACCGGGCCATGGTGATGCCCGGCGTCCGTATCGGCCACGGGGCGATCATCGCCTCCGGCTCCGTCGTCGTCGACGACGTCCCCGACTACGGCATCGTCGGCGGCAACCCCTCCCGTCTCATCCGCCGCCGCCACAGCGACGCGGACATCGACCGCCTGCTGGCCCTGGCCTGGTGGGACTGGCCGCTCCAGCACATCACCGAACACCTCCGCACGATCATGTCCGGCAGCATCGACGCCCTGGAGAACGCGGCGCCCGGGCGGACGGAACAGGCACGGCACGACGCATAGCGATCCGGCCACATTCCAGCACCGAGAATCGAGCTGTCAGCATGCCTGCCTCTTCCCACCACAATCCGTTCGCCGACTGGCTCCGCACCCATGCCGTCCCGCTCACCCACCTCGACCGTGACGCGCCGCTCGACGACCTGGAGCCGCTGCGCGCCCTCGTCGGCGACGCGCGCGTGGTCGCGCTCGGCGAGAATTCCCACTTCATCAACGAGTTCGCGGTCCTGCGCGAGCGCGTCCTGCGATTCCTGGTCGAGCGCTGCGGCTTCACCGTCCTGGCCTTCGAATACGGCTTCAGCGAAGGGTGGCCCCTCGACGCGTGGGCCCAGGGCGAGGGGACGGACGACGACCTGTCGGCCCACCTCGCCGGATCGATCCCGGTGGGAGTCGAGGAGCCGCTGCGCTGGATGCGCGGGCACAACCGCACAGCCTCGACACCAGTGCGTTTCGCCGGCGTCGACATCCCGGCGGCCGGTGGGTCCTTGCTCCCCGCCCTGGCCCCGGTCGCCGACTACCTGCGCCACATCGATGCCGAAACCCTGCCGACGGTCCAGGAGGCGATGCGGATCGCCCAATCGTTCGCCGGTGCCTCCGCCGCCGACGCCGCGCCCGCGTGGGCACGCCTGGCCACGGCCGAACAGGAGGCCCTCAGCGCAATTCTGACGCGCCTGCTCATCCGGTTCCGCTCCCTCGAACCGCTGTACGTCTCCCGAGGCGACCAGCAGAGCTACGACATCGCCCTGCGCCGCCTCGAAGGCGCCTGCCACGGCGACTACACCTTCCGCGCCATGGCCGACCTCTTCGCCGGCAAGGGGCTGACCGCCGACACCTCGGCCCGGGACCACTACATGGCCGAGTCGGTCCTGTGGCACCTGGAGCGCTTCGCACCCGGCACCCGCCTCGTGCTGGCGGCTCACAACGCGCATATCCAGAAAACCCCGGTCTCCTTCGACGGCCACCTCACGGGGCTCCCGATGGGCCGGCACCTGCACCGCGCGCTCGGCGACGAGTACGTCGCCGTCGGCCTCACGAGCATCGCCGGACACACCGCGGACATGCGCCGCGACGAGAACGCGCGCTTCGGTTTCACCATCGACAACACCGCGCTGCAGCCGCCCGAGCCGGGATCCATCGAAGCGGCCTTCGCCGATGCCGGACTCGGGCTCAGCATCGCCGATCTGCGGCAGGCACGCCACGAGGACCCCGGCAGCGCCGGTCTCGCCCCCGGTCCCGACCGCATCCGGATACAGAGCGCCTATCTGCACACCCCCGTCGTCGAGGCGTTCGACGCCGTCCTCAGCACCCCGGTCTCCACCGTGGCCGACGGCCTCGCCAACACGGAGGTGTGATGGACACGACCTGGGAGCACATCCGCGAAAGGCTGCCGCCCGAGTCGCCGTATCCGCTGCTCCACTTCGGCCTTGTCGTCGTTCGCCAGGACCCCAGCCCAGCTCGGCGCCTTCATACGCACCGTGAAATCCGGCGCCCTCGACCACCTCAGCTGAAGTCCAGGCCCCCGGTGCGCGTCCGCTTGAGCTCGAAGAAGTCCGGGTAGCCCGCGAGCAGCCGGGCGCCGTCGAAGATGCGCAGGGCGTCCTCGCCGCGCGGGATGGAGGAGAGGACGGGGCCGAAGAAGGCGACGCCGTCGACGTGGAGGGTGGGGGTGCCGACGTCGTCGCCGACGGGGTCCATGCCCTCGTGGTGGCTCGTGCGGAGGGCCTCGTCGTAGGCGGTGCTGGTCGCGGCCGAGGCGAGGTCGGCGGGGAGGCCGACCTCGGCGAGGGCTTCGCGGATCACGGCCGCGGAGTCCTCGTTGCCCTGGTTGTGGATGCGGGTGCCGAGCGCGGTGTACAGGTCGCGCAGGACCTCCTCGCCGTGGTGCTGTGCGGCGGCGACGCAGACGCGGACGGGGCCCCAGCCCGCCTCCAGCAGGTCGCGGTAGCGCTCGGGGAGGTCTTCGCGGCCCTCGTTGAGGACGGACAGACTCATGACCCGGAAGCGCAGGTCGAGGTCGCGCCCGCGCTCGACCTCGAGGATCCAGCGCGACGTGATCCAGGCGAAGGGACAGATGGGGTCGAAGTAGAGGTCGACCTTGGTCGGGGTCGTGGGGGCCGCGGGGGTCGTGGCGGCCGTCGCGGCGTCAGCGGTATTCGAACCTGTGCTCATGCATGGGACATTAGCCGCCGGGCGGCCCGGGGCCCTGGGCCATTTCCGAGCGCGACCGGTGGGCCACTTCCGCGCGGAGAATGAGGCCGCCGCGCTCCATGGGGGACGAGCGCGGCGGCCACGGGGTCGTACGGGTCCTACTCGACTATCTTCAGGAGCTTGTTCGGGGTGCCCGCGCCCGGGTTGGAGATCTTGTCCGGGGTCGCGCCCTCGGTCAGCGCCTTGGCCACATCGGCCGGGGTGGCGTCCTGGTGGCCCGCGAGGTAGACCGCCGCGGCGCCCACGACATGCGGGGTGGCCATCGATGTGCCGGAGATGGTGTTGGTGGCGTCGTCTCCGGTGTTCCAGTCGGAGGTGATGTCCGAGCCGGGGGCGTAGATGTCCACGACGTCGCCGTAGTTGGAGAAGTCGGACTGTTCGTCGGCGTCCGTGCTGGAGGCGACGGTGATCGCGTCCTTGACGCGGGCCGGCGAGCCCTGGCTCGCGTCGGTGGACTCGTTGCCGGCCGCGACGCCGAAGGTGACGCCGGAGTCGATGGCCTTCTGGACGGCCGCGTCAAGCGCGTCGTCCACGCCGCCGCCGAGGCTCATGTTGGCGACGGACGGGCCCTGGTGGTTCTCGGTGACCCAGTCGATGCCCGCGACGACCTGCTCGGTGGTGCCCGAGCCCTGGTCGTCCAGGACGCGGACGGCGACGATCTTGGCTTTCTTGGCGACGCCGTGGTCAGCGCCGGCGATGGTGCCCGCCACATGCGTGCCGTGGCCGTGGCCGTCGTCCGCGTCCTCGTCGTTGTCGATGGCGTCGAAGCCGGAGGTGGCGCGGCCGCCGAAGTCCTTGTGGCTGACGCGCACACCGGTGTCGATGACGTACGCGGTGACGCCCTCGCCCGCGCTGTCGGGGTAGGTGTACTTCTTGTCGGCCTCGGTGTCCGCCTGGTCGATGCGGTCCAGGCCCCACGACGGCGGGTCGTCCTGGGTGGCGTCGATCGTGAAGCGGTGGTTCTGGACGACCTTGGCGACGGCCGGGTCGGCGGCCAGCCGCTTGGCCTCGGTCTCGGTCAGGCCGCTCGCGGAGAAGCCGTTGACGGCGGAGTCGTAGCTGCGGCGCAGCGTGCCGCCGTAGCGCTCGGCGAGGTCCTTGCCGGTGCTCTGCGCCTTGATGCTCTTGCCGCCCTTGAGCAGGACGACGTAGCTGCCCTTGACGGCGTCCGCGGACTGGGTGCCGTAGACCTTGCCCTCGGCCGGGGAGGCGGTGGACGCGCCGGCCGGGACGGCCATGAAGGCACCGGCCGCCACGGCGGCCGCGACGGCCGTGGCCAAGGTGAGTCGACGCGCGTTGACTTGCTTGTGAACTGCCATGACGAGGGGTCCTCCTCGTGTGGTTGTGGGGGGAAAGTTCGCGTGACAACGTGCGCCGGAGCATCGGTGGGGACCCGCTCCGGCCTGACTGGAAACCCTGACTGATTGACGCGCTCAATTCAAGATCCTCGCCCACGTGTGACTTAGTCAACTTCTGTGGTATCGCGAGGCGTTGGCGGCTGCGGACCGGGCGGTCTCGGGCTTTTTACGTGTAAGGGGCCTCATTCCCGGGGGTAGGGATATCCCCCCTCCTTTCGGTGGAGAAGGCCGCCCGGCGGTTCACCGGACAGCAGGATGGGACGGCGCCCCCGCGCCCCATAGCGTCGAACCGAGGTCGGCGGCAGCGAGTCGGCCACCGGGAGATCTGGGGAAAAGGGGACGTCGTGGCGGACACAGGCCGCTTGGACAGGCCGCATGGAATAGCGGCCCGCATGGGCAGTTGGAGTGCCCGGCACCGGTGGACGGCGGTCGGAGGGTGGGTGCTGCTCGTCATCCTCGCCCTCGCCGTCGGGTCGATGGCGGGGCGGGTGGACGTATCGGACGGCGAGGCCATGCCGGGCGAGTCCGGGCGTGTCTCGAAGCTTCTGGATGACGTGGGCATTGAGGACCCGGCCGGGGAAACCGTGCTCATCCAGGCGAAGGGCAAGGGTGTCACGGCCACCGACCCGGCGTTCCGCTCCGCCGTCGACGGGGTGATCGAGGCCGTACGGGGCACGGGTCAGGTCACCGGCGTGACCTCGCCGTACGAGACGAAGACGATCTCCGCGGACCGGCGCTCCGCGCTGGTCCAGTTCGACATGCGCGGCGACCCGGACAAGGCCGCCGACCACGTCCAGCCCGTGCTGGACGCGGTGCAGAAGGCGCAGGACGCCCACAAGGACCTGCGGATCGAGCAGTTCGGCGACGCGAGCGGCCAGAAGGCGTTCGACGACGCGTTCGGCGACGACTTCCAGCAGGCCGAGTACTCCGCGCTGCCCGTGGCCCTCGGCATCCTGCTGATCGCCTTCGGCGCGCTGGTCGCCGCCCTGCTGCCGGTCCTGCTCGCGATGAGCGCGTTCCTGGCCACCACCGGTCTGGTGGCGGTGGTCAGCCACGCCGTGCACATGAGCGACACCGCCAACTCCGTGATGCTGCTGGTGGGTCTCGCCGTGGGCGTGGACTACTGCCTGTTCTATCTGCGGCGCGAGCGCGAGGAGCGGGCGGCCGGCCGGGACGCGCAGACCGCGCTGCGGATAGCCGCCGCCACCTCCGGCCGGGCCATCCTCGTCTCGGGCTTCACCGTCATCGTGGCGATGGCCGGCATGCTCTTCACCGGTATCGCCGAGTTCAAGGCGATGGGCCTGGCCACCCTGCTGGTGGTGGCGGTGGCGATGATCGGCTCGGTGACGGTGCTCCCGGCGCTGCTGTCGCTGCTGGGCGAGCGGGTCGAGAAGGGCCGGGTGCCGTTCCTGGCCCGGGCCAAGGGCCGGAGCAACGGCGAGAGCCGCTTCTGGCGTGCGGTGCTGGGGCGGGTGCTGCGCAAGCCCAAGCTGTCGGTGGCGCTGGCGGGCGGTGTGCTGATCGCCGTGGCCGTCCCGGCCGTGGGCATGAACACCGCGAACCTCACCATGGACCAGGAGTTCGGCAACTCGCTGCCGATCGTGGCCGCGTACGAGCACATGGACGAGGCGTTCCCCGGCGGGCCCTCCCCGGCCCAGGTGGCCGTCAAGGCCGATGACATCAACGCGGCTCCGGTGCGCGCCGCGATCGAGGACTTCCGCGCCGAGGCCGTCGCCAAGGGCGCCTCCAAGGGCCCGGTCAAGGTGATGTTCCACGACCGCGAGAACCTCGCCGTCATCGAGGTGCCGCTGATCGGCGGCTCCGACGAGGCCAAGAGCGAGAAGAGCCTGAACATCCTGCGCGACACGGTGCGCCCGGACACGCTCGAGGCGGCGGACGGCATCGTCGACGCCCCGATCGGCGGCTCCACGGCCATGTCCAAGGACTTCAACGACAAGCTCGGCTCGGCCGTGACGCCGGTCTTCGCCTTCGTCGTCGTCTTCGCCTTCCTGCTGATGCTGATGTCCTTCAGGTCGCTGACGGTCGCCATCACCTCGATCGTGCTCAACCTGCTGTCGGTGGGTGCCGCCTACGGCGTCCTCACCGCCGTCTTCCAGCACGGCTGGGGCGCGGGCCTGGTCGGCGCGGAGGGGGTCGGGGCGATCGTGTCCTGGCTGCCGCTGTTCCTCTTCGTGATCCTGTTCGGGCTGAGCATGGACTACCACGTCTTCGTGGTCTCCCGGATCCGCGAGGCGCGGCTGGCCGGGCGGACCACCAAGGACGCGGTGGTGCACGGCGTGGTCACCACGGCGGGTGTGGTCACCAGCGCCGCCGTGATCATGGTCGCGGTCTTCGCGATCTTCGGAACGCTGTCGATGCAGAGCATGAAGCAGATGGGCGTGGGCCTCGCGGCCGCGGTGCTCATCGACGCCACCGTGATCCGCGGGGTGCTGCTGCCCGCCGTGATGTCGCTGCTCGGCGAGCGCAACTGGTACCTGCCGCGCTGGCTGCACTGGCTGCCGGACCTCACGCACGACGAGCCGGCCGCGGCCGCGGCGCCGGTCCCCGGGGCGGAGCCGGAGCGTAAATCGGTTGCGATCCGTTAGGGCGGGTCCCTACGGTGAGCCGGTCGCGTGGCCTCGTGCCGCGCGGCCGGTTCCGTGTTTTGGCGGCACGGACGGCACGACACACGCACACAGGCACTACGCACACGCGCGGAAGGCACTCACCGATGGGATCTCTGATCGGAGCGTTCATCCGCGACACCCGTGGCCTCGCCCGGGTGGCGTGTGTGAACGCCTCTGTCCTGCTCACCCGCCGCCCGCGGCGCGGCCCCGGTGCCCTGGCCGGCCCGGACGCGTCCCGCGCCTTCCCGAGCCGTCGGCCGCTCGCCGCTTGAGCGCCCGACACCCCTCGACGACCGCTCGCCGCTGAGGCTTTGAGCGCTGCGTAGCCGCACGCACCACCGCGTGGCTGCCGCCCCTCACCGCTTCACGGCTCGCTTCCGTATGCCCTCGGCCAGGGCCCCCGCCAGTCCAGGAATCATTCACTCCGGGACGGGCGGCAGGGCCCGTTCCGCGCTGCTGCCGCCCGCCCGGCTCCGAAAGGACCGCCGGCTGTGGCCCGCAAGCGATATCCATCCCGAAACCCGCACCGTTCCGCACGCGATCTCGCGCGCCGTACGCTCTCGCAGAACTTCCTGGTCGACCCGGCCGCCGTCGCCCGCGTGGTGCGGGCCGCGCGGCCGTGCCACGACGGTCTCGTGGTCGAGGTCGGCATGGGCAAAGGAGTGCTCACCGAAGCGCTCGCGCCGCGCTGCCGCGAGCTCATCGGCTATGAGATCGACCGCCATCTCATCCCCGGCCTGCGGCTGCGCCTGGCCCCGCATCCCCATGTGCGCGTGGTGCACCAGGACTTCCTGACCGCGCGGCCCCCGCTCGAACCCTTCGCGGTGGTCGGCAATGTGCCCTACGCCCGCACCGCCGAGATCGTCGACTGGTGTCTGCGGGCGCCCCGGCTGACCTCGGCCACCTTCCTGACCCAGCTGGAGTACGCCCGCAAGCGCACCGGGGACTTCGGCCGCTGGAGCCTGCTGACCGTACGGACCTGGCCGGACGTCGACTGGCGGCTGTGCGGGCGGGTTCCGCGCGCCGCCTTCCGGCCGGTGCCGCGGGTCGACGGCGGGATTCTGCGGCTGACGCGGCGCCCCCGGCCGCTGCTGACGGGCGCGGCCGAGCGGGCCGCGTACGAGCGGATGGTCCAACTCGGCTTCTCCGGCGTCGGCGGGACCTTGTACGCGTCGCTGAGCCGCGCTCACCCCGCCCGGCGGCTGGACCGCGCGTTCCGGCGGGCGGGGCTCGGCCGGGACGCGGTGGTGGCGTATGCGACACCGCGGCAGTGGCTGGTGCTCTTCGAGGAGTTGAGCGGCACGCCCGGCTGAGAGATGCTCAGGCGGTCGACTCGAAGGAGTTGAGGGTGCGGGTGAAGTCCCGGGTGGACAGCAGCAGTTTGTAGATGATGGCCAGCTCGAAGACGAGCAGCAGGACGCCCGAGACGACGGTCCCCGCCACCACCGAGTCCAGGACGGGCCCAATGATGAACACGCCCATCTGGAACTCGATGCCGCTGATGAGATGAGCACGGACGCGGTGCCGCGTCAGGAACGAGCGGCACCGCGTCCACCAGGGGAAGCGGCGGCGGAACTCCCGCTGCAGATCGACGACCGTGGGCCCGTCGGAGGCCTCCGGGGCGGTCACCGTCGTCGTCCCCTCGGCCGCCGTCTCCGCCTGCTCCGCCTGTGTCACCTCTGGTGCCTTCGCCGCCGTGTCGCCCGCCGCCTTGGCCGCGACCGCTCGGTCGTGTTCGACGTCGGCCTCGGGGTTCTCCCGGAGCAGGTCCTCCATGAAGGCGAGTTCCGCCTCGTTGTCCGCCTCGCGGGCGGCCTCCATCCGGGCCTTGATCTGCTCGCGCATCCCGTGCCGGATCTTGAACGTCTCGAGCGCGTTGATGTAGCGCAGCGCGTCCAGGGACGTCACGGCCAGCGCGAGCCAGACGTAGAGCACATCCCCGGTGCGCTCGTACTGGCCGCCCATCAGCGCCGCCGCGCAGACCAGGACCCGGATCCGGTCGAAGACGAAGTCCAGCCAGGCGCCGAAGACCGAGCCGGTGCCGGTCAGCCGGGCCAGCTTGCCGTCCATGCAGTCGAAGATGAAGCTGACGTGGTAGAGCAGGGCGCCGAGCAGCAGCCAGCGCCAGTCCCCCTGCGCGAAGCAGGCGGCGGACCCGAGGCCCACGAGGAACGCGCCCCAGGTGAGCTGGTTCGGGGTGGCGCGGGTGTGCATCGCGGTCCAGCGGACCAGCGGTGTGGCCACGGGGTCCACGAGCAGGACGGTCCACCACGCGTCGCGCTTCTTCTCGGTGATACGACGCACTTCGGCGAGTGGCGGTATGTCTGAGCGCATGTCCAACTTTCCGGCATCGGTCAAGAGTTCACCTGACCGTAAGGATTCGTTCAGAAAGGACACAAGGTCGGCCGGACGCAACCTTTCGCCCGCGGTAACGGTCTCCCGGAGGGAGCAGGTCCATGGCATCGGCCTGTCAGCCGGGCCGGTAGACCGCCAGCCGGAAGGACGTGGTCACCCGCAGCGGGGCGGGCAGACGGGCGGCACGGCGGCGCACCTCGGCCCCGTCGAGGTGGTGGGCCGAGGGCCCCATCGAGACCGCGTTCTCCGCGTCCTCGGCACTCAGCGCGACCCTGCGGTCGTAGGAGGCGGTGCGCTCCAGCCGGAAGTGGCCGTCCAGCGTACGGCGCAGCCGCGCCTCCTTGGCCGCGTCGACCGACAACAGGCCCATGACCGGCCTGAGCTCCCCGAGATGGCGCTCCGTGGGGGTGACCACCAGCAGCGCCCCGCCGGGCCGCAGCACCCGGCGGAACTCCCCGCCGTTGCGCGGCGCGAACACATTGAGCAGCACATCGACCGAGCCGGTCCGCACGGGCAGCGGCCGCCGGAGGTCCCAGCGCGCGGCGCCCGCGCGCGGATGGGCCCGCCCGGCGCGCCGCAGCGCGTACTTGGAGGTGTCCAGGGCCAGGCCGACCGCGCCGGGGGCGGTGTCCAGCACGGCGGACAGGTAGTAGCCGGTGCCCGCCCCGGCGTCCAGCACGGTGGAGCCGGGCGGGCACAGCGGCGCGGCGAGCCGCGCGAGGGCGTCCGCGAGACCCGCGTAGTGCCCGGCCGCGAGGAACGCCGCGCGGGCCTGGACCATGGCGGCGGTGTCGGCGCTCGCGGTGGACGCGCCGCCGACGAGCAGGCTGGCGTATCCCTGGCGGGCGATGTCGAAGGCGTGGCCCCGGGCGCAGCCGAGCGCCCCGGCGCGGGGCCGGAGGCCTTCGCCGCACAGCGGGCACAGGAGGGCGTCGAAGGGTTCGGCCACGGCCGTGACCTTAAACGAGACGATACGTCTCGTGCAAACAGGGGTGCCCTGGACTCACGGCAGCGACATCAGTTGGCGGGCGTGCCGAACCAGCGGGCGAGGTGGTCGTCCAGGTCCTGCTGATCGTCGCCGATCCAGGCGACGTGGCCGTCGGGGCGCAGCAGGACGCAGGGAACGTCCAGTGCCGCAGTAGGGTCCGTGACGTAATCGACCCGGTCCGACCAGCCGCCGACGGTCAGGCGTCCGGTGCGGTCCAGCAGCAGGCCTCGGCCGCGATGCAGCAGACCGTAGAGGTGGCCGTGTTCGAGGTCGATGTCGGGCAGGCGGCGGCCGAGCAGGTCGGGGCCTTCGCCGAAGTCGTAGCGGATGGCGATCGCGGTGATCTTCTCGATGAGGTAGCGGTTCACCTCGTCGAAGTCCATCAGTTCGGTGAGCAGCCTGCGCACGGCCCGCGGGCCCGGTTCGGTGGAGTGCAGTTCCATCTGGGCGCGGGTGTTGTCCAGCACGTCCTCGGCGACCGGACGGCGTTCGGCCTGGTAGGTGTCCAGCAGTGTTCCTGGCGCCCAGCCGCGGATTTCTGCGGCCAGTTTCCAGCCGAGGTTGAACGCGTCCTGAACGCCCAGGTTGAGGCCCTGTCCGCCAGTCGGTGGATGGATGTGTGCCGCGTCGCCGGCCAGCAGCACCCGCCCGACCCGATAGCGTTCGGCCAGCCGGGTGGCATCCCCGAAGCGGGACAACCAGCGCGGGGAGTGCACGCCGAAATCGGTTCCGGCGACGGTGCGCAGCTGTTGTCTGAAATCCTCGAGGGTGGGTGGTTCCGCGCGATCGCTGACTCCCGCGGCGGGGACCACGACGCTGTATGCCCCTTCGCCGAAGGGCCTGAGCCGGAATCGCCCATGGGTCTCGCCGATTTCGCTCACCCTGGCGGCGATCTCCTCCTGCTCCACACCCACTTCCATCTCGCCCATCAGCGTCTCGGTCCGCGAGGGCTCGCCGGGGAAGCCGACGCCGAGCAGTTTGCGCACCGTACTGCGCCCGCCGTCACAGCCGACGAGATGGCGCGCACGCAGCCGTTCGCCGTCGGCCAGCTCGACGGTCACACCCTCGTCGTCCTGCTCGAAACCGGCCACCGCACAACCGCGCCGGACCTGCGCGCCCAGTTGGGTCGCATGTTCTTCGAGCAGGCGAACGACGACCGGCTGCGGGATGCCCAGCAGATAGGCGTGCGCGGAATCCAGGCCCTGGGGCGCGGGTTTGTTGATGGCGGCGAAGAATCCGCCGGCCGGACGCTGTCTTCCGTGCTCGCGCATGCGATCCAGCAGTCCGCGCATCGCCATCAGCTCGAGACTGCGCATGTGCAGACCGACGATGCGGACGAACGACACGGGCTCGGTTTCCTTCTCCAGGACGAGTACCCGCACCTCGTGCAGTCGCAGTTCGGCGGCCAGCATCGCGCCGGTCGGCCCGCAGCCGACAATGATCACGTCGAACGGAGAGTCCATAGGTGTTGCCTTTCGGGAGTGCCTTGGTGTGGAGGCGCTCCCGGCGACACCTACGTCAATCGCCGGCCGTGACGGGAAGGAGGAGCACCCACGTCGATACAGCGTTCATGGGTCTCACCTCCTCGGGCGGTGTCACGGTCCGCCGCAAGCTACAAGCCCGGGCACCACCCCGTCCACTCCTTTCCCAGCCACCCGATCACGGCTCCGAGACCGGGGCCCTTATCGCTGGTAGCGGGCGAGCACCAGGTTTCCGTCCTCCACCAGCCGGTCCCTCAGCTCCGCCATCCCGATCTCGCCGCCGTAGTACTCCTGCAGCCCCGGCGTGGCGATCTTGTCCTTCCACTCCGGATAGCCGCGCACCGTCTGGGCCGGCGCCGGGCGCAGCGCGGACGCCAGGGCCGTGCCGGTCGCCCAGCCGTGCTCGCGGGTGCGCAGCGCGGGGTCGGCCAGGGCGCGGGTGCCCGTCGGCAGCAGCCAGTCGCCGCGCGCGAGCCGCACCATGTTGCGCGGCCGGAGGAAGAAGTCGATGAAGCGGGCCGCCTCCTCCTTGTACGGGCAGTCCTCGGCGATGGACAGCGTCTGCGGGCTGACGCCCTGCCGCTGGTCCCCTCCCGGCCCCGCGGGCGCCGGGAGGACGGTCCACGCGAACCCCTTGGGCGCCTGCTGCGCGAGCTGCTGCCGGTAGGAGAAGCCGAGCGGCACCATCGCGTACTTGCCGCCGAAGAAGCCGGGCAGGGTGTCCGAGCCGCCCATGCCGAGGGTGGTCCGCGAGCCCGTGCGATCGGCGCCCAGCTGGCGGTGGATGACGGCGGGGACCGCCTGGTCGGCGGCGTCGAAGCGGATGGTGACCTTGCCGTCGGCGCCCCGGTGGAAGACCCGGCCGCCGGTGGACAGGGACAGGTTGAGGGTCGCGGAGACGGGCTCCTTGAGCGGCCAGGCCACCCCGTAGGTGCCCTTGCGGGTCAGCCGCCCCGCGACCTCCTCGAACTCCTCCCAGCTCCACGGGTCCCGCGCGGTCGGGATCCGCACCCGCGCCGCCTCCAGCAGGGCGCGGTTCGCCATGATCATGCGCGGCTCCTGGAGGAACGGCACGCCGTAGACGCCGTCGCCGAACGTCGCGGTCCCCCAGCTCTCCGGCGGGATGTCCTCCTTGAGGCGCCGGGGCAGCAGACCGGTGAGATCGGCCAGCGAGCCGCCGTACGCGAAGTCGGCGAGGTCGTCGGTGGCGTCGTGGATGATGTCCGGCGGTTCGCCGCCCTCAAAGGCGGTCAGCAGCTGGTCGTGGACGCTGGTCCAGCTGCCCTGGACATAGCTCACCCGGATCTTCGGGTGGGCCGCGTTCCACTCGGCGACCAGCTGTTTGTTCACGGCGACGGACTCCTGCTGCCAGGCCAGCGACTGGAAGCGCAGGGTGATCGTGCCATCGGCCGAGCGGCGGCGCCGGTCCGCCGCACAGGCGGGCAGCAGCGCGGCGGCGGCGGGCGCGGCCAGCGTCCCGGCGAGGAAGTGCCTGCGGCGCATCAGTGCTTCACCGCCCCGGCCAGCACCCCGCCCGTGATCCGCCGCTGGATGACGGCGAACAGGACGAGGGAGGGGATCGTGGCGAGCAGCGCGGCCGCGGCGAGCGGGCCGAGGTCGGCCACGCCCTCCGCGCCGATGAAGTGGGTGAGGATGACCGGCATGGTCTGCTTCTCCGGCGACTTGAGCAGGACCAGGGCGAAGAAGAACTCGTTCCAGGAGGTGATGAAGGCGAAGAGGGCGGTGGCCACGATCCCCGGGGCGAGCAGCGGGGCGGTCACCGAGACCAGGATCCGCGCCTTGCCCGCGCCGTCCACGGCCGCGGCCTCCTCCAGCTCGCGCGGCACGGCGCGCACATACCCGGTGAGCATCCACAGGGCGAACGGCAGCGCCCACACCACGTACACCGCCACCAGGCCGGCGAGGGAGTCGATCAGGCGGAGGTTCTTGAGGATCAGGAACAGCGGGATGATCACCAGCACCAGTGGGAACGCCTGGCTGACCACGACCCAGCCGGTGGCCGCGCGGGACAGCGGGGACCGGTGGCGGGCCATGACGTAGGCCATCGGGGTCGCGAGGGCGACGGCGAGCACGGCGGCGCAGACGGCGGCGATCAGGCTGTTGGCCGCGGCCTGGAGGAGCGGCTGCTCGTCGAACGCCTGGCGGAAGTTGTCCAGGGTGGGGTGGTCGGGAATCCACTGCGGGTCGAGGGTCGCCAGCTCGCGGGGCGGCTTGAAGGCGGTCGACATCAGCCACAGCAGCGGCAGCACGAGGAAGCCGAGGTAGCACAGCAGGGCGAGGTACTGCCCGGCGCGCGCCGTGCGACGGGTGCCCATGCGCTTCACCGGTCGTCTCCCCTCAGCCGCCCGACCAGATACACGGCGAGCAGCACGGACACCGCCGCGACCAGGACACAGCCCATCGCCGCCGCGTAGCCGAACTGTCCGTAGCGGAAGGCCTCTTCGTACGCGAAGAGCATCGGCAGCCGGGTACGGCCGCCGGGGCCGCCGTTGGTCAGGACGTAGACCAGCGCGAAGGAGTTGAGGTTCCAGATGAAGCTGAGCGCGCTGATCGCGAGGGCGATCGGCCGGATGGCGGGCCAGGTGACGGTGCGGAAGCGGCGCCAGGCGCCGGCGCCGTCCACCGCCGCGGCCTCGTGCAGCTCACGGGGCACATTGGCGAGGCCGGCCAGCAGCGCGACGGTCACCTGCGGCATACCCGCCCAGACGCCGACCACGATGACGGCGGGCAGCGCGGTCGCGGGGTCGCCCAGCCAGTCCCTGTCGGTGCCCAGCGCGTCGCCCAGCAGGCCCGCGTCGGGTTGGTAGACCAGCCGCCACATGATGCCGACGACGATCTCCGGCATCGCCCAGGGGACGATCGCGAGGGCGCGCGCCAGCCAGCGGAAGCGGAGGTTCTGGTTGAGCAGCAGCGCCAGTCCGAGCGCCAGCAGGAACTGCGGGACCGTCACCCCGACCGCCCACTGCAGCCCGATGCGGAAGGACTCCCAGAAGAGCCGGTCCTGGGCCAGGTCCTGGAAGCCCCGCAGGCCGATCCACTGGGTGGGGCGGGTGCGGCCCGACTGGGAGTCGGTGAAGGCCAGCACGATCCCGTACAGCAGAGGACCGACGCTCAGGACGAGGATCGGTATGAGTGCGGGCAGGACCAGGAACCACGCGCCGCGATCGGGCCTCCCGTCCGGCGGTCTGTTGCCTGGCCGCGCCATTGCGGCCATCGATGTCACGGCGAGGGGCTCCTTAGGCTGCGATCGATACGCGGCTCCGCCGCGGGGGCTCGGGCTCTGTCAATGTGCGGCTCCGCCGCGTGGCTGAATCCGGGCGCCCGGTGCGGAAGCCCACGTCATCCTGCGGAGGGTGCGCGGCGCAGTCAAGCGTTCTGATCACCTTGGGCGGTACGGGACTTGGGCGTCGGCGCCGCCCGGTGCCCGCTCCGGCGGATCTTCGGTACGCGCCCGCCCCGCCGCCGGCGGCTGCCCGGCAGGCGGCATGATGGGCAGGCCCCGAGGGCGTGAGCCCGGCGGGGGAGACGGCGGCGTGATGCACACAGGAGGCCCGGCATGGGGAACGCGGCGCTGACCGAGGGGCGGGCGCGCGCGGTGCTCGCCGCCGCGCTGCCGCCGTACCGGGCGGGCACCGCCGAGGCGCGGCTGCTGGCGCTCGGCGAGAACGCCGTCTTCGCCGTGGACAGCCTGTCCCTCGTGGTACGGATCAGCCACGATCTGGAGGTGTGGGACCGGGCCGCGCGCGAGCTCCAGGTCGCCGACTGGCTGGCGCGTGAGGGCCTGCCCGCGGTGCGCCCGGACCGCCGGTACGGCCCGGAGCAGCCCCTCCCCTTCGGCGGCCACCTCGTCACCTACTGGCAGCAGCTGCCCGCGCCCGTACGCCCCGCCGGCCCCCGCGACCTCGGCGAACTGCTGCAGCTGGTGCACGCGCTGCCCGACCCGCCCTTCGAACTGCCGGGCCGCGATCTGCTGGGCGGCGTCGAGCGCTGGCTGCGGCTGGCCCAGGGCGCGATCGCCCCGGCGGACGCGGCGTATCTGCGGGCCCGCCGGGACGAGGCCGCGGCGGCCGCCGCCGAGCTGACCCCGCGGCTGCCGCCCGGCCCGGTGCACGGTGACGCGCTGCCGCGCAATGTGCACATCGGCCCCGCCGGCCCGGTGCTGGTGGACCTGGAGACGTTCTCCTGCGATCTGCGCGAGCACGACCTCGTGGTCATGGCCCTCACCCGGGACCGCTACGGGCTCGGCCCCGCCGCCTACGACGAGTTCGTGGCGGCGTACGGCTGGGACGTGCGGGAGTGGGACGGCTGCGCGGTGCTGCGGGGCGCGCGGGAGATCGCGAGCTGCGCCTGGGTCGCCCAGCACGCGCCGGCCAACCCGGCCGCGCTCGCCGAGTTCGGCCGCCGGGTGGCCTCCTTGCGGGAGGGCGATCCGGCGGTCCGCTGGTACGCGTTCTGAAGCGGCCTCCCCAAGGAGGCGGCCCGCTGAACCGCCGCCGGTCCGCCCGGGCCTGCCGCCCCGTGGGGCTATCGGCCCGCCACGGCCTCCGCTCCCACCCCCACCTCGGCCTCGGCCACGGCCTCATGGAGCGGCCAGCTGCCGTCGACCACCGCGTCCGCCGTGCCCTTGCGGCGCAGCCAATCCTGGAAGTCGGCCGCCCATCGGGCGTACCAGACGACCTGCTTGCGGTGCAGGTCCCACAGGTCCAGGCCCGCCACCTGGCCGTGTCGCTCCGCGACGGCGCAGGCGACGCGGACCGCCGCCAGCGCGTCCGCCCCCGCTTCATGGGCGCGCTCATGGACCACCCCGTACTCCCCGCACACCGCCTCCAGCGTGCGCTTGCCCTTGCGATAGCGGTCGACGGCCCGGTCTATCGTGTACGGGTCCACGACCGGGCCGGTCTCGGCGCCGCCCAGCCGCTCTCCCAGCGAGGGCAGCCCATGGCGCCGCAACTCGGCTGCGAGCAGGCTCAGGTCGAACGCCGCGTTGTACGCCACCACCGGGGCGCCCGCCTTCCAGTGGGCCACCAGCACGTCCGCTATCTCGTCGGCCACCTCGCGCGCGGGGCGTCCCTCCGCCGCCGCCCGCTCGGTGGAGATGCCGTGCACGGCCACCGCGCCGTCCGGAATGGGCACGCCCGGATCGGCCAGCCACTCGCGGCGCCCGACCGGCTCCCCGCCCCTCACCTCGACCACGGCCGCCGTCACGATCCGCGCCTCGCCCGGGTCCGTGCCCGTGGTCTCGAGGTCGAATCCGATCAGCAGCTCTCGGTGCCAGCCCATACCGGCCCTCCTTTACTTCCCCCTGGTGTTCACCACCCTCGCACGCACCACTGACAACGCCCCCGGCCCGCCGGGGCGATGAGCCCACGGCACGACGAGTCCTCAGACGTCTGAGGACTCGTGTTAGAGTCCCCGCCGTCGGACATGACCGGGAGAGGTGGGGGCATGGCGGAGCCGACCCGGCTGCGGCACGGGCGTGTCGTACCGCAGGTCGAAGGCGCGCTGCGGGACATGCTGCGCGAGGGGCGCTGGCAGCCCGGCGCACGGCTGCCCAACGAGGTGATGCTCGCGGCCGAGCTGGGCGTCGGCCGGTCCTCGGTGCGGGAGGCCGTACGGCTGCTGGCCCGGGACGGCCTGCTGGACGTGCGCCACGGCTCGGGCACCTTCGTCATACGGGCCGAGCCCGAGCGTCCCGGGCCACCCGCGGAGCCGGACCTGCGGCATCTGCTGCGCCGCGCCCGGCTGCTCGAGGTCTACGAGGTCCGCAGGGCCCTCGAGGTGGAGGCCGCCCGGCTGGCCGCCCGGCGGACCCGCCCCGAGGACATCGCCCGGCTCACCGCGGACCTGAGGCGGCGGCAGGAGGCCGCCGCGGCCGGGCCCGCCGCCTTCGTGGACGCCGATCTGGAGTTCCACCGGACGGTGGTCGAGCTGTCGGGCAACGCCGTGCTGCTCGGCCTGTTCACCTCCGTGCTGCCGGTGCTGCGCGAGGCGCTGGTCGAGATGGTGACGTACGAGACCGGGCTGCCCGATCTGTCCTGCGCGCACGCGGATCTGCTGGACGCCCTGGCGCGCGGCGACGCCCCGGCCGCGATCGCGGCCACCACCCATCACCTGGAGGCCGTCATGGCCCTCGTCGACCCCGTCAGCCAAGCCGTCCCGGTCGAGGAAGAGGCGCGATGACCGGCTCTCCCGTGCTGCGGGCCGAGGACGTCGACGTCGTACGCGACGGCCGGTATCTGCTGCGGTCGATCTCGCTGACCGTGCGCGAGGGCGAGCACTGGGCGCTGCTCGGCGCCAACGGCGCGGGCAAGAGCACCCTGCTCGGCCTGCTCGGCGCGCTGACCCACCCCACCCGGGGCACGGTGCGGGTCCTGGGACACACACTGGGCCGGGTGGACCTGCGGGAGCTGCGCACCCTCGTCGGCCATGTCAACCCCCGCCATCCGCTGCGCTCCCCGCTGCGGGTGCGGGACGTGGTGCTGACCGGGCTGACCAACACCGTCGAGCCCGTCCCGCGCCGACGGCTGGAGCCCGGCCGGCTGGAGCAGGCCGAGCGGCTGCTCGACACGCTCGGCGTGGGCGCCCGGCGCGACGCCCTGTGGCCCACCCTGTCCCAGGGCGAGCGCGGCCGGGTCCTGATCGCCCGCGCGCTGATGCCCCGCCCGCGCCTGCTGCTGCTCGACGAGCCGGCCACCGGCCTGGACCTGGCGGCGCGCGAACAGCTGCTGGACAGCCTGGACGCGCTGGCGCGCGACCGTCCACGGCTGGCGACCGTCCTGGTGACGCACCATCTGGAGGAGCTGCCCGCCGGCACCACGCACGCCCTGCTGCTGCGCGAGGGGCGCGCCTTGGCCTCCGGGCCGGCCGACGAGGTGGTCACCACGGAGCGGATCAGCGCCTGCTTCGGCCATCCGGTCCGCATCACCCGCACCGACGGCCGCTGGACGGCCCGCACCGGCCGGGCCCGTACCGGCGGCCCGGTTCAGCCGGCCACCAGCGCCGCCATGGCCGCCGCCGACTCGGGGGCCAGCCGATAGATGCCCCGCACGCTGTGGGAGCGCTTCAGCTCGCCGTCCTCGACGTGCTTGATGCGGCGCTCGCCGCGCCGGGAGCGGTAGGTCAAGGAGGCCAGGAGGTCGGGCGGCACCGCCCGGTCGAACCGCAGGGGCGAGCCGGGCGGGCCGAGCAGCACCTCGCTCACCCCGCCCCCGGCCTTCAGCGCCCGCCAGCGCAGCACCCGGGCGTAGTCCTCGTCGGTGGTCAGCTCACCCACCGTGTCGTACGGAAGGATCCGGCCGACCTCCATGCGGCCCAGCGCCCACAGCCGCTTGCGGAAGGCGCGCACGGGGTAGATGTGGTCGCCCTCCTTGACCCCGGCGCGTAGGAAGCTGGGCATCGACTGGAACGGCCCGCCGAAGAGGATCACCAGGCGCTCGCCCTCGTATCCCTCCTTCTTCAGGTACGCGCACAGGTGGTTGGTCCACAGCATGGTGTAGGCATCCGGCATGCCGGGAGGCTAACCGCCGCCACTGACAACGCCGCTACCGACAGCGCAGGTCAGGACACCGGCCGGGAGTCCGCCCAGACGCTCTCGAACTCCTCCCGGTACGTGCCGAACAGCCCGTTGTCGCCGTCGCGGCCCGGGTCCTGCCCGTCCCGCACCACATCGCGCCCGCGCCCGCCGCCGCGCAGCACCAGCACCGGGGCCTCGATGCCCCGGGCCTTGCGCAGATACGACTGGACGACGGCAAGGCCGTCGGAGCCGTCGCCGTTGACCAGGTAGGCGGTGAAGCGCGGGGTCTCGTCGAAGACGTGGATCTCGAACGCGCCGGGGTCGCGCAGCCGGGCGCGCACCCGCCGCATATGGAGGATGTTCATCTCCACCGACCGGCTCATCTCGCCCTTCTTCAGCCCGAGCTCGCGCTCGCGGCGCCGCACCGCGCTGCTGGCCGGGTTGAGGAACAGCAGCCGGGCCCGGCAGCCGGCCTCGGCCAGCCGGACCAGCCGGCGGCCGGAGTAGTTCTGGACCAGGAGGTTCAGCCCGATGCCGACGGCGTCGAGGCGGCGGGCGTTGCCGAACAGGTCCTCGACGGGCAGCTGCCGCTGCAGCCGTACGCGGTCGGGGTGGACCCCGACGACGTCGGCGTACCGGTCCCCCACCAGGTCCTCGACGGCGTCGATGGGCAGCCGGTCGGCGGAGGGGGTGCCGGTGCCGCTGCCGAGGATGTCCAGGAGCCGGGAGGAGGCGCGCTCGGCCTGGGCCAGGACGGTCTCGGACAGGGCCCGGTTGCGGGAGACGACGTTGCGGGCGACCTCCAGCTCGTCCAGGGCCAGTTCCACCTCGCGCCGGTCGTCGAGGTACGGCTCGAAGCACGGCCAGTGCTGGACGAGGAGTTCGCGCAGCTGCGGCAGGGTGAGGAAGCTGAGGACGTTGTCGTCCGCCGGGTCCAGCAGATAGCCCTTGCGGCGGCTCACCTCCCGTACGGCGACCGCGCGCTGCACCCACTCCTGCCCGGCGGGCCCGGCCGCGGCGACGACCCAGTCGTCGTCGTGGACCGGCTCGTAGATGGGGCGGAGCACGGCGGCCACGACCGCGCGCAGCCGCTGCTCGACGAGGTTCAGCCAGATGTAGGCCCGCCCGGCCCGGCGTGCGCGGGTGCGCACCTCGGCCCAGGCGTCGGCGCCCCAGTCCAGTTCCGCTCCGATCTCCACCGGCTGTACCAGGGACACCGCACCGGGGGGTGTGTCGGTGGCGCCGTCACCCCCGGGAACCGCGTCCCCAGAAGGCAGCTCCAGCCCGCCCGAGCTCACCTGTGCACCGCCTCCCGCCCCCATCCAACGATCACCGCAGACTACTGCGGCGGACGGGGGCGGTGCAGCTCGATCGATCGACCTTACGGTCAACCTTCTTCTTCTGTATGGCCGTTGTGATCGGACAGTGCAGAAGGCGTGAGCGGATTCATAGCGGTGACGTCCCGCGGGGCGAGCTGGAAGCCCTGCCAGTGCACCGGCATGGGCTCCTGGTCCTCATCGCGGGCGATGTGGTGGAACCCGATGTTGACCCACACGATGGGGTGCTTGAGGGTCTGGCCGTTCACCCACTTGTCGACGCTCTTGCCCACGGCACAGCTGCGCGGGTTGTGGCTGGCGAACTGCTCACATTTGTTGTACTCGGTGAAGTAAACATCGTGCCGGGTGTAGCTGCGGCCGGGGAACTTGCTGGTGTGGCCGGGCACGATCTCGTAGCTGCGCGGATGACCGTCCTTGTTCTTGCCCACGGTGGACACGACCCGCCACCAGCGCTGGGCGGCGGCGTCCCCGGCCAGCTCCTTGGTGACCTTGGTGCGGGTGGTCTTGGTCTTGGGCTTCTGGCCGGTGGCCGTGGTGGTCTTGGAGTCGTACTGCTCGACCCTGCTCTTGGAGGAGCCGTCGAGGCCGAAGTTCAGCCGCCAGAAGACGTTGTGGGCGTGGCTGGTGGCGTAGTCCTTGGCACCCTTGCCGATCGGCCAGCCGCGGCCGTCGCCCGCGTCGTAGTCGATCGGGGAGAGCGTGCCGGTGGCGCCGACCTGCATGGTCATGGTGCCGTCGCCGGAGAACCGCCACTCGGTGATGTACTCGTACCAGCCGACCATGTTGACGGTGTAGATCAGCAGGTCCTTGCCCTGCAGCTGGTAGACCTTGTTGCCGTCGGGGCCGCCGCCGCCCATGCGGTAGGCGTGGCCGCGGGCGCGGGTGGTCGCACACAGACCCTTCACATCCGGGTGGTCCGGGTCCCACGCGCCCGGGACCCGGACGGTCTTGATGGTGCCGCCGGGGCATTCGGCCGGGTCGAGCTGTTGCAGCCCCTGGGCGAAGCCCTGCCCGGTGAGATCGTCGTACTCGTTGCTGCCGTCGTCGTACGGCACATGGATCTGGGCGAGTTTGGCGCTGGTCAGCACCTTGATGGGGGCGGCCTCGCCCTTGGGCTGGTACGAGACGTTGTCGAGCACGAGCCCGGCCTTGCTCTCGTAGTGCCAGCACATCCGCCAGGTGGTGCCGCCGTCCAGCTTCTGTTCGATCTTGTACGCGGCGGAGCAGTCGGCGGCTGCGGCCGGGGCCTTCGCGGGCGCCTTCGGGGCGGCCTGGGCGGAGCCGGCCGGACCGGCCGCGACGCCCGTGACCCCGATGAGCGCGGAGGCGCCGAGGGCCGCCGCGACCCGGGCACGGGCACGGCGAAGCCTTCTTTCAGGCATGGAGGTACTCCTGTGATGAGCGTAAGGGGGTGCGAGAAGAGCGCGCCGGGCCGTCAGCTGAGCCGGTGGACGGTGCGGTCGCTCAGGTCGATGACCATGTGACGGGTGTCGATCCACGGCCCGCCCAGGACTTTGGTGAACAGCCGTACGCAGCGGTGCTTCCCGCAGTCCGCGAGGGCGGCCGGCCCGGCGTTCTCCTCGTCGACGCGGTAGACGAAGCCAGTGACGGTCAGCTGGTCGGGGCCGGTCAGCGCCCTGCCGGTGGCGTCCTTGTAGTCCCGCTTGAGGCCGTCGCCGAGCTTGTCGGCGATCAGCAGCCGGGCGGCCTCACGCGCCTCGTCGCGGCTGGGCGGCGGCTGGACCCCGTGCTGGGTTTCGGTGTGTTCGACCTTGCCGGAGGCGAGGTCGACGGTCTTGATGACGTAGCTGTCGTCCTTGTAGTCGTAGTACGAGACCTCGGCGCGGCGCGGCGGGTCGGCCCGCGTCGCCTCGTCGGGAGACAGCTCCGCGAGGTCGGTGGCCAGCCGCTGCGGGCCCTTGCCGCCGGTGACGTTCTCACCGCTGTCGCGGAGGTTCCGGCCGAGCGCGATCTGCTCGGCGCGCTTCATCTCGTCGTCCGTGAGCGGATCCCGGCCGGTGCCCGTCTTCCCCTGCTCGGGGGCGGATTCCACGACAGCGGGCTGCTGCCGCGCCGACTGGCCCTGCTCGGCCGTCGAGCTCTGCGGGCCGCCGTCGCGCCCCGCGGCCGCGCCTTTCTCCTGGCCGGACGCGTCACTCGGAAGCGTCACTCCCACCATCACCGCGGTGGCGGTGACCGCGACGGCCGCACCCGCCACCACCTTGCCCAGGTGGCGGTGCATTATCGTGCGCACATTCTCCCCCAAACACCCCTCAGGTCGCATGGGACCGCATACCGGGAGATCCAGTATGCGGAGTCACCCCGTAGGACGAACCGATCTGGTCGCAGGTTGCCTCCGTTCCGAGGAACTTGTGGCGAAAGTGCTACGCCAGGCCGCGAGTTGGGCAAGGATTCCTCCTCGTCCGGTGCCGGGGGTGCTCGCGGGCCCCGGGGAAGAAGTGGAAGAGTCGACGCATGCAGGTCTGGCCGGGACAGGCTTACCCCCTGGGCGCCACCTACGACGGCGCCGGAACCAACTTCGCGGTCTTCTCCGAGGCCGCGGCGCGGATCGAGCTGTGCCTACTGCACGACGACGGCTCGGAGACCGCGGTGGAGCTGCGCGAGACCGACGCCTTCGTACGCCATGCCTATCTGCCGGGGATCATGCCCGGGCAGCGCTACGGCTTCCGGGCCCACGGCCCGTACCAGCCGGAGCGCGGCCACCGGTGCAACTCCGCCAAGCTGCTGCTCGACCCGTACGCCAAGGCGCTCAGCGGACAGATCAACTGGGGAGAGGAGGTCTACGGCTACCACTTCGACCGGCCCGAGAAGCGCAATGACCTCGACTCGGCCCCGCACACCATGGCCTCGGTCGTGGTCAACCCGTACTTCGACTGGGGCGACGACCGGCCGCCGCGCACCGACTACCACCGCACCGTCATCTACGAGGCCCATGTCAAGGGCCTGACCATGCGCCACCCCCGGCTGCCCGAGGAGCTGCGCGGGACCTACGCGGCGCTCGCGCACCCCGCGATCATCGAACATCTGACGGAACTGGGCGTCACCACCCTCGAACTGATGCCGGTGCACCAGTTCGTGCAGGACCACCGGCTCGTCGACGAGGGCCTGTCGAACTACTGGGGCTACAACACCATCGGGTTCTTCGCCCCGCACAACGCGTACGCCTCGTGGGGCGACCGGGGACAACAGGTCCTGGAGTTCAAGTCGGCCGTGCGCGCCCTCCACCAGGCCGGTATCGAGGTGATCCTCGACGTCGTCTACAACCACACCGCCGAGGGCAACCACCTGGGGCCGACGCTGTCCTTCCGGGGCCTGGACAACGCCTCGTACTACCGGCTGGCAGGCGACCGGCGGTACTACACGGACACCACAGGCACCGGGAACTCCTTGCTGATGCGGAGCCCGCACGTCCTGCAGCTGATCATGGACTCGCTGCGCTACTGGGTGACCGAGATGCGGGTCGACGGCTTCCGCTTCGATCTGGCGGCCACGCTGGCCCGGCAGTTCCACGAGGTGGACCGGCTGTCCTCGTTCTTCGACCTGGTGCAGCAGGACCCGGTGGTCAGCCAGGTGAAGCTGATCGCCGAGCCCTGGGACGTCGGCGAGGGCGGCTACCAGGTGGGGAACTTCCCGCCCCTGTGGACCGAATGGAACGGCAAGTTCCGCGATACGGTGCGCGATCTGTGGCGGGGCGAGCCGCGCACGCTGGCCGAGTTCGCCTCCCGGCTCACGGGCTCCTCCGACCTCTACCAGAGCGACGGGCGGCGCCCGCTGGCCTCCGTCAACTTCGTCACCTGCCACGACGGCTTCACGCTGCGCGACCTGGTCTCGTACGACAGGAAGCACAACGAGGCCAACGGCGAGGGCAACCAGGACGGCGAGAGTCACAACCGCTCGTGGAACTGCGGCGTCGAGGGCGAGACCGAGGACGCGGCGGTGCGGGCGCTGCGCGAGCGCCAGATGCGCAATTTCATCGCCACGCTGATGCTCTCCCAGGGCGTGCCGATGCTCAGCCACGGCGATGAGTTCGCGCGCACCCAGCACGGCAACAACAACGCGTACTGCCAGGACAACGAGGTGTCCTGGGTGCGCTGGCCCGACCCCAAGGAGGAGGCGGACGCGCCGGCCCTGGAGCTGCTGCGCTTCACCCGCTCGCTGATCTGGCTCCGCCGCGACCACCCGGTCTTCCGGCGGCGCCGCTTCTTCCACGGGCGGCCGGTGGAGGGCACCCACGACGAGCTGTCGGACATCGCGTGGTTCACGGCCGAGGGCGAGGAGATGCGGCAGCGCGACTGGCAGGCGGCGCACGCCAAGTCGCTGACGGTCTTCCTCAACGGCAGCGCGATCTCCGAGCCGGGGCCGCGCGGGGAGCGGATCACCGACGACTCCTTCCTGCTGATGTTCAACGCGCACCACGAGCCGCTGGACTTCACGGTCCCCATCGACCACGGCAAGCAGTGGCAGGTGATCGTGGACACCTCGCTGCCGGAGGGCGTCGAGCCCGGCAGCGGGGCGAAGGTGGCGGCCGGCGACCGGCTGACGCTGGTGGACCGGAGCCTGCTGGTGCTGCAGCGGCCGGGGTAGGGCCCTGCGGCCGGGGCCCTGGCGGTCTGGGCCCCGCTGTCGGGGGCCGCCGGGGTGGGGCCCCGGGCCGGGCGGGTTCCCGTTCGGCCGGAAAAACCCTCGTACGGGTGTTTGGCGGATGCTTCGATCTGATGCCGTGCGGGTTGTGGGTACGTACGTTCTATGACGTCCGACCGCACCGTGCCCGGGTCCGCCGCGCCGACCGCCACCTACCGGCTGCAGCTGCAGCCCGCCTTCCCCTTCGAGGCGGCGCGCGCCGCCGTGCCGTATCTGGCCTCGCTCGGCGTGTCGCATCTGCACCTCTCACCGGTGCTGGAGGCCCGGCCCGGCTCCACCCACGGCTATGACGTGGTCGACCACTCGGCCGTGCGGGCGGAGCTGGGCGGCGAGGAGGGGCTGCGCGCCCTGGCCGACACGGCGCGCGCCCACGGGCTCGGGCTGATCGTCGACATCGTGCCCAACCACATGGCGGTGCCCGCGCCGGAGCGGCTCAACGGACCGCTGTGGGAGGTGCTGAAGGACGGGCCCGCCTCGCCGTACGCCCGATGGTTCGACATCGACTGGGGCCGCCACTGCGGCAAGGTGCTGCTGCCGGTCCTCGGCGGCCCCCTCGGCGAGGAGCTGCCAGGGCTGCGGGTGGTGGACGGGGCGCTGCGCTACCACGACCACGAGTTCCCGCTGCGCCCCGGCACCGAAGGGATGCCGCTGCCCCAGCTGCTGGACCGGCAGTGGTACCGGCTGGGCTGGTGGCGGCTGGCCCGCACGGAGCTGAACTACCGGCGCTTCTTCACCATCTCCGAGCTGATCGCGGTGCGGGTGGAGGACCCCGAGGTCTTCGCGGCGACCCACGGGAAGCTGCTGGAGCTGGTGCGGGACGGGGTGATCGACGGGCTGCGGGTGGACCACCCGGACGGCCTCGCCGACCCGGAGGGGTATCTGCGGCGGCTGGACCGCGAGGTGCGGGCCGCGGCGGGCGGCGGCCGGTGGACCGTCGTGGAGAAGATCCTCGGCCGGGACGAGCGGCTGCCCGCACACTGGCCGGTCGCCGGCACGACCGGCTATGACGCCCTGCACCACATCGACGGCCTCTTCGTCGACCCGGCCGGGCTGGCGGAGCTGACCGCGCGGTACCGCGATTTCGCCGCGCCCCCCGAGGACCTGGGCGGCGACTGGCCGGCGACCGTGCGGCGCGCCGCGCGGCGCGTGGTGACGCATGAGCTGGCCGCCGAGGTGGAGCGGCTGGTGCGCTCGGCGGTGCGGATCTGCGCCGCCGAGCCGCGGCTGCGCGACCACGCGCCCTGGGCGCTGCGCACGGCGATCCGCGAGCTGCTGGTGCGGCTCCCGGTCTACCGCCCCTACGTCTCCCCCGACGCCCCGCCGCCCCGGACGGACGCTGAGATGCTGATCCTGGCGGCGGGGGACGCTCGGGCGGCGTTCGCGGTCCGGGAGGAGGCGTGGGTGGTGTTCACGGTGCGGGACGCGGCGCTCGGCAGACTGGGCGACGGTCCGCACCACCGCGACTTCTGCGCGCGCTTCGCCCAGACCGCGGCCGCGCTGCGCGCCAAGTCGGTCGAGGACACCGCCTTCTACCGCTACGCCCCGCTGCTCTCGGCGGCGGAGGTCGGCGGCGACCCGGGGCAACCGGCGGTCTCCCCCGACCGGTTCCACGCCTTCGCCGCCCGGCTGCAGGCCGACTGGCCCCAGTCCGGCACCGTGCTGTCGACCCATGACACCAAGCGCAGCGCGGATGTGCGGGCGCGGCTCGCGGCGCTGACCGAGTGCCCGGACCGATGGGGGCGGCTGCTGGAGACAGTGGAGGTGCGGGAGGCAGTAGAGGTGCGGGAGGCAGTAGAGGTGCGGGAGGCAGTAGAGGTGCGGGAGAGAGTGGAGGTGACAGTGGACGTGCGGGAAACGGCGCAGGGCACCGCGGCGGCCCCCGACGCGCATCTGGCGTGGACGGCGTGGCAGACCGCGGTGGGCCTGGGGTCGCCGGACGGCGAGCGGCTGGTCCCCGCGGTGCTGAAGGGGGTGCGGGAGGCGGGGCTGCGGACGACCTGGACCGAGCAGGACCTGGCGTACGAGGACGAGGTCGCCGCCTTCCTCAAGGCGGGCCCGTGCGACCCCGACCACCCGGCGTGGGCGGCGCTGGGCGGCGCGCTGGACGCCCCGGCACGGGTCAACGCGCTGGGCGCGGCGCTGCTGCAGCTGACCATGCCGGGCGTGCCGGACCTCTACATGGGCACCGAGCACACCTATGCCGCGCTGGTCGACCCGGACAACCGCCGCCTGCCAGAACCGCGCCCCGAACTGCTCGCCCAGCTGGACGCGGGGGGCGAGCCGGACGGGCCGTCGGCCGAGAAGCTGCTGCTGACCGCGGCGGCCCTGCGGCTGCGGCGGCGCCATCCCGGCTGGTTCGGCCCGTCGGGCGCGTACACGCCGCTGGCCGCCGAGGGCCCGGCGGCGGCTCACTGCGTGGCCTTTCTGCGGACGGACGGCAGGGGCGAGGGCCGGGGCGAGGGCCCGGGCGAGGGCGGCGGGGCGGTCACCGCCGTCACCCGGCTGTCGCGGCGGCTCGCGGAGGCGGGCGGCTGGCGCGCCACGGCGCTGGCTCTGCCGCCGGGCCGCTGGCGGGACCTGCTGACCGGGCGGGCGGCCGAGGGCGCCGTCCCATTGGGCGAGCTTTTCGACCGTCTTCCGGTGGCGCTGCTGATCCGGAGCTGACGGCCCGCCAGAACTGGTGCTGTGTTCGCGGCCTAAAGCATTTACAGGCACTGCGGACGGCGCTACCTTCACAAAGTAACTTGGGAGCGCTCCCATACGACGGTTCCTGACCCGTTCGCGTCGAAGGGAAGAAGAAGCGCAATGCCACGACGATTGATGGCTCTCGCACGTCCCGCTCAGCCGCCGGGCCGCTCCCGCGCCCGCCGGTCCGTCCTGCTGGTCCTGCTCGGTGTGCTGCCCGCGCTCGGCCTGGTCTTCTTCGGCGGCGGCAGCGCCTCCGCGCACGGCGCCCCGATGGCGCCGGGCAGCCGCACCTATCTGTGCTGGAAGTACAGCCTGTCCAGCACCGGAGAGGTCAAGCCGACCAACCCCGCCTGCAAGGCCGCGTTCGACAAGAGCGGGGCCACTCCGTTCTACAACTGGTTCGCGGTGCTGCGGTCGGACGGGGCGGGCCGCACCAAGGGCTTCATCCCGGACGGCCAGCTGTGCAGCGGCGCGGCCACCGTCTACAACTTCTCCGGCTTCGACCTGGGCAGCAAGGACTGGCCGGTGACTCATCTGACCGCCGGTAAGTCGATGCAGTTCAGCTACAACGCCTGGGCCGCGCACCCCGGTTCGTTCCGCAGCTACGTCACCAAGAACGCGATCGACCCGACGAAGCCGCTCACCTGGAACGACCTGGAGGACCAGCCGTTCAACACGGTGACGAACCCGCCGCAGACGGGCCCGGTCGGCACGGTGGACGGCAAGTACACCTGGACCGCCAATCTGCCCTCCGGCAAGAGCGGCCGCCACATCATCTACACCGTCTGGACCCGCTCGGACAGCCAGGAGACCTTCTACAGCTGCTCCGACGTGGTCTTCGACGGCGGCAACGGTGAGGTGACGGTGCCGGGCGCCTCCAGCGGCGGCAGCGACCCGACCGACCCGCCGACGGCCAAGTGCACCGCCACCCAGAAGACCACCAGCACCTGGAACGGCGGCTACCAGGCCGAGGTGACGGTGTCCAACGCCGGTGCCACCCCCATCTCCTCCTGGATGGTCGACTGGACGCTGCCGAGCGGACAGCGGGTGGACAGCGTCTGGAACGGCAAACTGACCGCCACGGGCTCATCGGCATCGGTCACCAATGCCGACTGGAACGGATCGCTGGCGGCCGGAGCGTCGACGACGTTCGGCTATGCGGCCAGCGGGGGCTCGCCCGACGCGGCGGCCTCGCCGGTCTGTATGGTGCACTGACCCGAACCGCGCAGCGCGCTGACCCGCACAACGCGCTGCTTCGGGCAGCCCTGATCCACCTGGTGCCCTGATCCGCTCCTCCGCCCTGTCAGGTGCACCTCACCCTGCCGGTCTGCCGCCCCCTTCCCCCTCGTGGGCGGCAGACCGGCCTTTCGGCGCCCGCCCCCACCACCCGCGGTCCAGCAGCCCGACGAAGGAGGCCGCCGCCCCAGTGAGCTCGACCCGGGAGAACGCGGTCAGCTCGCGCTGCCAGGGCGGGTCCAGGGGCAGCACCGCACAGTCGTACTCCGCGGCCACGTGCGCGGCCGTGATGAGGACCCCCGCACCCGCGGCGGCCATGCGCACAGCGGTCGAGGTGTGCTCGGTGTCCACGCCGGTGCGCGGCGTGAAGCCCGCCCGCTCACAGGCCAGATCCAGAAAGCGGCGGCCCTCGATGACCGGCTCCAGCGCACAGCGCACCCAGTCCCGGTCCGCCAGGTCGGCCAGCCGGACGACATCCTGCTCGGTCAGCGGATCATCCGGCGCCACCACGACCACTATCTCCTCCTCGCCCAGCGACACCACCGGCCCCTGCCACCCCTTGGGGCGGTGGCCGACCGCGACATCCGCCACGCCCCGCTCCATGCGCTCGCGCAACTCCTCGCCCGTGGCGTACTCATGGACCACCAGGCGCACCTTCCCGTGGCTCCGCCGCCAGCGCGCGAGGACCTCGGGGAGCACCCCGATGGCGAACGCGTGCAGGGTGGCGATATGCAGCTCGCCGCCCGCCGCATCGGCCGCCGCCCGCGCCGCGCGCCGCGCCTGGCGGGCGCTGCGCACCGCGAACTCGGCGTGCGGCAGAAACGCCCGGCCCATGGGCGTCAGCCGCACCCCCCGCGGCAGCCGCTCCAGCAGCGGCCCGCCGACCTCCCGCTCCAGGGCCTTGATCTGGTGCGAGAGCGCGGACTGGGTGACGCCCAGCAGCTCGGCGGCGTGGGTGAAGGACGCCTCCTCGACCACCGCCACGAGATATTCCATCTGACGCAGGCTCATCCGCCGGCCTCCCCTCCGCCATCACCCTCCCCATGCAGAAAATTCATCGTATCCAGAGAAATCTTGTGTTGGACTCATGCATCGGTAGGGGCACAGGCTGGACTCATGCATGAGACAGACATCATCGTCATCGGCGGCGGGACCGGCGGCTACAGCACCGCGCTGCGCGCGGCCGCCCTCGGCCTCGACGTCGTCCTGGCCGAACGCGATCTGGTGGGCGGGACCTGCCTGCACCGCGGCTGCATCCCCAGCAAGGCGATGCTGCACGCCGCGGAGCTGGTCGACGGCATCTTTGAGGCGCGCGAGCGGTGGGGCGTGAAGGCCACGCTGGAGGCCGTGGACTGGTCCGCCCTCACCGCGACCCGCGATGACATCGTGGCCCGCAACCACCGCGGCGTCGAAGGCCATCTGTCCCACGCGGGCGTCCGCGTGGTGCGCGGCTCCGCCGCCCTGACCGGCCCCCGCACCGTACGCATCGCCCCAGCCGCCACGGCGAGCGGCACCGTCACGGGCGCGGCGACCGGCGCCGGCACGGACGCGGACGCGGGAGCGGGGGCGGGCGCCGACGCGGGTGGCGAGTGGACCGCGCGGCGCGGCATCGTGCTGGCGACCGGCTCCCGCCCGCGCACCCTCCCCGGGCTGACGCCGGACGGCCGACGGATCGTCACCAGCGACGACGCCCTCTTCGCCCCGGGGCTCCCGGCCTCCGTCCTGGTGCTGGGCGGCGGCGCGATCGGCGTCGAATACGCCTCGCTGCACCGCTCGATGGGCGCGGACGTCACCCTGGTCGAGGCGGCGGACCGGCTGCTGCCGCTCGAGGACGCGGATGTCAGCCGCCATCTGACGCGCGGGCTGAAGAAGCGCGGCATCGAGGTGCTGACCGGCGCCCGGCTGGAGCACGCCGAGCCCTACGCGGACGGGGTGCGCGCCACCGTCCGCCCGGCCCGCGGCGAGCCGCGCGCCCTCGACGCCCAGCGGCTGCTGGTCGCCGTCGGCCGCGCCCCGGTCACCGACGGTCTGAACCTGGGCGCCGCCGGGCTGACCACCGACGACCGCGGATTCGTCACCCCCGCCGACTGGTCGCGGCTGGAAACCGCGGTGCCGGGCATCCATGTCGTCGGCGATCTGCTGCCCCCGCCGTCACTCGGGCTGGCCCATGCCTCCTTCGCGGAGGGTCTGCTGGTGGCCGAGCTCCTGGCGGGCCGCTCACCCCGGCCCGTGAACTATGACGCCGTCCCCCGGGTGACCTACTCCAGTCCGCAGACCGCCGCCGTCGGCCTGTCGGAGGCTCAGGCGCGCGAACGGGGCCTCGACGTCGTCGTCAACACCATGCCGCTGACCGCCGTGGCCAAGGGCATGGTGCACGGCCAGGGAGGCATGGTGAAGGTCGTCGCCGAGCGGGCCGGCGAGGGCACCGGCCAGGTGCTCGGCGTCCACCTCGTCGGCCCCCATGTCTCGGAGATGGTCGCCGAGAGCCAGCTGATCGTCGGCTGGGACGCCGAACCCTCCGACGTGGCCCAGCACATCCACCCGCACCCCACGCTCTCCGAGGCCGTCGGCGAAGCCTTCCTCACTCTCGCCGGGCGCGGTCTTCACCAGGTATGAGCGGACCGGACGGGGACTTGCCCGACTCCTCGGCGACGGCCACCACGAGAAACCCGACCACGGCCAGGCCGATACTCGCGTACAGCTCATAGCCGTCCAGGAAGGGCAGAAAACGGACCAAGGCCATCAGCCGGAACCAGCCGATGAGCTCGTGGACGATCCCGACGAGCCCTTCGAACAGCAGAAAGCCGCCCACCAACTCGCATGCCTTTCTCATGTGTTCGAGGCTAGGCGGCGGACCGGCGGGCGCGGGTCGGCCAAAGGTCTATGCCCGTGCGACTTTGGTCGATGCCCGCCGCCGAGCCGGCGACCGCGCCCCCGCTCGCCAGTAGATTCGTCGGTATGGGCAGCTCAGAGGCCGCGCCGAAGGCAACCAGCGAGCGGGCGCGCGACGGCAAGCGCGACAGCAAGCACGACGGCAAGCGCGGCAGCGAGCGCACCGCCACGCCGGGCAGGACGTGCCGCACCATGCGCGACTGGGTCGTGGACGTGTGCTGCATCTCGCTGGCGGCCCTGTTCTCGCTGACGGCCTCCGAGTCGGTGGCCACCGACCCCTCGATGTCGGACGAGGCGCTGTTCGCCGACCTGATGGCCGGGGTGGTGGCCTGTCTCGCGCTGTGGCTGCGCCGCCGCCGGCCGGTCGAGCTGGCGCTTGCGCTGCTCGCCGTCGGCCTGGTCTCGTTCTATGTGTCGGGGCCGCTGCTCGTGGCGCTGTTCACGGTCGCGGTGCACCGGCCGCTGCGGACGGTCGCATGGATCGGCGGGGCGGCGCTGGTCCAGATCTTCGCCGCCCCCGTGCTGCACCCCGACCCCGACCTCGACTACACCGCAGACGTGCTGCTCGGCGCCCTGCTCGTCAGCGGGGCCATCGGCTGGGGCATGTTCGTGCGCTCCCGGCGCCAGCTGCTGGAGTCGCTGCGCGAGCGGGCGGCGCGGGCCGAGGCGGAGGCGGCGCTGCGCGCCGAGCGGACCCAGCGTCTGACGCGCGAGCGGATCGCCCGGGAGATGCACGACGTGCTCGCCCACCGGCTCTCCCTGCTGAGCGTGCACGCGGGCGCGCTGGAGTACCGGGCCGACGCGTCCCCGCAGGAGGTGGCCGAGGCCGCCGGAGTGATACGCAGCAGCGCGCACCAGGCGCTGCAGGACCTGCGCGAGGTGATCGGCGTGCTGCGGGCCCCGGAATCCGGCGCCGAGGGCAGCCCGCCCGACCGGCCGCAGCCGACCCTCGCCGATCTGCCGCGGCTGGTGGAGGAGTCGCGCCGGGCGGGCATGCGGGTGACGCTGTCGGACGAAGCGGGCGTCGCCGGGGCGGGCGCGGCGGCCGTGCCGGGCGCCACGGGCCGTACGGCCTACCGGATCGTGCAGGAGGGGCTGACCAACGCGCGCAAGCACGCGCCCGACGCGGAGGTGATGGTGACGGCGTCGGGGGCGCCCGGCGAGGGGCTGACCGTAGAGGTGCGCAATGCCGTACGCGCCCCGGTGCGCGCCCGCACACCCGCCGAGCCGCCGCGTCACGAGGTCTCCTCGCCTCGCGGGGAGCGGCCGGGGGCGATCCCGATGGCATCGGCGCTCCCCGGGGCGATTCCCGAGGCGATTCCCCGGGCGATTCCCGGGACGCTCCCCGGGGCGATTCCCGGGGCGGGCCAGGGTCTGGCCGGGCTGGCCGAGCGCGCGGCGCTGACGGGCGGCCGGCTGGAGTGCGGCCCTTCCGAGGCCGGGGACTTCCGGCTGTACGCCTGGCTACCGTGGCCCGCATGAGCTCATCCCCACCGGAGTCCACCGACCCCGCGCCCGCGCCTTCCCCGTCCGCGCCGAGCCCGGCGCCCGCGCCGGCTTCCTCCCCCACCCCGATCTCCCCCGCCCCGATCCGCCTGCTGGTCGTCGACGACGACCCGCTGGTCCGCGCCGGGCTGCGGCTGATGCTCGGCGGCGCCTCCTCCGGCATCCGGATCGTCGCCGAGGCGTCCGACGGCGCGGAGGTGGCCGCGCTCGTGGACCGCCACTCCCCCGACGTGGTCCTCATGGACATCCGCATGCCCACGGTGGACGGGCTCGCCGCGACCGAGCAGCTGCGGCAGCGCGAACCCGCCCCCGAGGTGGTGATCCTGACGACGTTCAACGCGGACGAGGATGTGCTGCGGGCGCTGCGCGCCGGGGCGGCGGGCTTCGTGCTCAAGGACACCCCGCCCGCCGACCTCGTCGCGGCCGTGCGACGGGTGGCCTCAGGCGAGCCGGTGCTGTCCCCCACCGTGACCCAGCAGCTCATCGAGCATGTGGCGGGCTCGGGCCGGGACGGGCGGCAGGGGCGGGCCCGGGCGCTGCTTGACCAGTTGAACGACCGGGAGCGCGAGGTCGCGGTCGCCGTGGGCCAGGGCAAGTCGAACGCGGAGATCTCCGCGGGCCTGTTCATGAGTGTCGCGACCGTCAAGACGCATGTGTCACGGATCCTGACCAAGCTGGATCTCAACAACCGCGTACAGATCGCGCTGCTGGCCCACGACGCGGGCCTGTTGGAATGACGCTCCCTGAAACCTCACGACAGCCTCACGGCGACCGGACAACCTCGCGGCAACCTCAGGGCGCGGTGGGTGACTCGGCCTCGTAGGCCTTGTGCAGCAGCTCCAGGAAGGACGGCGCGTCGGGCAGCGAGACGGAGCCGATCCGGCTCACCGCCACGCCCGGCGTCCAGGAGTTCATGACCACGCCCCCGGCCAGCGTCGGCAGATCGGCGAGCGTGACCTGCTGGACGCGCTGGGGCACGCCGAGGCGGTCCAGTTGCCGACGGACGATGCCCATGGTGATCCCGCCCAGCACCTCGGCCTGGGGCCAGATCACGGAATCACCGTCCCAGAAGGCGAGATTCCAGATCGTCGCCTCGCTGAGCCGCCCCCGCCGGTCGACGAAGGCGGCGTCGTCGAAGCCCTCCGCGACGGCCCGGCGCAGGAGGTACGTCTTGGCCACCTCGCCGACATGCTTCACGGCCGGGAGGAACCGTTCGTGTTCGACCGCCGCCAGCGCCAGCGGGCCCTCCGGGCCCAGGGAGGGCGGTCCGGTACGGACCAGCACCTCGGGCTCGGCCTCGGCCCCGGCCGCGGTGAACTCGCCCGCCCTCGAGTGGACCGTGGCCGTCAGCGAGAGGTCGGCCGGGCCGGCCTCCAGCGCCGTCCGCAGATACGACCGCACCTGTTCGTCGGCCAGCGCACGGCCGAACAGCTCCACCGAGGCGGTCCGCAGCCGCTCCAGGTGGAGGTCGAGTCCACGGACCCGGCCCCCGCGCACCTGCATGGCGGTGAAGTGGGCGTAGCCCGCGAAGGCGAGCGGCGCCAGCTCCTCGGCGGTGGCCGCCCGGCCGTTACGGTGCGCGACAAAAGACGTCATGATCGCTCCAGGGGTACAGATCAGCGTTTACGGATTCGTCCAAGGGGGCGAGCTGAATCCCCGCTCGCGGGATGACGCTAAGCCTTCACATCAATGAGAAGGTCAAGCCGCATCTGACGGACCGCCTGCTGATCGGGGCCGCTCCGAAAATGCCTGGACACTGAGCCGCCGGCCCGCATAGAGTGCGGGCACGCCCGTGATCGAGGAAGGAGGCGTGAGCCATGAACACAACGACGTCCCCGCGCTCCCGCCCCTTGTCCACCGGGCGTACCGCCGTCTGATCACCGATCCGACCGGGAGCGCATCGCATTCCCGGAAGGAATCCCGTGACCGAGCTGGTCATCCGCGCGCTCACCGAGAGCGACGCACATCTCTTTCACACCCTGCACGTCCCCGCGCTCGTCGGCCGCGCCCGCTTCGGCCACACCTACCGCACCCGCGCCGAGGGCGGCGACTACCGCCCCGACTGGACCTGGGTCGCGCTGCGCGACGGCCGTGTGGTCGCCCGCGCCGCCTGGTGGGGCTCGGCCGACGACAAGGCGCCCATAGCTCTGGACTGGTTCGACTTCGCCGACGGCGAGGCCGACGCGGCGGCGGAGTTGCTGCGCTCCGCCCCGCTGCGCGCCGAGTACAGCCTGCTGGTGGCGCCCGGCTGGCGCGAGAGGCCCGAGGAGCGGGCCGCGGCTCAGGCCCGGGTCGACGCCGCGGTCGCCGCCGGGATGGAGCCGCTGGTGGAGCGCTACCGGTACGAGTGGACGCCCGAGTGCGGGCTTCCCGAGCGGCCGGGGCGGCTGGAGTTCCGGCCCGAGCCCGATGACGCGAAGATCGCCGAGGCGCTGCGCCGCATCATGCCGGGCACGCTCGACGCACACGACCTGCGGGCCATGGCCCAAGGGGGCGTCGATGCCCCGGTGCGCGAGCTGTTGGACTTCCTGAGCTGGTGCCCGTCGCCGCGCGAGTGGTGGCGGCTGGCGTGGACGCCCGAGGGGGAGCTGGTCGGCATCCAGGTGCCCGCGCACAACCCGTCCGGCCCGTGCGTCGGCTACATCGGGGTGGTCGAGGAGCAGCGCGGCCACGGCTACGCCTACGACCTGCTGGTGGAGTGCACCCACGATCTGGTGGAGCGGGGCGCGACGAAGATCGCGGCCGCCACCGACCAGCCCAACCTCCCGATGGCCGCGCACTTCGCCAAGGCGGGCTATCCCATCACCCAGGAGCGCATCGACCTGGTCTGATGCCCGTGCCATGCTGCGCGGCGCACCCCGCGTCGCGCAGCATGGTCTCCCAGGCACCGCTGAGGTGAGGAGACGTCAGTGCTGTTCGAGGTGTGGGCGCCGCGCGCCGGGCGGGTCGAGCTCCATCTGGAGGGCCGTACGCACCCCATGGAGCGCGATCCGGCCCGGGAGGGGTGGTGGCGGGCGGCGGGCGAGGCGGGGCCCGGCGCGCGTTACGGCTTCGCGCTGGACGGCGGCGCGCCGCTGCCCGACCCGCGCTCCCGCCGCCAGCCCGACGGCCCCGAGGGTCTGAGCGCGGTCGTCGACCCGGCCGGCTTCGGGTGGCGGCGGGAGTGGTGGGGGCGGCCGCTGCCGGGCGCGGTCCTGTACGAGCTGCACATCGGCACCTTCACCCGCGAGGGCACCTTCGACGCGGCCGCCCGGCGCCTGCCGCACCTCGCGGAACTCGGCGTGACGCACATCGAGTTGATGCCGGTCTGCCCGTTCCCGGGGGCGCACGGCTGGGGGTACGACGGCGTGGCGCCGTGGGCGGTGCACGAGCCGTACGGGGGGCCGGAAGGGCTCGCGCGCTTCGTGGACGCCGCGCACGGCCACGGCCTCGGGGTGGTTCTGGACGTCGTCCACAACCATCTGGGCCCCTCCGGCAACCATCTCCCGGAGTTCGGCCCGTACTTCACCGACGCCCACCACACCCCGTGGGGGGCCGCCGTCAACCTGGACGCCGCCGGCTCCGACGAGGTCCGCGCGTACTTCCTGAGCAGCGCCCTCGCCTGGCTGCGCGACTACCGCCTGGACGGGCTGCGGCTCGACGCGGTGCACGCGCTGCGCGACACCCGCGCCCGCCACTTCCTGGCCGAGCTGTCCGCCGCCGTGGACGCGCTGGCCGCCCGGGTGGGCCGGCCGCTGTTCCTCATCGGCGAGTCGGACCTGAACGACCCGCGCACCACGACCCCGCGCGAGGCGGGCGGCCACGGGCTGCACGCGCAGTGGAACGACGACTTCCACCACGCCCTCCACACCCTCCTCACCGGCGAACAGCAGGGCTATTACGCCGACTTCGCCGCCGAGGGGGCGCATGCCCTCACCAAGACCCTGCTCGGCGGCTTCTTCCACGACGGCACGTACTCGGCGTTCCGCGGCCGTAGCCACGGCGCCCCGCTGAACACCCTGACCACCCCCGCGTACCGCCTGCTCGGCTACGCCCAGACCCACGACCAGATCGGCAACCGCGCGGTCGGCGACCGGCTCTCCGCCCGGCTCTCCCCCGGGCTGCTGGCCTGCGCGGCCGCCGTCGTGCTGTGCTCGCCCTTCACCCCGATGCTCTTCATGGGCGAGGAGTGGGGGGCGGGCACGCCCTGGCAGTACTTCACGGACCATCAGGACCCGGAGCTGGCCGAGGCCGTACGGCGCGGCCGGCGCCGGGAGTTCGCCGCCCACGGCTGGGCGGAGGAGGACGTCCCCGACCCGCAGGACCCGGCGACGCGGCTGCGCTCCTGCCTGGACTGGACCGAGCCGTCCCGCGAACCGCATGCGAAGCTGCTCGACTGGCACCGGCGGCTGATCGCCCTGCGCCGCTCCGAACCGGCCCTGACCGACCCCCGGTGGTCCGCCACCCGCCTGTCCGTCCCCGCGGACGGCTGCGTCAGCTTCTGGCGCGGACCGCTGGGCGTCGTGATCAACCCGTACGACCGCCCGGCCGAGGCCCGGCTCGGCCCGCACGCCGGCGGCCCCCTCGATGTCGTCGCCGCCTGGCGGCCCGTCGAGCCGCCCGCCGCGGACGGCACCCTGCGGCTGCCGCCGGAGACGGCCGTGGTGCTGCGGCGGGGCGCCCCGCGGGGGCCGGGGGTCAGCCCTCCTCCGGCTCCAGACGCAGCGAGATCGAGTTGATGCAGTAGCGCTGGTCGGTCGGGGTCGGGTAGCCCTCGCCCGCGAAGACGTGGCCGAGGTGGGAGCCGCAGCGGGCGCAGCGGACCTCGGTGCGGACCATGCCGAGCGAGCGGTCCTCGATCAGTTCGACGGCGGAGGAGTCGGCCGGGTCGTAGAAGGACGGCCAGCCGCAGTGGCTCTCGAACTTGGTCGCGGAGCGGAACAGCTCGGCCCCGCAGGCCCGGCAGGAGTAGACGCCGGCCGTCTTGGTGTCGGTGTACTCACCCGTGAAGGCGCGCTCGGTGCCGGCCTCGCGGAGGACGTGGTACTCCTGCGGGGTCAGCTCCGCGCGCCACTGCTCTTCCGGCTTGTCGATCTCGTACGACATGGACTCACACTCTCCTAGCTCTCCGGGCTGTCGACGCTCCGCAGGCGGGCGAGGATCTCCGGACCGAGATCGGTGACATCGCCCGCGCCCATGGTGAGAACAAGGTCACCGGGCTTGGCCATTCCGGCGATCAGCTCGGGGACCGCCGTCCGGTCGTGCTCGGCGGTGACGTCCGCGCCGTGGCCGGCGGCGGCGTCGATGATCAGGGCGCTGGTGATGCCGGGGACGGGGTCCTCGCGGGCGGGGTAGATGTCCAGGACGACACTGGCGTCGGCGAGGGTGAGCGCCTGGCCCATCTCGACGCCCAGCTCGCGGGTGCGGCTGAAGAGGTGCGGCTGGAAGACGACCAGCACCCGGCCGTCGCCCGCGCCGCCGCGGATCGCCTCGAGGTCGGCGGAGATCTCGGTGGGGTGGTGGGCGTAGGAGTCGATGACCTGCACCCCGGCCGCGACGCCCTTGAGCTGGAGGCGGCGCCTGACGCCCGTGTACGAGGCGAGGGCGGGGGCCAGCTCGCGGGCGGGGACGCCGAGGGCTGTGCCCGCGGTCAGGGCGGCGACGGCGTTGAGGGCGTAGTGGCGGCCGGGCACGGAGACGGTGAAGGTCAGCTCGCCGCCGCCCAGGGTGTCCGGGAGGAGGACGGTGACCTCGCTGGTCAGCCCCCGCTGGGTGATGTCCAGGACGCGCACGTCCGCGCCCGGGTCCTCGCCGTAGGTCAGCACGCGCAGACCGTCACGACCGGTGACGCGGCCGGTCAGCTCGCGGGCGCCGGGGTGGTCGGCGGAGACGACCAGCGCGCCGCCGGGCCGGATCCGCTCCACGAAGGTCTTAAACGACTCGTGGATCTCCTCCATCGAGGCGTAGTTGGCGTGGTGGTCGAGCTCCACATTGAGGATGATCGCGACCTCGGGCGCGTACTTGTGGAAGCTGCGGTCGCTTTCGTCGGCCTCGGCGACGAAGATCTCGCCGCCGCCGTGGTGGGCGTTGGAGCCGGGGGCGTCCAGGTCGCCGCCGATCGCGTACGACGGGTCGAGGCCGAGGGTGGTGAGGGAGACGGCCAGCATGGAGGTGGTGGTCGTCTTGCCGTGGGTGCCCGCGACCGCGATCGGGCGGGCGCCGTCCATCAGGCCGGCCAGCGCGTCGGAGCGGTGTATGACGGGGATGCCGCGCTCGGCGGCCGCCGTCAGCTCGGCGTTGTCGGCGCGGATCGCGCTGGAGACGACCACGCTGGTGGCGTCGGTCGCCAGATGCTCGGCGGCGTGGCCGATGTGCACGCTCACCCCGAGGGCGCGCAGCGCCTCCACGGTCGGGGAGTCCTTGGAGTCGCTGCCCGCGACCCGCGAGCCGCGCATGGCGAGGATCTTCGCGATGCCCGACATCCCGGCGCCGCCGATGCCGATGAAGTGCGGTCGGGCCATCGCGTCGGAGGCAAAGCCGGCCGGTGCCATGTGCGGGTCTCCCCTGGGTCGCGGTTCGTCGCTGTCGGGCCCGATTCTCGCACCTTGCGGGGAGGCGTTCGGCGAAGGCCCGTCCGGCACACCGGCGGGGGCGGGTGCGGGAGGGGCGCGGGCGGTTCGGGGCGGGAGCGCGCCGCGTGGTCAGGCGCCCGTCGCCGGCTGCTCCTCGTCGGCCGCGTGCGAGAAGAGCTTGAGCACCGGGACGCCCACCTTGTGCCGCGCCCGCGACGCCCAGTCGCGGTGGAAGAACTCCTCCACGAAGTGCGGCTCGGTCAGCACGATCACCTCGTCCGCGCCGGCCTGCTCGACCACGCCGCGCAGCGCGTCCAGCGGATGGCGCTGGACGACCTCCCCGCGGGCCTCGCTGCCCGCCGCGCGCAGGGCGGCGAGGGAAAGGCGCAGGGCGCGCTCGGCGGGCTCCAGCGCCTCCTGGCCCTCCGGTTCCTCGCGCTCCTGGACGGCGTGTTCCAGATCGCCGAGCGCGATGTCGTCGATCGCGCGCAGCAGCCGGTCCTTGCTGCCCCGTGGCTGCATGAGCACGACGAAGGAGACCGGGTCGTCGCCGTGCAGGGTGGTGACGAATTCCACGTCGACGGGGCTCAGAGGCTTCTCGATCATCAATACGCTCGTGAACACGGCCGGCGCCCTCTCCTGCGATTTATTCCGCATATTCCCTTTTTAACTCAACCCAATTATCGCCTTATTGCTGCTTCCGACGGTAGCTGGTGAAAAGAAACCCGGCGTCCTCCAACACGGAAAACAGAGAGAACTGTTCCGGTTCCACCAGCGCCGGACCGTTGACGATCCGCGCCGCGTCGCCCGCCGCGACCAGCGGGGCCAGCGACAGACACAGCTCGTCCAGCACCCCGGCCGCCGCGAACTGCCCGAGCAGCTTGGGCCCGCCCTCCGTCAGCAGCCGCGTCAGGCCGCGCTCGGCGAGCGCGGCCACCACCCGCGCCGGATCGACCCTGGCCCCCTCCCCCGCAAGGATCACCTCGGCGCCCGACCGCCGGGCCGCCGCCAGGCGGTCCGCGGGGGCCTGCGCGCCGGTGACCACGAGCGTGGGCACCAGCGGCTCGGTGAACAGCGGCAGCGAGAAGTCCAGGTCCAGGCTCGCGCTGACCACGGCGATCGCGGGCACCGGCGGGCGGCCCTGCGCCGCACGCCGTGCGACGAACGCCTCGCGGGCGCGGGCCGGGCGGTAGCCCTCCTTGCGTACGGTCTCGGCGCCGACCACGACCGCGTCGGCCAGCCCGCGCAGCACCCCGAAGATCCGCATGTCGGCGGCGGAGGACAGCTGCTGCGACCGCCCGTCGTGGTGGGCGGCTCCGTCCAGCGAGGACACCATGTTGGCCCGCAGCCAGGCCGCCGGGGGCCGCCCCGGCCCGGCCGGGAGGTCCGGATAGGCGTACGCCTCGGCCAGCTCGTCCAGCCCCCACTCGCGGTCTTCTCGGCGCTCCCGGCCGTCTCGTGGGGACGTTTCCGGGCGCGCTTCGACGGGCGCTTCGGCGGGCGTTTCGGCGGGCGAAGGGAACAAGCGTCGCATGGGCCGCAGTGTGACATGCCTCCCTATCGGGCGGTCACCTCCCCCGAAGCGACTACGCTGGGAGTTTGTGTCATCGCGAACCACCACGACCGACAGCCCCGCGGGTCCGATAGCCGAGCAGACCCCCGCCGCTCTCGCCTCCCGTACGCCGCACGTCCCCGCCGAGCGTCTGGTGGCGGAGATGGTCCCGCCTCCGCGCTTCTCGACGGTGAGCTTCGACAACTACATCCCCGACCCGGGGCAGCCCAGCCAGGCCACGGCCGTGAAGGAGCTGGCGGCCTTCGCCACCTCCATCAGCGGCGACAGCGGGCCGGGGGACGGCCGCCGCAGGAGCTGGTTCCGCCGGGAGACCAGGCCCGCCGCGCCGCGCGGCCCGCGCGGGATGTATCTGGACGGCGGCTACGGCGTCGGCAAGACCCATCTGCTGGCCTCCCTCTGGCACGCCACCGCGGCCCCGCCCGAGCGGAAGGCGTTCGGCACCTTCGTCGAGCTGACCAACCTCGTCGGCGCCCTCGGCTTCCAGCAGACCGTGCGGACCCTCAGCGGCCACCGGCTGCTGTGCATCGACGAGTTCGAGCTGGACGACCCGGGCGACACGGTGCTGGTCTCCACGCTGCTCGGCAAGCTCGTCGACGCGGGCGTGGCGCTGGCCGCCACGTCCAACACCCTCCCCGGCAAGCTCGGCGAGGGCCGGTTCGCCGCGGCCGACTTCCTGCGCGAGATCCAGGGCCTGTCCGCCCACTTCCGGACGCTGCGCATCGACGGCGAGGACTACCGCCACCGAGGTCTGCCGGAGGCCCCCGCCCCGTACTCGGCCGAGACCGTCACCCGCGCCGCGCACCGCACGCCCGGGGCCTCGCTCGACGACTTCCCCTCCCTCCTCGAGCACCTTTCCCGGGTCCACCCGAGCCGCTACGGCGCGATGTGCGACGAGATCGAGGCGGTGTGCCTGACCGGGGTCGGGCCGGTGCCCGACCAGTCGACCGCGCTGCGGCTGGTGGTGCTGGCGGACCGGCTGTACGACCGCGAGGTGCCGGTGCTGGCGTCCGGGGTGCCGTTCGACCGTCTCTTCAGCGAGGAGATGCTCCAGGGCGGCTACCGGAAGAAGTACTTCCGGGCGATATCGCGGCTCACGGCGCTCGCGCGGGACGCGAAGCGGCTGGCGGAGTAGCGGGGGCGCCGGGGGCGGTGGCTGGGCCGCGCGGCCTACCCGCGGGCGTGGCCGTTGATCGCATGGTTCCCGCGCGGGAATCCGCGTGATACACACGTGCGGTCACATTTCCTGTCCGCCAGCAGGGAGTTACCGCATGTCAGTAACGCGACGTCAGGTCCTGGCCCGCAGTGGTGCGGCCGGAGCCGCCATCGCCTTCGCAGGCAACATCTCCGAACTCTTCGCCGGTACGGCCGTGGCCGCCGAGCCCGGCCCGGAGGCCGCGGCCGGCTCCGGCGGCTACGGCCCGCTCGTCCCCGACCCCGACGGCCTGCTCGACCTCCCCGAGGGCTTCCGCTACCGGGTGCTCTCCCGCGAGGGCGACGAGCTGCGCTCCGGCGAGGGCAAGGTCCCCAGCCACCACGACGGCATGGCCGCCTTCCCCGGCCGGGCCGGCACCAGAGCCCGCACCCACCTGGTCCGCAACCACGAGAACCGCCCCACCGCCGCGATCCGCGTCCCCGCCGTCCAGGGCCTCACCTACGACCCCATGGGCATGGGCGGCTGTACGGCCCTCGAACTCGACGCCGGCAACCGCGTCCTCGCCGAGCACGTCGCCATCGCCGGCACCGCCGTCAACTGCGCGGGCGGCCCCACACCCTGGAACACCTGGCTGACCTGCGAGGAGACCGAGGACAAGGCCGGCACCAACGGCTACACCAAGGACCACGGCTTCATCTTCGAGGTCGACCCGTACGACCCGCGCCGCACCGGCGCCGTGCCGCTGACCGCCATGGGCCGCTTCCAGCACGAAGCCATCGCGATCGACCCGCGCAGCGGAATCGTCTACGAGACCGAGGACGCCTTCGAGAAGCCCTTCGGCCTCTTCTACCGCTTCCAGCCGCGCAAGCCGCTCGGCGGCACGGGGTCGCTGCGCGCGGGCGGCGACCTGTACGCGATGCGCGTGCCCGGCGTACGCGACCTGTCGGCCGTCCAGGAGACCGGCACGACCTTCGACGGCATCGAGTGGGTGCCGGTCCCCGACCCGCTCGCCCAGCAGACGCCCATCCGGTTCCAGGACTTCGGTCCCAAGGGCATCACCCACGCCCAGAAGCTGGAGGGCTGCTACTGGGGCGGCTCGTCCGTCTACTTCGTCTCCAGCTTCGCCAAGAGCGCGGACGGCTCGGCCGCCGACCACTACGGGCAGATCTGGAGGTACGACCCGCGGCAGCGGCGGCTCACCCTGGTGATCGTCTTCGGCCCGAGCACGGACGTCCAGCTGCCCGGCGAGTCACCCGACAACATCACGCTCGCGCCCAGCGGCGGCCTGATGGTCTGCGAGGACGGCAACGGCGCGCAGCATGTCTTCGGGCTGAGCAGGCGCGGGGAGGTCTATCCGATGGCGCGCGGACGCCAGAACATCGGAACCCCGGAAGAGCCCGAGTGGGGCGAGTTCGCAGGGGTGACCTTCGCGCCGGACCGGCGCACGATGTACGTGAACTGCTACACCCCGGGCACGACCTTCGCGGTGACGGGGCCCTGGCGCCACTGAGTCCCCGGCTACGGCCTGCGCGGCTTGCTTCCGGGCTCGGTCAGCCGGAGCAGGCCGTGCGCTGGGCCTCCTGCCACTCGCAGACGGGGCACAGCGTGACCCCGGGCCGCGACGCGGGGTACTCGGTCGGCTCGCCGCACAGCACGCAGTCCGCGTACGGCGGGCCGGCGTCGTCGCGGTCCGGGCCCGGGCTGACCGCAGGCTCGCAGTAACCCGGCGTGAGGTCGTCCGTACGGTCATCCATGCGCCCGACCCTACGCCGGGGCGGCCCGAGCGCCCGCCGGGATCTCAGGACCGCCGTGAGCTGAGCGCGCAGGCCAGCGCGGTCGCCCCCGCGGCGGCCGCGCCGGTCAGGGCGAGCGGCACCAGGGGCAGCGTCACCGTGCCGGTGTGCGAGCCGCTGACCAGGCCGGATACGACGGCGTTGGCGGGGGACGCCGAGACCACCAGCACCAGCAGCGAGGCGATCGCGGTGGCCTGGACGCCCCAGCCGGTGCTGAGCAGCAGCGGACGGCTGAACAGCGCGCCGATCGCCGCGCCCAGCAGGGCGCAGGTGAGAGCCGCGAGCAGCCCGGCGGCCGTCGCGTCCCAGCGGGAGACGTCGATCCGCTGGTCGGAGGTCTTCGGATCGCTGATCAACGCGATGAACAGCGCCCCCACGACGCCGAGCCCCGCCGCCGCGGCCAGCCCGGTGAGCACGGAGCTGAGATGGACCCGGGCGGGGCCGGCCGCCGCGGCGGCGCAGTTGCGCGCGGCGGGCGGCTCGTTGCCGACGCATACCCGCACCAGCCAGGCCGCGATGGGCAGCAGGGCGGCCGCGGCGTACCCGAAGGAGTCGAGGATCGGCTGCCCCGCCATCACGCCGATGGCCATGAACGCGCCATAGAGGACGACCGGCGCCACCCAGCGCTGCGAGCGGGCCAGCAGCGCGGCGTGATAGCGCAGCAGAGCGGGCAGCGCACGGCCGCCGCCCGCCCCGGCGGTGGCCGACCGCGGTACGGGCGCACGGCCGCCCGCCCCGGCCCGCCGCGGTACGGGCGCGGACCCCGCGCCGGACCCCCGCCCGGCTCGCCCCCGCGGCCCGTCGCCGGGCCCCTGGTCCGTGGCGTGACCCGCCACGGGCGTCACCGCCCGGATGTGCCACGGCGGGCGCGCGGTGAGCAGCGCGCGCAGCAGCGCGTCGGAGTGGGCGGCGGCGACCGTCAGCCGGACCACGGAGCCGACGCCGCCCCGGCCCGGCTCGCCGACCGGGGCACCCGGCAGGCCGTCCGGCACCACGGCCCCGGGCGGGCCCTCCACCTCCACGCATACGCGCGCCTCGGCCGCGGTCGCCTGCGGCCGCGCGTTCGCGAGGCGCCGCACCTCGGCGGCGGACGCGTCACACACCGCCGTATGGCCGGGCTCCCCGGCCCCGTACGAGCCCCCGTCCCGCGGCCCACCCGGCGCGCCGTCCACGCCGAGCGACGGGTCGCCCGGGAGGGGCGCGGCGGACGTGTCCCGCGCCCGTACGAGCCGGGTGTCGGTGATGTGGAGGATCTCGTCGGCGGAGGAGGCCAGGCGGCGGGGGTCGTGGTCGACGTAGACGACGGTCGCGCCGGCCGTGACGCGGGAGATGACCGCCTCGTCGAGCGTGGCGCGGGCGTCCTGGTCGAGGCCGGTCCAGGCCTCGTCCAGGACGAGGAGGCCGGGGGCGGCCAGGAGGGCCTGGGCGACGGCGACCTTTTGGCTGGTGCCCTTGGACAGCTCGGCGAGCGGGGTGTGGGCGTGTCCGGCCGCGTCGAACCGCTCCAGCCACTCCTCGGCGCCGCGCGCCGCCGTGGCGCGGTCGAGGCCGTGGAGGCGGCCGAGGTGGGTGAGGTAGCCGAGGGCGGTGAAGGGGAGGTCCGCGGGGAAGCGCTCGGGGACGTACGCGGTGCGCGGACGGGCGGAGATCCGGCCGGTGGTGGGGGCGTCGATACCGGCGAGCAGCCGCAGGAGGGTGGACTTGCCGCTGCCGTTGCTCCCCATCACCCGGATCAGCGAGCCCGGTCGGACCTCCAGGTCGACGCCGCGCAGCACCCACGCCCCTCGCAGGCCGTAGCGGCGGCCAACTCCACGCAGTCTCATAACGGTTGAGCCTATGCGGTCGAGGACGTTCCGGGGGCGCCGACGGCGCGGGTGGCACACTGGGGCGCGTGACCAGCTCCGACACCCGTCCCAACGCCCCCGCCGGCTCCGACGACCGCGTCCGCACCAGCGCGTTCCGGCGCTCGGAGACCGACCGGGACGCCGCGCCGCAGTTCGTGCTGCCCTTGGTGGTGCGCATCGAGAAGGCCGCTCCGCCCGCCCGTACGGACGCCCTGGAGACGGCGGCGCGCGCCGTGCTGGTGCTGCTGTCGGACGAGCGGGCGACGGCGCCGGACGGCGAGTGGGCCGAGGCCGTACGGAGCTGGCAGGACGCCCGGATCCGCAAGGTCGTGCGGCGGGCGCGGGGCGCTGAGTGGCGGCGGGCCGGGACGCTGCCGGGGATCACGGTCGGCGGCCGGGCGGCCGTGGACGGCGGACCGCCGGCGGCACAGGTGCGGGTCTTCCCTCCGGTGCCGCTCGACGGCTGGCCGAAGGACTTGGCCAAGCTGCAGGTCTCGGGCACCGAACTGGACGACCCCGAGCCGCCGCCCGCGCCTGACCTGGCCGGGCCGGTGCTGTGGCTGAACCCGGAGGTCACCATGTCGGCGGGCAAGGCGATGGCGCAGGCCGGGCACGGCGCGCAGCTCGCCTGGTGGGAGCTGGACGACGCGGCGCGCGCGGCCTGGCGCGCGGCGGGCTTCCCGCTGTCGGTGCGCACCCCGTCGGCGGAGCGCTGGGCCTCTCTGGTCGCCGGCGGGCTGCCCGTGGTGCGTGACGCGGGGTACACCGAGATCGCGCCCGGCTCGTGCACGGTCGTCGCGGACCACCCGGCCCTGCGCGGCCCCGGCGGCCCGGGGCACCGGGCGGACGGGGTCTGATCAGCCCCTTCATCAGGCCGGATGAGGCTGACCAGCCCCTTCCCCACTTATCTGGCGCACTTATCTGCCGCCCCGGCGGCGGATCGCGCGGGTGACGACCGGCGGCAGGACGTCGGCCGCGAGCCTGCGCACCGGGCCGCGGCGGCGCGCCACGGACCGCGCTGACCGCGCGGCACGCTCCGGCTCGGCCGCGGCGTCGGGCTCGCGGAGCTCGTCGGCGTAGCGGGACCGGGGCGCCTCCGGGTTGGGCGGGCGGCCCGAGAAGCGCAGCACCCGCTGCCCGGCGATCTGCTGCACACTCAGGTGCGCCCCGGCGCACCACTCCTCGTCGGCGAGCAGTTCCTCCTGCAGCGGCTCGGGGTCGCCCCATGTGCCGTAGAGCTTCTGGGTGCTCAGGCACACCGGCCGCAGCCCGCGCACGAACACCGCCTCCCAGGTGGCGGCCGCCACGCCGGGGGTGTGCTCGGAGCGGAAGTCGTCCAGGGCCACCACACCGGTCGGCACCAGCGCCGTGCGGGCGGCGTCGATGTCGCCCGCCACGTGCTCGTACAGATGCGAGGCGTCGACGTGGACGAAGCGGCAGCTGCCGGGGGCGACATGGTGCGGGACGAGGGAGGTGGGTCCCTGCACGACGTCGGGCAGTGCGTCGTGGAAGGCCAGGTAGTTCTGTTCGAAGGCGACCCGGGTCAAGGTGGCGTACGACTTCCTGGCCTCCGCCGCGTTCCGCTCGTCGGGCGCGGGCGCGTCGAAGAGGTCACAGACGGTGAAGCGCTCGTCCGCCCGCAGATAGCCGGCGGTGAAGATGGCGCTCTTGCCCAGGTAGGCGCCCATCTCCAGCAGGTCCCCGCGCTGTCCCAGCCGTTTCTGGCGGGACAGGAAGCGGTCGAAGAGCACTTGGTCCAGGCTGGGGAACCATCCTTTGACCTCGTTGAGGGTGCGGGGTCGCTGCGCCGCGCGCGGGGCGGTTGCCGTCATGGGGTGGTGTCCTCGGTCGCTTGCGGTGGGGGGGTGACCGGCCGCCACGTTGGCAGCGGCAGGCAACGCCGCGTCGTACCCCCTGTGAGCGTTGTGTGACCGAAGACCCGTCAGACGTCAGAAGCGCAGGACCGCCGCTGTCCGCTCGTGCGCGGCCAGGCAGCCGTCCGGGACGAAGGCGACCTCCCCACCCCGGTCCAGCGTGGTCTCGATGATCTCGTCCACGATGTCCTCCAGCACCGCCGTGCCCAGTTCGGCGGGCGAGGTCTCCTCCGGGTCGACCGGGGTCAGATGCTCCCCGGTGACCTTCACCGTCCGCTGGTAGCCCTCCTCGACGGCGAGCAGTTCGATGCGCCCCTCCTTGCACACCTGCCACACCTCCTCGAGACCGGCGGCGAAGGCGCGGCGCCCCTGCGCCTGCCCGATGCGCTCCAGGACGCGCTCGGTGTGCCGCTCCGCCTGCTCCCACAGGGCGGGGCGCAGGGCGTCGGCGAGGGCGCGGGCCGGGCCGTTGGTCAGCCCGCCCTTGACGACCTTGCTGACGGCCGCCTTCGCCGCCGAGCCCACCTCCTCCAGGAGGCTCAGCGCGGGCGCGAGGCCGACCAGGTAGAGCGGGCGCGGGTCGGTGGCCAGCAGGGCGTCCAGGGCGGTGTCGACCTGCCGCAGATAGGTGCGGGTGCCCTCGTCGTCGTACGGTCCTGGCACGTCGCCGATCTGCTCCTCGCGCTCGGTGTCCTCGTTGTACTTCGGCTCGGGCTCCAGGGGGAAGCCCGCCGTCCGCTCCTCCTGGAGCGTGCTGTCGCTGCCCCGCCACAGCGCCGTACGGTCCACGGAGACCGCCAGCACCCAGTAGGGGCGGGTCCGCTCCCGCGCGGCGACGAGGTTGCGGGTCAGGAAGGTGTCGCTGAAGACGACGCGCTCGGGTGCGGTCCTCGGCAGGGCCCACACCTCCCACTCGCCCTTGGCCGCGAAGATCACCAGCGAGTCCAGGGCGGAGCGCAGGTCCACGTCGGCCATGGCCCGGTCGAGCTGTTCGCTGATGTCGTAGCGGGCCTCGCGCGGCACGTCCGGATCCGCTTCCAGGCGGCGCTTGGCCTCGGCGATCAGATTGCGCAGACGCACGGTGTCCGCCGGGCGGTAGGGGTCGCGCCGGTGGGTGGGCAGGGTGATGGTGACCGCGGGGTAGGGGCGCCTGGCGCGGAGGGCTGTCAGCGTGCGGGATGTCAGTCCGGTGGTACGCATCCGTTGCCTCTCGCCTTTCGACGTGTCTATCCAGCATCACCCAGGACCGGCGGCGGCGCATCGCGGGGCGACGGCCGGTTCACACGGTCGGCTGAGGCAACCGCCCGATGCGGGGGCCGTGTGCGTCACTGCGGGGCCTGTGTGAAGAGACGGTAATTCTTCAGTGATACTGGGGAGCCGTACGTTTGTACTGTCTCAGGGGGCGGGACCCGTGAAGGGGTTGAAGACCTTGAAGGCTTTGAAGGCGTTAACGCCGAGGAACACCTATGGAGTGACGGGCCCCGTGGGTGCCTTGGTCGCCGTGGCCGTCGTCGTCGCCGTTCTGCTCACCGTACTGCCGGGCGGCGAGGCCGACGGATCGTCCGGCAAGAAGGCCGCGGTGGCCGGCGCGTCCCCGGCGCCGGGCGGGACCGCTCCCGGCACCAAGAAGAAGAAGAGCAAGTACGCCGACTGGGACGGCAAGGTCAAGGTGCTCGGGGACGGCTCCACCTCGTACACCGGGCCGCAGCCGAAGCAGCTCAAGCCCAAGAGGCTGAAACCCGGGGAGAAGCCGCCGCAGTTCGTGGTCTTCTCCTGGGACGGGGCGCTGGAGAACGGCGACCACCTCTTCTCCCACTTCCGCGACGTGGCCAAGGAGAGCGACGCCACGATGACGTTCTTCCTGAGCGGCATGTACCTGCTGCCCGAGTCGAAGAGCGACCTCTACCAGCCGCCCCAGCACAAGCGGGGCTCGGCCGCGATCTCCTACCCGACCGACGAGCACATCAGGGAGACACTGGAGCAGCTGCGCGGCGCGTGGCAGGAGGGCAACGAGATCGGCTCCCACTTCAACGGCCATTTCTGCGGCCCCAAGGGCGGCGGGGAGTGGAGCACGGAGGAGTGGAAGAGCGAGACCGAGCAGGCGTACTCCTTCGTGAAGAACTGGAAGACCAACACCGGCTTCACCGACGTGGCCCCGCTGCCCTTCGACTACGACGAGGAGCTGGTGGGCGGCCGGGCCCCGTGCCTGGAGGGGCAGAAGAACCTGATCCCGGCCATCAAGTCCATGGGCTGGCGGTACGACGCGAGTTCGCCCGGCGACTTCCAGATCTGGCCGTCGAAGATCGACGGGATCTGGAACTTCCCGCTGCAGCTGGTGCCCTACCCGGAGAGCGAGAAGCAGGTCCTCTCGATGGACTTCAACTTCCTCTACAAGCAGTCGGGTGACAGCACCGAGGGGGACCCGGCGAAGTACCCGGAGTGGGAGCGGCTGACGCGCGAGGGCTACATGAACGGCTTCGAGCGCGTCTACAACGGCAGCCGGGCGCCGCTGTTCATCGGCAACCACTTCGAGACCTGGAACGGCGGCATCTACATGCAGGCCATCGAGGACGTGATGCGGGACGTGTGCCCCCGCGAGGGCGTCGAGTGCGTCTCGTTCAAGCAGCTCGCCGACTGGCTGGACGCCCAGGACCCGAAGGTCCTGGCGAAGCTGCGCACGCTGGACCCGGCGCAGGCGCCCGACTGGTCCACCTTCACGAAGGCGGAGTGACGGCCTTCATGTAGCGCGTCCAGATGTCGATGGCGTAGGTGGATCCGGTGCCCGAGGTGGTGCCGTCGACGGCCCCCGGAGTCCCGGGGGCCGCGGGGGTCCCGGAGGTGCCGGTGGTCCCGGCTCCGCCCAGTCCGTCCAACGGCAGCAGCTCCTGGGTCTTCGGATCCACCCGCGACAGCGAGACTGCCGTCGACATCTCCTTCGTGTACCCCACGAACCACGACGAGGTGTTGTCCTGTTCGGTACCCGTCTTGCCCGCCACATCAGTGCCGACCGCCGCGGCCGACCGCGCGCTCCCGGTCTGCACCGCCCCGTGCAGCGCGTCGTCCACCTGCGCGGCCACTTCCGGGCTGAACGCCCGGGTCGCGGGCTGCTTCTCCAGGGGCACCCGCTCGCCCTGGTGGGTGAGCCCGGTGACCGAGTACGGCGGGGTGTGCCTGCCCCCGGCGGCGAAGGTCCCGTAGGCGCTGGCCATGCGGATGGAGCTGGGGGTGGCCGTGCCGAGCGAGAAGGCGGGCACCCTGTCGCCGAAGCTGCTGGGCAGCAGGCCCGCGTCGATGGACGCCTTGCGCACCCGGTCCAGGCCCACGTCCATGCCCAGTTGCATCATCGGGGTGTTGATCGACTCCACGATCGACTGACGCAGGGTCACCTGCCCCCACGAGCGGTGCCCGTCGTTCGTCCCGCGCACGATCTTGCCGCTGCGGTCCCAGTACGGGCCCTCGGGCGTGCGCACGGCCACCTTGTCGTTGCCGTCGTAGACGCTGGTCGGGGAGACGGGGGTGCGCGCGCCGCCGCGTTCGAGCTGGACGCCGTCGCGCAGGGCGGCGGCGTAGACGAAGGGGGTGAAGGACGTGCCGGCCGGGACGGTGGAGGCGTTGGCGTCGTTGAAGCCCTGTTCGAGATAGCCGGGGCCGCCGTAGAGCGCGGCGATCCGGCCGTCCGGGGATACGGACGCGGCGCCGACCCTCACATACCGGTCCTCCTTGCGGTGCTTCGGGTCGAGGCTGTCGCGCATCGTGTCCACCGACTTGGCGAGCTGGTTCACCTTCGACTTCTCGAAGGTGGTGTGGATCTGATAGCCGCCCAGGTCGAAATCGGCGGCGGATATGTCGGTGTGGGAGGACACATACGCCCTCGCCGTCTCGACGAGATAGCCGACCTGACCGGTCAGCCCCTCCGGTTTCGGGGGCGCCTTGGGCTCGGGGAATTTGGTGTACTTGGCCCGTTCGGACTTGGAGAGCTTGCCGATCTCGACCATCCGGTCCAGGACCCATTTCCAGCGGTCCACCGCCCGGCGGTGGTTCTTGTCGCTGATCGCGGGGTCGAAGTTCCCGGCGCCCTTGAGCAGGGACGCCAGCATCGCGCCCTCACTCGGGTTGAGCCGGGAGACGTCCTTGCCGTAATAGGCGTAGGCGGCCCGCTGGATGCCGTAGGTGCCGCGGCCGAACCAGCTGGTGTTGAGATATCTCTCCAGGATGTCCTCCTTGCTCATCTTGTCGTCCAGCTTGATGGCGATGAACATCTCGGTCAGCTTGCGGGAGAAGGTCTGCTGCTGATTCAGATAGGCGTTCTTCACATACTGTTGGGTGATGGTGGAACCGCCCTGCGTCTCACCCCCCGTCACCATCCGGGTCAGGGCGCGCATCACACCGCTCGGCGAAATCCCGCTGTCGGAGTAGAAGCTGGAGTTCTCGGCGGCGAGCACCGCCCACTGCACCTTCTCCGGCACCCTTTTGAGCGGGATCTCCTGCCGGTTGACGGGTCCCGTACGGGCCATTTCGCTACCGTCCGCCCAGTAGTACACATTGTCCTGCTGGGTGGCGAAGTCGTTCAGGTCATCCGGGATGTCGGTCTGCAGATACAGATAGCTCAGCACGCCGGTCAGGCCGCCGAAGCAGAACAGGAAGAGCATGGCCATCTGCCGCCACGAGGGCAGCCAGCGCAAGGGGCCGCGCCTGCCCGCGCGGGGGTAGTCCAGCCTGGCGCCGCGGACGGCCCAGCGGCGCAGCGTCCACCACACCGAGGCCGACCGTCCCTTGAGGCCGGGCACCTTGGGTCCGGGCGCTTTGCGGCCGGAGGCCTTGCGGCTCGGTGCCTGACGGCGGTGTCTGCCCCCGGCGTTGTTGCTGCCCTGCACGTGTCCCCCACGATCCGCGCGCGGGGCGCGGCCAAAGATCTGATGGTCCGTCCCCCCGAAGACGACATGACCCTATGATGCTTTCCGAACATCTGTCGCCTCAGAGCACCAAATTTTTGTAACAGTAATGATATTCCGCGACGCGGATCACGTCCGGCACGCGGACATTGGGCGTGAACGCCCGAAGCTCAAATGAACCTCTGAACCGGACCGCTCCTGGGTTCGTCCTTCTCCAACGGGGTCATCACCCCCAGACGAGGGGACGGAACGAGGAGGGGGAAGCCATGAGGCGCCTCGGAACCGGTATTGGATGGCGCCCGGAGATCGCCGATGACATCGAGCGGCTGCCGGGCATCGACTGGGTGGAGGTGGTGGCGGAGAACATCTGCCCGGGCCACCTCCCCGACGGCCTGCGACGGCTGCGGGAGCGCGGTACGACGGTCGTCCCGCACGGCGTCTCGCTCGGCCTCGGCGGCGCCGAGCGGCCGGACGCGCGGCGGCTCGCGGCGCTCGCCGAGCGGGCGGAGGCGCTGGGCTCGCCGCTGGTCACCGAGCACATCGCGTTCGTACGGGCGGGCGGCCCGCGCACCGCCTCGCCGACGGCCGAGGCCGGGCACCTGCTGCCGGTGCCGCGCACCCGCGACGCGCTGGACGTGCTGTGCGAGAACGTCCGCATCGCCCAGGAGTCGCTGCCGGTGCCGCTGGCCCTGGAGAACATCGCGGCGCTGATCGCCTGGCCGGGCGAGGAGCTGACGGAGGGGCAGTTCCTCGCCGAGCTCGTCGAGCGGACGGGCGTACGGCTGCTGATCGACGTGGCCAATCTGCACACCAACCGCGTCAACCGGGGCGAGGACCCGGCCGCGGCCCTGGACGAGCTGCCGACCTGGGCCATCGCCTATGTCCATGTGGCGGGCGGGGTCGAGCGGGACGGGGTGTGGCACGACAGCCACGCCCACCCGGTGACCCAGCCGGTGCTGGATGTGCTGGCCGAGCTGTGCGCCCGTACGACGCCGCCCGGCGTGCTGCTGGAGCGCGACGAGAACTTCCCCGCGACCGAGGAGCTCGCGGCCGAACTCGATGCGATCCGCGCCGTGACGGCCAAGGCGGCTGTGGGGGGTTCCGGGGCTGTGGGGGGTTCCAGCACCGTTGGGATTTCTGTGGCTGTTGGGGACCCCGCGGCCGTTGGGATTCCCGGAGCTGCCGAGGCCCGCAAGGTCCCCGAGGCCCATGGAGTGCTGGTGGCGGCTGGGCCGGCGCCCGCGCCGCAGGCCGTGGAGGGCGCCCGGGAGCGGATCGCGCTCGCCCAGACGTCCCTGCTGTCCTCGCTGGTGGCGGGCGCCCCCGCGCCCGAGGGGTTCGACCGGCGGCGGCTGGGGGTGCAGAGCCGGGCGCTGGCGGCCAAGCGGGCCGATGTGGTCGGGAAGGTCGCCCCCGAGCTGCCGCGCATCCTGGGCGCGGACTACCGCCCCGCGTTCCTGGACTATGCGCGGGGCCGTCCGATGACCGGCGGCTACCGCCGCGACGCCCTGGCGTTCGCCGAGCATCTGCTGGCCGCCGAGCGGCCCGAGGACCCCGCGGCGCGGCGGCAGTTGACGCAGTGGTGGCGGGAGCGGTCGGGACCCGCTCCGGTACGGCCCGGCCCCGCGGCGCGCCTGGCGCGGGCCGCCCGACGCGCGCTGCTCGGAAGGTGATGGAGATGAAGACGGAACTGGTCTATCTGGCGTTCGCCGCGTCGTCGGCGGCGCTCATCACGGGTACGGTCCGCACCCGGAGCGCGGGCCGCCCGGTGGCGGACGGCCGCGTACACGATCTGTTGGAGGCCGCCTTCCTGGAGGCCGGCCCGGGCCGGGTGGCCGACACGGTGATCTGCGCGATGCACGCCGACGGCCGGCTGGCCGTGGGCGGCCCCGGGGTGGTCTCGGTGCGGCAGCCGGTCGCCCGCGACGCGGTCGAGCAGGCGCTGCTCGAGGTGCACTCCCGCACGCCGCACGGCGGACTGGCCCTGCTGCGCTCGGAGCTGATGCGCCATCCGGCGGTGCAGTCGATCGGCGACCGGCTCGCGGAGCGCGGGATGCTGGTGCGGCCGCACAGGATCAACTTCTGGCGGCGGCTGGCCGCCGCCCAGACCGTCGCCGCGGTCCTGGGCGTGTTCCTGGGCATCTGGGGAACCTCCGTCGAGGAGTCGGGAGGGTACGACGGCGGGCTGCCGCTGATCTTCAGGATCTTCCCGGCGCTGTTCGGCGGCTTCCTGGTCGGCGTGATCTGCGGCGCCGCGAACAGGAAGCGGATCACGGCGGCCGGGAAGCGGGCGCTGGCGGCGTTCCGGCAGGACCTCGCCTACGTCTCGACCGAGCCGCAGGACGGCACCCCGCACCGGACCGGCACACGGACGGCGTCGGTGGCCGAGACCGTCGCGCTGGCGGGTGTGGGCGCGCTGGCCGCCGAGGAACTGCTGCGGGACCACCTGATGGAGGCGCACCGCGCCCAGACCGCCGCGGCGGCCTCGGCCGGGTCTTCGGTGTCTTCCTCGTCCTCCTCGTCCTCCTCGTCTTCGTCCGGCTCCTCGTCCGCGACGTACTGCGGTACCAGCGGCTCGTGGTGCGGCACCTCGGGGGGTGGCGGCTCCAGCTGCGGCAGTTCCAGCTGCGGGGGCGGTTCCGGCTCCGGCTCCAGCTGTGGGGGCGGGAGCGGTGGCTCGAGCTGCGGGGGTGGCTCGAGCTGCGGCGGCGGGGGCGGTTGCGGAGGCGGCGGAGGAGGCGGCGGCTGCGGGGGCGGCTGACCCGCGGCGCGGCGGCGGCGCCGGACCGGCCCCGGACGGCGCCCCCGTCGCGCCGGCGCCCCGGCGCCCGGCGCCCCCGGCGGACCGGCGCCCTGCCGGCCGGTTCGCCCGCCGCGTTCGCGGGCGTTCGCCGCATTCGCCGCTTCGCCGCGTTCATCTGGTGAAATGCCCTGGCGGGAGGCGGGCCGGGTCGAGTACAACTCGGCCATGCTCTGGCTGTTGTTCCTGCTCGTCGCCTGTGCCGCCGCCGTCACCTCCTGTGCCCGGCTGTGCGCGGCCGCCGTCGCCGCCGCCCGGGAGCCCGAGGGCGCCGGGGCCGGCCGCCGCGGGCTGAGCCTGTACGAGGCGGCGTTCCTGTCCGGCGGTCCCCAGCGGGTCGGGGATGTGGCGCTGGTGGCGATGGACCGGCAGCGCCGGCTGCTGCTGGCGCACACCGGCTGGGTCACGGTGGTCGACCCGGACGGCCGTGACGAGTTGGAGCGCTCGGTCATCGCCGCGATAGGCCCGGACGGCCAGTCGCCCGTCCCTCCGGTGCGGGCCGCGCTCGCCGGCGCGGCGCCGGTGCGGGCGCTCGCCGACCGGCTGGTGGCCACCGGGCTCGCGGTGCCCGCGGCGGCGCGTACGAACGTGGCGGCGGCGGTCCGTCAGGTGCGGGCGGCGGCCGGTCTTGTCCTGCTCATGGGGGCGGCGGCGCTGCTGGTCGTGGAGCCGGACGCGGGGCGGGGGAAGGCGGCCGCGTGGTTCGCGCTGCCGCTGCTGCTGACCCTCAGCTGCCTGGCGATAGCCCGCGTCGAGGCGCACCCGTACACCCGGTGGGCCTCGCCCGCCGGGCAGAAGCTGCTGGGCCGGATCGAGACGCCCCGGCCACGGCCCGCCCGGCCCGCCCGACCCGCCCGGTCCGCCCACGGCCGGAACGGCGACGGCAGGGACAGTGACGGCGGGGGCGGCGCGTACGGCCGGGAGCGCGCCGACGCCGAGATCCTGACCGTGCTCGCGCTGCACGGCGCCTCGGCCCTCCCCGACCCCGCCCTGCGCGCGGCCTTCAAGGCGCATTGGGGTCATTGACCCCGACACCTCGGCACGGTGCTTTACATGGCCGACCACCGGGCCAAGTATCCCTTTCGTCATGAAATGACGCACCGTCGCGGAACACCGCGCGGAACGCGACGGAAGACGAACGGAACACGAGGGGACGGCCCGTGAGAGCAGTACCGCTGTACGGCGCCCTCGGGCCGCTGTCCCTGGCCCTGGTCACCGCCGCCCTGCTCGCCGCCCCGGCACCCGCCGCCACCGCCGCGACCGCCACCGCCCCGGTCCGCCGCGGCGACACCGCCGAGGACCGGGGCGTGGCGCTCGCCGCCCGGCGCGCCGCCGCCCGCGGCATCGACTTCGGCCGCTGCGCGCCCGGCGACGAACTGCCCGCCGCCGCCCGGTGCGGCACCGTCAAGGTGCCGCTGGACTACGCGCATCCCCGTTCCACCCAGCTGTCCCTCACCGTCAGCCGGCTCCGCGCCACCGGCCCCCGGGAGCGCCGCCAGGGCGCGCTGGTCTACAACCCGGGCGGCCCCGGCGCCTCCGGCATGGCGTTCCCCGCGTACGCCCGTGTGGCCGGGTTCAAGAAGGCCGCCGAGGCGTACGACTTCGTCGGCTACGCACCGCGCGGAGTGGGCCGTTCGGCGCCGCTGTCCTGCGCGGACCCGGCCGCCTTCGCCAAGGCGCCGACGAACTTCCCCGTGCACCCCTCCGCCGCCTTCAAGCGGAAGATGGTGAAGCGGGCCCGGGCCTACGCGGCCGGCTGCGCCCGCCGCGCGGGCCGTGCGCTGCGCCACTACACGACCCTCAACAACGCCCGCGACCTCGATGTGCTGCGCGCCGCCCTCGGCGAGAAGCGGCTCAACTTCATGGCGGCTTCCTACGGCACCTACTACGGCGCGGTCTACGCCACGCTCTTCCCCGGGCATGTGCGCCGCATGGTCTTCGACAGCGTGGTCGACCCCGATCCGCGGCAGATCTGGTACCGCAGCAATCTGAAACAGTCGCTGGCCTTCGAGCGGCGCTGGCGCGACTGGCGCCGCTGGGCCGCCCGGTATGACGAGGTCTACCACCTGGGAGACACCGCGGCCGAGGTGTCCGCCTCGTACAAGAAGGCCCGGCGCCGGCTGGCGCGCCACCCGGCGGGCGGGAAGGTGGGCACCGCGCAGCTGCAGGACGCCTATGCGCGCACCGTCTACAACGACGCCTACTGGGACCCGAGCGCCCACGCGCTGGCCGCCTATCTGCGCGGCGACGCCGGGCCCCTGGTCGCGCTGGCCGCGCCCGACCCGGCCGAGGCGGTGTCCGAGGAGAACGGCAACGCCGTCTACACGGCCGTCCAGTGCAACGACGCGCCCTGGCCCCGGGATTGGGCGAAGTGGAACCGCGACAACACCGCGCTGGCCCGCCGCGCGCCCTTCGAGACCTGGGACAACGTGGCGATGAACCTGCCGTGCGCCTACTGGTCAGCGCCGCGGCAGCGGCCGCTGACGGTGGGTCCGGGGGGCGGCGCGGGGCGCGGGACGCCGCCGCCTGTGCTGCTGCTGGCCGCCGAGCGGGACGCGGCCACGCCGTACGAGGGCGCCAAGGAGCTGCGGCGCAGACTGCCGGGCTCGTCGCTGGTGACCGAGCGGAAGGCGGGTACGCACGGGCTGTGGGGCGGCCCGAACGGCTGCGTCAACCGGTACGTCGACACCTATCTGCTGACTGGACGGACGCCTGGCCGCTCGGTGTCCTGCGCGCCGCGCGCGGCGCCCGAGCCCAGCCTCTGGTCGCCGCCGGGCCTGGTGAGGGCACCAGCGGCGGAACCGACGCCGGCGGTGGGCGCGGCGGCCTGGTGACCGGCGGCCGCGCCGCGTGAGGACGGTGCCGCCGGTCAGGCCAGCCCGGCGACCAGTTCGGAGACCGGCTTGCGCCGCCCGGTGAAGAACGGCACCTCCTCGCGCACATGCCGGCGCGCCTCGGAGCCGCGCAGATGCCGCATGAGGTCGACGATCCGGTGCAGCTCGTCGGCCTCGAAGGCGAGGATCCACTCGTAGTCGCCGAGCGAGAAGGAGGCGACCGTGTTGGCCCGCACGTCCGGGTAGCCGCGCGCCATCTTGCCGTGGTCCGCGAGCATCCGGCGGCGGTCCTCGTCGGGCAGCAGATACCACTCGTAGGACCGGACGAAGGGGTACACGCTGACGTAGTCGCGGGGGTTCTCGTCGGCCAGGAACGCCGGGATGTGCGACCGGTTGAACTCGGCCGGGCGGTGCAGCGCCATGTTGGACCACACCGGCTCCAGGGCCCGGCCCAGCTTGGTACGGCGGAAGAGGTTGTACGCCTCCTGCAGGGCGTCGGAGGTCTCCGCGTGCCACCAGATCATGACGTCCGCGTCCGCGCGCAGCCCGGAGACGTCGTAGGTGCCGCGCACGGTGACGTCCTTGGCGGCGAGCTGCGCGAACAGCTCCTCGACCTCGTCGGCGTAGCCGGTGCGGTCCTCGGGCAGGAGGTCGCGCAGCTTGAACACCGACCACAGGGTGTAGCGGATGACCTCGTTGAGGTCCTTGGCCTTCTTCCCGGCGTTGGGAACCTTGCCGGACGGGGCGGTCTCGGGAGCGGGTGCAGCAGTCATGGTCCCTATTCTCGCTCTCCGCGCCCGGCGCCCCACGCCTGGGTGGCGGCCAGCACTTCCAGCAGTTCGTCGGCGGCGGTACGGGCGCTCGCGACGCAGGCCGGGATGCCCACGCCCTCGTACACCGCGCCGCACACCCTCAAGCCCGGGAGCTTGGCCACCTCCGCGCGGATGCGGGCCACGCGGTCGAGGTGGCCCACGGGGTACTGCGGCAGCCCGCCCTCCCAGCGGTTCACGCGGGTGGCGACGGGGCGCGCGGCCAGGCCGATGGCCTGGCCGAGGTCGGCGAGCGACAGCCTTACCAGATCCTCGTCGTCACGGCTCAGGTCCACTTCGTCCTCAAACCGCCCGATCGAGGTACGCAGCACGAAGAGATCGGGGTCGGCCTCCCCCACCCAGCCCCATTTGCGGCTGGAGAAGGTGGCGGCCTTGATGGTGTGGCCGTCGACGGGCGGCACGAGGAATCCGCTGCCCTGGGCGAGCCCGGCCACGTCGGCGCGGCGGAAGGCCATGGTGATCAGCGCCATGGAGGCGTAGTCGACGCCGGCCAGCTCGGCGGAGGCGGCCGGGGAGTCGGCGGCGAGCAGCCGGGCCGCGACGGGCGCGGGGGCGGCGAGCACGACGGCGTCGGCCTCCAGCGTCTCACCGCGCTCGGTGACCACCGTCCAGCGCGCTACCCGCCCCTCCCCCGGGGCGCCGGTGCTGCCGGGGCTGTCCGGGCTGCCGGGGCTGCCCGTGGCCGCGGCCGGGCGCAGCTCCCGTACGGGCTCACCGGTGCGGATCTCGCCGCCCGCGGCGCGCACCGCGTCGGCGACGGCGAGCGGGAGCCGCCCGATCCCCCCGTCGATGCCCGTGAACACCGGGCCGGCCGACGCCGCCGCGGCCCGCGCGGCGAGCGCCCGCGCGCCCTCGGTCAGCCAGCCGTGCGTACGGGCCGCCTCGAAGAGCGTCGGCACCGCCGCCCGCATCGACGTCCGGTACACATCGCCCGCGTACACCCCGCCCAGCAGCGGCTCGACCAGCCGGTCCACGACCTCGCGGCCCAGCCGCGCGGCGACGAACCCGCCGAGGGCGACGTCCTCGCCCAGCTCCACAGGCGGCAGCAGGGACTCCTGGGCGATCCGCGCGAGCCCTTCGTCCGAGACCACCCCGGAGGCGGCCAGCGGGGCCGGGTCCCCGGGCACGCCCATCACATGGCCCTTGGGCATCGCCCGCAGCGCGCCGCGGGTCCACAGCGAGGCGGTGGCCGTCGCGGGCGGCTGCAGCCGGTCGCCCAGCCCGACCGCGCGCGCCAGGTCCACGGCCTCGGGGCGGCGCGCGAGCATCGACTCGGCGCCGAGGTCCACGGGGACGCCCGCGATCTCGCCCGCGTACAGCTTGCCGCCGAGCCGGCCGGACGCCTCCAGCACGGTCACCCGGGCCCCGCCGGCCAGGAGACGGTGGGCGGCCGCGAGCCCCGAGATCCCGCCGCCTACGACCACGACATGGCCCGTACGGCCGCTCGCTGCGCTCATAGACCCACTCTCTCAGACGCCCGCCTGACGCCTGGCGCCCAGGCCAGGGGGGCGGTGGGCGAAGGCCGTGCGGAGGTCGGCCTCGATGCGGGCCGCAGTGGCGCGCAGGGGTGGCAGAAGGGTGCGCAGGGTGTCCTCCGGGGTGCCCCGGCCCGCGTGCACGGCGAGGTTGAGCGCCGCCGCCACATGCCCGTCGGCGTCCCGTACGGGCACGGCGAGGGACCGCAGCCCCTCCTCCAACTCCTCGTCGACCAGGGCGTATCCGCTTGCCCTCACGCCCTGGAGGACACGCGCGAGCCCGGGCAGGGAGGTCAGGGTGTGCCGGGTCAGCGGCTGTGGGTCGAGGCCGGCGAGATACGCGGCGCGGGCGTCGGCGTCCAGGCCCGCGAGCAGCACCCGGCCCATGGAGGTGGCGTAGGCGGGGAAGCGGGTGCCGATGGTGATGTTGACGCTCATGATGCGGACGGTCGGCACGCGCTCGACGTACCGGATGTCGCCGCCGTCGAGCACGGCCAGGGACGCCGACTCGTGGACGGCGCCGACCAGTTCGCGCAGATGCGGCCGCGCGATGTCGGTGAAGCCGAGCCCGGCGAGCGGGGCGTAGCCGAGCTCCAGGACGCGGGGGGTGGGGCGGAAGAGGCGGGCTCCGTCGGTCGCGGCGTAGCCGTGCTCCACGAGGGTGAGGAGGGAGCGGCGGGCGGTGGCGCGCGCGAGGCCGGTCGCCTCGGCGACGGCGGTGAGGGGCATGCCGCCGTGGGGCGGCGGGCCGCCCGGGGCCCGCTCGCCCAGCGCCCGCAGGACGGCCAGCCCGCGGGCGAGCGACTGCAGAAAGCCCGCCCCCATCTCCCGCTTGACCAGGCGCGCCGGGTCCGCGCCGATGACACCGGCCGACGGCGGTTCGCCGCCCGCCCCCGCCCAGGCCGCCGCGCCCGCCCCGGCTACCGCGCCCGCCCCGGCCTCCGCCGGCGCGGCCAGCGCCGCTTCCATCTCGGGCATCCGGTCCCGCAGGGCGGCCAGCGCGGTCCGTTCGAGGGACGCGATGTCGTGGCGGCTGGTGTGGCTGACCACGTTCACCGCGCAGGCGACACGGCCCGCCGGGTCGCGGAGCGGAACGGCCACCGCCACCAGGCCCGGCTCGATCAGCTGGTCGTCAAGGGCCCAGCCGTCGTGGGCCGCCGCCTTGGCGCGCCGCGCGAACTCGTCCAGGTCCGGGGCGCCGGCGGGGCCCGGCCGGGGCGGGACGGCGGGGAAGGAGGCATCCAGGGGGTCGGCGGCGCGGCGGGCGCGCCAGTCGGCCCAGGTGCGCTCGTCCCACTCGGCGGCGAACAGGGCGCCGGGGGCGCAGCGTTCGGCGGGGAGGAGGTCGCCGATGCGGAAGGCGAGGGACATCGTGCGGCGCCGGGTGGCCTGGACGACGAAGCGCACACCGTCGCCGTCCGGGACGGCGACGGAGACGGACTCGTCGAGGGAGTCCGCCAGCCGCTCCGCGAACGGGAGGAGCGCGCCGGGCAGGCCGCTCGCCGCGAGGTAGGCGTTGCCCAGCTCCATCAGCCCGGTCGCCAGGCTGACCTCGCGTCCGTCCAGCCGTACGTAGCCGAGCTGCTGGAGCGTGCCGAGCACGCGGTCGACGACGGAGCGGGCCAGCCCTGTGGCGCGCACCAGGTCGCCGGGGCGGACCGCCGGTCCCGCGCCGTGCGCGGACAGGGCGGTCAGCGCGCGCAGCACGGCGAGGCCGCGCTCGAGAGGGCCGACCGAACCATTGACAGGCGGCGAAGCCGCGCTGAGACTCTGCACCACGCCGATTATGAACCAAGTTTCACCAGGCGAACAACCCGCTGGGTGAACGGGTCACCGGGCGACCGAGCGAGAGGGAGCGATGAGATGCGCACGACCGTCGGCATCGTCGGCGGCGGCCCCGCCGGCCTGCTGCTCGCCCGTCTGCTGCACCGCGCCGGCGTCGACTGCGTCGTGCTGGAGAGCCGCGACCGCCGCTATGTCGAGGCGCGTCAGCGGGCCGGAATCCTGGAGCAGGGCACGGTGGATGTGTTGCGGGAGTGCGGCGCGGGCGCGCGGATGGACCGGGAGGGGCTGCTCCACCGCGGTATCGAGCTGCGCTTCGAGGGCCGCGCCCACCGCATCGACTTCCCGGCCCTGACCGGCGGGCGGTCGGTGATGGTCTACGCCCAGACGGAGGTCGTGAAGGACCTGGTCGCCCTCCAGCTCGCCGACGGGCCACCGCTGCTGTTCGGAGCGGAGGCCCTGGCCGTCGAGGACCCCGACTCCGCCACACCCACCATCCGCTTCCGGCACGAGGGCCGCGAGCAGACCCTCACCTGCGACTTCGTGGCGGGCTGCGACGGCTTCCACGGCGTGGCCCGCCGGGCGGTCCCCGCCGAGCGCACCACGGTGTTCGAACGCGACTACCCGTATTCCTGGCTCGGCGTCCTGGCCGAGGTGCCGCCGTCCTGCGAGGAGCTGATCTACGCCCGCCACCGGCGCGGCTTCGCCCTGCACAGCATGCGCTCCCCGCAGGTCTCCCGGCTCTATCTCCAGGTGCCGGCGGGCACGGATGCGGCCGACTGGCCCGACGAGCGGATCTGGGACGAGCTGTCCGTCCGCTTCGCCGTCGACGGGGACTGGACCCTCGCGCGCGGCCCGATCACCGCCAAGTCGGTCACCCCGATGCGCAGCCATGTGCGGGAGCCGATGCGCCACGGCCGGCTGTTCCTCGCGGGCGACGCGGCGCACATCGTGCCGCCCACCGGCGCCAAGGGGCTCAACCTGGCCGTCACCGATGTGGTCACCCTGGCCCGCGCCCTGACCCTGCACCACGAGACCGGCTCCACGGAACTGCTCGACGGCTACTCCGAGACCTGTCTGCGCCGGGTGTGGCAGGCCGAGCGCTTCTCGGCCTTCATGACCGACACCCTCCATCCGCACCCGGACCGGACCCCGTTCGAGGAGCGGCTGCAACTGGCCCAGCTGGAGCGGATCGCCGCCTCCCCGGCAGCGTCCGCCGAACTCGCCGAGAACTACGTCGGCCTTCCGCTGTCATGACCGCGCCCCTTCCCCCGGGCCCCCATCCCCCGGGTGCCCGGTCCCTGGAGGGCCGCCGCTCGGTCGCGGGCCGGGTGCTCGCCCTGCTGGACGCGTTCGACGCCACGCACCGCTCGCTGTCGCTCACCGAGCTCGCCCGCCGCGCCGGTCTGCCGCTGGCCACCGCGCACCGCCTGGTCGCCGCGCTCGCCGGCTGGGGCGCCCTGGAGCGGGACGCGTCGGGCGCCTACCACATCGGGCTGCGGCTGTGGGAGGTGGCGACGCTGTCGCCGCGCGGGGTGGGGCTGCGCGAGGTGGCGCTGCCCTTCATGGAGGACCTGTACGAGGCCACCCACGAGAACGTCCAGCTCGCCGTGCGCGACGGCCTGGAGGTGGTGTACATCGAGCGGATCTCCGGGCGTTCCGCGGTGCGGGTGCGCAGCCGGGTCGGCGGCCGCTGGCCGCTGCACGCGACCGGCGTCGGCCTGGTGCTGCTCGCGTACGGGCCGCACCGGCTGCGCGAGCGGGTGTGCGCGGGGCCGCTGCGCCGCTTCACGGAGCTGACGATCTGTGACCCGGCCCGGCTGCGGGCCGCCCTCGCGGAGGTGCGGCGCACCGGGATCGCGGTCAGCGACCGGCAGATCACCACGGACGCGCTGTCGGTCGCCGCTCCGGTGCGCGGGCCGGGCGGGGAGGTGGTGGCCTCGCTGTCCGTCGTGGTCCCGGCCGCCGAGGGGCGGGCGCCGGGGCTGATCCCGGCCGTGCGGGTGGCCGCGCACGGCATCTCCCGTACCGTCGCGGCCGCCTGGGGGCAAGCCCCCGTCGCCGAGGCTTCCGGCCGGTGAAAGGGTATGGCCGCACCCTTGCCGCGCCGTGGTTCAGCCCACAGGCTGTGGAACACCTCGGCATCACGCACCACACACCACACACCTCACGACCTCGCGCCACCGACGCCGGACCGTGAGGTGACATCAGCGGCTGACGCCGCGCAGCCGCGCCCGGAGGGGGACCTGAGGCCATGTCCGACGTGACCGCACCGACCACCGGCCGGGAGCCGGAGGCCGGGTCCGGAGGCTGGAAGCCGTATCACACCCTGTGGGCCATGCTGCTCGGCGGCTGGCTCTTCTCCTACGCCGACCGCACCATCACCGGCCCGGTGGTCACCTGGCTCATCGACAACGACCACGGGATGCTGGGCTCCGCCAGCCATCCGCATGCGCTCGGCGGGCTGATCGGCAGTCTCTTCTTCGCGGGCTACATGCTGACGCAGTACCCCGGCGGCTATCTCGGGGACCGCTTCGGGCACCGCGCGATGCTCGCCATCTCGCTGCTGTGGGCGGGCGTGGCGACCCTCGCCAGCGGGCTGGTCGGCGGGCTGATCGCCTTTGTGGTGCTGCGCGTGCTGACCGGGCTCGGCGAGGGCGTCTTCTACTCCAACGACCGCACCCTGATCGCCCAGCGGACCCCGCCCGCCAAGGCGGGTCTTGGCATGGGGGTGGCGATCACCGGTCTGTCCATCGGGCTGACGATCGCGACCATCAGCGCTCCGTATCTGATCGACTGGGGCGCTGATGTGTTCGGCCATGAGGATGCCTGGCGGATGCCGTTCCTGGTCCTGGGCGGCGCGACGCTGGTGTTCGGCGTGGTCACGGCCGGCTATCTGCGCCGTATCGGCGGCCCGCTGCGGGCGACCGGCTCGGCGCTGCGGCTCCTGGGCATCTCGGCGGTGCTGTGCGCCGCGGTGCTGGCCGTCTATCTGATCGCCGACGGGGCGGGGCTGCCGAGCTGGGGCGTGGCCGTCCTGGAGTGCGTGCTCGCGTTCGTCCTCATCGGGGCGATCTTCGCCCGGCGGGGCTCACGGCTCGGCGCGGTCTCCCGCAACCGCAACGCGCTGCTGCTCAGCTTCGCCTTCATCGCGGTCATGTGGAATCTGTGGTTCTTCAGCTTCTGGTCGGTCTCGATCGTCGCCGACGCCGCGCACAGCTCCTTCCAGAACGCCGCGCTGGTCGCCACCTTCAACGCGGGCGCGGGCATCCTCGGCTTCCCCGCGGGCGGCTGGCTCTCGGACCGGGCGAAGGACCGGGGCTGGGGGCGGCGGCCGCTGCTGGTCGCGTTCACCGTGGTCCAGGGGGTGCTGGTGCTGGTCTTCGGCGCCTATCTGCAGGCCGACGAGACGCCCTCGCTGCTGGTGATGTCGGTGCTCCTGTTCGTCACCAGCCTGTTCTTCAACGCCCTGCAGCCCATGGCGCACGCGCTGCTGAACGATGTGGTCGACGCCGCCGAGCGGGGGGCCGCCTTCGGGATGTTCAACCTCGTCGGCGAGATCGGGGCGGTGATCAGCCCGGCGCTCAGCGGCACCCTCTTCGACCACTACGGAACCTGGACGCACGCCGTCTACATCGACGGCGCCCTGATGCTCGCGAGCGCCGTGCTGTACTACCTGATCCGCGAGCAGGTCCGGCGCCCCTAGGCCTCCCCGTCGTCCTGCTTCACCTCGTGCAGCGCCTCCAGCGCGTCCCGGACCCGCCCGGCCAGGTGGCGGGGGCAGCTCCAGGCGTCGGGGGCGAACGGCTCGTCGGGCGCCTCGAAGTCCTCGGGCGCGCAGAAGTGGTTCAGATGCGCCCCGAACAGCGCGTCGGGGTGGCCCGCGACCGCGTATCCGCGGCCCGCGATGCGCTCAAGGCCCTGCCAGGGGTGGACCCCGGGGTGCGGGCACGGCTCGTCCAGGGGGGCGAGGTCGATGGCCTGGAAGATCTCCTCCAGCACGCCGAGCACGGAGGCCGGAAGGTCGACGACCATCCCGTCCACCGCCCAGCAGGCGAGCAGCAGCAGCGCGGCCCGCTCCCGCTCGCTCCCGGCGCCGGCCGCGTACCGGCGGGCGGCCCACAGCGCGGCGTTCTGCACCAGCTCGTCGTGTTCGGTGACCCAGGACTGCCGGTAGGTGGTGGCGAGGGTGTCGATGTCGATCCGCCCGTCGGGGAGCAGATACTCGGTGTCGAGGTGGGTGGTGTCGCGGCTGCCGAAGAGCTTGTCGCGCCCGGCCGGCAGCTGGTCCAGCGCCTCGCGGGCGAGCCCCGCGAGGAAGGCCGGGCACAGCCACCCCTCCAGCGGGGTGTGCCAGCCCTCGATGCCGCCCCGCCGCCGGTACACGCCGCGCCCGCCGGGGCTGAGCAGATGGACGCCGACGGTGGCCAGCGCCGCCGGGTCGCCGCCGGTCCCCGGGTGCTCGCCTTCCCGGTGTGCGCAGGGCTCGTCGCCAAGCCCGGGCAGTACGGCCTCGAGGGCCCCGATCATCTCGTCCAGCACCCACTTGCCGCGGATGCGGCCGCTCACGGCGTACCGGCAGGCGGCGTACAGGATGACCACGAGCCCGGCGCGGCTGTCGCCGTCGGGGTGGGCGCGCAGCGCGGCGGCGTAGTCGAAGAGCTCGTACGCGGGGTCGACGTGGGGGTAGTCCCAGAGGATGGACCGCAGGTGCCCGGCCTTGCGCGCGTCGATGAGGGGCAGCCGGGGCGGGATGTCGGCGACGGTGCCGGGGTCGATGATGTCGATGGCCACGCGCGCGTACCCGGCGATGTTGCGCGGGCACAGCCACTGCTCCTTGGTGGCCGCGTCGTGCCACTGCTCGTCCTCGGCCTCGCTCCTGCCGTTGCGCAGCAGCGGCAGCAGCCGCGCCAGGTGGTCGTGGCGCTCGTCCAGGTCGTCCTCGTACGGGTGCCGCTCGTGCCCGCAGGCGCGTTCGCGCAGGGCGCTGTCGGCGGCGTCGAGCGCCACCAGGGCGACGCCCTCGACGCCGTCCCCGGCGAGCCAGCCGGTGTGTTCGGCCGTCATCAGCAGGCCGAGCGTCCACAGGTAGGCCAGCTCACCCGCGGGCTCGGCGGTCAGCCGCTCGGCACAGTCGCGGACGAGCCGGTCGGCCTCGTCCTTGGAGCGGCCTTCGCGGACGGCGTCCCACTGGTCGGCGAGTTCCCGGACGCGGTCGGCGGTGATGGCAGGGAAGTCCCTCATGGTCTCCCAGACGATGAGGGACCCCGTGCGGGTTCCGACCGTTCGGTGGCGGGCCGGTTCAGCGGGCGGTGTGGGTGTGGACGTACTCCACGAGGCGGGTCAGGGCGTCGGGGTCGGTGCTGGGCAGCACCCCGTGGCCGAGGTTGAAGACGTGGCCCTCCAGGCCACGGGCCGCGTCCAGCACCTCGCGGGCCTTGGCCTCGACGGCCTGGCGCGGGGCGAAGAGCACGGCCGGGTCGAGGTTGCCCTGCAGCGCCTTGCCGGGGCCGACCCGCCGGGCCGCCTCGTCCAGCGGCACCCGCCAGTCCACGCCGACGACGTCCGCACCGGCCTCGCCCAGCAGTCCCAGCAGCTCGCCGGTGCCGGCGCCGAAGTGGATGCGCGGCACCCCGTATCCGGCCACGGCGTCGAAGACCTTCGCGGAGGCGGGCATCACCCGCGCTTGGTAGTCCGCGGGGGCCAGGGCGCCGACCCAGGAGTCGAAGAGCTGGACGGCGGAGGCGCCCGCCTCGATCTGCACCTTCAGGAAGGCGGTGGTGATGTCGGCGAGCCGGTCGAGCAGATCGGCCCACAGCTCGGGGTCGCCGTACATGAGCGCCTTGGTGCGCTCGTGGTTGCGGGAGGGGCCGCCCTCGACGAGGTAGCTGGCGAGCGTGAAGGGGGCGCCGGCGAAGCCGATCAGCGGGGTGGCGCCGAGCTCGCCGGTGAGCATCCCGACCGCCTCGGTGACGTACTTCACATCGTCCGGATCGAGCGGGCGCAGCCGGTCCAGGTCCGCGCGGCTGCGGATGGGCTGCTCGACGACCGGGCCGACGCCGGGCTTGATGTCCAGGTCGAGCCCGATGGCCTTGAGCGGGACCACGATGTCGCTGAAGTAGATGGCCGCGTCCACATGGTGGCGGCGAACCGGCTGGAGCGTGATCTCGGTGACGAGGTCCGGCCGCGTGCAGGAGTCGAGCATCGCGATGCCCTCGCGGACCTTGTGGTACTCGGGCAGCGAGCGGCCGGCCTGCCGCATGAACCACACCGGAGTGTGCGAAACCGGCTCACGTCGGCAGGCGCGCAGGAAGGCCGAGTCGGCTGTGGCACTCGCCGCGGTGCGGCCGGTCTGCTGCTGGCCCGAGGGCCGCTCGTTGGCGCTCATGACCCAAATCTTCGCACGGGCCGAACGAGTGACCCGCCAACCCGGGTGTTCCTCCCCGGTTGAGGCCCCCGATGCGCCTAGTCTTCCGGGCATGGCAGCGGTTCAAGGACACCTCTCGAACGGTGCTGACGGCGCTGAGGGCGCCGACGGGGCGGACGGGGCGGGCGGGGAAGGGGCCCCGGCCGTCTTCCGGCACGCCGTGGCCGGGCTGTGTGCCGTACGGCCGCGGCCCGAGGTGGAGCTCGCCCCGACCCCGCCACCGCGGCGGCTCGCGCCGTTCTCGTACGCGCTCGAGGCGGCGGTCACGTCGGACGCGGTGGGCGAGGCGGGCGACGAGGAGGAGCTGGCCGAGGGGCGGCTGATCCTGCTGCACGACCCGGCCGGGCACGACTCCTGGTGCGGTACGTTCCGCCTGGTCACCCTGGTGCACGCGGACCTGGAGCCGGAGATGGCGGCGGATCCGCTGCTGCCCGAGGTGTGCTGGTCGTGGCTGACCGGCGCGCTGGAGGCGCGCGGGGTCGGGTACCGGCAGCCGAGCGGCACGGTGACCCGGGCGAGCTCGCACTACTTCGGCGGGATCGGCGAGCGCGAGCCGTCGACCCGGATCGAGATCCGCGCCTCCTGGACGCCGTCGGAGCCGCCCGGCGCGGAGCCGCCCCTGGGCGAGCGTCTGCGGCCCGAGCATCCCTTCACCCCGGGCGACGGACCGGCCGGGGTGCCCGACACCGGGGCGCACCTGGCGGCCTGGTGCGATCTGCTGTGCCAGATCGCGGGGCTGCCGCCGGTCGGGGCGGCCGAGGCGGGGGTCGTGTCGCTGCCGCAGCGGCGCGGCCCCCAGCCGCGCTGAGCGCTCGCCGGGCATTCGCAGAGCGCTCGCTGATCAGGCTTGATCGATCAGTCGTCCTAATTGCCCGAATTGTTACTCACCAAATCGTGATCATTCCCTAAAGCCGGGCCGTATCGGTGCCGAAGGACGTGGTGACCCGTCCCACCACTTCCCCCAGGAGGCCTGGTGTCTGTTCTCCTCGAGCAACCTTCCAGCCTGGTCGCCTACCGCCCGAACAAGCCGACGGCCATGGTCGTCGTCGCCGACCCCCGCGTCCGTTCCACCGTCACCCGTCACCTGTGGGCCCTCGGGGTGCGCGATGTCATCGAGGCGTCGTCCATCGCGGAGGCCCGTCCCCGTATCGGCAACCCCCGCGACATCTGCGTCGCCGATGTCCACCTCCCCGACGGCTCCGGCCTCACGCTGCTGTCCGAGACCCGCGCCGCGGGCTGGCCGAACGGGCTGGCCCTCTCCGCCGCCGACGACATCGGCGCCGTCCGCAACGCCCTGGCCGGCGGCGTCAAGGGCTACGTCGTCACCGGCACCCGCACCAACCTGGGCATCCCGGGCCGCCCCGGCGCCGCTCCCCTCGGCGCCGCCGCCCGGATGCACCGCCGCCCGCCGGGCGCCCCCGGACACCCGGGCGGCTACCGCGAGCTGTCGGGACGCGAGGTCGAGGTGCTGAGGCTGGTTGCGGAGGGCCAGTCCAACAAGGCCATCGGCGTCTCGATGGGCCTGTCCGCGCTCACCGTCAAGAGTCACCTCGCCCGCATCGCCCGCAAGCTGGGCACCGGAGACCGGGCCGGAATGGTCGCGGTCGCACTGCGCACCGGGATCATCCACTGACCCCCGCCCCATCCGCCGCCTGAGCCCCCACAGGGCCCGCACAGGCCCCGTACAGACCATCCACGACACGCACCCGGCCGATCACCCACAAGCCATCCCCAGCCCCTTCCAGACCCCGTACACCCCCCGTACACCCCCTGGCTCCCGCCCAGGCCACCACCGTCCACCCCGACGCCCGGCGCCCGCCGACGGAACGTTCCGTCGGCGGGCGCCCTGCGTACCCGGTACGCACAGCTACCCTTGACAGGTGACCGACGCCCAAGAGACCGCAGCAGAGACGACACTGCGAACCACCGGGGGCGCTCCCCCGGACGACCTCCCCTCGGCGCCGGTCCCCTTGCTGGAGCCGCGTGAGGGCATCCCGCCCGTCACCGCCGACCCGGACGCGCTCGCCGAGGTCATCGCCGCCTTCGCCGAGGGCCACGGCCCGGTCGCCGTGGACGCCGAGCGCGCCTCCGGCTACCGCTACGGCCAGCGGGCCTATCTCGTCCAGCTGCGCCGCGCCGGCGCGGGGACCGCCCTGATCGACCCCGTCGGCTGCCCCGACCTGTCCGGCCTGGGCGACGCCATCGCCGACGCCGAATGGGTGCTGCACGCCGCCACCCAGGACCTGCCCTGTCTGCGGGACATAGGCATGCTCCCCGGCCGTCTCTTCGACACCGAACTGGCGGGCCGGCTGGCCGGCTTCGCCCGGGTGGGCCTCGGCGCCATGGTCGAGAACATCCTCGGGTACGCCCTGGAGAAGGGGCACTCCGCCGTCGACTGGTCCACCCGCCCGCTCCCCGAGCCCTGGCTGCACTACGCCGCGCTCGACGTCGAGCTGCTGGTGGACCTGCGCGACGCGCTGGAGGAGGAGCTGGCGCGGCAGGGCAAACTGGACTGGGCCCACCAGGAGTTCGCCGCCATCGCCGCGGCCCCGCCCGCCCCGCCCCGCAAGGACCCCTGGCGGCGTACGTCGGGGATGCACAAGGTCCGGCGGCGCCGGCAGATGGCGGTGGTGCGCGAGCTGTGGACGGCCCGGGACAAGATCGCGCAGCGCCGCGACGTCTCACCGGGCAAGGTACTGGGCGACGCGGCCATCATCGAGGCCGCGCTGGCCCTGCCGACGACCGCGCGCGCCCTGGGCGCGCTGGGCGGCTTCGGCCACCGCATGGGCCGCCGCCAGCTGGAGCAGTGGCAGGCCGCGGTGGACCGGGCGCGGGCCCTGCCCGAGTCGGAGCTCCCCCAGCCGGGCCAGCCGGTGGCCGGCCCGCCGCCCCCGCGCGCCTGGGCCGACAAGGACCCGGCCGCGGCGGCCCGGCTCTCGGCGGCCCGTACGGCGGTGACCGCCCTGGCCGAACGGCTGAATCTGCCCCAGGAGAACCTGATCGCCCCGGACACGGTGCGACGGCTGTGCTGGGAGCCCCCGGCCGAGGTGACCGCCGAGTCCGTCGCGGCCGTTCTGCACGGCTACGGCGCCCGCCCCTGGCAGATCGAGCAGACCACCCCGATCCTCCTGGCGGCCCTGGGAGCGACGGACTGAGATTTGTGGTGAGTATCGGACAGCGACACGCCGATACCACGGCGTGTCGCTGTCCGATACTCACTACGAACCACTCCGGCCGAAACGTGCGCACAGGTGTGACGTTCACCCCTCCCGGAGCGGGGACTGGGCACCATGGTTACTCATAAGTAGCATGAGGTCATGGCGCGCCCCTCGGGGCGTGCCCGCAGCAGTGCCACCCCGCGCACCTGGAGGAGAGCCAACGTGCCTCGTACCGCTAGGGACGTCGTCTTCGTCGACGGCGTCCGGACCCCGTTCGGCAAGGCGGGTCCCAAGGGCATCTACCACGAGACCCGCGCCGACGACCTGGTCGTCAAGTGCATCCGGGAGCTGCTGCGCCGCAACCCGGACCTGCCGCCGGAGCGCATCGACGAGGTGGCCGTGGCCGCGACCACGCAGATCGGCGACCAGGGCCTGACCATCGGCCGCACCGCGGGCATCCTGGCCGGGCTGCCGCAGTCGGTGCCCGGCTACGCCATCGACCGGATGTGTGCCGGCGCGATGACCGCCGTGACGACGACCGCCGGCTCCATCTCCTTCGGCGCGTACGACGTCGTCGTCGCCGGCGGCGTGGAGCACATGGGGCGCCACCCGATGGGCGAGGGCGTCGACCCGAACCCGCGGTTCGTCTCGGAGAAGCTGGTCGACGAGTCGGCCCTCTTCATGGGCATGACGGCGGAGAACCTCCACGACCGGCTGCCGCACATCACCAAGCAGCGCGCCGACGAGTACGCGGTGCGCAGCCAGGAGAAGGCCGCCAAGGCGTACGCCAACGGCAAGATCCAGCCGGACCTGGTGCCGATCTCGGTGCGGCGCACCAACCCTGAAGGCGGCGAGCTGGGCTGGGGCCTGGCGACCGCTGACGAGCCGATGCGCCCCGGCACCACGCTGGAGGGTCTGGCGACGCTCAAGACGCCGTTCCGCCCGCACGGCCGGATCACCGCGGGCAACTCCGCGGGGCTCAACGACGGCGCGACCGCCTCGCTGATCGCCGCCGAGGACGTGGCCCGCGAGCTGGGTCTGCCGGTGAAGATGCGGCTGGTCGGCTACGCCTTCGCGGGCGTCGAGCCGGAGGTGATGGGCTACGGCCCGATCCCGGCGACCCAGAAGGCCCTCGCCAAGGCGGGGCTGACGATCGAGGACATCGGCCTCTTCGAGATCAACGAGGCCTTCGCCGTCCAGGTCCTGTCCTTCCTGGACCACTACGGCATCGACGACGACGATCCGCGCGTCAACCAGTACGGCGGCGCGATCGCCTTCGGGCACCCGCTCGCCTCCTCCGGGGTGCGGCTGATGACACAGCTGGCCCGGCAGTTCGAGGAGCAGCCCGAAGTCCGCTACGGCATCACCACCATGTGCATCGGCTTCGGCATGGGTGGCACCGTGATCTGGGAGAACCCGCACTTCGAGGGGAACAAGTGAGCACTACGGAAGAGCTTCTGCGGGGAGCGGCCGAGCTGTTCCCGGACGAGGTCGTGACACAGGCGCACGTCCGCCACCTGGACCTGCCGCAGGCCGCGGGGCGGTTCGCCCTGATCACCCTCGACAACGGCCTGGACCACACCAAGCCCACCACCTTCGGCCCCGCCTCGCTGGCGAATCTGAACGCCGCGCTCGACCAGGTCGAGAAGGAGGCCGCCGAGGGCGAGATCGTCGGCGTCGGCATCACCGGCAAGCCGTTCATCTTCGCCGTCGGCGCCGACCTCAAGGGCGTCGAGCTGCTGAAGCGCCACGAGGACGCGCTGGCCATCGGCAAGGGCGGCCACGACGTCTTCAAGCGGCTGGCGGACCTGGCCGTGCCCACCTTCGCGTATTACAACGGCGCGGCGATGGGCGGCGGCGTCGAGGTCGGCCTGCACTGCGGCTACCGCACCGTCTCGGCCGCGCTGCCCGCCTTCTCGCTGCCCGAGGTCTTCCTCGGCCTGGTCCCCGGCTGGGGCGGCTGCACCCTGCTGCCGAACCTGATCGGCGCCGACCGCGCGGTCACGGTGATCATCGAGAACTCGCTCAACCAGAACCGGCAGCTGAAGGGCAAGCAGGTCTACGAGCTCGGGATCGCCGACGCGATCTTCGAGGGCGCGGACTTCCTGGAGCAGTCCCTGATCTGGACCGCGTCCGTGCTGCGCGGCGAGATCCAGGTGCAGCGCCCCGAGGTGGACCGCGGTGAGGCCTGGGACGCGGCCGTCGAGCGCGGCCGGGCCATCGCCGACAGCAAGGTGCACGGGGCGGCCCCGGCCGCGTACCGGGCCCTGGAGATCATCGCCGCCGCCAAGAACGGCGATCTGCGCCAGGGCTTCGACGCCGAGGACGGCGCCCTCGCCGACCTGATCATGGGCGGCGAGCTGCGCAGCGGCATCTACGCCTTCAACCTGGTCCAGAAGCGCGCCAAGCGCCCGGCCGGCGCCCCGGACAAGTCCCTGGCCCGCCCGGTCACCAAGGTGGGCGTCGTCGGCGCGGGCCTGATGGCCTCGCAGCTGGCGCTGCTGTTCGCGCGCCGCCTCGAGGTGCCGGTCGTGCTGACCGACATCGACCAGGAGCGCGTCGACAAGGGCGTGGGCTATGTCCACGACGAGATCGACAAGCTGCTGCTCAAGGGCCGTCTCAACCAGGACAAGGCCAACCGTCTCAAGGCCGCGGTGACCGGCTCCCTCGACAAGGCCGAGGCCTTCTCCGACGCCGACTTCGTCATCGAGGCCGTCTTCGAGGAGATGGGCGTCAAGCAGCAGGTGTTCGCCGAGGTCGAGGCGGTGGTGCCGGCCCACGCCATCCTGGCCACCAACACCTCCTCGCTGTCGGTGAGCGAGATGGCCTCGAAGCTTCAGCACCCCGAGCGGGTCGTCGGCTTCCACTTCTTCAACCCGGTCGCGATCCTGCCGCTGCTGGAGATCGTCCGCGGCGAGAAGACCGACGACGCCTCGCTGGCCACCGCCTTCGGCGTGGCCAAGAAGCTGAAGAAGACGGCCGTCCTGGTCAAGGACGCCCCGGCGTTCGTCGTCAACCGGATCCTGACCCGCTTCATGGGCGAGATCCAGAACGTCATCGACGAGGGCACCCCGGTCGACGTCGCCGAGCGCGCCGTCGAGCCGCTGGGCCTGCCGATGTCCCCGCTGGTGCTGCTGGAGCTGGTCGGCCCGGCGATCGGCCTGCACGTCTCGGAGACCCTGCACCGGGCGTTCCCGGACCGCTTCACGGTCTCGGAGAACCTGCGGCGGGTGGTCGAGGCGGGCAAGCGCGGCTTCTACGTTCATGACTCCGGTAAGCCGGAGCTGGACCCGGAGGTCGCCGCGCTGCTGGAGCAGGGCGACACGGTCCTGACGGAGGAGCAGGTGCGGGCGCGCGTCCTGGACGTGGTCGCGCAGGAGATCGGCCTCATGCTGGACGAGGGCGTCGTCGCCGAGGCGCAGGACATCGACCTGTGCCTGATCACCGGCGCCGGCTGGCCCTTCCACCTGGGCGGCATCACGCCGTACCTGGACCGCGAGGGCGTCTCGGAGCGGGTGGCCGGCCGCCGCTTCCTGGCCCCGGGCGTCGCGAGCGTCCCGGCGTAACGCGGTTGTTCCCCGAGCGCCGGACGGGCTGCCCGCCCGTCCGGCGCTCGCGTTTCAGAGCTGGTCCGCCCAGAGGCGGCGGCCGTCGGCCTGGATGTGCACCGTCGGCGAATGCTCCCGGTAGCCCCAGGCGGAGGCGTTCTCCTCGGCCACGAAGACCCTGGCCTGGAACGCCTGGGCGCGGACGACAGGGACCGTACAGCCGCTCGCGGGGCTGGTCACGGTGGCTCCGGCCGGGACGGTGACATCGCGTGCGGTGCCCCACGGCGCGGGGCACTCGTGCTCGGCCCGGGCCTGGACGTAGGCGATCCTGGTCTTCACCGTCGTCGCCCGGTTCGAGGAGTTGCTGAGCTGGACGACGAACGACAGGGAGTCCCTGCCGACCGAGGTACAGGGCCGCCATGACACGGCGCCCACCGCCCGAAGAGGGCCGCAGCGGTGATTGCCCTTCAGGTCCGCCATCCGCACGGCGCCCCCGCCGCCCGATGCCCCGTCTCCTTCCGAGGCGCCGCTACGCAGCGCCATGGTGCCGGTGATCAGCCCTACGGCGATCGCCGTCGCCACGACGAATTGCCATCCTCTCCGCTTCCGCCGCGGCTCCGCGGGAGCTTCGGGGAAAGCGCGCGTCTCAGGGCGCGTCTCAGGGGCGGTGTTCACTTCAGAAACGCCGTGCGTCGCGACGGTGGCCGCGGGGGCGAGACAGGCGAGGACTTCATCCCGCCAGCCGGGACCGGCCTCCTCTTTCAACCGCCGTGCGAGGTCCGCGATTTCGACACCGATCTTCGGCAGCTCCTGAGCGCTACGCGGCGCCTTCTGCGAGAGCGCCCGGGCGACTGCTTCGCAGTCCTCTTGGCTGGGCAGTCGATTCTTCTTGCTGCCGGGCAGCAATTGATCGCGGCCTTTGAGCCAGTACGACAGCAGAGGCAGATCGATTCTCTTACGGTTCCGGCCGACGCGCTCGAACTCCAGGCGCTCTCTTTCCAGTTCGGCGACAAGGCCGGCGCGCGTGGGGCGCCGCGCGGTGTCGGTCGCCTGGCCGACCGTGGCCGCCCATGCGTCGAGGGCTTGGACCAAGGCGTGCGCCAAGTCCCTGAAGAGCTCGGATGGTTCCTCCATGAACACCCCCCGCGGTGAATGCCATTAACCATAGAACACGGCTTCATCGCGGGCCAGTCAGCGGCGGCCGAGGCGGTTCCGGTTGCACTCCAACGCGAGGGTCCGCAGGTCAAAGCGGTGCACATGGCAGTGCAACGAGCCACCCCGTTGCACCACGTGCCCACCCTCCCGGGCAGGTGCACGGTGGTTTCCGGCGGCGCGGTCAGCACCGCCGACACCCCCGAACCGAAAGGACCACCACCCATGTGCCGACGCTGCGAGGGCGATGGAAAGTGCACCACCTGCGGCGGCTCCGGATACCGCGGCGTGTGGAAGTGCGACAGCTGCCGCGGCAGCGGCGACTGCAAGGCCTGCGACGGCCGCGGCTAGCCAATCCCGAACATCTGGAGATTTCATCATGTACGACGACGCACTGCTGGAAAAGCTCGTCAGCCGAACCGACGACGAAGACTACGAAGCCCCGCTCCCCATCACCATCGTGGTGGGCGGCGTCATCATCACCGGCGCCATTCTCCCCCGCGACGAATGGCTCAGGCAGCACATGAGCCTGCTGTCCGAGAAGAGTTCGCTGACCGAATTCGCCAAGGATTTCGCCGCGGATATGCTGCGCCATGAGCCCGAAACCACCCACATCCATCTGACCTGGGCGCGGATCGTCACCGGCGGCCCCGCCGTCCCCATCGACGATTACGGGCTGCTGCGGGTGCCGCTGTCCGAGGTGGGCGCCTGGACCATTGGTGATCTGGACCCCATCGGCTGAGCAGCGGGCAGGCCCAAACCTTCACTCCCCCACCCGCCCCCACGCCCGCAGCGCCAGCCCCGCCTCGTCCGTCTTCTGGCGGGCCACCAGCAGGGCGCCGTCGCCCGCGAGCGCGGCGAGCACGACCAGGCCCAGGCCGTCCAGGGCCAGCGCGGGCCATCCCGTGCCCGCCTCGCCCGAGGGCGTCCACCACACCCCCGCCGCCTCGTCCTCCGTCGGGTGCGCCGCGACGCCGAGACGCCCGGTCTTGGCGTCGCGGTGGGCCAGCACCGTGCAGTCGTGGCCGTCCACGGTCGTACGGACCACCGCGACCGGCCCGGTGCCCGTCTCCCCGCCGAGCGGCGCCGGCTCGTCCGCGCCGGGCCGCCAGGCCAGCACGCCGCGACCCTCCGCGTCGCGCCAGTAGTGCGTGACCGTGTCGCGGCCGCCGGCGAGGGCGGCTGCGGAGGCCGCCTCGGGGCGGGCGGCGATGTCCTCGGCGCGCTCGTACGCGGCGCCGGGCTCGGGCTGGTACCAGCGCAGCGCGCCGCGGCCCGCGGGGGCGAGCAGTTCGACGCGTCCGTCGGCGGTCGCGGTCGCGGACAGCCCGTCCAGTACGCCGGTGCCCTTGAGGTCGGTCCACCCGCCCCACTTGCCCTTGGCGTCCTGGCGCCGCGCGCTGACCCCGCGCCCGGCGTTGCGGACGAAGACGTGCACGGCCCCGGTGGAGTCCACGGCCGCGGCCGGCGCCCCGGTCCGCTGTGCCTTGCGCCGGTCCTTGGGGTGCGGGGTGCCCAGCGAGTGCCAGGCCGTCAGGGGCCTGCCGGTCTGGAACTGGGTGGCGTGGACGACATCCACGTCCGGGCCTTCGCCGCCGCCCTGCCGGTGCCGCAGCCCCAGCAAATGGGCGTAGCCGTCCGCGCCCTGGGCCACCGTCAGCGCCGTGAGACCCGGCACCTCGATCAGCCGCGGCCCGGTCCACCGCGGGCCCCCGGGCCGCTCCTCGGTCCAGCGGGCGATGCCGCCCGCCACCGGTGCGTAGGCCGTGAGTCTGCCGTCCTTGCCGCGGAGCAACCGCAACGCCATGGCCCGCTGCAACCTTCCCTGACGTCGTTCCCCCTGGGTGAGCCCCATAGGGCTTGCGCGTCACCCCTGCTGACGCGGCGCCACCCATAGTATTTTGCCTCCCCTATGGAAGGTCTGGTCGTCGTGGACGCGGCGAATGTCATCGGTTCGGTGCCCGACGGCTGGTGGCGGGACCGGCGCGGCGCGGCCGAGCGGCTGCGGGACCGGCTGGCCGCCCTCGCCGAACGCGGGCTGCCACCCCGTCCCGGGGTTCCGGAGTGGGCCGGGCGGCCGCCCGTGGACATCGTGTTGGTCGTCGAGGGCGCCGCGCGCGATATCGCGCCCGTGCCGAGGGTACGGGTGGAGGCGGCGCCGGGCAGCGGGGACGACCGGATCGTGGAGGTGGTGGCGGCCCGCGAGCCGGGGCGGCCGTGTTGGGTGGTGACCGCCGACCGGGAGCTGCGGGAGCGGGTGCGGGCGCTGGGGGCCGAGGTCACGGGCCCGCGCGCGATCCGCCCCGCCGACTGAGCGGGCCACCGGCGCCACGTACTCTTAGGCAAGCCTTGGCTAAGAGTACGGAAGAGAGAAGGCGAATGTCGGGAGTCGCGCGCCGCCGCGTCGGCTGGATATCCGCGGCGGCGCTGCTGCTCCTGGCCGCCGTGGTGCTCAGCCTGGCGGTCGGCAGCCGCCAGATCGCCATCGGCGAGGTCTATGACGCGCTGCTGCACGGTGGCACGAGCGACAACGCCCAGGTCGTACGGTCCCTGCGGGTGCCGCGGACCGTCATCGGCGTCATGGTGGGGGTCGCCCTCGCCGTGGCCGGCACCGTACTGCAGGGAATCACCCGCAATCCGATCGCCGAGCCCGGCATCCTGGGCATCAGCCAGGGGGCCTCGCTGGGCGTGGTCTGCGCGATCGCGTTCTTCGGGGTGCACACGCTGAACGGGTACGTGTGGTTCGCCTTCACGGGCGCGGCGCTCGCGGCGGTGTGCGTGTACGCGGTGGCCAGCAGCGGGCGCGGGGGCGCGTCCCCGGTCAAACTCGCCCTGGCCGGTGCCGCGATGAACGCGTTCATCGCCTCGGTGGTCTCGGCGATCGTCACCACCAACGCCCGGGCCCTGGACGAGTTCCGGTTCTGGGACGTGGGCTCGCTCGGCGGGCGTGACGCCACGATCGCGGGCCAGACCTGGCCCTTCCTGGCCGCCGGGCTGGTGCTGGTGCTGGCGATGGCCCGGGGGCTCGACGCGCTCGCCCTCGGCGACGACGTCGCCCGGGGGCTCGGCCGCAATGTCGCGCTGCTGCGGATGGGTGGCACCGTGGGCGCGACGGTGCTGACGGGTGTCGCGGTCGCCGCCGCGGGCCCGATCGCCTTCACGGGCCTCGCCGTTCCGCATATCGCGCGCGCCCTCGTCGGCAGCGGCCACCGCTGGCTGCTGCCGATGGCCGCGCTGCTCGGCCCGGTGATGATCCTCACCTCGGATGTCATCGGCCGTATCGTCTTCCCGCCCTCGGAGGTGCCGGTGTCCGTGATGACCGCCCTGGCGGGCGTGCCGTTCCTGATCGCCCTGGTGCGCAGGAAGGCGGTGGTGACAGCGTGAGCACCGTCTCCCGAGGGGCCGTGCACGCCGCCGGGTACACCGTGGTCAGGGCCGGGCGGGGCAGCTTCCTCGTGCACCGCGGGGCCGTGGTCGCGGCCGTCGTCCTGGCCGCCGCGCTGGCCGTGGCCGTCGTGGCGTCGCTGTGCGTCGGCGAGTCGTTCGTCCCGCCGACCGAGGTCGTACGGGTGCTGCTGGGGCAGCCCAGCCCCGACGAGCTGGTGGTGGGCACCCTGCGGCTGCCGCGCCTGGTGACCGGGCTGCTGGTCGGCGTGGCCTTCGGGCTGGCCGGTGCGCTCATCCAGACCATGGCCCGCAACCCGCTCGCCAGCCCCGACGTCATCGGGGTGACGCACGGCGCGGGCGCCGCCACGGTCGCCGCCATGACCTTCGGCATCACCTCGTACACCGCCCTGCCGTATGTGTCGGTCGGCGGCGGGCTCGCGGCCGCCGCGCTGGTCTATGTCTTCGCCTGGCGCAAGGGGCTCAGCGCCTCCCGCTTCGTCCTCATCGGCATCGGGATCTCGGTGGCCCTCGGCTCGCTGTCCCGGCTGTTCCTGACCAAGGGCGACTATCTGGTGGCCCAGCAGGCCAAGGTCTGGCTCACCGGGTCGCTCAACGGCCGCGGTTACGACCAGGCCGCGCCGCTGGCGACGGCGCTGCTGCTCCTGGTGGTGCCGCTGCTGTGGGCGGCCCGGGCGCGGCGCGGGGTGTCGCTGGACGACGACACGGCCACCGCGCTCGGCGTCCGTCTTGACCGGGTCCGGCTGGGGCTGAGCGCCCTCGGGGTGGTCCTCGCGTCGGTTGCCACCGGCGCCGCCGGTCCGGTGGACTTCGTGGCGCTGCTCGCTCCGCAGATCGCGCGCCGGGTCGCCCGTACCGAGCAGCCGCCGCTGCTGTGTTCGGCGCTGACCGGGGCGCTGGTCGTGGTCGTCGCGGATCTGCTGGCCCGCAGGCTCTTCTCGCCGACCGAGCTGCCGGTCGGCGTGTTCACCGCCTTGGTGGGCGCCCCGTATCTGATGTGGCTGCTCATCCGCACCCGTAGCCGTTCCGGAGGCACCGCGTGACCGACAACCGCCTGACCGCGCGGGGGCTGACCCTCGCGTACGAGGACCGCACGGTCGTCGACGGTCTCGACCTGGAGATCCCGCACGGGAAGGTCACGGTGATCGTCGGTCCCAACGCATGCGGCAAGTCCACCCTGCTGCGCGCGCTCGGCCGGCTGCTGCGGCCGCGGCGCGGCGCGGTGCTGCTGGACGGCACCGAGCTGTCCCGCCTGCCGACCAAGCGGATCGCCCAGGCGATCGGGCTGCTGCCGCAGACCCCGGTGCCGCCGGAGGGGATCACGGTGGCGGATCTGGTCTCGCGCGGGCGGCAGCCGCACCAGAGGTGGTGGCAGCAGTGGTCGGAGGCGGACGAGCGGGCCGTCGGCGAGGCCATGGAGCGCACCGGGACCGCCGAACTCGCGACGCGCCCGGTCGACGAGCTCTCCGGCGGCCAGCGGCAGCGCGTGTGGATCGCCATGGCCCTGGCCCAGGACACCGATCTGCTGCTGCTCGACGAGCCGACGACCTACCTGGACATCGCCCACCAGGTGGAGGTGCTGGACCTGGTCCGGCAGCTCAACCATGACCGCGGCCGTACCGTGGTCGCGGTGCTGCACGATCTGAACCAGGCGGCGCGCTACGCCGACCACCTGATCGCGATGCGGGCCGGGCGGATCGTGGCGGAGGGCGCGCCGGGCGACGTCGTCACCGCGGAGCTGGTGCAGGAGGTCTTCGGGCTGGCCTCGGTGGTCGTACCGGATCCGGTGACGGGCGATCCGCTGGTGGTGCCGGGCGCCCCGTGGGCGCAGGGCGGGGGCCGTGCTGTCGGCGATGGTGCCGACGGGGGTGGTGCTACCGCCGCACCCCCGCGCACCATAAGGTAAGCCTCGCCTAAGAACTGCCTGTGACAGGAGCCTTCCCATGTCCTATCGACGTCGCGGTACCGCCGCCGTCGCCCTCGCCGTCGCCGCCGCGCTCTCCCTCGTGGCCTGCGGCTCCTCCGACAGCGCGGAGGGCGGGAAGGAAGGCGGCAGCGGGCAGGGCGACAAGAAGTCCGTGTCCAAGGACGGCAAGGACTTCGCGAGCGCGGCCAGGAAGACCGCCGCGATGGGCACGGACGCCAAGGCCGGCCAGTGGCCGCGCACCATCACCCACGCCATGGGGAAGACCGAGCTCAAGGCCCAGCCCAAGCGGGTGGTCGTACTGGACGTCGGCGAGCTGGACAACGTGGTGTCGCTCGGCATCAAGCCGGTCGGCCTCGCGCCCACCGAGGGCTCCCCGGAGCTCCCGTCGTACCTGAAGAAGGAGGCGGGCGACCCGAAGAACGTCGGCACCATCAACAACCTCAACCTCGAGGCGATCGCCGCGCTCAAGCCCGATCTGATCCTCGGCAGCCAGCTGCGCGCCGCGGACAAGTACGACGAGCTGTCGAAGATAGCGCCGACCGTCTTCTCCATCCGCCCCGGCTTCACCTGGAAGCAGAACTACCTCCTCAACGCCGCCGCGCTGGACAAGACGGCCGAGGCCAAGGCGGAGCTCGCCGAGTACGACAAGAAGGTCAAGGCGCTGGACACCAAGCTGGGCGCCGAGAAGCCGACCGTCTCCATGCTCCGGTTCATGCCCGACGGTGTGATCCGCCTCTACGCCAACGCCTCGTTCATCGGCACCATCCTGAAGGACGCTCATATCCCGCGCCCGAAGAACCAGGACGTGGAGGACCTGGCCACCGAGATCAGCGCCGAGAACATCGACAAGGCCGACGCCGACTACATCTTCACAGGCGTCTACGGCGACCCGAAGGCCACGGACCGCTCCAAGGCCCAGGGCAACCCACTGTGGAAGAACCTCAAGGCGGTCAAGGCGGGACGCGCCACCGACGTCCCGGACGAGACCTGGTACCTGGGCCTCGGGGTGATGGCCGCGGACGAGGTCGTGGCGGATCTGCAGCAGCGCCTCACGGCCTGAGCGACCCAGCCGCTCAGGGCCCGGGCCGGGGCGGCGCCTTCGCGCCGCCCTCCGCCGCGCCCAGCCTGCTGTGCCGGCGCCCGTAGAGGAAGTAGGCGAGGAAGCCGATCGCCATCCACACCCCGAACCGCACCCAGGTCTCGGTGGGCAGGTTCAGCATCAGCCACAGCGAGGCGGCGATCGAGGCGATCGGCAGCACCGGCACCCAGGGGGCGCGGAAGGCGCGGGGCAGATCGGGGCGGGTGCGGCGCAGCACGATGACGCCGAGGGCGACCACGACGAAGGCGAAGAGTGTGCCGATGTTCACCAGCGCCGCCAGTTCGGAGATGCTGGTGAACCCGGCGACGACGGCGATGACGACGCCGAGCACGACCGTCGAGCGGTACGGCGTGGCGTACTTCGGGTGCACCTTCGAGAAGACCCTGGGCAGCAGTCCGTCGCGGCTCATGGCGAAGAAGACGCGGGTCTGCCCGAGCAGCAGGATCAGACAGACGGTGGTGAGCCCGATCGCCGCGCCGAAGCTGATGAGGCCCGCGTAGAAGGGGTGTCCGGTCGCCTTGAAGGCGTCGGCGAGCGGGGCGTCCACCGACAGTTCGGTGTACTTCTGCATGCCGGTGACCACGATGGACACCGCGACATAGAGCACGGTGCAGATGAAGAGCGAGCCGAGGATGCCGCGCGGCATGTCGCGCTGCGGGTTTCTGGTCTCCTCGGCCGTGGTGGCCACGATGTCGAAGCCGATGAAGGCGAAGAAGACCACGGCGGCGGCGGTGAAGATGCCCTGGACGCCGAACGAGGTCGGCTGGTACCCGAACATCACCTCGATCAGCGGGGCCTTGAGCCCGGCGCTGGTGACCGTCCCCCGGGCCTCGGGGATGAAGGGGTGGTAGTTCCCGGCGTTGATGAAGAAGGACCCGGCGATGATGACCAGCAGCACCACGGTCACCTTGATCGCGACCACCACCGTCGTGACCCGCGCGGACAGCTTCATGCCCAGGACCAGGATCCCGGTCAGCAGCAGCACCAGCAGAAAGGCGAGGATGTCGAAGCCGAAGCCGTGTGCCACATCGGGGCCCGACAGCGCATCCGGCAGATGCCAGCCCACGTTGTCCAGCAGGGAACGCACATAGCCGGACCAGCCCACCGCCACCACGGCGGTGGCCAGGGCGAATTCCAGGACCAGGTCCCAACCGATGATCCAGGCGGGCAGTTCGCCGAGCGAGGCGTACGAGAAGGTGTACGCGGACCCGGCCACCGGCACCGTGGAGGCGAACTCGGCGTAGCACAGCGCGGCCAGCGCACAGGCGATCCCGGCGGCCACGAAGGCGAGCGCGGTCGCCGGCCCCGCCTGCTGCTTGGCCACGGCTCCGGTGAGCACGAAGATACCGGTGCCGATGATCACGCCGACGCCGAAGACGGTCAGGTCGAGGGCGGAGAGCGTCCTGGTCAGGGCGTGCTCGGGCTCCTCGGTGTCCTGGATGGACTGTTCCACGGACTTGGTCCTGAAGAGGCCTCCCCGGCCCCTGCCCCCGGCCCGCTTCCCGGCGCCTCCGCTGTCCGCTTCTCTTCCGTTCACCGCGCCACCTCCACGCCTGTCCGTGCGCGCCATCGTGGGGGTAACCGGGCAGGCGTGATGTATGCACGCCCTTCGGCGTTCCCGATTCACCCGATGGGGCCAGGCCGGGGGAAGAGCACTGGGCCGGTCGGAGCACCGCGCGTGTCGCGCGGCGGCCCCGACCGGCCCGGCCGGAGGTGCTGGCGCGGGGTCAGTCCCGTACGGGCTCGGCGGCGGCGGACTGCGCCGCCGCCCCGGTCCCGGCGTGCTCGGCCGCGGCGGCCGGCCCTCCCGCGTCTGCCTCGTAGCGTCCGCCGATCCTGGAGACCAGGCCGGTGACCTGGCGGGCGATGTCGGGGGCGGTCAGCCCGATCTCGGCCATGACCTCCTTGCGGGAGGCGTGGTCGAGGAAGCGGGGCGGGATGCCGAAGTCGCGCAGCGGCATGTCCACCCCGGAGTCGCGCAGCGCCTGCGCGATGGAGGAGCCCACGCCACCGACGCGGATGTTGTCCTCGACGGTGACCACGACGCGGTGGCGCTCGGCGAGCGCGGGCAGTTCCTCGTCCACGGGCTTGACCCAGCGCGGGTCCACCACCGTGGTGGAAATGCCCTGTTTGTCGAGGAGGTCGGCCACCTCCAGACACATCGGCGCCAGCGCGCCGACCGAGACCAGCAGCACATCCGGCCGGTCCGCGTCGGCCGGGGCGGGCTCGCGCAGCACGTCCATGCCGCCGATCCGGCCCACCGCCCGGACCGCCGGGCCGACCGCGCCCTTGGAGTAGCGCACCACCGTCGGGGCGTCGTCCACCTCCACGGCCTCGCGCAGCTGGGCGCGGACCTGGTCGGCGTCGCGCGGGGCGGCGATCCGCAGCCCCGGGACGACCTGCAGGAGGGACATGTCCCACATGCCGTTGTGCGAGGGGCCGTCCGTACCGGTGATCCCGGCCCGGTCGAGGACGAAGGTCACCCCGCACTTGTGCAGCGCCACATCCATCAGGACCTGGTCGAAGGCGCGGTTGAGGAAGGTCGCGTAGACGGCGAAGACCGGGTGCAGCCCGCCGGTCGCCAGGCCTGCCGCCGAGACCGCGCCGTGCTGCTCGGCGATGCCGACGTCGAAGACCCGGTCGGGGAACCGCTTGGCGAACTTGGTGAGACCCACCGGGTGCAGCATCGCCGCGGTGATCGCGACGATGTCCTCGCGCTCCTCGCCGAGCTTGACCATCTCGTCGCCGAAGACCGAGGTCCAGTCGGCGCCGGACGCGGAGATCGGCAGCCCGGTGTCGGGGTGGATCGGGCTGATGCCGTGGAAGCGGTCGGTCTCGTCCTGTTCGGCCGGGGCGTAGCCGCGGCCCTTCTCGGTGAGACAGTGCACGATGACCGGGCCGCCGAAACGCTTCGCCCGCTGGAAGGCGGACTCCAGCGCCTGGATGTCATGGCCGTCGATCGGCCCGACGTACTTCAGCCCCAGGTCCTCGAACATGCCCTGCGGGGCGATGAAGTCCTTGAGCCCCTTCTTGGCGCCGTGCAGCGTCTCGTACAGCGGACGGCCGACGACCGGGGTGCGCTCCAGGAGGTCCTTGCCGCGGGCCAGGAAGCGCTCATAGCCGTCGGTGGTACGGAGGGTGGCCAGGTGGTTGGCCAAGCCGCCGATGGTCGGCGAGTACGACCACTCGTTGTCGTTCACGACGATGACCAGCGGACGGTTCTTGGCGGCGGCGATGTTGTTCAGCGCCTCCCAGGCCATGCCGCCGGTCAGCGCGCCGTCACCGATGACCGCGACCACGTGGTCCTGCCTGCCCAGCAGCTCATTGGCCTTGGCCAGGCCCTCGGCCCAGCCCAGCACGGTGGAGGCGTGGCTGTTCTCGATGACGTCGTGCTCGGACTCGGCGCGCGAGGGGTAGCCGGACAGCCCGCCCTTGCTCTTGAGCCTGGAGAAGTCCTGGCGGCCGGTGAGGAGTTTGTGGACGTAGGACTGGTGGCCGGTGTCCAGGAGCACCTTGTCCCGGGGCGAGTCGAAGACCCGGTGCAGGGCGATGGTGAGCTCCACCACACCGAGGTTGGGGCCCAGATGGCCACCGGTCTTGGAGACGGCGTCGACGAGGAAGGTGCGGATCTCCGCGGCCAGCTGGTCCAGCTGCTCCGGAGTGAGCCGGTCCAGATCCCGCGGTCCCCTGATGTGGGTCAGCAGCACCCGTGCCTCCTTGCTGTCGAGTTTGCCGCCGTGCGTCTTTGCACGCGTGCCTGTCGAGCCTTGCCGGTCCGCCTGAGTCTAATGTTCCGCCCAGGGGGCGATGGTCCGGCCCATGCGATACACGTCACGCGTTCGGCGGCAGAACACCTGTGCCCGGCACCGCTCGCGTGAAGCGGTACCGGGCACGTGACAAACGGCACAGCGGCCGGCTACGGGGCGGTCAACCCTCAGCCGCGCCCCGCCGAGCGCTGGGTCCTCCGCGAGACCGAGTCGATCACGACCGCGGCCAGCAGCACCGCACCGGTGATCATGTACTGCACGGAGTTGGCGACACCCAGCAGGGCCATGCCGGACGCGATGGAGCCGATGACCAGCATGCCGAGCAGCGCCGACCAGACCGAGCCGCGGCCGCCGAAGAGGCTGGTGCCGCCGATGACCGCGGCGGCGATCGCCTCCATGAGCAGATTGCCGGTGCCGGCCTGCTGGCTCGCGGAGCCGATCCGGGAGGCGATCATGATTCCGCCGAACGCGGCCATCAGCCCGGACAGGGCGTACACCGAGATCCGCACCGCGTCCACATTGATGCCCGCGCGGCGGGACGCCTCGACGCTGCCGCCCAGCGCGATCACCTTGCGCCCGTACGGGGTGCGGCGCACCACGAAGTCGAGGACCAGCAGCACCACCACGAAGATGACGAGCGCCAGCGGCAGGCCCTTGTACTCGTTGAGCCGCCAGGCCGCGGCGTAGGCGATGACGGCCAGCACCGCGGTGCGCACCAGGATCTCGCTCAGCGGCCGGGAGGGTATACCGGCCGCCTTGCGCCGCCGCGCGCCCAGGAACTGGGCCAGGAAGAACCCGGCCACGGCGACCGTGGCCGCCCCGTACGCGGCGATCAGCTGCGAGAAGTAGTGGCTGGACAGACTCTGCACGAAGCCGTCGTCGTCGAGGTCGAGCGTGCCGGTGGTGCCCAGCACCTGGAGCATCAGCCCGTTCCAGGCCAGCAGACCGGCGAGGGTGACCACGAAGGCCGGGGTGCCGATCTTGGCGAAGAAGAAGCCGTGCAGCGCGCCGAGGGCGGCGCCCAGGGCCAGCGCGATGACGACGGCGAGCACTTCGGGCACCCCGTGCCTGATGTTGAGCACCGCCATGGTGCTCGCGGCCAGACCGCTGAGCGAGCCGACGGACAGGTCGATCTCGCCGAGCAGCAGCACGAAGACGATGCCGACCGAGATCAGGCCGGTGCCGACGATCAGAATCGACAGGTCGGAGAGGTTCTTGGGCGAGAGGAAGGCGTCGTCCTTGATCTGGTAGACCGCCCAGATCACGGCGATGCCGACGATGACGGGGAGCGCGCCCAGCTCACCGCTGCGCAGCTTGCGGCCGAACTCCTGGAGGTAGCCCTTGAATCCCTCCTGGCGCACCAGCAGCCGGGGGTCGACCGCGGTGACCGCGTCCTTGGCGACCGGGGCCGCCTCCTGCACACCCTCTCCGCCGTCGGTCTTGTCGGTCCTGGTGGTCACTTGGCGACCTCCGCGTTACGCGCCTTGCGGCGGGTCACGGCGTTGTCCGTGGCGCCGGTGATGGCGGAGATGATCTCTTCTTGAGAGGTGGTCTTCACATCGAAGGTGCCGTTGTTGCGGCCGAGCCGCAGCACCGCGACCCGGTCCGCCACGGCCTTGACGTCGGCCATGTTGTGGCTGATGAGGATCACCGCCAGGCCGCGCTCGCGCAGCCGCTCGACCAGGTCGAGGACCTGCGCGGTCTGCTCGACGCCCAGGGCCGCGGTCGGCTCGTCGAGGATCACCAGCTTGGGCTCGCCGAGCATCGAGCGGGCGATGGCGACGGTCTGCCGCTGGCCGCCGGAGAGCGAGGCGATCGGGATCCGCACGCTGGGAATCCGGATGGACAGGGTCTGCAGCAACTCGCGGGAGCGGCGCTCCATCTCGACCTCGTCGAGCACCCCGGCGCGCCGGATCTCGCGGCCGAGGAAGAGATTGCCGACCACGTCGATGTTGTCGCACAGGGCGAGGTCCTGGTACACGGTCGCGATGCCCAGCTCCTGGGCGTCGTGCGGGCGGCTGACCTGGACCGGCCCGCCCTCCCACTCGAGGACGCCCTCGTCGGCGGGGCCGACTCCGGCGATCGCCTTGACGAGGGTCGACTTGCCGGCGCCGTTGTCGCCGACCAGGGCGACCACTTCACCGGCGTGGACCTCCAGATGTATGTCCGTCAGCGCCTGGACGGCGCCGAACCGCTTGGAGATCCCGCGCAACGCCAACACGGGTTCGTTCGGCACGATGGCCATCTCCGATCTGAGCAGGGGTTACGCCCCTGCGGTGTTACGGAGAGGAGAGAGCGCTCTCTCTCCTCTCACCTTCTGTGGGGGCGGTGGTGCGGTGTCGACAGCGGGGGCGGGCCGCCCGTAGCCCACGGGCGGCCGGTGGCGCACTACTTGATGCCGAGCTCGTCGCACGCGGCCTTGTACTTGGGCGTGCAGATGTCGGAGACCTTGTACAGGCCGTCCTTGACCACGGTGTCCTTGATGTTGTCCTTGGTCATCGACACCGGCGGGATCAGCGTCGCCGGGATCCCCTTCTTGGTCGGGCTGTCGGCCGTGGTCTCGGCGGGGACCTTCTCGCCGCGGCCGAGGGCGAGCGCCATCTTCGCGGCGGCCACCGCCTCCTGGCCGTAGGGCTTGTACACGCTCATGTACTGCGTGCCCGCCAGGACCCGCTGGACGCCCGCGAGTTCGGCGTCCTGGCCGGTGACCGGGGGCAGCGGGTCGACGCCGCCTGCCTTGAGCGCGGCGATCGCGCCGCCGGCCATGGTGTCGTTGGCCGAGTAGACGCCGATGATCTTGTCCTTGCCGAGGGAGTTGATCGCACCGGTCATCTGCTTGTTGGCCTCGTCCGCCAGCCAGCGGTCGATGTCGTACTTCTTGCCGATGTCGACCTTGCCCTCCAGGACCGACAGCGCGCCCTTCTTGAACAGCGCCGCGTTCGGGTCGGCCTCCCAGCCGTTGAGCATGACGACCTTGCCGGACTTGGCCTTGTTGCCGAGCGCCTTGAGCAGCGCCTCGCCCTGCACCTTGCCGACCGTCTCGTTGTCGAACGAGGTGTACGCGGAGACCGGGCCCTCGGCGAGCCGGTCGTACGCGACGACCGGGATTCCGGCCTCGTCCGCCTTCTTGACCGAGCTGGAGATGGCCTTGGAGTCCACCGAGTCGAGGATGATCACGTCCACCTTCTTGGTGATCATCGAGTCGACCTGCTGCTGCTGCACCGAGGTGTCCGACTTGGCGTTGGCGTACACCACCTTGCAGTCCGCACAGCCCGCCTTGATCTCCTTCTCGATCAAGGGGTGGTCCATCGCCTCGTATCTGGCGGTCTGGTCTTCTGGCAGGAGCAGGCCGATGGTGAGGGGGCCGGTCTTCTTCTTTTTGTCGTCGTCCTTGCTCTTGCCGGCTTCCTTGGCGGAGCCACAGGCCGCGAGCGAGACGGCCATCGTGACGGCGGCCGTGGCGACGACGACGCGACGCATCGTTGCGTTCATGGTGGGGGTGACCTCCCTGACGAGGCCGCGTCATTGCGGCCGAGGTGACCGGAAGTCAACTCGGCTGCTCGCTTGACGTCAAGAAGTAAATCCTTAACGAGATGGCAACGGTGCCATTCGTTATCTGAGTGAACACAGCGTGATCAGGTCCAGACCAGGCAGAAAAGCCGGGGTTCCGGGCACATTCCGTGCCCGGAACCCCGGCTCGATCCAGCTTTGGAGCTGTCAGGCGGTCAGATCGAACGGCCCCGCTCAGGTGAGAGCGGGCGTACCGGCCGACAGGGCGCCGTCGAGCAGTGTCGAGTCGCCCATCTCGCTCAGCACCAACGCGAGCGCGCCCAGCACCTCGGCCCGGCCGCCGAGCGCCCCGGGCATCACCGACAGCCGGCGGGCCGCGCTCGGGATGGCGTAGCGCGCGACCGACTCCCGGATCGGGCCGAGCACCAGCTCCCCCGCCTCGGCGAGATGGCCGCCCAGCACCACCCGGCTCGGGTTGATCAGATTGCACAGGTTCGCCACACCGCTGCCGATGTGCCGGCCCACGTCCGCGATCACCCGGCGGCAGCCGGGGTCGCCGTCCCGGGCGAGCTGCACCATGCGCTCCACGGTCAGGTCCACGCCATGGCTGGAGTACAGCAGCGGCAGCACATACCGGGCCGCGGTGAACGTCTCCAGGCAGCCGCGGTTGCCGCAGCGGCACACCGGGCCCGACTCGTCCAGCGTGATGTGGCCGATCTCGCCGGCCGTGCCGCCGGGCCCGCGGTAGATATGGCCGCTGATCACCAGGCCCGCGCCGACACCGTCGGCGACCTTGATGTACGCCAGGTCGGCCACGCCGCGCCCGGCGCCCCACACCAGCTCGCCGAGCGCGCCGAGGTTGGCGTCGTTGTCCACGTGCACCGGCACCCCGAGGCGCTGGGCCAGGTCGTCGCGCGGATTGGTGCCCGCCCAGCCGGGCAGGATCGCGGTCGAGCCGAGCGTGCCGGTCTCGACGTCGATCGGGGCCGGCACGCCGAGGCCGACGCCCACCACCTTCTCCTGGCTGATGCCGGTCGCCGCGATCAACCTGCTGACCAGGTGCTCCGCCCGGTCCAGGCCCTGCGACGCCGAGGCGTCGACATCCAGCGGCTCGGACTCCTCGGCCAGCACCTGGTGGGCCAGGTTGCCGATCGCCACGCGCAGATGCGTATGCCCGAAGTCCACGCCGACCACGATGCCCGCGTCACCGCTGAGCGAGACGCTGCGCGCCCGGCGGCCGCCCGCCGAGGTCGGGGTGACCTCGACCGTGCCGCCGTCCTTGAGCTCACGGACGATATTGGAGACGGTGGCCGCGGACAGCCCGGTGGTCCGGGCGATCTCCGCCTGGGTGAGCGAACCCGCCATGCGCACCGCGCGTACCACCCGCTCGAGGTTGGCCCGGTGCAGCGACGACTGCGATCCCGGAGTCTCCACGCCCATCCGCTCCTGTCTCCACGTCTCCGCGGGCGACACGACCGCCGCTCCGCCGGCCGGGCCGCAGCAGTGAGGCCCGGCTTGTCTCCAACATGTGAACTCTAAGCTGAGCCCTCCCCGTCGCCCCCCGTCAAGTCCTTGACGGACCATGACGGAGCCGGGTCGGGCTCGTTGATCGGATCAGTGTGCACAGGGCCGGACGGGTGCGCTCCGCCGTGTCGGTACGACCTGAGACTTCCCGGGCCCCGCTCGCGCAATCTCGATATCGCGCCAGCGTACGACGGGCGCCGCCGATGGGTAGGGGGTGTCCAGCAGCTGAGCGGTCGCCCCCTTTTTTGGGCTCGGTTCTCCCTGTTTTTGGGCTCGGTTCTCCCTGGGTTACCGCTGGGAGGTGCCCGGCGCCTCGGCCCCTGTCGCAGGGTCGCGCCCCTTCGGCTCACTCGCCGGGGCGAGCGAACACCGCGAGGTGCAGCCGCCCCAGCCTCCGGTCCCGGTCCGCGACCACCAGCCGCTCGGCGCCCTCCTCCGCCGCGTCCGCCAGCGCGCCGCGCAGCGCCCGCCACACCCCGGCGCAGCCGTGCCCCGCCCCGGCCGTCCGCACCGTGGCCCCCGCCTCCTCCAGGGCCCCCGACGGCTCGCGCAGGCCGTCGCCCAGGACATACGCGGTACGCGGCGCCGCCCCGAGCAGCGGCAGGCAGTCCGCCACATCCCCCGCAGGCTCCCCCACCCGCTCCTCCGCCACCGACTCCAGGCCCCAGCCGCCCGTCCCGCCGAGGACCAGCACCGCCCCGGCCGCCGGGTCGAGCACGAACAGCGCGGCGTCGACCGGGCCCCCGCCCCGGTGGATGCGGTCGAGCACCTTCAGACCGCTGAACGGGGCGCCGATCCCCTGGTCGGCGACGGAGAAGGCGCGCGGCTCGCCGGGGCAGGCGTCGGCGAGGAACCCCGCCACCAGCCCGGCGGGGGCCGCGTCAGACGCCTCGTGGGCCACCACCAGATAGTCCAGCGGGCGCGGCAACCCCGGCCCCGAGGACCCCGGGACGTCCTGCCCGCCGTCGCCCGGCGCTCCCGCCAGCAGTTCGCCGCCCATCGCGACGAAGGAGCGCCCGTCGGCCGGCCCCGGGAAGTCCAGCCCCCAGGTCGCGCCCAGGCGCAGCCCCGCCCCCCGCGCGTCCGCCATCCCTCACCGCTCTGCCGGGAGGCCGCGCATCAGGAAGTCGACCAGCGAGCCGACGGTCTCGAAGACGTCCGGTTCGATGGCGTCCGTGTCGACGACCACCCCCGCGTTGTCCTCCAGGTCGATCATGAGCTCGACGATGCTGGTGGAGTCGAGTCCCAGGTCCTCGAAGAGCCGCTTGCTCTCGTCCACCGGAGTGTCGGCGTACGGCACCATCGAGGCCACCGCCTTGCCGATCGTCTCGACCATCTGTGCGCGGTCCATCCCGGGCCTCCCCTTACTCACTGGACAAACTGGTGGTGTCGCTGCTTGCGCAGCAGGTCGTCGGCGGTGTCCCGGTCGCGGACCAGCAGCGGGCGGCCCTCGTGGACCAGCACCTCGGCCGGGAACCCATGGCTGAGGAAGAGACCGGGCGAGGCCGTCGGGCCGTACGCGCCCGACCGCAGCACGGCCAGCACATCGCCCGGCGCGAGGCCGGGCAGGGGCACACCGCGGGCGAGGGTGTCCTCCGGGGTGCACAGCGGGCCGGTGATGTGCCAGCGGCGCTCGGGTCCGGTGCGGTCGCCCGCGACCGCCGCGACGGGGAAGTTGCGGCGGGCGTAGGAGCCGACCCCGACCGCCGCCATGTGGTGGTGCGTACCACCGTCGGTGACGGCGAACCAGGTGTCGCGGGATTCCTTCACGTACTGAACCCGCACCAGATAGGCCCCGGCGCGGGCGGTGAGGAAGCGCCCGGACTCCAGGAGCAGCCGGGTGCGCGGATGGCGGCGCGCGAAGTCGCCCACGACGGGTGTGAGCCCCGCGCGCAGCGCGTCGAGGTCGAGGTCCTGTTCATGGTCGAAGTACGCCACCCCGAGCCCGCCGCCGACGTCCACCGCCTCCAGTTCGATGCCCGTGGCCGCCGCGACGCGTTCGGCCAGCGCCAGCACCTGGGCGGTGTTCTCCACGATCGCCGCCGCGTCGAGGATCCGGGTGCCGAGATAGACGTGTACGCCCAGGGGTACGGCGTGGGTGAGCGCGCTCAACCGGTCCTTTGCCCTGAGCACCTGCTCCTCGTCGATGCCGAACTGCCGGGGCTTGCCGCCCATGGCCAGCCGCGAACCGGCGCCGCCGAAGGAGGGGTTGACGCGCAGCAGCACCCGCTGCCGCAGCCCCGCCTGCCGCGCCGTCGCCTCGATGAGCTCCAGCTCCTCCCAGGACTCGCAGACGATGGCGTACACCCGGCCCTGGACGCAGGCGCGGATGTCGTCGGCGTTCTTTCCGGGGCCGAGGAAGATGATGTTCTCGGGGCGGGCCCCGGCCGTGCGGGCGGTGCGCAGCTCGACGAGCGAGGAGACCTCGGCGTGGGCGCCGTGTGCGAACAGCAGTGAGCAGACGCTGCTGTTGGGGTTGGCCTTCAGGGAGTAGAAGATCTCCACGGGGTACGGCAGGGCCGCCGCGAGCGACCGGACCGCGCCCGCCAGCAGCTCGCCGTCGTACACGTACAGCGGAGTGCCGTAGTGGTCCGCCAGGTCCGCGGCCCGGATCCCCTGGACGGCCTCAAAGCTCTCCATCGCGTCCTCCCTCGCTCCCTCGCCCGCCTTCTCGTTGCAGGACCACCGCGCCGAAGGTGGCGCCGAGGCCGACGGTGGCCATCACATACCGGTCCCCCGGCTCGAGCCGCCCGGAGGCGCGCAGCGAGGCGAGGTTGAGGTAGGGGTCGGCGCAGTTGGCGTGGCCCAGGCGCGGCAGGTTGTCGAGGAAGATCTGGGAGAAGGGGATGCCCAGCTCCTTGGCCACGCCTTTCCAGGACAGGCGGTTGACGTTGTGCGGGACGATCCACCGTACGCCGCCCGGTTCGGTGCCCGCCTCCCTCAGCGCCTCCTGGATGACGGCGGCGAGGGCGGGCGCGTAGAACCGGCTGTACTCCCGCTCCCGGTCGGGGTCCGCGCCGCCGAGGCTGCGGTAGAACCGCCCGTACGTCCGGAAGGCGGAGCCGAGCAGCGGATCGCCCGGCACCCGCGGGCCCACCACACATGCCGCGGCCGCGTCGGCGACGACCGCGATCCCCGGGATGACGCCCCGCTCCGGGCGGGCCACCCGGTCGCCGACGAGCAGCAGCGCGCTCCCGTCGGCCTCGGGCCCGGTCACCTGTCCGGCCAGGAAGAGCGCGAACAGGCCGGCGGCGCAGTTCATCTGGCCGACCGCGAAGGCCGGGGCGTGGTCGAGGCCGAGGGCGGTGCGGACGCCGTCGAGCAGTCCGGCCCCCGCGGGTTCCGTCTCAGCCGGACCGGCCCCCGCCGGGCCCGCCTCCTCGCCGATGCGCGCGTACAGCACCTGGCGTATGTCGCATGGGTCCGTGCCGCGCAGGGCCTCGCGGCCCGCCGCCGTGAGCATGTCGGCGAGCGAGTGGCCGGCGCTTCGGGGAACGTCACGGAAGCCGAGGTAGTCGCGGTAGAAGCGGGCCTTGGCGTCCGGGAGCCCGGCGCCCGCGGTGACGTCCGCGACCGTGAGCGCGGTGTGCGGGACGAAGGTGCCGACGGGCCCCAGCCGCATCGGCGTCACCCGTCCCCGCCCGCGGGCACCGGATCACTGCCCGCGGGCACCGGATCGCCGCCCGCGGGCACAGCGCCCGACCGGGCGAAGTCCTGGGCCAGCCGCAGCCGTTGGATGTCACTGGTGCCCTCCATGAGCTCCAGCGCGGCGGCGTCGCGGACCCACTTCTCCAGCAGCGGGTGGTCCAGCAGCGCGCCGCGCCCCAGCAGGGCGGGCAGCCGGCGGGTGATGTCCCGGACCAGACGGACCGCCTCCAGCTTGCACAGGGCGGAGGCATCGCCGCGCCCCTGGTCCGCCTCCACGAGGAGCGCGGTGCGGTGGACGAGCCGGGCGGCGGCCGCGATGCGCAGCGCGGCCGTCTCCAGCACCCGCCGCTCGGCCGGGCCCGGCGTCCGGCGCTCGGCGCGTACGTAGTCGTACACCGCGGCCGCGAGCCCGACGGCGGTCGCGGAGATCTGTACGCGCGCGCCGTAGAAGGCCGTGACCGCGCCCCACATCCCCCGGCGGGTGGCGGGCAGATGGGCGCCGAGCAGCCGGTCCCGCGCGATCGGCACATCGCGGAAGGTCATTTCGCTGATACGGGCGCCCCGCAGCCCGATCATGTCCAGCGCCTCGCCGTGCGCGCCGGGCGCCGGGAGCTCCAGGAGCACGGCGCGCACGCTCAGCGGCGAGGTGCCGGTCTGCGCGAACACCACTCCGACGCCGCCGCGCGAGCCGTTCCCGACGTACTTCTTGGCGCCGCTGAGCAGCCAGTCCCCGCCGCGGTCGGCGGGGTCGGCGGGGGTGAGCGCGGTCCGCATCCGGGTGGCGTCGCTGCCCGCCTGCGGTTCGGTGATGGCGCAGAAGGCCCAGGTCGCGCCGTCGGCGACGCGCTCGTAGAACGCGGCCTGCTGCCGCTCGTCGCCGAGGGTGCGGACGACCACGCCGGCGAGGGCGGGGGCGGGGCCGGCGAACATGGCGCCCGCGTCGCCGCGCGCCAGCTCCATGGAGCAGATCATCAGGGCGAGGAAGTCCCGTGGCAGGCCCTTGACCTCGGCCCGGTTCCGCTCGTCCTGGAACCGCTCGGGGATGCCCATCGCGCGGAAGAGGCGGAAGGCGGGGTTGCCGAGATGGTCGTCCATCCGGGCCGGGTCGGCGTCGATGGCGAGGGCGGCCTCCCGCAGGGCGGGGGCGACCTCGCGCGCGCGGGCACGCATGCGTGCGTGCGCGGCGTCCAGGACCGGGTCCTCGGCGTCCAGGGCCAGGGCCGTCACGACCACTCCTGTTCGGGGTCCTGCGGCGGTGTCACCCACAGGCTGCCGACGTACGCCGCGACGTACAGGGCGCGCACGGGGTGGTCGGCCAGATAGCCGGCGCCGCCGAAGAGGTTGGTCAGGGCCGCGTCGGCCGCGTCGAGGCGCCGGTGCAGCTCCTGCGCGGCGTACGGATCGGCGCCGGAGGTGGTCAGCAGGAGCTCACAGGCGCGGACGGCGGCGACACAGTCGGCGATCTTCGCGCGCACCAACTGCCGCTCGATCAGCGGCCGGTCACCGGAGCGCCGCCCCGCCACATGCGCCACCGCCCGCTCCAGCAGCGCCTCGGCCAGCCCGGCGCGCAGCGCGGCGAACAGCGTCCCGGCGAGCGCGAGCCGGTCCCGTGGGGCGGGCTCCGACCCGGCCGCGCCGTCCGGGACGTCATGGGGGACGACCTGAAGGACCTCAAGCCCCTCGCGCTCGGCCAGCTCATGGCGCGGGCCCGGCCGTACCGTGGCCCGCTCGCCGGACACCAGGCGCCCCGCCATCAGCCAGCCGCGCATTTCTGGGGAACTGGCCGCCGACCCGTCGGGCAGGACACAAAAGCCCTTGTCGGAGCAGGGTGCGGTGAAATCAAGGTGCCGCACGGCGGCGGTCAAAGCCGCCGGGAGACCGCTCTCGCGGGCCGTGCGCAAGACGTCCATGGCGGCGGAGAGAGGGTCGGCTCCGGGGTTCGCGGAGGACAATTCCGCAGCTTTTGCCGCCATATCCCCCAACCCCGTATACCCCGGCCCCCGTGATGGTCAATCGTGCGGCAAAACCCTAGGAGCCACCAAGATCCGCGTCAAGACCTTGACACCTGATGGCGTATCCACTTCGATCCGGACCATGCGAAAGTCCTCCGCCGAGCAGAGCGTTCTAGCGGCGCTGCGACAAGTTTTGGGACGCGGCGAGCTGCCCGGCGTCGACGCCGGAACCCGGCTCTTCGAGGACCTGGGTCTCGATTCCACCTCGGTTATTGAGCTGCTCATGCTCATCGAGACACAGACGGGCGCCGAATTCGATACGGAAAGCCTGGAACTGGAGCATTTCGCCACCGTGGGAACGCTCACGGAGTTTGTGAGCTCGCATGGCCAGCGGTGACGGGCCGGACGCCTGGCACGGTATGCACGGCCATTTCCTGGCCTCGGCGCGGGCCCATCCGGACCGGATCGCGCTGCGGGTGGGGACGCGCACCTGGACCTACGACGAGGTGCACCGGACCGCGCTGTCCTGGGCCTCGGCCCTGGTGGACGCGGCCGGGGGCAGGCCGACCGCGGTCGGCGTCCTCGCGGCGCGCGGCGAGGTGGCGTACATCGGCATGCTGGCCGCGATGTACGCGGGCGCCGCGGCGATGCCGCTGAATGTGGAATTCCCCGCGGCGCGCACCGACGCCATGCTGCGGGCCGCCCGTACGGCCCTGGTCCTCGTGGACGACCAGGGGGCGCGCATCCTCGATCAGCTGACCGACCACCCCCCGGCCGTGCACGCCGAAGGAATCAATACCGGCGGTGTGAATACCCAAAGCGGCGCCGAGGGCGGCGAAAGCGCCCCGGCCGGAAATGCCCCGGCGGGAAATCCGGGCGCGACCGCGCCGTTCGAGCCGTGGTGTGTCGAACCGGACGACCGCGCGTACATCATGTTCACCTCCGGCTCCACCGGCCGCCCCAAAGGCGTGCCCATCTCGCACAAGAATGCCGAGCACTTTCTGCGGTGTGTGCGCGACCTCTACGACTTCGGGCCGCAGGATGTCTTCTCACAGACGGTCGACATCACCTTCGACCCCCTGATCTTCGATCTGTTCTGCGCCTGGAGCGCGGGGGCGAGCGTCGTCCACGTCCCCGCCCTCGGCTATACCGATCTCCCCGCGCTGGTGAACGAACTCGGCATCACGGTCTGGTTCTCCGCCCCCAGCGGGATCTCCGTCGTCCGCAGGACCCGGCGGCTCACCGACGGGGCCATGCCCGGCCTGCGCTGGAGCTTCTTCGCCGGCGAGGCGCTGATGGAACACGACGCGGCCGACTGGCAGCGGGCCGCCCCCGGGTCCACCGTGGTGAACCTGTACGGGCCCACGGAAGCCACCATGAACTGCACCGTCCACGCGTGGCGCGCGACGGACACCCCGCACCCCGAGGCACACGGCGGCGTGCCCATGGGCCGGCTCCACCCCGGGATGCGCGGCATGTTCCTCGACGCGGAGGGGAACCGCCATCCGGAGCGGGGCGAACTGTGCGTCGCCGGGCCGCAGGTGTTCGCGGGCTATCTCGATCCGGCGGACGACGCCGGGCGCTTCCTCGACCTCGACGGAGAGCGTTGGTACCGCACCGGCGACCTGGTCACCACGGCCCCCGACGGCACCCTGCTGTACTCGGGCCGGCTGGACCACCAGGTGCAGATCCGGGGCGTACGGGTGGAGATCCCGGAGGTGGAGTGGGCGCTGCGGCGCTGCTCGGGCGTGGACGAGGCGGTGGTGGTGGCGGTGCCCACCGGCAACACCCATGCCCTGCACGCCTTTTACACCGGGACCGCCGCCGAGCGGGGACCGGTCGTCGACGAACTCGGCAAGCTGCTCCCCCGGGCCGCGATTCCGCGCGCCCTGAAGCGGGTGGCGCGGTTCCCGCTGAACGACAACGGCAAGATCGACCGCAAGGCGATGGCCGCGGAGGCAGCACGGGAGGCAGGGCGGAATGCCCGCCGGTGACCTCGACTCCGGGCAGCCGTCCGTACCGCACGGCCTGCCTGACTCCGGGCAGCCGTCCGTACCGCACGGCCTGCCTGACTCCGGGCAGCCGCCCGTACCGCACGACGTGCTCGGCTTTGGGCAGCCGTCCGTACTGCACGACGTGCTCGACGCGGCGGCCCGACGCCACCCCACCCGCCCCGCCCTCACCCACACCGGGCTGACCTGGGACTACGCCCGGCTGCGCGCGGCCTCGCTGCGCGCAGCCGCATGGCTGCGCGAGCGGGGCGTCGGGCGCGGCGACCGGGTGCTGCTGACCCTGCCGTCCGGCCTGGCCACGGCGGCCCTGGTGTACGGCTGTTCGCGGGTGGGGGCCGCGTTCTGCGTACTGCACGAGCAGGTCCGCGGCCCGGCGCTCGCCCATGTCCGCGAGGACAGCGAAGCGGCCCTCCTGATCACCGAGGACGACGGCCCGCCCCCGCTGGAGGAGGACGGCGAGGACCCCGCCGTGCCCGTCGCCGCCTCGGAAGAGGCGGCGCACGAGGCGAAAGGCCCGCTGTCCGTCGACCCCGTCTGCCTCATCTACACCTCCGGTTCCACCGGACCGCCCAAGGCCGTCGTGTCCACCCACGCCCAACTGCTGTTCGCGGCCCGGGCCATCCACGGCGAGCTGGCGTACCGCACCGAGGACGTCGTCTACTGCGCGCTGCCGCTCTCCTTCGACTACGGCCTCTACCAGCTCTTCCTCAGCACCCTGGCCGGCGCCCACCTGTGGCTCGGCGGCGCCTCCGAGGTGGGTCCGGTCCTGCTGAAGAACCTCCGGCGCTCCGGGGCCACCGTGCTGCCCGTCGTCCCGTCGCTCGCGCAGGGCCTGGCCCGCATGCTGCCGCGCTACGGCGCCGACGGCATACGGCTGCGGCTGCTCACCAACACCGGCTCCGCGATGCCGCCGCGGGTGCTGACCGAGCTGCGCGCCGCGCTGCCCGGGCTGCGGGTCCAGCTGATGTTCGGCCTGACGGAGTGCAAGCGGGTGGCCATCATGCCGCCGGACGAGGACCTGCGCAGACCGGGCGCGTGCGGACGGGCGCTGCCCGGTACGGAGGTCCTGGTGGTGGACGAGCGGGGGCTGCGGGTGGCACCCGGCACCGTGGGCGAGATCGTGGTGCGCGGCCCGCATGTGATGGCGGGTTACTGGCGGCGGCCGGAGCAGACCGCGCAGCGGTTCCCGCGCGCCGACGGGCTCTTCCCCGAGCTGCGCACCGGGGACTTCGGCCATCTGGACGAGGACGGCTATCTGTATTTCTCCGGGCGCCGCGACGATCTGTACAAGCAGCGCGGGTTCCGGGTGAGCGCCGAGGAGGTGGAGACCGCCGCCCGCCGGGTGCCCGGGGTGCGCGGCGCGGCCGTCCTGCCGCCGCCGGGGGACGGCGAGGAGGCGGTGCTGTGCGTGGCGGGCTCCTCGCTGCGCCCCGGCGAGGTGCTGGCCGCGCTCAAGCGGGAGATCGAGCCGTACAAGATCCCCGCCCGCTGCCTGGTGGTCCCGGAGCTGCCGCTCACCGGTCACGGCAAGACGGACCGCAAGGCGCTCAGGGCGATCGCCGCAGAATCCTGACGGAGGTCTTCACGGGCCGGCCGTCGCCCGCCAGGAAGCACAGCTCCGGGTACGAGCCGCAGATCCTCCACACCGTCCCCGCGACCGACCGGTGCGGCGGCCACCGTTCGCCGTCGAGCAGCCCGTATCCGGCCATGCTGACGAGGTAGTACGGATCCGCGGGCAGCCAGCGATCGCCGCGGCGCACCTCGAGCCAGGCGTGCGGCAGCGGGAAAGCGCCGGCCAGCAGCAGCCCGCTAGCCGGCCGTACGGCCGCCCCCGCTTCCTCCGCGACGCGCACCAGATAGGCGGTGCCGGCGCGGCAGTCCGCCAGCCGGGTCTCCCGTACGAACCCCGCGTCGTCGCGGAGTTCGTCGGGCACGAGGTAGTACTCCAGCCGCGCGGCTTCCGGCAGTACCGGCCCCAGCTCCCGCGCGCAGTCGGCGGCGCCCTCCTCCGCGTCCGGCGCGTTCTCGCCGGCGGAGACGTGGAGGTCCGCCTCGAACACATCGGGCCCCATCCGCCGCAGCGTGCCGTCCACCACCCCGGAGGCCAGCTGCGCCGAGGCGTCCAGGGTCCCGCCGGGCACCCGCCCCTGGAACCGCGCCCGGTAGGTGGTGGTGCCGATCTCCGCCGCGTTGAAGGGCTGGGCCGACAGCCGCACCTGCAGCCAGGCGGGGGACGGGATGCGCAAGGCCAGTCCGAGGTTCTTCAGGTCGAAGTCGTCGAAGCGGCGGTCCGCGCCGCTCCCCTCGTGCGGGAGGCCGAGGTGCAGCGCCTCGTCCAGCAGCGCCCCGTCGATCCGGTGCACCCGGGCCGCGGTCTCGGCGCCCACCTCGAACCGCCGGAAGCGGTGCGGGACCCGCGCGGCCCGCTCCAGCACCTCCTTGACCGCCTGCTCGCGGCTCATCGCTCACCTCGCAGGATGTCGCGCAGCGAGGACGCGTCACGGCGCATCAGCGGATCGGCTGTCTCCACGGCCTCGTAGTTCCCGTCCTTCTCGACCACGTGCACGATCACCCGGGCCGCGTCGTCGGTCACGGCCACCTCGGCGCCGACGTTCCCGGCACCGGAGCCGAAAGCGAGGACCCAGCCCAGGTCCGGGTCGCGGTACGCCCGCCTCAGGGGCCGTTCGTGCCCGGCGGCGAAGGCCCGTACGGGCTCGGGCAGCGGGCCGCTGACCGGGGTGAGCGCGCCGAGCGCGGCGAGGCCCGTCCGCTGCAGCAGGGCCACCTTCGCGGCCTGCCGGTGGACGGGGTGCTCGGCGTCCTCAAGGAAACGGTTCAGCACTTCGGTCTCCGCCTCGTTCCGGACGAAGCTCCCCGCATAGCTGGAGGCCCGCACCCGGTAGACGTACGACGGCTCGTCCGGCTTGCTCACCCGCGCCCCCGCCGCCACCAGCCGCAGCCACAGGTCCCACTCCTCGCCGTACGCCACATGGCGGTAGCCGCCGACCCGCTCGTACAGCCCGCGCGCGTACAACGCCCCCACCACGACGTAGTTCTGCGCCAGCAGCTGGATCAGCTGGTCGCCCGGGAGCGGCAGCCCGCCCTTGGTGTACGTGGCGGGGCGGAAGGGGCCCTGACCGGTCCAGGTGAGCGGGCGCGGGCTGATCAGGCCGGGCGAGGCCGCGTACGCCTCGCTCATCGCGGCCACGTGGTGCGGCAGTACGAGGTCGTCGCCGTCCAGCTGGAGCACCAGATCCGTCTCCAGCGCCTCGATCGCGGCCCGCCGCGCACCCCACACCCCCAGCCGGCGCGGGCCGTGGTTGCGCAGCAGGGTCAGCGGCAGGATGGCGCGCCAGCGCTCGACGAGCCGTACGGTGTCGTCCTCCGAGTTGTCGTCGACCACCACCACCTGGTCGGCGGGCGTGGTCTGCATGGCCAGGGAGCCGAGCGCCTGGTCGATGAACGCCGCGGAGTTCATCGCGGCGATCACCACCCCGACCGTCTCACGAGACATGGGCCGACAGCCGCTCGTCCACGTCCTGATCCCGATCCCGGTCCCGCGTCTGTCCTGGCCGCTCGCCCGGCCCGCCCGCCGCGTTCACCACCAGCTCCTCCATCCCGTACAGCAGCCCGCGGAGGTCGGGCGCGGGCAGATACCGGGTGTCGGCGGCCAGGCCGATCACCCGCTCGCCGCGCTCCGTGGTGCGCACGTCGCAGTAGAGCTTGACCGAGGGGAGCTGGAAGGGCTCGGCCCAGCGGAAGGAGGTCTCCACCGCGCCGGGGTCGCGCGCCGGGCGGCCGCCGCCGTCCTCCCCCGGGGCCACGAGGGCGCCGAGGTCGTTGTGCAGCACCGACAGGTCCAGTTGCTCACCGCGCTCCCGGCCGACCTCCGCGACCAGCCGCTCCAGGCGGCCGGGGTCGTACTGGGCACGGGCGTAGCCGCGCAGCTTGGCGAGGTGGGCGGCGCGGACGCAGTCGTCGAAGGGCCCGGAGACCTCGAAGCAGAGCAGCACGTCCGAGGCGAGCGGGGTCACCATCGCCTGCCGCTCGGCGCCGATCCGGTTCGCGAAGATCGTCTTGAGTACGCACTGCGCCAGGCCCGCCCGGCGCGCGAGCAACGTGCCGAGCGCCGCGAGGTACACGGTCTCCTCACCGGCCCGGCAGCGCCCGGCCACCTCCCGCGCCGCCGCCTCCAGCCGCCCCGACCGGAACTCGCCGTGGGCCCAACCCTGCGGCCCCGCGGTGCCGGCCGGCGCGGGAAGCGCCTGCGGGCGGGCGGGAAACATGGTCCGGGGCGCGCGCCGCAGCAGCGAGCGCTGGTACGCGTCGGCGCGGCGGTCCGCGGTCCGCCCGGCCTCGGACCGCTCGGCCTCGGCGAGGTCGGCGGGCTGCGGTACGGGCGGGGTGGGGGCGGGCGAGCCGGGCGCGGCCTCGGCGGGTCCGGCCTGACCGGGCGCGGCCTCGGCGGGTACGGCGGCGCCATCCGCCAGCAGGGCCTTGAGCCGGCGTACGACCAGGCCCATCGCCCAGCCGTCCACGGCGACATGCGACACGTACAGCGCGAGCCGCCGCGGCCCGCCGCCGGGCCCGGTCAGCACCGCGACACGGATGCCCCACTCCCGCGACAGGTCGAAGTCCGTCACGGCCAGGGCGTCCAGCGCCGCGGCCGGGTCGTCGCCGTGGACGACCCGGACCGTCAGCCGCCCCTCCCCTTGCACCTCCTGGTACGGGGTGGAGTCGGCGGTCCCGTCCCGGTACACGGTGCGCAGGCTCTCGTGGGCGGTGACCAATTCCCGTACGGCGTCGATCACCTCGCGCAGCGAGCGGCCCTCAGGCACCGGCAGCGACATGCGCTGGTTGTAGTCGTAGTGGGCCCGGCTCGCGCGGCTCTGCAGCGCGCGGTAGATGACCTGCTGGCCCCAGGTCAGCGGGGCGCGTACGGCGCGCAGCCCGCCGAACTCGACGACCTCCTCGCGAACGGCCCCGTCGCCAAGGGACTCCTCGCCCGCGGCCTTCCCGTCCACGCCCTTGTTGTCCATGCTCATCTGGTCCGCGCCGGTCAACGCTGCCTCAGCACGAAGTCCGCCATCCGGCCGACGGTCGAGAGGTTCTCCGGCGATATCTCCCCGTCGGGGACGTCGATCCCGTAGTGCCCCTGGAGCCAGACCAGCAGCTCCAGCATGGCCATCGAGTCGAAGTCGGGGATCTCCAGCAGGTTGGTGCCGGGGCCGGGCGGGGCCTCGGCCAGCGCGGGCACCACCACCGTGATGTGCCGGGCGATCTCCTCGACCAAGCTCTCGCGGTCCATCACGCGCTTCCTTCCTCCTCGTGCTCCGGCCCGGCCTCGTGCTCCGTCCCGGCCTCGTGCTCCGTCCCGGCCCCGGGCCCAGGTGCGGCGGCACGCGGGGCGAGCACCTTGCCGGTCGTCGACCGGGGCAGTTCCTCGGTCACCTGGATGCGCCGCGGAATCTTGTGCTCCATCAGCCTCTCCTGGCACCAGCGGATGAGCTCGTCCGCCGTCACCGGCCCGGGGGCGGCGACCCGGGCCACCGGCACCTGGCCCCGTCCGCCGTCCGCCTCCGCGAAGACCTGCGCGTCGGTGACGGCGGGGTGCTCGGCGAGCACCCGCTCCACCTCGACCGGATTGACCTTCTTCCCGCCGACGTTGATCATCCGGGCGAGCCGGCCGATCAGCCTGATGGAGCCGTCGGGGCCCAGCGTCGCCAGGTCCCCGGTGCGCAGCAGCTCCCCGTTCAGGGACAGCGGGCGCACCCCGTCGACATGGGCGTAGCCGTCGGCCAGCGTCTCCGTGGCCAGCTGGAGTTCGCCCGCGCCGACGGCGTCATCGGCGTCTTCCACCTCCCGCAGCGTCGCCACGATCCCGGGCAGCGGCTGCCCGACGTCCCCGGGGCGGTCGCCCTCCGGATCGACCGGCTTCACGGTGATCGCCCCGGCCTCCGAGCAGCCGTACATGTTGAGCAGCGCGAAGCCGTGCGTCTTCATCACCGCCGCCGCGGCGCCGCTGGGGATCGGGGCGCCGGCGGACAGCGCGCGCTCCAGGCCGTCGAAGCGGGAGGTGGTGTCGGCCGCCATGAGCCGGTAGTGGAAGGGCAGCGCGATCAGGACCCGCGCCCCACTGTCCCGGACCGCGGCCGCGATCTGGGAGGGCACCACGCGCGATCCGCACAGCGTCACCGGCGCGCCGGCGAGCAGCGGGGCGAGCAGGCCCAGCGTGTGTCCGTACAGATGGAAGACCGGCGCCGCGCACACCACGGGGGTCGTGGGGCCGTAGCCCATGGCCTCGGCGCACCGCAGCGAGTCCACGATCTGGGCGCGCGTCGACCGCACGGCGCCCGAGGGCTCGCCCGTCGAGCCGGAGGTGAGGAAGATCCCGGAGCGTGGGGAGGGGAAGGCGCCCCCGCCCTCGCCCCCGCTCGCGGAGACGGCCAGCGAGAGCCCGTGACGTTCCCATACGGATGCGGCGTCGGCACCGGCATCGGCGTCGGCGTCGGCGTCGGGGTCGGGGTCGGCCAGCAACAGATGCGGCCCGAAGGCGGCGGTGACACGGGCGTACTCCGCCTCCGGCTGGCCGGAGTCCAGGTGCATCAGCGGCACCTGGAGCAGATCGCAGGCAAGGGTGGCGACGAGGGTCTGTACGGGCCTGCTCGTACGCACCGCCGCCAGCCGCAGCGGCCCCCGCGGCCTCAGGCGCTCGGCCAGGTCCTCGGCCGCCCGCAGCAGCCCGTCCCAGCTCCAGGTGTGACCGGCCTGCTCCCTGACGGCGACGCGGCCCGGATCGGCGATCCGGCTCGCGATCTCCTCGCACAGTCCCATGGACACCGCGGCTCCTCCCCGTTGTAAGCCTCATCGCCTGATTGCCCCGGCGTCCCGGAATTCCGCCACAGGACGCGCAATGCCGCCATTGAGGAATTGCCGCCCGGAAACAGCGACTTGTCGCCCGGGTCAGCGCCGGGAAACTACGGGCACCATACAGGCGAGTACCGCGCGGGTGAGAGGGATTGGCGGCAACATCATCGGGAAATCAGTGACGCCGCGGCAGACCAAGGCCCCGCCCTCCCCCGTGCTGGGGAAGGGCGGGGCCTGGAACACCCTGTTACTTGAGCGCCCCCGCCGTCAGGCCCGCCTGGACCTGGCGCTGGAAGACGATGTACACGCCGAGCACCGGCAGCATCGCCAGCACCAGCCCCGCGAAGAGCGCGGACCAGTCCCCCTTGTACTGCTGGCTGGCCGCCAGCTGCACCAGGCCCTGCGTCAGCACCCGCTTGTCCTCGTCCGTGTTGAGCACGGTCGGCAGCATGTACTGGTTCCACTGCCCCAGGAAGTTGAAGATGCCGACGCTGATCAGGCCCGGCTTCGCCATCGGCAGCATCACCTGGAAGAAGGTCCGGGTCTGCGAGGCACCGTCGATCAGCGCCGCTTCGGCCACCGACGAGGGCAGCGTCTTGAAGAAGGACGTGAGGAAGAAGACGGTGAACGGCAGCGAATAGGCGATATAGACCAGAATCAGCCCGTGGAAGGTGTTGAGCAGGTCCATGTTCCGCATGACGAAGAACAGCGGCACCAGCGCCAGAATGACCGGGAAGCTCATTCCGCCCACGAACATGAAGTAGATGAGCCGCTTGCCCGGGAATTCAAAGCGGGCCAGGACATACGCCGCCATCGCCCCGAGGAGCATCGTCCCGATCAGCGAGCACCCCACCACCAGGACGGTGTTGAGGAAGAAGTCGCCGATGTTCGACTTGCTCCAGGCCCGCGACCAGTTGTCGAAGTGCAGGCTGGACGGCAGACCCCAGGGAGAGGTGAAGATCTCCTTGTCGGTCTTGAGCGAGCTCATCACCGCCCACAGCAGCGGCAGGGTGACCAGCAGCCCCCAGAGCACCAGCATGCCGTGCGAGAAGACGTTGAGGACCTTCCCCTCGCTGCTGATGCGGCCCTTGGGGGTGAAGTTCGGCGGGCGCTGCCCCTTGGCCGGGGACGCCGGGGCGGGCGCGTCCTCCGTCTTCGTCGCGCCCGGGAGCTCCGAGGGCTGTGCTTGCGCGGTCACTGTGCTACCCCCAGGTCGGCGGAGATACGGCGGTTCCGGTGTGCGAAAGAGAGCCTGACCCTCAGTACTCCAGCCATCAGTACTCCAGCCGTTCGCGCCGGCCGAGCCTGCCCACGATGACCGCGAAGATCAGGGTCACGATCAGCATCGCGACGCCGATCGCCGTCGCACGCCCGGCCTGCCCGTCGCGGAACGTCTTCGTGTAGACCATGTAGCCCAGCACCTGGGTGGAGTCCGCGGGTCCCCCCGGCCCCACGGTCATGATCTGCACGACGGCGAACGCGTCGAGGGCGAGGATGCCCATGTAGATCCAGCCGGTCTGGACCGTGTCCCACAGCAGCGGCAGGGTGATTTTGAAGAAGGTCGTGATGCGGTTGGCGCCGTCGAGCAGCGCCGCCTCGTAGAAGTCCTTGGGGATGGCGCTCATTCCGGCGGAGAACAGGACGACATAGAAGCCGACGTTGCACCAGACCATGACCACCATGAGGCACCACAGCGCGAGCTTCGGATCGGCCAGCCACTCCTGCTGCAGCGAATCCAGCCCGATGCCCCCCAGAAACGCGTTGAGCGCGCCGTTCCGCGGGTTGTACGTGAACTGGAACAGCAGGGCGACGATCGCGATCGAGAGCACCTGCGGGAAGAAGTACACCACCTTGTAGATGCTCGACCCGCGCACCCCGGAGACGGCCGCGTTCTTCTTGCTGCGGCCGCCGACATTGAGCATGAAGGCGAAGAACAGGCCCAGACCGAGCGTCACCAGCGGCACGACCAGCAGCAGGAGCACATTGTGCCCCACCGCCGTCCAGAACAGGTCGTCGTGCAGGAGCCAGTCGTAGTTCTTGAACCCGACCATCTTGAAGTCGGAGCTCAGTCCCGTCCAGTCCGTGAACGAGTAATAAATGGACTGGACGAACGGCGAAATCACGAAGATCGCATAAATGACCACCGGCAGGGCCAGGAATCCCAGAGGGAACCCGTACTGCCGATACGCACGCTCGATCTTCTGCCGCGTGGACAGCTTGACGCGCGGTTGCTTGACACCCGGGTGTTTACCGCCCGGGACCTTCGCGACCACCGCCGTAGCCGACTGGTGCTTACCGTGCTGCATCTCTACCGACCTCGGTCTTTCCCTGCGCGCAGGGCCGCTGGTGACGCTCGAACCTCATCAGGCGTGCTTGTACTTCTTCACGGCGTCGTCCTTGGCCGTGTCGTCGGCGAACTTCTGGATCTTCTTGATCGCCTCGGCCGGGGTCATCCGGCCCGCCATCATCTCGCCCAGCGCGCCGACGCCGATCTGCTGCTTCTGGAGCGCCACGTACCAGTCCTGGAGACGCGGGTTGACGACGTTCTTCCCGGCCTTCTCCAGCGCCTCCTGGGCGGACGCCAGACCCGGCGGCAGGCTCAGGCCGTCGGTGCCGCCGTTGAGCGAGGTGAGCGAGGAGACCTGCTTGACGAAGTTCTTGGTGGACTTCTCGCCGAGCATGATCCGCAGCAGCTCCATGCCGCCCTCGGGGTTCTTCGCGGCCTTCGGCACGATGAAGGGCTCACCGCCCGAGGCCCAGATCGTGCCGAACGGCATCTTGTCGCTGCTGTCCAGGCTGGAGGGCGCGCCGACGGCCATCTGGAAGTTGTCCGGCGTGGTCTTCTTCGCCTCGTTCTCCACCCAGGAGCCGTTCGGGATGAACAGCGCCTTGCCCTGGTTCCACGCGGTCTGCGACTCGATGTGGGTCAGGCCGGGGCTGCCCTTGAGGACGTAACCCTTCTTGTAGAGCTCGTAGTACGCCTCGAAGGCGGCCTTGACGGCCGGGTGCTTCCAGGCGTTCGGCTCCAGGTTGTCGATCGCGATCAGGGTGTCGGGACCGCCGATCTTCGCGATGAAGGGGTAGAGGCTGAACGGCAGGTAGTACGGGAACTTGCCCGGGTAGGTCCAGCCGGCGACGCCCTTCTTCTTCGCCTTCTCGCAGAGCTTGAGCATGTCGTCCCAAGTCTCCGGGTACTCCGCGTCCAGCTTCTCCAGGTTGGTCTTGGAGTACCAGACGCCGTAGACGGTGTAGGCGTAGTACAGGATCCACACCGGCTTGCCGTCGAACTGGCCCATCTCCACGACACCGGGGCGCAGCGTGTCGCGCACCTTCTTGCTCGGGTCGTCCACGGAGGGGGCGTCCAGCAGCGGCGTCAGGTCGGTCAGCTGGTTCTTGGCGACCAGGGTGCCGAAGTCCATCTGCTCGGCGCCGGAGTTGTCGATCAGGTCCGGCGGGGTGCCACCGTTGAACCGCGGCTGCAGCACCGTCTGGATCTTCTGGGTGGCGGAGTGCTTGATCTTGCCTTTGGTCTTCGGGTACGCCTTCGCGTACTCGGCCTCGGCGTCCTTCGCGTACTTCTGGCCGAAACCACCATCGAAAATGACGACGTCGAGCGCGGCGCTCTCATTGACGGCGAGCGGGTTCTTGTCGCTCTTCTTGCCCTTGTCGACCTTGTTCCCGTCGTCGTCACCGCCGCTCGCGCAGGCGGTCAGGGTGCTGATGGACGGCACGGCAACCAGTCCGAGCGCCGCGGACCGCTTGATCAGGTCGCGACGGCCGAAATCTGGGGTGGATCCCATGCTCAAGTCCTCGCCTTCGTCAGGACTCAGGCGGTGTAGCGGTTTCCCGTACATACTCGCCTCCGGCGAGGGGCCCGACACCGCGGGTCAGTTGAAGCGTAAAACGGAGTATTACTGAGTGTGCTCCGGGGAGCACGGAGGCCCGCTAAGGGCGGGCGCGACGTGGGGCCGCATGGCGGCCTCCCCCCGGGGCGACAGGTATAGTCCACTGGGCCTCAGGTGGGCAAGATCGAATGGTCATTGGGCCAGAGTCTTTCCCGAGTTGAGACCTGTCCGACATACCGTAGGGGACGCAGCCCGTACGGCACGCCGCCGTGCGCGTGAACCAACAAGAAAGGCGGCCCCTGTGGTCCGGAAGCAATTCCCCTTCGCCACCGCGCTTGTCGTGGTCGCGACACTCGCGTCGATATCGGCGTGCGGCTCCGAAGGGGGCGGATCCTCCGCCGGCGACACCAAGGGCGGCGCGGCGCTCGGAAAGGGCATGGCCGAGCTCCCGGTGGAGCCGACCGAGTCCCCCAGCCCGACCGACGACCCGACGGACTACCCGACGGACGACCCCACGGACACGCCGACCGGCGGTAGCGCCCTCGTCAGCCCGGACATCAAGGGCATCACCTGCGGATGGGGCTCGGACAACATTCCGTACGCCAATGTGAAGATAACCAACTCCGACTCCACCACCTCCTACTACTCGCTGCTGGTCGGCTTTGTCGGCGCCGACGACAAGGCGGTGACCACGGGGGTCGAGTCGGACGCCGCGGTGGCCGGAGACACCACCAAGACCGTCAAGGTGGTCGGTCTCCTGGCGGACTCCTCCAAGAAGGCCAAGAAGTGCCGGATCTCCCTCGGCACCAAGACCAAGACCGCGTCCTGAGCCGTCGATGAACGCGCGCTGAGCCGCGGACGACCGCGCCCCGAGCCGCCGATGAGCACCTGGAGGCGGGAGCGGCCCCACCCCCACCGCGGCCGGTCCCGCCCTCCCGGCCCGTTCCCGTTCGCTCACCCGGCTCCGAAATCCCCTACACATCCTTGACACCACTGGGGCGCCCCCTCCCTACTTAACTCTGCGCTACGGAACAGACAACGTTGTCTAGCTCGTGGAGAGGCGGAGCATGCGACGGAGACGCCCCAGCCCCAGACCATGGCACGCACCCCGACGACCGGCCGCCCTGGTGGCGGCCGTTGTGCTGACACTGACGGCCCAGGGCGCGGCGGCCGCCGCCGCGCACGCCGAGCCCACCCCCTCGTCCTCCAAGCCGTCCTTCGCGTCGTCCTTCGCGTCGTCCTTCGCGTCGTCGTTCGCGTCGTCGTTCGCGTCGTCCTTCGAAGCGGACGACCCGCAACCCGACTGGAGCGACACGGTCGAGACCGGCGACGACGGCGAGAAGAAGGCCTCCGGGGTCGACGGCGACTACAACAGCGGCATCCCCGGCAATGTCACCGACAAGGTCAGCACGGTCCGGGCCAACGGGGAGAACACCGGGGGCGGCGAGGTGAAGGAGAACCTCGTCGACGGCGACACCAGCACCAAGTGGCTGGTCTTCGAGAAGACCGCCTGGCTGGAATTCAACCTCTGCGACCCGGTCAAGGCCGTGCGCTACGCCCTCACCTCCGCCAACGACGCCCCCGGCCGCGACCCCGCCGACTGGACCCTCAAGGGCTCCGCCGACGGCTCCGACTGGAAGACCCTCGACACCCGCGAGAACCAGTCCTTCGCCTCGCGTCACCAGACCCGTGAGTTCAGCTTCGACAACGAGACGGCCTACCGGCACTACCGGCTGGAGATCACCCGCAACGCCGGCGACGACATCGTGCAACTGGCCGAACTGCAGCTCGCGACCGCCGACACCACCCCGCCCGCCCCCGCCGATATGCGCACCCACGTCGACTGCGGCGGCCCCGTGGGCTCCCCCACCGCCAAGGCGAAGGCCGGCTTCACCGGCACGCGCGCCCTGCTGTACGCGGGCACCCACAAGCCGGACGGCCGGGCGTACTCGTACAACAAGATCTTCGACGTGGACACGGCCGTCACCCGCGATACCCTGCTCTCGTACCGGATCTTCCCCTCGATGCCGGAGACCGACCTCAACTATCCGGCCACCCACGTCTCCGTCGACCTCGCCTTCACCGACGGCACCTACCTGAGCGACCTGCCCGGCGCCGTCGACCAGCACGGCGCCCGGCTGAGCCCCCAGGGCCAGGCCGACTCCAAGACGCTGTACGTCAACCAGTGGAACCACAAGGAGTCGCGGATCGGCACGGTCGCGGCGGGCAAGACGATCGACCGCGTCCTGGTCGCGTACGACTCCCCCAAGGGCGCGGCCACGTTCCGCGGCTGGGTCGACGACATATCCATCGCCCCCAAGGCCCCCGAGAAGCGCCTCAAGCACCTCTCCGACTACGCCGTCACCACCCGCGGCACCAACTCCAGCGGCAGCTTCTCCCGCGGCAACAACTTCCCGGCCACCGCCCTCCCGAACGGCTTCAACTTCTGGACGCCGGTCACCAACGCGGGCTCGACCAGCTGGCTCTACGAGTACGCCCGCGCCAACAACGCCGACAACCTCCCCACCGTCCAGGCCTTCAGCGCGAGCCATGAGCCGAGCCCCTGGATGGGCGACCGGCAGACCTTCCAGGTCATGCCCTCGGTCGCGTCCGACGTGCCCGACGCCGGGCGCACCGCCCGCGCCCTCCCCTTCCGCCACACCAACGAGACCGCCCGGCCGCACTACTACGGCGTGACGTTCGAGAACGGCCTCAAGACGGAGATCGCTCCCACCGACCACGCCGCGATCATGCGCTTCACCTATCCCGGCGACGACGCGAGCGTCATCTTCGACAACGTCAACGGGGACGGCGGGCTGACACTGGACGCCGAGCACGGCGTCGTCAGCGGCTACTCGGACGTCAAGAGCGGCGGGAGCACGGGAGCGGGCCGCATCTTCGTGTACGGCGTCTTCGACGCCCCCGTCAGCGCGGGCGGCAAACTGTCCGGCGGGGGCGGCAAGGACGTCACCGGATACTTCCGCTTCAAGCCCGGCGCGGACCGTACGGTCACGCTCCGGATCGCCACGTCCCTGATTAGCCTCGACCAGGCGAAGACGAACCTGGACCGCGAAATCCCCGCGTCGGCTTCGTTCGCCCAGGTCAAGGCGCGTGCGCAGGGGGCCTGGGACGACATCCTGGGGAGGATCGAGGTCGAGGGCGCGACCCGCGACCAGCTCACCACCCTCTACTCGAACCTCTACCGGCTGTACCTGTATCCCAATTCCGGTTTCGAGAACACCGGGACCGTTGAGAAGCCCAGGTACCAGTACGCCAGCGCGTTCTCCAAGCCGGTCGGCGAGAACACCCCGACCCACACCGGCGCCGAGATCGTCGACGGCCAGGTCTACGTCAACAACGGCTTCTGGGACACCTACCGCACCACATGGCCCGCGTACTCCCTGCTGACCCCGGCCCGGGCCGGGAAGATGGTCGACGGCTTCGTCCAGCAGTACAAGGACGGCGGCTGGATCTCCCGCTGGTCCTCCCCCGGCTACTCCGACCTGATGACCGGCACCAGCTCGGACGTCGCCTTCGCCGACGCCTACCTCAAGGGCGTCCACTTCGACGCCGAGGCCGCGTACGAGGCCGCCCTGAAGAACGCCACCACCGTCCCGCCCTCGTCAGGCGTCGGCCGCAAGGGCATGGACCGGTCCGTCTTCCTCGGCTACACCACGACCAAGACCCACGAGGGCCTGTCCTGGGCGCTGGAGGGCTACCTCAACGACTTCGGCCTCGCGAAGATGGGCAAGGCGCTCTACGCGAAGACCAAGAAGGCGCGTTACAAGGAAGAGTCCGAGTACTTCCTGCGCCGCGCCCAGAACTACGTCACGCTCTTCGACGACAAGGCGGGCTTCTTCCAGGGCAAGGACGCGGACGGGCGCTGGCGCGTCGACTCCGACAAGTACGACCCCCGGATCTGGGGCTACGACTACACCGAGACCAACGGCTGGGGCTACGCCTTCACCGCTCCCCAGGACAGCCGGGGCCTCGCCAACCTCTACGGTGGGCGTTCCGGCCTCGCGAAGAAGCTCGACACCTACTTCTCCACCCCGGAGACCGCCTCCCGCGAATTCGCCGGTTCCTACAACGGCGTCATCCACGAGATGACCGAGGCCCGGGACGTCCGCATGGGCATGTACGGCCACAGCAACCAGGTGGCCCATCATGTGACGTACATGTACGACGCGGCCGGCCAGCCCTGGAAGACCCAGGAGAAGGTCCGCGAGGTCCTGGCCCGCCTCTACACCGGCAGCGAGATCGGCCAGGGCTACCACGGCGACGAGGACAACGGCGAGCAGTCGGCGTGGTACGTCTTCAGCGCCCTGGGGTTCTATCCGCTGGTCATGGGCGGCTCCGAGTACGCGGTGGGGTCCCCCTTGTTCACCAAGGCCACGGTGCACCTGGAGAACGGCCGCGACCTGGTCATCCGGGCCCCGAAGAACAGCACGCGGAATGTCTACGTCCAGGGGCTGAGGGTCAACGGCAAGCCGTGGAACTCGACCGCGCTGCCGCACGATGTGCTCGCGCGGGGCGGGACGCTGGAGTTCGCGATGGGCCCAAAGCCGTCGAAGTGGGCCACGGGCGCGTCCGCCGCACCGTCGTCCATCACGACGGACGACAAGGTCCCGACGCCGCGCCGTGATGTGACCGTGCCGCCGCCGGATGGGGGTTCGGCGCTGCTGGACGACACGTCGGGGACGGAGGAGTCGTTCGAGTCGGTGGACCTTCCGGTGGCGGCTGGGTCGTCGCGGGTGCCGCAGTACACGCTGACGTCGCCCGGGGACCGGACGAAGGCCCCGTCGGGCTGGGTGCTGCAGGGGTCCCGCGACGGCGAGAAGTGGACGGATGTGGACCGGCGGTCGGGCGAGTCCTTCGCGTGGGACAAGCAGACGCGGATCTTCTCGGTACGGTCGCCGGGGTCATATGAGCGGTACCGGCTGGTGCCGGAGGGCGGCAAGGCGACGCTGGCGGAGGTGGAGCTGCTGGCGTAGCGGGTCTTTGTGTCCGGCACGGGCCGCGTCGTCCCTGCGGGGGTGGCGCGGCCCGTTGGTTTGCTTCAGGCCGCCTGGGCGGGCTCGAAGGTGGGCACGGAGGGCGCGGGGGCAGCCGCCCGCGCGCCGCTGGGCGGCATGCGGCTCTGGCGGGTGCGGGCATCGTCTCGCGCCTTCGGCGCAAGGCGGCCGGCAACGGGGAGGGGGCGGAGCGCGCCGTCGCCGTCCGGCGGGTCGGCGGCTTGGTGGCCCGGCGGGTCGGCGGGTCGGCGGCCCGGCGGGTCGGCGGCCCGGCGGCCCGGCGGGTCGGCGGCCCGGCGGCCCGGCGGGTCCTCCTCAACCGTATTTTTTCGGAGGGGGTGGTCCAGCGCCCTCCCAGTGGTCTGCTCGATGAGAGCCGGACCGTGCGGCGCTGAGGGTATGCCAGCACTTTGCGGTGAGTATGAGACAGCGACACGCCATGGTGTCGGCGTGTCGCTGTCCCATACTCACTGCAACTTAGGGGGTAGTGGCCCGCGTTGGTTTCAGGCCGCCTGCAGTGGTTCAAACGTGGGTGCGGAGGGTGCTGCGAACCAGAGGAGCCGGATGGTGGTGTCGCCGTGGCGCCCGAACCACCAGGCGGCCCGCTCGCCTGACTTGAGGGTGAGGCGGTGTCAGCCGTCCACGGTGACGGCGTGGGCGCTCCCGTCGTCATACGCCAGCCCCCAGGCGGCGATGGTCGCGTCGGGAACAGCAGAGCGATGCCCCCGAGCACCTCCGGCTGACGGTGCGCCAACGGCGCTTGGGCACCGAACTGTGCAGGCTCCGCGAGCAGGCCGACCTCTCGGCCACCCAGGCAGGCACCCTCCTGGGCGCCAACCAGCCGCGCGTCAGCAGCATCGAAGCCGGACGCTACGCGGTGAGCGCGGATCGGGTACGCGCCATCGCCCGTTCCTACAGCTGCACAGATCAGGAGCTCATCGAGAGCCTGACCCAGATGACCGGCCGCCAGACGCGCGGATGGTGGGAGGAATACCGGGACATCCTCCCGCCCGGGGCACTCGACTTGGCCGAGCTCGAACATCACGCCACCGCGATGCGCGTCGCCTCAGTGATCCACATGCCCGGACTCCTCCAGACCAGGGACCACGCCCGGGCAGTCATCAGCGATGTCGTTCCACCACTGGCTCCCCCAGACGTGGAACACCGCGTCTCGTTCCGCCTCAAGAGGCAAGGCGTCATTTACAGCACCAACCGACGCCGCCCAGTCCATTGTCTACTTCAACGGTGTTGTGCCACAGCTCGACACAGTGCAGCTCGACACGGATTACGGATCCGAGTTCCATGACGCCCAACCTCAGCTGATCAAGTACCGGACCGTCCTGGACCGGATGGCGGCCTGCGCACTTGAACCGGCCGAGTCCCGCGACCTGATCCACCACATCGCCCAAGACACCTGAAAGGGAACGGACGTGTCCGCCTACGACTGGCAGAAGTCGTCGCATAGCCAGGAGGGGTCCGCCTGCCTCAACGTCGCGGCCCCCACCGCCGGCATCATCAAACTACGCGAGAGCGACAACCCCGACGTCAGCCTCACCACCACCCCCGCCGCCCTCGGCGTCTTCATACGGGCGACCACGGAGGGCAGGTTCGACCACCTTATCCACCCGTAACCTGCTAAAGGCGAGCACCGCGGCCGCTACATCCAGGGAGTGGCTATTGAAGCCTCCGGACACACTCTGGACCAAGCAAAAGCCATGCTCACGCGAAGACCATGGGCACACTCTGTCGCACGCAGACTTCCAGGACCGATACGAGATCCTCAGCGTCATCCAAGAGATCCTCAACAGAATCTCCAAGGTCTCCAGCGGCCCAATGAGCCACGATATCCCTCAACCTCGGAAGCACTTGTTCACATTCGGCTACCGAGAGCTGACCTCGATCATCCGGATGATCAAGCAAAGCCCTGAGCGGAGTTGTGGCCCCACTCCATGGTAGGTCACCTCCAAAGCCTTGCATCGTCTGGAGGTCGATACCCTCGGCCGCTGCAAGCGCACTTCGAAACGCATCGAAGCCTGAGTACGACCAGCTCGACTCAACGTCTTCTGCGTCACTGCTGTCCGGGTAGAGATTCAATCCCACTGGAGATACCCTCTTGCTTTCTGCTCTTCAACTGCGGCCGGATCCTGTCCCATAGCTTACCGCCGTGAACTGCTCAGTGAGCCCATGGCCTTGCTCCACCATAGAGGATGACCTGGACGCGCGACGCCGGCAGGAAGTCTCCCTTATTCAGTCCCCATTTCTCCAATTGATCTGTGTCGAGCAGGATGCCCTCTTCTTCGAGTTGAGCATACGCCTTTTTCTGTCGGGAGCTGAATGCCGCCCCAGGCCCGTTCTTAACTTCGAAGTACTCAGGACCCCCATCCCTCATGGCAACGAAATCGACATAGGAATGCTTACCGTGATAGGTTCTGATCTTCACATGCCTCCCTATGATTGTGTAACCGCGATTCCGTAATTCTGATTCCGCCCGGTCCTCACCTTCCTTGCCTTTACGGTTGGGGCACGGACCCAATCCCAGGGGATCGGCCCAGGTGTGGGGGTTGTGGATGTACGTGGTGGGGTTCGGAGCTGGGACGAGCCCGAGGGGGTCGGGAGTGAGATAGCGGGCCGTGGTGGGGTCGTAGTAGCGGTGGTGGTTGTAGTGGAGGCCGGTTTCGGGGTCGTAGTACTGGCCCGGGAAACGGAGCGGTGTGTAGGTGGTGCTGTCGGTGGTCCAGGTCGTGGTGCCCCAGAGCGTGGCGCGGGTGTGCCAGGCGATGGCACCGGTCTCGTCAACGAGTTCCGTGGGCGTACCGACGAGGTCGGTGACGATCGCGAAGAACCGCTGATCGATCTCCCGCTGGGTGGTGGCCTCGGTGATGCGCTCCGTCTGGGCAATGGGGTGGAGGCCGTCGTGGTCCCAGGTGAGGGTGACCGGGTGAGGGAGGTCAGGCGTGGTGGCCGTCTGTTCGACAAGGGTGGAGCCGTCCCAGGAGAAGTCCACCTGCTCGACCACCGTCTCGCCGTCGTCCGCGAGGCGTTGTTTGGCGATGCGGCGGCCGAAGGGGTCGTACAGGTAGCGCCACACCGTGCCGTCGGGGGTGGTGACGGAGGTGAGGCGGTCCTCGGCGTCCCAGGTGTAGTGCCAGGTGTCGGGCTTCGTGGACAGGCGAGTTTTCTGACGGAAAGTGAGGCGGCCAGCCTGGTCGTGTTCGTAGCGGATGGTGCCCGCGCGGGTGATGCGCGTGCCGGTGTAGGCGCGGGCGCCGGTGGCTTCCTGGGTGGGGTGTTCGGTGGGCCAGGACGCCTGGGTCTGGTTGCCCGCCTCGTCGTACGCGTAGCTCTCGGTCCAGCCCCGCGCCCGGACCGTGGTGACGCGGCCCGCCGCGTCGAGGTCGAAGCGCCGGTGGCCGGTGCGGCGGTCGTCGATCGCGGTGACGTAGCCGTCGGCACGGTAGGTGTATGCCCGGTGATGGATCGTATCGGCGGTTGATCCGGCCAGCGTCTGTTCGGTGAGGCGGCCCGCCGGGTCCCAGATCTGGGACAGGGTTAGCTCGTCCCCGATGCGGCGGCTGGTTTCCCGGCCTGCGGCGTCGTGGTCGAACGCGACGGTGTGGCCGGAGGCCGTGAGCGTGGTGCGGTTGCCCGCCGCGTCGTAGGTGTACGTAGTGGTGGCGCCACTGGGCGTGGTACGGCGGGTGCGGCGGCCTAAGGCGTCGTAGGTGTGGGTCAACACTCGGCCGTTGACCATTTCGGCCTTCACACGGCCCAGCCGGTCGCGCTGGTGGATCACCTCGGCGCCCGGGCTGGTGGCCTGCAGGAGGCGGCCTACGGGGTCGTACGTGTAGTGGGTGACGCGGTCTTCGGCGTTCTTGCTGATGACGCGGCCGGCCGCGTCGTGCTCGAAGCGGACCGTCTGGCCGGCCGGGTTGGTGTGGGCCGTGAGGCGGTCCGCCGCGTCGTGAGTGTACGTGAGCGTGCGGTTGTCGAAGTCCGTCTCCGCCACCAGGCGGCCCGCCGGGTCGTAGGCGTACGACCAGGTCAGGCCCTGGGGGTTGGTGACCTGAGCCAGGCGCAGCGACGCGTCGTGCATGAATTCGTAGCGGACACCGTCAGGGTTGGTGCGGGCGGCCAGCAGGTCGAAGTGGGTGTACTCGTACGAGGTGACCCCACCCGCCGCGTCGACGCTCCGCGTGCAGTTGCCCTCGCCGTCGTACGTCCAGCTCTCCGTCGTCCCGTCCGGGTTGGTGCGGGCAGCGAGCATGCCCTCGACCGTCCACCGCAGGTGGGTGGTGTGGCCCAGGGGGTCGGTGAGGAGGGTCGGGCGGCCGAAGGCGTCGCGCAGGTAGCGGGTGGTGGCGCCGAGGGGGTCGGTGATCTGCACCGGCAGACCCGCCGCGTCACAGCGCACGCCTGTGGTGTGGCCCAGCGCGTCAGTGATGGCGGTCAGGTGCCCGTGGTCGTCGTAGGTGTAGTGGGTGGTGTGGCCGGCCGGGTCGGTGACGCTGGTGCGGTGGCCTGCCTCGTCGTAGGTCTGGCTCCAGGTCGCACCGTCGGGGCCGGTTACGGACGTGGGCAGGCCCAGCGCGTTGTATGTGGCAGAGGTTTCGTGGCCATCCGCAGCTGTGATGTTTGTGAGGTTGCCTGCCTCGTCGTACGTGCAGGCCGTGGTGTGGCCCAGCGGGTCAGTGCGGGTCAGGGGACGATCGTGGCGGTCGTACGTGGTGCGGGTGGTGTGACCGAGGGGGTTGGTCTCGGCGACGACCTGGTAGGAGTCGTTGAACAGGTAGCGGGTGGCATGGCCGTCAGCCGTCGTGAGGGTCGTCACGCGGTGGCCGGTGGCCTGGTCTATCTGGTCGTAGTCGACGCGCAGGGCCATGTGGCCCGCTTCGCCGCCTTCGGCGATGCAGCGGTCGCGGTTGTCGTAGACGTAGTCGTAGCGGCGGTCGTTGGTGTCGGTCCAAGCGATGACGCGACGCTCGTCGTCGTACTCGAACCGCAGCGGCAGTCCGGAGGAGTTGATGACCTCGGTGAGGTTGCCGTCGGTGTAGCCGTAGCGGAGCAGTTCTTGGTCCCCGCCGTCGGGGGCTGCGGCTGCCAGATGGAGAGCGGTGATCCTGCCGTCCTGAGTGGTCAGCTTCAGGTGGTAACCGGCGGAGTGGACAATCGCGGTCGGTGTGCCCTCGAAGTCGTACGCGAAAGTGATGAAGTTGCCGGAGCGGTCCGATATCTGCTCCAGCCGCGCGGTCCCGTCGCCTCCGCCGCTCGGGCCGGTGAAGTGGAGCGCGTGACCGGCGGAGGGGTCGGTGACGGTGTAGTCACCGTGCTCGTCCCGCTCAAGTGACCAGCGAGGTCCCGCGTCGGGGAGGGTGGGCAGGCCGGGCGCAGGGTGCGGGTAGCACAGCAGCATGCCGTCCTCAGTCAGGAAGACGACACCCTCCGCGTCGATCTCGAGCCGCTGGTCGGCCGTGCTCGACCATGACGGGCCGAACCATCGGCCCTCGGCGTAACCCGATTCAACCCGACGGGTGAACACCAGCGGCAGCACGCCGGGCAGGGTCACGTCCGTCTGCGGCAGGAACATCTTTCCCGTCGCCAGATCGATCGGGTCCGAACCTCCGGTCTCTTTCTCTTTGCGGCTGAAAGCCTTCTTTCCCCACTTTTTCAAGGAGTCGCGGATCCTGCCCCGCGGCCGGCCGTACTTGCCCGCCGTGACCCCCTTGCGGGCCGCACCGATCCCCTTGGCGCCCACCACCTCGGGGACGAGCCGCCCCAACCCCTCCCCCGGGTCCTTGGCGAACCCGTCCAGCGCTTGCTTGCCCGCGCCGAAGGGGTCATTGGCCACGTTGACCAGGCCCGCTGCCGTGTTGTTCAGGCCCGTCGCATACTCGGCCGGGTGCAGGATGTTGTACGGGTCCAGCGGGTTGACGCTTCGCGCGAAGCCGATGACCCCCGCACCGCCCTTGATCACACCCGCCGTGAAGTGCGTGGCGTCCAGCTTCAGGCCGGTCAGGCCGTCCTCCGCCTGCTCGAAGTACGAGGGCTTGGGCGGAGCCGCATCCCGCGCGGCCTTCACGGCCGTACGGGCCGTGTCCGCGGCCTCGTTGCGCTGGCGGCGGGCCTCGTCCAGTTTCTGCTGGGCCAGTTTGGCCTTTCCCGGGCCCGGGTCATGGAACTCCCCGGGCTTGCAGACCTCTTTGCCTTCCTTGATGGCGGCGTTGTACGCGTCGACCTGCTCGTTGTAGGCCGATCTCGCGTCGCTCGAGGCCTTCTTCGCGGCCTTGTAGTCGTTGATCGCTTCCTGCGCCTGGAGCTGCGCCCACTCCACCGTGCCCGCGAACGTCTCCATCGCGAGCGCGGCCTTCTCACACGCGTCGGCGGCCTTGAACCACTTCTTCGGCTCGACCGCCACCTCCTCGCGGAACGCGTCCGCCGCCTTGCCCTTCCAGTGCGCCGAGTCCAGCCGCTTCAGGCCGTCCCCGACGTCGTTGAACGCCTTCTTGAAGTCCCGCAGATGGCTAGCCGTCGAGCGGATCTTGCTCGCGCTGCCGAAGATCAGCTTCTTCGGGTTCTCGGTCTCGTCCAGCTGCATCTCGGCGACATCCGCGCCCAGCTTGTTCGCCACCGAGCGGGACTTGTCACGGACCCAGTCCGCGCCGTCCTCCAGGCCCACCTTGTCCAGGCCGTCGGCGACCTTGTTGCCGCCCCACTCGATGCCGTCGCCGATGACCTCCGTGCCCTTTTCGACCGCGTCATCGACCCAGTCGGGCGTCAGGTCGAGCCCGCCCATCAGCCCGCACCCCCATCCTGCTCAGGGGCCTGCTGATCGGGCGGGAGGGCGTATTGGGCGATGCTGCTGGTGCCGCCGATCTTGTCGCCCGTGGCCTGCCAGGTGCCCTTGATCTCCTCGCTCGCCTTCTCGTAGGACTCCTTGCTGTAGTCCGGGCGCCAGGTCTCCCCCGAGAACAGCTCGCCCCACTCCTTCTGGGTGACCTCCTCCTCGCTCAGATGCGGGTTCCCGGCCACCGAGTTCGCCACGACCTTGTACGTGCCCTCGATGTACCGGTCCTCCTCCCACTGCATCCCCGCCGCGAGACCCACCTTCTTCGCCAGCTTGTTCGCGTCCTGGATCAGGCCGCGCACCCCCCATTCCCAGCGCTCGCAGAAGTCCTCGAAGTCCTTCGCCAGACCGTTGTGCCCCGCCTCCATCGACGTCAGCGACAACTCGTCGAACCCCGACCCCATCACCGCGTCCGTCGCCGTGCCGATGTCCTTCAACTCGCTGATGGCCGCCCGCAGACCCTTGGTGATGTCCTGTAACGCTTCCTTGTCCAGCTTCAGGTCCGGCTCCTTGCCGCCACCTCCGCCACCACCGCTCATCGGGCGCCCTCCCCGGGCAGGGCGATGCACAGGGCGTGTCTGAGTTCCTCCACTACACGCGTAGCGAGCTCACAGCAGCCACCCCGTCGTATCGCTATCTGCCCCGGCAGGCACGTCACGCCCCTCACCCTCCCTGGCCGAACTCCCGTGCTACGCAACGGTATTCGACATGCGACGCACTGTCACCGCCATCGGGGGCGTGTCGCGATCAGTGCGTGGGGTCGGTCCCGGATGGACCCCGAGCCCAGTGGCTGCCGACTCATGCCCTCCTGGACTTGCGAGGCTTGGCCCACACGCCGTGTGGCCGGTTTCGTTTCCGGGCTAGCGTGGCCGCGTCGAATTCGGCCTTGGTTGTGACTGTTCGTGGTCCGGGTTCCAGCACAGCCGTGGTCGATCGCCATGGGACGGCGGAGGCCCAGCCGACGAGGGGCATGGTCTCGTTGTCGTGGGGGGCGAACCGCGCGGTGATGATGGCCGCCATCCGGTAGTTCAGGTCTCGTACGTGCTGGGTGAACGCCTTGGGAAGCAGGGCGTGGTGCGTTTCCACGTAGTGCGGGAAGTCCTGGCGCCAGAGCCAGGTGCCGTCGGTGACCAGCGACGAGCAGCCCAGGGAGTGGCGGTGCGCGCTGCCGGTGATGACGTCGTGGCCCGCTTCCACGACGTCGATGCTCCCTCGACGGCTCGCCTCTCCGATCCCCGATTCTGCTCGCGCCACCTCGTCAGTCCGTGAACCCCGACGGCTGGCGCGCGCCGCGCCGGGCCGGGCCGATCAGCCGCCGGTGCCGCGCGGCGCCAGCCCCTCCGTGACCAGTGTCAGCAGCCGCTCCATCTCGGCCGCGCCGTTGGGGTGGTGTTCCGAGATCGCCGCCGTGCTCTCCCGCGCCGGCGGAACCGAGTTGGCCGCGCCGGACATGAGCGTGGAGGAGGCCATCGCGGCGGGCATGAGGAGCTCAACGCCGTGGTGCGCGTTATCGTCCCGACGTATGGTCCAGCCAGCGTGTGATGGCCTCTCGCGTCTCCTGCGGAATCGAGCTGCTTTCGGTCATGTGCGCCCCCATCTCGCGCAGGGACCTGATGTGGTGCGGATTCCGCAGGCAGACAAAATCCGTCCACTTCTGTCCCTGCGACCCTCGAACAATGACATCGCCGTCGAGCGACAGCATCACGAACTCGGGGTGACCCCATCCGCACCCCGTCACGTGGGCCGCGGCGCCGGCTCCCGCAAGGTCCCATTCAGCTCGCAGCGCCACCCGTGCCCACCATGAGGCGCCGTGTTCCGGTTCCCTTCCGGCGACAGCGAGCAGGAACTCCGGGTTCTGTCTCTGGAACAGCCCCTGGTCCGCGGCCAGCATGTACCACTCGTGGTTGACCCTCTCACGGAAGTCCGGCGCGTCGGATTCCACACTGGCGGCCCACTCCTTTCCCTCCGCCGCCGTCGAATTCGCGAAGGCTGCCAGGCGCGGCGGAATGAGCGGGGTGGACGGATCCACCGGGCCCAGGTATGTCAAGCCCGCTGCGGCCAACCCTTCTGCCAGTTCTGCTTCCTGCATGAAATCCTCTGAGGTGCTGATCACGGGTAGGGGCGGGCGTAGGGCTAGCCGGCCGGCGGCCTCTTCGCCCAGGGGTAGGGAATGATCTGATCGTAGTTGTGTGAGCCGTCCTTGCGCCTGCCGAGGTAGGCGATATTGCCGTCATCATCGACCATGACGCGCAACTGGCTGGAAGGATTCCCGTTGTCGTAGATGGGCGAGTCCACCCATCGATGCCCGGCACGGACGTTCCCGTGGTTCTGGTAGAAGTCGAGCTCTTCGGCTCCCTTCGGACCGGTCACACGTTGCGGGTAGTTGGGGTTGTTCATGAGATCGTTCACCAGGTCGTGGACGTCCTGCGGAGTTTCGAGCCACGCCTTGCGGTCGGCGTTCCCCGCCACACGCCGTTCGATCGCTTCCGGCGAATAGTTCTCGTCCGGAACCCAGGTGCTCGGAGGGGGCTCGCCCTCGGGATACTCCGGCGCGAGACCCAGGGGGTCGGCCCAGGTGTGGGGGTTGTGGACGTAGGTGGCGGGGTTGGGAGCTGGGGTGAGGCCGAGGGGGTCGGGGGTGAGGTAGCGGGCGGTGGTGGGGTCGTAGTAGCGGTGGTGGTTGTAGTGGAGGCCGGTTTCCGGGTCGTAGTACTGGCCGGGGAAACGGAGAGGGGTGTAGCCGGTGCTGGTGGCCGCCCAGGTGGTGGTGCCCCACAGGGTGGTGCGGGTCCGCCAGGCGATGTCGCCTGATCCGTCCACGAGTTCCGTGGGGGTGCCGACCAGGTCGGTGACGATGGCGAAGAATCGCTGGTCGATCTCGCGCTGGGTGGTGGTGTCGGTGATGCGTTCGGTCTGGGCCACGGGGTGGAGGCCCCGGTGGTCCCAGGTGAGGGTGATGGGGTGGGGGAGGTCGACCGTGGTGGTGGTCTGTTCGACCAGGGTGGCGCCGTCCCAGGTGAAGTCGGTCTGCTCGGCGACCGTTTCACCGTCCGCGGCCAAGCGCTGTTTGGCGATGCGGCGGCCGAAGGGGTCGTAGAGGTAGCGCCACACCGTGCCGTCAGGGGTGGTGACGGAGGTCAGGCGGTCCTGGGCGTCCCAGGTGTAGCGCCAGGTGTCGGGCCTCTTCGACAGGCGGGTCTTCTGGCGCAGGGTGAGGCGGCCCGCGTCGTCGTACTCGTAACGGACGTTGCCCGCACGGGTGATCCGCGTGCCGGTGTAGGCGCGTGTGCCGGTCGCTTCGGCGCCGGGGTGCCGGTCCGGCCAGGATGCCTGGGTCTGGTTGCCCGCCTCGTCGTACGCGTAGCTCTCGATCCAGCCCTTCGCCCGGACCGTGGTGACCCGGCCTGCCGCGTCGAGATCGAAGGTGCGGCGGCCGGTGCGCAGGTCGTCGATGGCGGTGAGGTAGCCGTCCGCGCGGTAGGTGTACGCGCGGTGCTGGAGTGTGTCGGCGGTCGGGCCCGTCAGGGTTTGGCCGGTGAGACGTCCGGCGGGGTCCCAGATCTGAGTCAGGGAGAGGGTGCTGCCAAATCGGCGGGATGTCTCGCGGCCCGCGGCGTCGTGCTCGAATTCGAGCACGTGGCCGGAGGCGGTCAGGGCGGTGCGGTTGCCCGCCGCGTCGTAGGTGTAGGTGGTGGTGGCGCCACTGGGGGTGGTGCGGCGGGTACGGCGGCCCAGGGCGTCGTACCGGTGTGTCATCACCCGGCCGGCCACGAACTCGGACTTCACCCGGCCCATCCGGTCCCGCTGGAAGACGATCTCCGCGTCGGGGCCGACAGCGGCGATCAGCCGCCCGGCCGTGTCATGGCGGTAGGTGGTGGCTTGGCCGTCGACGTCCTTGGTGACCACGCGTCCGAGCACATCGCGCTCCAGAGCGATACGCCGGCCCAGTGGTGTGGTCCGCGCGATGAGCTGCCCGGCCGCGTCGTACTCGTAGTGGATGGTGCGGTCGTCGAAGTCGGTCTCCGTGATCAGTCGGCCCGCCGGGTCGTACTCATAGGTCCAGGTGAGTCCGTGCGGGTTGATGACCTTGGTCAGGCGCAGCTCGGCGTCGTGCTCGAACGCATAGCCAGCCCCGTCCGGGCCGGTCTGCGCGACGAGGAGGTCGAAGTGGGTGTATTCGTACGAGGTCACCCCGCCCGCCGCGTCGACATGGTTCGTGCAGTTGCCCTCGCCGTCGTACGTCCACGACTCCTTAGCCCCGTCGGGGCCGAGCCGGCGCAGCAGCTTGCCCTCGACCGACCACGTCAGACGAGTCGTCGCGCCGAGCGGGTCGACGATGGCGACCGGGCGGCCGAAGGCGTCACGCCGGTAGACGGTGACCGCGCCGAGGGGGTCGGTGATCTCGAGTGGCAGACCAGCCGGGTCGCAGCGCACTCGGGTCGTCTCGCCCAGGGCGTTGGTGATCGAGGTCAGCCGGCCGAAGTCGTCGTAGGTGTAGCGGGTGGTGGCCCCGGTGGGGTCGGTCTCGGCGACGCGGTTGCCGCGCTCGTCGTATTCGTGCGTCCAGGTCGTCCCGTCCGCCCCGGTCATCGCCGTGGGCAGGCCCAGAGGGCCGTAGACGGCGCTCGACTCCTTGCCGTCGGGGCGGGTGAGGCGCACCCGATGGCCCGACTCGTCGTACCGGCACTCGCTCCGGCGGCCGAGGGCATCGGTGCGGGCCAGTACCCGGCCATACCGGTCGTACTCGGTCCGGGTGTACGTGCCCAGTTGGTCGATGACGCCGACGACCTGGCAGGCGTCGTTGATCAGGTACTTGGCGCTGTGGCCGGAGGCCGTGGTGACGGTGGTGATCCGGTGGCCGGTGCGCTGGTCGACGCCGTGGTAGTCCAGCCGGATGGAGACATGGCCTTCGGTGCCGCCCTCGGCGATGCAGCGGTGGCGGTTGTCGTAGACGTAGTCGTAGCGGCGGTCGTTGGTGTCGGTCCAGGAGATGACGCGGCGTTCGTCGTCGTACTCGAACCGTAACGGCAGTCCGGAGGAGTTGATGACCTCGGTGAGATTGCCGTCGGCGTAGCCGTAGCGGACGATCTCCTGGTCCGAGCCGTCGGGTGCCGCGCCCGCCAGGTGGAGGGCGGTGATCCGGCCGTCCGCGGTGGTCAGCTTCAGGTGGTAGCCGGCCGAGTGCACGATCGCGGTCGGGGTGCCGTCGAGGGCGTAGTGGAAGCTGATCCGGTTGCCGTTGCGGTCGCGGATCTCCTCGATGGGCGCGATGCCATCGGGCCCGTCCTGGAGCGCGGTGAAGGAGTACGTACGGCCGGTGTCGACATCGGTGACCGTGTAGGCGTCCCCGTCGGCCGTGCGCTCCAGCGGCCAGCGCGCCGCCCCCGCCCTGGGCAGCGTGGGGAGGTCAGGCGCCGGATGGGGGTAGTCCAGCAGCCGTCCGTCCTCGCAGACGAACACCACGCCCTCCGGCCCGATCTCCAGGTGCTGGTCGGCCGTACTCGACCAGGACGGCCCGAACCACCGCCCCGCCCGGTACCCCGACTCCACCCGCCGGTGGAACGCCAGCGGCAGCACACCCGGCAGCACCACATCCGTCTGCGGCAGGAACATCCGACCGGTCGCGAAGTCGATCGGGTCCGACCCCTTGGTCGCCTTTCCGCCGTCGGTCCTGGCCCGCTCCGCCGGCCCCGCCTCGTCCAGGAGGCCACGGCCGGGCGGCTTGATCTCCGCCGCGCGCCTGCCGAGAGTCGCGGCCTTCTTGATGCCGCCGAGGCCCTTGGTGCCGATCAGTTCGGGCACCAGGCGGCCAAGGCCCTCCCCCGGGTCCTTCTGGAAGGTGTCCCACATGTTGCCCAACGTCCCCCACGGGTCGTTGGCCACCCGCACCAGACCCGCGGCCGTGCTGTTGAGACTGGTCACGTACTCGGCCGGATGCGTGATGTTGTACGGGTCCAGCGGATTGATCTGCCGCGCGAAGCTGACGATGCCCGCGGTCCCCTTGACGATGCCGCCGACGAAATGCGACGCGTCCAGGTTCAGCCCGTTCACGCCGTCCATCAGCTGCCTGCCGTACGACGGCTTCTGCGGCGCCTTGTCACGCGCCGTCTCCACCGCCGACTTCGCCGTCGTATGTGCCTCGTTCCGCTGCCGCCGCGCCTCCTTCAGAATGTCCTGCGCGGCAGTGATGTCCGACGTGCCCGGGTCGTGGAACTCCCCCGGCTTCTCCGGCAGCGTCGACTTGTCACGCTCGTCAGCGGGCTTGGCGTTGTACGCGTCCACCGCCGTGTTGTACGCGGACACCTTGTCGTTGTGCGCCGTCCGCGCGTCGTCCGACGCCTTCTTGCCCTTCTTGTAGCGGGCGATGGCGTCCTCGGCCTGCTTCTGCGCCCACTCCACCGTCCCCGCGAAGCTGTCCAGCGCCCCGGCCGCCTTCTCGCACGCGTCCGCCGCCGTGAACCACTTCTTCGGCTCGACCGACACGCTCTCCCGGAACGCGTCCGCCGCCTGCCCCTTGAGATGGCCGGCGTCCAGCCCCTGCAGCCCCTTGCCCACGTCGTTGAACGCCGTCTGGAAGTCCCTCAGATGCCCCGCCGTGGAGCGCAGCTTGTCGGGACTGCCGTGCACCAGCTTCTTCGGGTCCTCGGTCTCCCCCAGCTGCATCTCGTCGACGTCCGCGCCCAGCGCGTTCGCCGCCGAGTCGGTCTTGTCCCGGACCCAGTCCGCACCGCTCTCCCAGCCGACGTCATCCAGCCGGTCCGCGGTCCAGTCCCCCGCGTCGTCGATGAATTCACCGACATCCTCGACACGGTCCTCGACCCAGTCCTCCACCGAGTCCGGAATGAAATCCCCAAGACCCATGAGCGCTTATCCCCCGATCAGCGGCCGTTCGAGCAACGTGCTGTCGCGCCCTGCCCGGTCCCACCCGCACGGCTAGCGACCTTTGACACCATAGGTTCACTCAACGCCACAATCAGCCGGCGGAACGGTGCTGTTGCAAACCCCGTACAAACCAGACCGGTCCGCGTCGGTGGTCGTGGGTGCGGTGGTCGTCGACGGCGGCCGGCCGCCTCGCCAGGATCTCCACGGCCCGGCTCTCGACAAGTTCCCTTCCGTTATTGCGCTCTGTTACCTTCCTTGTTCTGCCATGAAGAACATGGTGCACGGGTGGAGGAAGGCAGTATGGGGGACACAGGACTGTCTGAGCGTTGGCAGGCGTATTACGACGCGGCGGGCGGAACGGATACCGGCGGCAAAGACGTCCAAACCAGGCTGGCCAGTGCGGATGGGGATAAAGAGGGCGGCAAGGGCGGCTCCGGTGGCAATCTGAAATCGTCGAAGGGGCCGTGGAATACCGCGTCGAACGCCCTGGACGATCTGCGCCGGAATGCCACGACCGCGCTGGGCGACCTCAAGCACGGCCAAGAGGGCGCGGGGGTCGCCAGCAAGGGCGTCGAGGGGCTGGAGAGCACGTCCATGCAGCAGCGGGTCTTCAACTCCTGGGAGGCCCGGCTGACCGTCCTGCGCGATGAATGCGGCGAACTCATGGGGAAGCTGCAGAAGGCGGGCAAGGACCTCGCCAATCAGGACGACGCGATAGAGGCGCTGTTCAAGGCGCAGGATACGAGGCCGATACCCCCGCCGGGCGGCCCGTCCGGGAGCTGGTGACCCGCGTCATGGTGACTTTCGCGCAGTTGAAGGCGGTCGACCCCGCGCAGTTCGAGCAGGCGGCGGACGGCTGGCACAAGGTGAGCAGCAATGCCAGTGCGGCCAAGGACCGGCTGGACAATGAGATCAACGCGAAGCTCCGCGGGGGTCTGAAGGGCCAGGGAGTCGGCGCGGCGCTGGGCCGGCTGGAGCGGCTGAGCGAGAACTTCCACTACATGCAGGTGGAGTGCGCGCTGATCCTGACGGCGTTGAACGGGCTGGCCGGGGAGTTGCGGGCGGCGAAGAAGAAGCTGGACAACGCCGTCCAGGACGCGCAGGACGCGGGGATGACCGTCAAGGAAGACGGTTCGGTCGAGTACAAGCCCCCGGTGGTGCTGCTCCCGGGCCAGGAGTACGAGCAGCCCGGAAACGGCCGCACCCCGTTCGTCACGACGACGCCCAAGGAGCAGGCCCAGGGGTTCGCGGACCGGATCGGTGACGCGCTCAAGGACGCGACGGAGGCGGACGGCAAGTACGCCAAAACGCTGGGGAAGCTGATCACGACGGCCGATCTGTCGGTCACCAAGGACGACTGGACCGACGCCGAAAAGGACCGGGGAGACGTCAAGAAGACGGTCGGCGACTATCTGCGCGACGTTCCCAAGGACAAGTCCCCCAAGGACAACGCGGCCTGGTGGAAAAGCCTCAGCAAAGAGCAGCAGGCGGAGTACATCTCCCTTTATCCGGCGAGCGTGGGCAAGCTGGACGGCCTTCCCGCCGAGGACCGCGACGAGGCCAACCGTATCTGGTTCAACGAGCAGCGGGCGAAGTACCAGACCGAGCTGGCCAATCTGCCGCCCGAGCCGAAGCCCAAGTACATCCTGGCCGGACGGTCCATGGTCCTCAATCGGGAATGGACCAAGTGGGACGAGCACAAGAAGCATTTGGAGTCCTCCCTCAACGGTATGAAACGCATTCAGATGCGTTTCGATGACACGGGGAAGGTCGACGCCTTCGACAACACCCGGCCCTCCGGGTACAAGCCGACCGGCGACGGTCTGCCGCCCGCGTATCTGCTGGATTTCGACCCCGAGAAGAACGGCCGCGCGATCATCGCGAACGGCAACCCGGACACGGCCGATCACACCGCCGTCATGGTCGGCGGCACCAACGGCACGCTCGGCGGCATCAACAAACCCGTCATCGCGGGCACCAACCTCTGGCAGGCCGCCAGCGCGATGCCGGGCGAGCCCAAGGTGTCGACCATCACCTGGCACGGGTACGACGCGCCGCAGAGCTTCTTCCCGGAAGCCATGAAGGACAAGTACGCCGACGAGGCAGGGCCGGATCTCAATCAGTTCCTGTCGGGGCTGCACACCGCCCACGACCCGTCGGCCAATGACCACCTGTCGGTGCAGGCGCAGAGCTACGGCACCGTGGTGGTGGGCTCCGCCGCCCGCCAGGGCACCCTGGAGGCGGACGATGTGATGCTCAGCGGCAGCCCTGGCGTCCAGGTCGGGCGGGCCAAGGATCTGGACGTGCCCGAGGGGCATGTGTGGAACCAGAAGGCAGAGGGTGACTGGGTGCCCAAGTGGGGCGCGCCCACCCATGGCCACCACGAAGGTCTGACGCAGTTCATCACCCCCAAAGACCCCATCTTCGGCGCCAACCAGATGGCCACCGACACCCATGGGCACGGGAACTACTGGCTGGCCGGTTCTGAGAGCCTGGAGAACCAGGCGAGAGTCGTGGTGGGACGCTACGACGAGGTCCACTTGAAGTAGCGGGAGTGGTGTTCGATGTCCGACCCCGACGAGTTCGGTCTCGGCTACGCCCCCGAGGTGCGGGAGGTCTCCGTGCCCCGGGAGGAGGCCAGGCGGCTCTCCAGCGAGCTGTACGACCTGCTGCGGGTGAAGGGGAAGACGACCGCACCCGGCCCGGGCGTGGATGTGTGCGGCGACCTGGACCCCGAGACGTTCTACGTCATCCGCCATCTGTGGTCGGTGTACGGCGTGCCGGCCGGGGACCTCGAGGCCGCCTGGCAGGGCCTCAGGGAGGATCTTCCCCGGCACGGCTGGGAGATCGTCCACGAGGGCCGGGAGCCGACCGTCGCCCAGTCCCCCTACATGATGGTCGACTCCACCCGGAAGAAGTTCACCGTGAAAGCCACCTTGCTGATCCCGACCGAAAGGGACGCCCGGAGGAGCGGCGCGGAGCCGGGGATCATGTTCCACCTGGTGTCCGCCTGCTTCCGGGTCCCGGACGGCACCACGGTGGACGAGTAGTCAACTACCCGGGACTGAAGTTCCCGGGCTTGCACAACGGGCATCACTGGCGGTGATGCTGCGTTTGCGTCCAGCCCTACCCTTGGGTTTCGGGGGTGGGGCGGGGACCGTTGACTGGGCCCCGCGTCGCCACAACTGCCGCGCGCGGACGCGGACGTTGCGGGAGCCGTTCCGGTCCGCGTGATCAACGAATCCGCAGGACCGGCATGCGAACCAGGCTTGGCTCACCCGGTTCGCCTTGTCGATGTGGCCGCATTCGGCGCAGGTGCGGGAGGTGTACGCCGGATCGACGTGCACCACCCGCACTCCGGCCTTGCGGGCCTTGTATGCGATGAAGCTGCCCAGCTGGGCGAAGGCCCAGGAGTGCACGGTGGCCCGTTGGGGCTTACCAAGCCGTACCCGCTCACGGATGCCCGTCAAATCTTCCAAGGCGATCCCGCGACCGGTGCGTTCTGCCACGGCCACCAAATGCTTCGCGATCTTGTGATTGATGTCTCTGGCCCGCCGGGCCTCCTTGCGGCGCCGCCTCTTCAGCCGGCGCCTGGCCGACGGGGTGTTCTTCCTCTGCAGCTTGGTGCGCAGCTTGCGCTCGCGGGCCCGGGTGCGGTTGAGGCAGCGCCCGGCCAGGATCTCGCCGTCGGAGGTGGTGGCGATGTTGACGATGCCCAGGTCGATACCCAAGAAGTCCGCCGGTTCGGTGTTCGGCGGCTGTTCTGGCACCTCGCAGGTCGCCATGAGGAACCACATGCCGTCCCGGCGCACCAGGTCCGACTCGCCCCTGCGGTGCAGAGCCAGGGTGGCGAGCTGTTCAACGGAGGCGGTGAACGCCACGTCCTTGATGCGGCCGGTCAGTGTCCAGATCGAGACCCGCCGCTGGGCGGTCTGCCAGGACAGCATCCGGTCGTCGTACGGCTGGGCACCCTCCGGGCGGAAGGTGATCGGCTTCCCGGTGGCCTTGCGGTAGCGCTTCGAACCTGGCCTGCCGAGGTTCCCGGCCCTCAAGTTCGCCTTCAAAGTGGCGTACGCATCGCACGCCTTCTTTACGACATGCTGGGCGGCCTGCGCCCCGAGCCCCCACCGGGCACGGATCTGCGCATAGGCGAGCTTGCGCAGCGCGAAATTCCGGCTGACGCCGCGTTCGTATGCGAGCGAACTGACCCAGGTGGCCGCCTCGTTGCAGGCGGTCAGGGTCGCCTCCAGGGCCGACGCCTGCTCGGGCGTCGGCAGGAGCTTCACTTGGACCACCAGCTTCATGACCGCGACCCTACGTGCGTCAGGCGTACAAACATTTCGGTTCCGTACACCAGTCACCTGCACGAGCGACCCAATCACTCACACGTTCGCCCTCACCGGTTCCGCCTGACTGCGATGCGGGTGCTCCGCACCCAGCAGACGCTGAACCTTCGCATGGGCACGTTGATGGCCCCGGCCGCCCGGCGACCGGGACCGCCGACTCCGTGGCGTACCGGGCATCATGGACGCCATGACCTCTCCGGCCCCGGACGCCTGGATCACCATCGCGTCCTACGAGAACCTGCCCGGCTGTCCGCGGCCCCCGGCGGCCGCTCGCGCTTGACTGCGCGACCGCGGCATCGACTGGATGCCCCTCGCGCCGGATGAGATCCGCTGCGATGTGATGTGCGGCGTCGGGCCCGACGGCCGTCGGCGCGGCTGGATCCACATCCAGGCCCACCCCGACGCGCTGCGACGCCTCGGGCTGCACCCCGACCAGCCGACCGCGGCGGTCGTGGGACCGTCCCCGCCCGGCTGGTGGCATGCCGCCGCGGAGCGCCACGCTCAGAAGTAGGCACCCCTCACGTCGTACGCGCCCGCTGTGCGGGGAAGCCGTGGGCGCGGGCGGCGATCACCACGGCCAGTACGGGCGCCAGGAGCGCCAGAACGCTCCAGGGGAAGGCGCCGGTGCCGGCGAGGTCGAGGAGGATGCCGCCGACGACTCCGCCGCCGGCCATGGCCGCGTTCCACAGGGTGACGAGCATGGCCTGCGCGGAGTCCGCCGCCTCGCCTCCCGCGTCGGCCACGGCGGTCTGCAGCAGCGTGGGGACGCCGCCCCAGCCCAGGCCCCACAGCGTCGCCGCGAGGTAGACCAGGGCGCGGCTGTCGGCCGGGGCCGCGAGGACGGCGGCCGCGGCGGCGAACAGGATGGTGGCGGCGATGGTCAGGGCCCGCAGCCGGCGGTCGATCCGGGCGCCGACGATCCAGATGCTGACCATGGAGGCGGCGCCGAAGACCAGCAGGACGAGATCGGTGGAGCCGCCCATGTCCAGCCCGTCGAGGAAGGTGGCGATGTAGGTGTAGAGGATGGTGTGGGCCAGCACATAGACCAGCGTGACGAACAGGACCGGTGCCACGCCGGGGACGGTCAGGGCCCGCAGGATCGGGGTGCGGCCGTCCCGCCGCTGCCCGGGGTGGTCGGGTACCAGCGCGGCGATCCACCCGATCAGGGCGGCGGCGAGCGCGGTGATGAGGGAGAACGTCACCCGCCAGCCGAGCACTTCGCCGAGGTAGGTGCCCGCGGGCACCCCCAGCGACAGGGCGATCGGTATGCCGGTCATCACCACCGCGACCGCCTTGCCCTGCAGCGGGACGGGCGCCATACGGCGGGCGTATCCGGCCAGCAGCGCCCAGGCCAGCCCGGCGGCGACCCCGGCGACGAACCGGGCGGCCATGGTCAGGGGATAGCTCGCCGAGGCCGCGGTGACGGTGTTGGCGACGGCGAAGCCTGCCATCGCCGCCAGCAGCAGCCGCTTGCGGCGCCAGCCCGCGGTGGCCGCGGACAGCGGGATCGCGGTGAGCGCGGTCCCGATCGCGTAGATGGTCACCGACTGCCCCATCGCGGATTCGCCGACCCCCAGGTCGGCGCCCATCGCGGGCAGTACGCCCGCGGGCAGCGTCTCGGTCAGGCTGGTGATGAAGACGGCGGTGGCCAGCGCCAGCAGCGCGGGCAGGGGAAGTTTCTGTGTGGTGTCGTTGCGCACGCCGCGTATGCTCGAACCATCACATTGATGTGAAGGTCAAGCGACGGTGTTTGAGGGGGAGCACATGCGCATCGGAGAGCTGTCGGAACGCACCGGCACGCCCCGCCGGCTGCTGCGCTACTACGAGGAGCAGGGGCTCATCGCCGCGGCCCGCTGCGCGAACGGCTACCGCGACTACGACGAGCGCTTCGTGGACCGGGTCCTGCAGATCAGGGGGCTGCTCGACGCCGGGCTGCCGACCCGGATCATCAAACAGATCCTCCCCTGTCTCGACAAGCCCCGGGTCATCCACTTCTCGGACGCGACACCGGAGATGATCGCCACGCTGGAGCACGAACGCGACCGGATGACCGAGCGCATCGGCTGTCTGGTGCGCAACCGGGACGCCATCGCCGAGTACTTGGAGACGGTGCTCAGCAACGACCGCGCGCGGGCCGCCACCCGGCAGGCGTCAGACGGTTGAGCGCGCGCGTCAGGGCTCCTCGCCCAGGGCGGCGATCTCGCCGAGCGTCACCGGGGTGGCCAGCGGTCGGCGGGCCAGCGGAAGGAGGGCGTCCGCGCTGGGCGCGCCGGATGATCCGCCCGTGAGCGCCGCCGCCACCTGGGCGGTCGCGAAGCCGCACACCCGGCCCTGGCACATCCCCATACCGGGCCGGGCCAGCATCTTCAGCGTCCGTGGGTCCCGCGCGCCGAGTTCGCGGGCCGCGTGGCACAGCTCGCCGTAGGTCACCTCCTCGCAGCGGCAGATGAGCGTGGACCCGTCGAGCCAGTCGGTCCAGCCCGGTGGCACCGGAGTGGCGGTGTGCAGGGCGGCGGCGAAGCGCCGGCCCCTGCGGATCGCGCGCTGGAGCCGGCGCACCCGCCCCTCGTCGACGGCCCGTCCCAGGTCGGCCGCCGCGGCGAGCCCGCTCAGACGGCCCTCGCGGACGGCGAGCACGGCGCCGCCGACCCCGGTGGCCTCCCCCGCCAGATAGACGCCGGGCACATCGGCCCGCTGCCGGGCGTCGACCACGGCGACCAGCGAGCCGTCGGTGTCCAGCCGGGTGCGCGCGCCGACCATCAGCGGCAGCTCCAGCGACGGGGTGAACCCCCAGCCCAGCGCGACCAGATCGGCGTCCACCTCGATCCGCACCCCGTCGCGCGGGCGTCCGTCGCGATCCAGCGGTGCGATCCGGACGGACCGCGCCCGGTCCTCGCCGCGGATCTCGGTGACGGCGGTCCTGGTGCGGTACGGGATGCCGTGCCGGGCGAGGAGCGCGGCGTACTGGGCGCCCTCGACCGCCTTGGCCGGTTCCCGGAGCGCGCCGCCCGGGTCGCGCAGCCAGCCGCGGAGCGGATTGGCCTCGCAGACCATGACGATCTCGGCGCCCGCCGCGGCGAGACCGGTGGCCACCGGCAGCAGGAAGGGTCCCGTCCCCGCCACCACGGCCCGCCGCCCGGCCAGGGTGCCGCTCCCCTTGAGCAGGGCCTGCACCCCGCCGGCCGCCATGACGCCGGGCAGATCCCAGCCGGGCACCGGGAGCTGGCGGTCGTACGCGCCGGGGCAGAGGATCAGCGAGCGCGCGGTCAACGTCCTGGTCCCGGGCCCGCGGCCGTCGTGCGTGGGCCGCAGGTGGAGGGTGAACCGGTCGGTGTCACGGGCGATGAGCCACACCTGGTGTCCGAAGAGGGTACGGGTCCGCGTACGGGCCAGGCCCGCGCGCAGGGCGGCGAACGTGCGGCGGCCGTGCTGACCTCGTACGGGTCCCTCGTCGTGCGGACCGTGCCGCCAGTACTGGCCGCCGGGCCGCTCGCCGGCGTCCACCAGGGCCACGGTCAGCCCGGCCGCCGCCGCCTCGACCGCGGCCGCCATCCCCGCCGGACCGGCGCCGACCACCGCCACATCTGCCACTGCCTCTGCCGTTACGTCACCGTTCCCGCGCATCGGCGTCCCTCCCCGTACGTCCGGACTCCAGCCGCATGCCGTCGGCCGCAGGCACCAGACAGGCCCGCTGGCCGGGGCGGCCGTCGACGGTGATCAGGCAGTCGTAACAGACGCCGATCCCGCAGAACAGCCCGCGCGGCCTGCCCTCCCCGCGGGTGGTGCGCCAGGCGACCACCCCGGCCGCGACCAGCGCCGCCCCGACGCTCTGGCCCGGCCGGGCGTGGATGGTCCGCCCGTCGAAGGACAGGTCGAAGGGCTGTGCTGTCTCAGGGGGCATCGGGTCAGGGGGCATCGGGTCAGGGGGCATCGGGGCTCACCTCGTCGCCGGGCAGGGCTCGCTCGAATCGTTCGGGCGAGAAGGGGGTCAGGTCCAGGCCGGTCGGGCGGTCCGTCAGCGCCTGCGCGAGCAGCTTGCCGGTGCCCACCGACAGGCCCACCCCGGCGCCTTCGTGGCCGCAGGCGTGCCAGAGCCCGGGGGCCCGCGGGTCGGGGCCGATCACCGGCAGGTGGTCGGGACAGTAGGGCCGGAAGCCCAGATAGCTGCGGATGGCCTGGACGGAGGCCAGGAAGGGGAAGAGCGCGATCGCGTTGCGGGCCAGGGCGGCGAGGAGGGACGGCGGGACCTCGCGGTCGAAGCCGACCCGTTCCCGGGACGAGCCGATCAGGACGGTGCCCGCGCGGGTGCCCTCGACGACGGGCGAGGTCTGCAGCGCCGCGTCCGAACTGGCCACGTCGCCCACGTACTCCGCCGCGTAGACCTTGTGCCGGATCATGACCGGCAGCGGCTGGGTGACCAGGACGCATCCCCTCCTGGGCAGCACCGGCACCCGCACCCCGGCCAGTTCGGCGACCGCGCCGGCCCAGGTGCCCGCGGCGTTGACCACGGCGGGCGCGCTGAGCGGGCCGCGGCTGGTGCGGACCCCGGTGATCCGCTCGCCGTCCCTGAGGAACCCGGTGACCTCGGTGTCCGTCCGTACCCGGGCGCCCGCCAGCCGCGCCATACGGAGCAGATGCGCCACCACCAGCATGGGCTGGACCTGCGCGTCCTGCGGGTAGTAGGCGCCACAGGCCGGCTCGGGCGACAGCTGGGGCTCGTAGTCGGGCAGTTCGTCCTTCGGTACGTCGACGGCCTCGATCCCCTGGGCGCGCTGCTCCAGGACGAGCCCCGCGAGCGCGTCCGCGCCGCCCGGGGTGGCGGCCACCACCAGGCCGCCCTTGGACTCGAACTCCCACAGACCGGCGTGTTCGGCCAGGTCCTCGCGCCAGACCCGCTGGGAGAACAGGGCCAGGTCGAGTTCGGGCCCGGCCTCCTTGTCGGAGACCAGCAGATTGCCCTCGCCGGCGCTGGAGGTGCCGCCGGCGAGCGGGCCGCGGTCGACGACGGTGACCCGGAGCCCGGCGCGGGCCGCGAAGTACGCGGCCGCCGCGCCGACCACCCCGGCCCCGATCACTACCAGGTCGGCGGTGTCGGCGCGGGCCGGCGGATCGCTCCGCGGAGCCGACCCGGTCATGTGCCGCCCGCCCAGATGCCCCGTACGTGTCCGATGTGGCGGTGCATGAACAGCTCGGCCGCCTCGGCGTTCCTGGACTCGACGAAGTCCAGCAGCTGGTGGTGTTCCGCCGCGGACTCCACGAGGGTGCCCTTGCTGACCAGGGGCGCCAGTCCCAGCAGCCGGGTCTGGGCGCGGAGGCTGGACACCACCTCCAGCAGCCGCCGGTTGCCGCCGTGCCCCAGCAGGGCGAGGTGGAAGACCCGGTCGGCCTCGACATAGCCGATGAGGTCACCCTTCTCGGCGGCCTCCACGATCCGCTGGGCCAGCTCGCGCAGGGCGGGGAAGGCCTCCGCGGGCACCAGCGGCACCACGGCCCGGACGGAGGGCGGCTCCACCAGCAGCCGCACCGCCGTCACCTCGTCCAGGTCCTGTTCGGAGACCTCGGTGATGAGGAAGCCCTTGTTGGGCTGCGCCACCACAAGACCCTCCTTGACCAGGTCGATCATCGCCTCGCGCACCGGGGTTGAGGACACCCCGAACTTGGCGGCCAGCGTCGGCGCGGAGTAGACCGTGCCGGGTGTCAGCTCTCCGGAGATGATCGCGGCGCGCAGGGCGTTTCTCACCCGGTCACGGAGGATTTCGCGCTTACCCACGGTGCGGAGGTGCGTCGTCGGCTCCTCCGTGACCGGCCGTTCGCCGTCCAACTGGGTTGCCTCTTTCTAAAGCAGGAATCCGGCCGGAAAGGGATCGTCCGGATCCAGGGTGAACTGGGCGGTGCCGGTGACCCATGCCCGCCCCGTGATGGTGGGCACCACGGCGGGTCGTCCGGCCACCTCAGTCTCCTCGATCAGCCGCCCGATGAAGCGCGTCCCGATGAAGGACTCGTTCACGAACTCCGCTCCCAGGGTCAGTTCGCCACGGGAGTGGAGCTGCGCCATGCGGGCGCTGGTGCCGGTGCCGCACGGCGAGCGGTCGAACCAGCCGGGGTGGATGCCCATGGCGTGCCGGGAGTGGGCGGCGGTCGAGCCGGGCGCCTTGAGATAGACGTGGTGGCAGCCGCGGATGTCGGGGCGCTCGGGGTGGACCGGCTCGTCCTGCTCGTTGATCGCGGCCATGATGGCCATGCTGGCCGCCAGCAGTTCGGCGCCGGCCTTCCGGTCGAACGGCAGGCCCAGCTCCGCCAGATCGACGATGGCGTAGAAGTTGCCGCCGAAGGCCATGTCGTAGCGGACCTTGCCGAGGCCGGGCACCTCGGCCGTACGGTCCAGGGCGTGGGCGAAGGAGACGACGTTCCGCAGGGTCACCGAGCGCGCCCGGCCGTCCTCCACCGCCACCTCGGCCGTCACCGGGCCGGCCGGGGTGTCCAGGCGGATCACGGTGACCGGCTCGCGCACCTCGACCATGCCGGTCTCCACCAGCACGGTGGCGACTCCGATGGTGCCGTGGCCGCACATCGGCAGCAGGCCGGTGACCTCGATGAACAGCACGCCCCAGTCGGCCTCGGGGGTGGTCGGCGGCTGCAGGATGGCGCCGCTCATCGCCGAGTGGCCGCGCGGCTCGTACATCAGCAGGGTGCGTACGTCGTCGCGGTTGGCCATGAACCACGAGCGGCGCTCGGCCATGGTCTCCCCCGGGATGACGCCCACACCGCCGACCACGACCCGGGTGGGCATGCCCTCCGTATGGGATTCGACGGTGTGGAAGACGCGGCTGGATCTCACTTGTATCCCTTGGCGACGGCGGCTTCGGTGTCCCGGACGACCCGCTCGGTGATCTCGGGCGGGAGCGGGGTGCGCGGCGGGCGGCAGGGGCCGCCGCGCAACCCGACGACGTCCATGGACAGCTTGATGGACTGGACGAACTCGGTCTTGGAGTCCCAGCGCAGCAGCGGGTGCAGATCGCGGTAGAGCGGCAGGGCCTTGGCGATGTCGGCGGGTTCGCCTGAGGTGGCGAGCCGGTAGAGCTCGACGCAGCTCTCCGGGAGGACGCCCGGGTAGCCGGCGATCCAGCCGACCGCCCCGGCCAGGCCCAGTTCGAGCAGTACGTCGTCGGCGCCGACGATCAGGTCGAGGCCGGGGGCGAGTTCGGCCAGCTCATAGGCGCGGCGGACGTCTCCGCTGAACTCCTTGACGGCGACGATCAGGCCCTCGCCGTGCAGTTCGGCCAGCAGCTCGGGGGTGAGATCGACCCTGGTGTCGTACGGGTTGTTGTAGGCGACGACCGGAAGGCCGACCGCGGCCGCCTCGCGGTAGTGCGCCACCACGCCCTCGCGGTCGGCGCGGTAGGTGTTGGGCGGCAGCAGCAGCACCGAGTCGGCGCCCGCCTCGGCCGCCTGCTCGGTCCATCGGCGGGTCTCCAGCGCGCCGTACGCGGACACGCCGGGCATCACGGTGTGGCCCTCGGGGGACGCCTCGACGGCGGTGCGCACCATGCGGGCGCGCTCCTCGTCGGTCAGGGTCTGGTATTCGCCGAGGGAGCCGTTGGGGCAGACGCCGTCGCAGCCGCCCGCGGCGAGGAAGCGGACGTGCTCCGCGTAGGCGTCGTAGTCGATGGAGAGGTCGCTGCGCAGTGGCAGCGGTGTCGCGACATGAACACCGCGCCAGGGTGTGTCGGGGCCAGCAGTCATGGTCCTCCTCCTTCGGAGCAGTGCAATGTTACATACGACTGGGAGTGCATACGAGGGGCGTCGGCTCGTTGCCGCCCCGGCCGACGGGCCGTCGGCCAGGGGCCCGGCCGACGGTCAGCGGGTCGTCATCCAGCGCTCCAGACCCGTCGCGTCGAGCGGCAGCGCCGAGGACAGCACCTGCGCGCCCTCCTCGGTGACCAGCACATCGTCCTCGATGCGCATCCCGATCCCGCGGAGCTCCGGCGGGAGGGTGCGGTCGTGCTCATGGAAGTACAGCCCGGGCTCCACGGTGAGCACCATGCCGGGCACCATCTTCGCCCCCTGGTAGGCCGCGTAGTCCGCCCGCGCGCAGTCGTGCACATCGAGCCCCAGGTGGTGGCCGATGCCGCAGACCAGATAGCGCCGGTGGTGCTGGCCCTGCGGGGACAGCGCCTCGTCGACGGAGACCGGCAGCAGCCCCCAGTCGGCCAGGCCCCGCGCCACCACCTCCATGGCGGCGGTGTGGAAGTCGGCGAAGTCCCGGCCCGGGCCGACGGCGGCCAGGCCCGCCCGGTGCGCCCGCTCCACCAGGTCGTGCACGGCGCGCTGGGCCGGGCTGAACCGGCCCGAGGCCGGGAAGGTGCGCGTCACATCGGCGGTGTAGTAGCTGTTCGTCTCCACACCCAGGTCCAGCAGCACCGCCTGGTCCTCGGCCACCGGGCCGTCGCACCGCACCCAGTGCAGCGTGGCCGCGTGCGCGCCGCTGCCCACGATGGACGCGTACCCGGGGCCGTTGCCGTAAGTGCGGGCGTAGCGGTCGAAGGTGCCCTGCAGCCAGCGCTCCCCGCCGCCGGCGATGGCCGCCGGGAACTCGCGCACCACGGCGCCGAACCCCTCCACGGTGCGGTCCACGGCCTGCCGCAGCTGACCGATTTCCCAAGCGTCCTTGACCATGCGCAGTTCGGACAGGGTACGGCCCAGATCGGCGGACGGGCCGAGGCCGTGGCGGTGTGCGGTGTCGGGGTCGAGCGCGCCGGTCAGCAGCGGCCCCGCGAGTGCGGCCAGCGTGGCGTCGAGTTCGTCGAGCGGGCGGACGGTAAGGCCCAGCGCCTCGCTCCACTCCTCAAGACCGGGTGAGCCGCCGACCCACAGCTCGCCGTACGCGGCGTCGGAGAAGAACGCCGGATTCCCGGGGCGGGCCGGGGCGGGCAGGTGGAGGGTCGCGTCATGGCCCCCCGGTACGGGGCGCATCACCAGCACGCCGTGCTCCACCGCGCACCCGGTCAGCCAGAAGAAGTCGCTGTCCGGGCGGAAGTCGTAGTTGGTGTCGTTGGAGCGCACCAGGGCCCGCCCGGCGGCCACCACGATCGGCGCTCCCGGGTGGGCGGCGCTGAGCCGCCCCCGGTGGTGTGCGGCGGCGTCCGCGGCTCCCGGCACGGTCCGGGCGCTGCGGTCGGGGGTGTCCCAGCCCTCCGCCATGTACGCCGTGAAGGAGGGCAGTTCGGCCAGCCGGGGCATGCGCGGGTCCGGCTGCGGCGGCCGCGGCGAGGACTGCGGTGCGGGCGGCGACACGGGGGCGGGGGCCTGTGCGGCGGGGGCGGGGGTGTCCGTGACCGTGGCGGTACCGGAGCGGGGGGACAGGTCGTCGGTCATGACAGCTCCTCGTGTGAGGCGGTGATGGACGCGTGCTCACCGGCGCCCTCGCGGCGCCGGCGGTCCCATTCCGGATCGATGCGGGGTATCGCGGCCAGCAGGGTGCGGGTGTACGGGTCCTGGGGGCGATCGAAGACCTCCGCGCAGGGGCCGGACTCCACGATGACACCCTGCTTCATGACCGCGATACGGTGCGATATCCGGCGCACCACGGCGAGGTCGTGGGCGATGAAGAGGTAGGAGAAGCCGCTCTCCCGCTGCAGGCGCAGCAGCAGGTCCATCACCTGCGCCTGCACCGACACATCGAGCGCGGAGACCGCCTCGTCGCAGATCACCAGCTTCGGGCCGACCGCGAGGGCGCGGGCGATACCGATCCGCTGGGCCTGTCCGCCGGAGAACTGCGCCGGGTAGCGGTGCAGATGGTCGGGGTTGAGGCCGACCCGTTCCATCAGCTCCCCGGCGAAGGCCCGCCGCCCTCCGGGGATGGGGAGCCCCTGGTAGACCAGGGGTGCGGTGAGGATGCGCTCCACGGTGTGGCGGGGGTTGAGGGAGGAGAAAGGGTCCTGGAACACGACCTGGACGTCGTTGCGGAAGCGGGCCAGTTCGGGCCCGCGGGCATGGGTGACGTCCCGTCCGGCGAACTCGAGGGTGCCGTCGGTGGGTTCCATCAGCTTCGCCACCAGGCGCGCGGTGGTGGACTTCCCGCTGCCGGACTCGCCCACCAGGGCCAGCGTCTCGTGCGCGAACACCTCGAAGCTGACCGATTCCACCGCGGTGAAATGCGACGTGCGCCCCAGCGGACCGCCCCCGGCCCGCGTCGTGAAGCGCTTGGTGAGGCCGCGGACGCGCAGCAGCGGCGGTACGTCGGCGTGGCTGCCTCGGCTGCCGGTCACCGGACCTCCTCCTGGGCCGGGGCGGGATCTGTTGGTCGGGTCGGTCGGGCCGTCGGTGACACGATGCCCGGCGCGGCGAGTTCGTCGTCGATGCGCGGGATGCTCTCCAGCAGCATCCGGGTGTAGGGGTGGCGCGGTGCGGAGAAGACCCGCTCGGTGTCGGCGTATTCGAGCTGTTCCCCCTCGCGCATCACCAGCACCCGCTGTGCGATCGTGGCGATCACCGCCAGGTCGTGGGTGATGAAGAGCATGCCGGTGCCGGTCTGCCGCTTCAGCTCGGCCAGCAGCTCGAGGATCTGGGACTGCACCGTGACGTCCAGCGCGGTGGTGGGCTCGTCCGCGATGAGCAGGGCGGGTTCGCAGATCAGCGCCATGGCGATCATGATGCGCTGACGCTGCCCGCCGGAGAACTGGTGCGGGTAGCGGTCGACCCGCTCGGCCGGGTCCGGGATGCCGACCCGGCCGAGTGCGTCGATGGCCATCGCTCGCGCCGCGCGGCGCGAGCCGCCGCGGTGGCACCGGTAGACCTCGGCGATCTGAAGGCCCACGGTGTAGTACGGGTTGAGCGAGGACAGCGGGTCCTGGAAGACCATGGACATCACGTTTCCGCGCAGCCGGCGCAGCTCCGCGTCCGGGCGGCCGAGCAGTTCGGTGCCGCGGAACCGGATGCTGCCGCTGGTGCGCGCGCCGCGTGGGAGCAGCCCCATGACGGCGAGCGCGGTCATGGACTTGCCGGAGCCCGACTCGCCGACGATGCCCACGGTTTCGTTGCGTCCCAGGGTGAAGGTGTTGTTCCGGACGACGTCCACCGGCCCGCGGGTGGTCGGGAAGGTCACGGTCAGCCCCTCGACCTCCAGCAGGTCCGCGGTCTCCTCCGGTCTGTCAGGCCCGGCCGGTGCGCCCCGCAGGGCTGGGGATTCGGTCATGACGCGGTGATCCTTACGCGCGGGTCCAGCGCGGTGTAGAGCAGGTCGACCACGACGTTGCCGATCACGACGAAGAACGCGGCCAGCAGCGTGACCGCCATGATCACCGGCTGGTCGTTCTTCGCGATCGCGTCCGAGGCCATCTTGCCCACGCCGTTGAGGCCGAAGACGGTTTCGGTGATGAGGGCGCCGCCGAGCAGGCCGGCGAAGTCCATCCCGAAGATGGTGACGATCGGGGTGAGCGCCGGACGCAGCGCGTGCCGGCGGAGTATCAGCACCGGTCCGAGCCCCTTGGCGCGGGCCGTGCGCATGAAGTTCTCGGCGAGGGTGTCGATGACGTTGGCCCGTGTCATCCGGGCGTAGAGACAGGCGTATCCGATGGCGAGCACGATCCACGGCATCAGATACGACTGGAACCAGGCCACCGGATCGTCGCCGAACGGGATCGCCGCGGGGAACGGCAGCACCTGCAACTTGACCACCAGCAGGTACTGGAGCGCCAGGGCGAGGACGTACGGGGGGATGCTGGAGCCGCCGAGCGCCAGCGCCATGGTGGAGCGGTCCCACCACGTGCCCTCCTTGACCCCGCTCAGCAGCCCGGCGACGACCCCGGCGAGCAGCCAGAGCACGGCCGCGCCGACGGCGACGGTGGCGCTCACCGGGAGCCGCTGCTGGACCATCTCCCACACCGACTGGCCGCTCTGGAAGCTGTAGCCGAGGCAGGGGGCGGGACAGTGGACCAGATTGGCGCCCGAGCCGTAGTCGCGGCCGGCCACGATGCCGCGCAGGAAGTCCCACAGCTGCTCGAAGAAGGGGCGGTCGAGGCCGAGGGACGTCCGGATCGTGTCGATGCGCTCCTGGGTGCAGGTCTTGCCGCAGATCATCACCGCGGGGTCGGGCGAGAGCTGGAAGAAGATGACGTAGGTGAACACGCAGACGGCCAGCAGGATGACCAGCACCCAGGAGAGCCGTCCGGCGACGTAGCGGAGCATCAGGAGGCCTCCCCCGCGTCCAGGGCGTGCCGCAGCCGGTCCCCCACCACGGTGAGGGCGAGCACGGTGCCGAAGAGGAAGGTCCCGGGGATCACGAAGTACATCGGGTCCACCTGGTACCAGCTGACCGAGCCCGCGATCATCTGCCCCCAGGACGCGGTCGGCGGGGTGACCCCGACGCCGAGGAAGGAGAGTCCGGCCTCGGTGCCGATGTATCCGGGCACGGTGAGCGTGGTCATCACGATGATCGTGCTGCGCAGATTGGGCAGGATCTCCGCGAAGATCAGCGCCCGGCTGCCCGCCCCGGAGGCCCGCGCGGCCTCGACGAACTCACGCCCCGTCAGGGTCATCGTCTGGCCGCGCACCACACGCGCCAGATACGGCCAGCCGAAGCCGCTCAACACGATCACCAGCAGCACCGGACGGTTGCCGGCCGGCAGCGCGGACAGCACCGCGATCATGAAGATCAGGGCCGGAAAGGCCATCAGGAAGTCCATCAGCCGGGAGATGACCTGGTCCACCCAGCGGCCGTAGAACCCGGCCAGCAGGCCGAGCACCACGCCGATCACGGTGGTCAGCAGGGTGGCGGAGACGGCGATCAGCAGCGAGATCCGGGCCCCGTAGACGATCCGGGCCAGGATGTCGCGGCCGTTCTGCGGTTCCACGCCCAGCCAGTGGTCGCCGCTGATGCCGCCGAGGGACCCCTTGGGCAGCCCGCCCAGGTCCTTGTCGACGGCCGCGCTGTCGAAGGTGTCCGGGCCGTGCCCGGACACCATGCTGATCAGCGGGGCGCACAGGGCCATCAGCACGAGCAGGGCGAGAAACGCGGTGCTGAGCACGGCCCCGATGTCGCGCCGCAGCTCGCGCAGGACACGTCGCCCGGTGCCCCCGGGTGGCGCGGCGCCGGCCGGGGTCGAGGGCAGTTGCGGCTGCGCCTCGTGGAGTGGGGTGGTGGTCGCCATGCCGGCTACTTCTTCGGGTCCGCGAGGCCGACGCCGACCAGGTCGATGCCGCCGCTGTACGCGATCGACACATGGGCGCCCGCGATATTGGTGCCGACCACCAGGACGCTCTTGCTGTAGTTGAGCGGCACGATCGGGGCGAGCTTCATGATCTCGGCGTCGAGCTTGCCGTAGGCCGCGTTCTGCGCCGTCTCGTCGTCCATCCCCGCGATCTCGTCGATGCGCTTCTGGATCTTCTTGTCGTCGAGCATGGAGAGCACCGAGTTGCCCTTGTCGGAGATGAGCCGTCCGTCGAACAGCGGCGGCAGGAAGGTGGTGCCGCCCGGCCAGTCGGGGCACCAGCCGGTGAGCGCCGCGTCGTGCTGCTGCGAGGGCGTGCCGATGACCTCGTAGAAGGTCGAGGTGTCAATGGTGTTGATCTTCACCTTGATGCCGACCCGCTTCAGCCCCTGCTGGACGGCCACCGCCACCGCCTGCTCGGTGGCGTTGGCCCGGGTGTCCACGGTGAGGGTGAAGCCGCCCGCGTGGCCCGCCTGCTTCAGCAGTTCGCGGGCGGCGGCCGGATCGCCGGTGCCGTCCTTGGAGGGATACACATCCGTGGCGTCCCGCCCGGGGATCGACGGAGGCTCGATGGAGGTGGCCGCGGTGGCCAGGGCGGAGCCGCCGAGGGCGTCCACCGTGGTCTGCTTGTTGACGGCGTACTCGATCGCCTGGCGCACCCGGACGTCCCGGAGCGGCCCCTTGGTGGTGTTCAGGCTCATGTACGTGGTGCAGCCGGTCACGCTGGAGAGCGTGCGCTGCTTGAGCTGCGGTGTGCGGAGCCGGGCGATGGTCGCGGGCTGCACCTTGGGGCCGATGGCGTTGATGTCCTTGCCCTGCCCCGCTATCAGGCGCTCGTCGATGGTCGCCGCGTCCAGCCCGAAGGTCCACACGAAACTGTCCGGGCGGGCGGCGCGCACCGTGTCGGTGGAGCGCTTCCAGTGCTTGTTGCGGACCAGTTCGAGCGAGGAGCCCCGCCGGTAGCTCGCCACCCGGTACGGGCCGGACGCGATCGGCTTGGTGTCGAACGCGGCCTTGGCGCCGGTGCCCTTGGGGAAGGGGGTGAAGTTCGGCTGTGCGACCACGCTGGAGAACTGCGGATAGGACTTCTTGAGATGGAAGACGATGGTGCGCTGGTCGGGGGTCTCGATGGTGTCCAGATCGCCCGACTGGTACGGGCCCTTGTAGTCCGCGGGCGCGGCGATGACCTGCTTGGCGTACGGCGAGCCGATGCCCGCGTCGGGGTCCCAGGCCCGCTCCACGCCGAACTTGACGTCCTGGCTGGTGATCGGGGCGCCGTTCTGGAAGTACAGCCCCTTCTTGAGGGTGAAGGTCCAGGTCTTGTTGTTCTCGGACGGCCGGCCGGTGTCGGTGGCCAGATCGCCGACGATCTTCGTCCCGTCGCTGTGCGGGCCCGCCGCCTCCCGGGTGGTGAGGGTGCGGTAGATCAGGCGGTAGAAGTTGTTGACCCCGCCGTCGAAACCGCGTGCCGGATCGAGGTGCGAGAAGTCGGGCTTCTCCAGGAAGTGCACGGTGCCGCCGGTGGCGGGGTCCGCGGTGGGCTTGGCCTGGCCGGAGGCGGCGGGGCCGCCTCCGCTGCAGGCGGTGAGGGTCAGGGGAATGGCGGTACACAGGGCGGCGCAGGACAGGACGGATCTTCTCATGGCACCTTCTCCGGAAGTGAGGAACGTACGGACAAGGGACGTACGCGGGGGGACGTACGTGTGGGGGGGGGAGATGCAGGCGGGGAGGTCGATCAGGTGTTTCTGATCCACACCCGCATGGGGCCGGGCTCTCGGTTGCCCCAGGCGAAGTACGGAACGAGGGTCAGCTCGGCGGTGTCGGCGCCGGCAGCGGCCGGTTGCGGACCGGTCGCGAGCACGGGATACAGCTCGGGTGAGGGCGGCGGTGCGACGTCCGCGGCGATCCGGATCAGCACCGCGCCCGACGGCACACCGCCGGATTCCGGGGCGACGACGGTCCGGGCTGCCGCGATGTGCTCGGCGCCGATCACCACGTCGTCGACGCCGGCCGTGCAGTCCTGCTGCTCCGCGCAGTAGACCAGCGGCCCCCGGGCCACGGCGACCGTGCCGCGCGTCGCGTCCAGGTAGGGGTGGGAGACATGGCCGCGGACCGGCATGGGCAGGCTCAGCCGCAGTTCATCGCCCGGGCGCCAGCGCCGCTCGACGGTCAGCCAGCCGTCCGCCACGTCCCCGGCCGCGGCCTCTTCGCCCGCCGTGCCCACCGTGAGCCGGACCTGTCCGGCGTCCGCCCAGCCGGGCACCCGGAGGGAGATCCGGTACGGCCGGTCGGGCGCCCGGCGCACGGTGAGCCGCACCTCGCCGTCCCACGGATAGCCGGTCGCCATGTCCAGCGCGGCCTCCGCCCCGTCCACACCGGCCTGGGCGTACCCGGCGATCAGCAGCTCTCCGTCCCGTTCCGCGACGAGGAAGTCGGCGAGCTGGGCCATCCAGCGCACCACGTTGGGAGGGCAGCAGGGACAGCCGAACCAGGCCCGGCGCAGCGGCTCGCCGCTCTCCTCGGCCCCGCTGCGCTGCTCGTGGTCGGGGCGCCGCTGCAGCGGGTTGTCGTAGAAGAAGGCGCGCCCGTCCGCTGACAGGCCCACGGCGAACGCGTTGTACAGGACGCGTTCCAGGATGTCGGGATAGCGGGCGTCGCCGGTGGCCAGGAACATCCGCCAGGCCCACTGCATGGTGCCGATGGCGGCGCAGGTCTCGCTGTAGGAGCGTTCGGAGGGGAGTTCGTAACGGTCCCCCACGGCCTCGTCGGAGTGGCGGCTGCCCAGCCCTCCGGTCACATACAGCTTGGTGGCCACCATGTCGTCCCACAGCCGCCGCAGCGCGTCGAGCAGGGTCCGGTCGCCGGTCTCCCGGAAGACATCGGTGGCGCCCGCGGCCAGGTAGGTCATCCGCACCGCGTGTCCGGTCACCGACGGGAGTTCGCGCAGCGGCAGGTGGTCCTGGAAGTACGCGGAGCCCATGCCCCGCGAGGCCACCGTGCCTCGGCCGCGGCGGTCGACGAACAGCCGGGCCTGGGTCAGATACCGCTCCTCGCCGGTCTCCCGGTACAACTCCACCAGCGCCATCTCCACTTCGGGATGGCCGCAGACCGCTTCCTCGCCCCGAGGTCCGTAGCGCTCCACCACCAGATCCGCGAAGCGGACGGCCACGTCCAGCAGCCGTTTGTCCCCGAGCTGCCGGTGGGCGGCGACCGCGGCCTGGATGAGATGACCGAGGTTGTACATTTCATGGCCCCAGGAAAGATCTTCCCAAGGGGCCTTGGCGCAGTCGGGGTCCTGGAAGAAGGAGTTGAGGTAGCCGTCGGGGGCCTGGACGCGCTCCAGCAGTCCCACGGTCTCCTCGTAGAAGTCCCGCATCTGCTGCCGGTCCCCGCCGTCCGGCCGCGCGAGTTCGTAGGCCAGGCCCTCCAACGTCTTGTAGAGGTCGGTGTCCAGGAACGGATACCGGCCGCGGTAGGGCGCCTCGCTCCGCTTCTCCTCTGACACCTCGGGCAGCAGCCGGCGGAGGTTGTCGAGGTTGCCGGCCTTCCTGAGCTGCTCCAGCGTGTGCGGCACGGTGGCCTCGCGGTTGCGCCGCTGCCAGTCGGCCAGCAGTCCCCCGGTGATGCGCACACGTGAGCCCTCCAGGGGCGTCACGGTCTGACGAGCCATCCGACCTCCAGTGCCGTGTAGCATTGCACTGCACCATAAACACAGTTCCGGGCCCTGCCAAGGTGTCACGCGGAGGGGAAACCTCCACACCCCCATCGATATGCGGCTCCGCCGCGCGGCGTTGGCCGATCGCGACCGCGCCGACGAGTCCCGGGCCGCGCGGAGTTGGTCAGAAGTGGTCGACGTCCACGACGGCCTGGGCGAACGCCGTAGGCGCCTCCTGGGGCAGGTTGTGGCCGACGCCCTCCAGGGTGCGGTGCTCGTAGGCGCCCGTGAACATGTCCCGGTACGTGCTGCCGTTGCCCGGCGCCGTGAAGGGGTCGCGTTCGGGGTCGAGGGTGATGGTGGGCACCGCGATACGCGGTCGTGCGGCGAGCCGCTTCTCGAGGGCGTCGTAGCGGCGCTCACCGTCGGCGAGACTCAGCCGCCAGCGGTAGTTGTGGATGACGATGGCCGCGTAGTCGGGGTTCTCGAACGCCGCCGCCGTGCGCGCGAAGGTGGCGTCGTCGAAGCCCCAGGTCGGGGAGACGGTCTCCCAGACGAGCCGGGTCAGCTCGAGGCGGTGGGTCCGGTCCTCCATGGCCTGCCGGCCCCGCTCCGTGGCGAAGTAGTACTGGTACCACCAGCTGTACTCGGCCTTCGCCGCGATGGGGTCGAGGTTGGCCTTGAGGCTGGTGATGAGGTAGCCGCTCACCGACACCAGGGCCTTGCACCGCTCGGGCCGCAGCGCGGCGATGATGTCGGCGGTGCGCGACCCCCAGTCGAAGCCGGCCAGCACGGCCTTCTCGATCTTGAGGGCGTCCATCAGGGCGATGATGTCGAGGGCGACGGCCGACTGCTGGGCGTTGCGGAACGTACGGTCCGAGACGAAGCGCGTCGTGCCGTGGCCGCGCAGATAGGGGACGATCACCCGATAGCCCTCCTCGGCCAGGAGCGGAGCGACGTCGACGAAGCTGTGGATGTCGTAGGGCCAGCCGTGCAGACAGATGACCGCGGGGCCGCGGGCGGGACCCGACTCGGCGTAGCCGACGTCGAGCAGCCCGGCCCTGACCTGCCTCAGCCGCGGGAAGGCGGGGTGCGCGCCGGGGGCGGCCGGGGGCAGGGTCGATCGCGCGGTGTCGTTCGGTGCGGCGGCGTTCGACGTGGCGGCGTTCGACGTGGCGGCGGAGGCGGTCGGCAGGCCCTGCGGACCGGTCAGCGAGGCGGCCGCACCGGTGCCCAGGGCCCTGCCGAAGGTACGCCTGTTGATCATGGGAAAGCCTCCGCGTCGTCGGGTGTCGGTCCGGTGTCGGGACTGTCGCACAGGCTCCGTCACCGGTCAAACAGGTGACGCGATTCTTTCGGTGCCGTGGACGTCCTTCCGAGGGCGGGTCACAGGGCGACGGTCTTGTACTCGACGTACTGGGCCAGCCCGACAGCGCCGTACTCGCGACCGATCCCGCTGGCCTTGTAGCCGCCGAACGGGCCGTCGAAAGCGATCGGCGCGCCGTTGACCGTGACCGTGCCGGTCCGCAGGCGGCGGGCGACGTCGAGCGCACGGGCCCGGTCGGCGGACCACACTCCACCGGAGAGGCCGTACGCGGAGTCGTTGGCGATCCGCACCGCGTCGTCCTCGTCGTCATAGGCGATGACGACGAGGACCGGGCCGAAGATCTCCTCCTGGGCGATCCGCATCGCGTTGTCGACGTCGGCGAACACGGTCGGGGTGACGTAGTGGCCCCCCTCCAGTCCCCGCGGGACCTGCGGACCGCCGGTGACGAGCCGGGCGCCTTCCTCGATGCCGAGTTGGATGTAGTCGCGTACACGCTGCTGCTGGTCACGGCGGACCATCGGGCCGATGAAGGTGTCGGGGTCGCCCGGGTCGCCGACCTTGAGCGATTCCACGAGGTCCTTGAGCGCGGCGACGACCTCCTCGTACCGGCCGCGGGGCGCCAGGACGCGGGTCTGCGCGATGCACGCCTCGCCGTTGTTGAGCAGGGAGGCGAACTTCAGCCCCCGCACCGCCGCCTCGACATCGGCGTCGGGCAGGATGACGGCGGCCGACTTGCCGCCCAGCTCCAGACTGAACCGCTTCAGCTGCTCGCCCGCGATGGAGGCGATCCTGCGGCCGGCCCGGGTCGAGCCGGTGAACGCGATCTTGTCCACGTCGGGGTGCGACACCAGGTACTCACTGGCCTCCCGGTCGGCGGGCAGGACACTGATCACTCCCTCCGGCAGACCGGTCCGCTCCAGCAGTTCGGCCAGGAATCCCATGCTCAGCGAGTTCTCCGGGCACACCTTGAGGACGACCGTGTTGCCGGCGAGCAGCGCAGGGATGATCTTGGCCATGGCCGCGGAGAACGGAGAGTTCCACGGAATGACGGCGGCCACGACGCCGATGGGCTCGCGGCGCACCACGCTCCGGTTGGTGGAAGCGGGGTCGGAGGGCGTCAGAGTCTCCTCCCAGCCGAACTCCTCGGCCGCCTTGAGATAGGCCTCCGCCTGCCGGGTGAGCCCCGACTGTCCGGCCCGTGTGAACCATCCGGCCGAACCGTTCTCGGCGGAGATCAGGGCGGCGATCTTCTCGGCGTGGGCCTCGCGCAGCGCGTTGAGCCGCCGGATGACGGCGATGCGCTCCGCCGGCGCCGTACGGGGCCAGGAGCCCTCGTCGAAGGCGGCACGGGCCGCGGCCACCGCACGGTCCACATCGTCGGGCAGGGCCTGTGCGGCACGGCCGATGACCTCCTGGTCATGGGGCGAGCGGATGTCGAGCAGGTCCGGGCCGCTCGGCGCGGTCCAGGCACCCGCGATGAAGAGTCGGTCGTAGGTGATCATTTGCTCTCCTCAGAAGACCGAAGGGGTCACTCCCGATATCTGTCACTTCAATGTAGCACTTAGGGAGTACACGGCCTCGCTAGTGAGTCAATACACGAGTCAGGTTCCACACACCGAGCTATGCTCGCCCCGTGAGAGCAGACGCAGCACGCAACCTGGAGGCCGTCCTGACGACCGGAGCGCGCATGCTCGCCGTCGATCCGGCCGCGAGCATCGCCGCCATCGCCGCCGAGGCCGGGGTCGACCGACGCACCGTCTACCGCCGGTTCGCCTGCCGCGAGGACCTGCTGACGGCCATCTACCAGGCGCGTTACGACGCCGTCGAGCGGGCCGTCGAGGACGCCAGGCTGCGCGAGGCCCCCGTCGCCGTGGCCCTGCACCGGTACGTCGAAGGGATCATCGGGGTCAATCGCAAGTGGCCCGTGGAGCTCACCCGGATGCGGGCCGACGAAACGATCCGTGAGCGGCGTGATGGCCTGATCCGGGAGGTCGACTCCTTCCTGAAGCGCGCCACCGACGAGGGGCTGCTCCGCGCGGACACCCCACCCGCATGGGCGAGTTCGCTGCTGCCGCAGCTCATGCACCTGGCCGCACAGCAGCTGCCCCGGCTCAGCGACGCCCAGGCCGCCGACATGGTGGTCGACACCTTTCTGCGGGGGCTCGGCCCGCGGTAACACTCCGTCGCCGCACCGCCACGGGCACACTTCGGCCCCTGCCAAACGGTAATTCCGAATACTTGGAACGGGGCGGCCGGTACGCACTCCGTGCCGGCGCTCCGGACCGACCCGCAGGTGGAGTGCCTCTTCATGGGAAAGGTAGTCGGATGCAGCAGGCAGTGACGGAGGTCCCGCTCACCATCCCGTCGATGATCACGAGTCGGGCCGAGAAGCTGTTTGCCGGCCGGCCGGTGATCAGCCGGGTCGGGGACGGCATTCACCGCTCGACCTGGGGCGAGGTGGTGCACCGGGCACGCCGGCTGGCAGGGGCGCTGCGGGAGCTCGGCATCCGGCCGGGCGACCGGGTGGCGACCTTCGCCGGGAGCACGCACCGGCACGTCGAGACCTATCTCGCCGTACCATCGATGGGTGCCGTGCTGCACACGGTGAACATCAGCCTCCCCGCCGAGCAGGTGGCCTACATCGTCGACCACGCCGACGACGCGATCGTGCTCTGCGACCGCAGCCTCCTGGCCGAGTGGCGGCTGGCCGAGAAGCATCTGAGCCGCGCGCGCCGCGTCATCGTCCTGCCCGACACCGACGACACCTCTCAGGACGGAGACGCGCTGGACTACGAGGCGCTGCTCGCCGCGGCTGAGCCGGTGGAGGCCTGGCCGGTCGTGGAAGAGGGCGCGCCGGCCCACACCAGCTATACGACCGGTACGACGGGGCGCCCCAAGGGCGTGGTCTTCAGCCACCGCAGCACCGTTCTGCAGAGTTTCTGCACCGGCCTCACCGACGCCGAGGGGCTTTCCTCGACCGAGACCCTGCTGGCCCTGGTGCCCTTGGCACTCAGCCAGGTCGGGCTGCCCTTCGCCGCCGCCCTGCACGGTTCGGCGCTGGTGCTGCCGGGCCGCGATCTGACCCCGGCCGGGGTGTGCGAGCTGGTGGAGCGGGAACGCCCCACCGTGGCCGTCGGGTTCGGGGCGGCGCTGACCGGGCTGCTCGACCACTGGCGGGCCAAGCGCCCCGACCTGTCCTCGCTCAAGCGCATGGTGTGCGGCGGCTCCCCGGTCGCCCGCCCGCTCTCGCGCGCCTTCGACGAGGAGGTGGGCTTCCCGATCGTCCAGGTCTTCGGCATGACCGAGACGAGCGGCCACGGCAGCTTCAGCGGGCTTCCCGCCGAGGTGGGCGACAACCCGTCCGAGGAGACCCGCACGTACTACGCGACCTCACAGGGCCGCCCGCTGCCGCTGGTGGAGATGAGGATCGCCGACGACGCGGGGACGGAGATGGCGCGGGACGGCCGGACCATGGGAGAGCTGCAGGCGCGTGGCCCCTGGGTCGCCCGCCAGTACGCCCACGAGGGCGCCCAGCCCGACAAGTTCATGGACGGCTGGCTGCGCACCGGTGATGTGGCCGTCATCGACGAGCTGGGCTACATCCGCATCGTGGACCGGATGAAGGACCTGGTGAAGTCCGACGGGGAGTGGATCTCCTCGCTCAAGCTGGAGGAGCAGCTTCTCGACCACCCCGCCGTGGTGGAGGCCGCTGTCGTCGCGGTCCCCGACGCCAGGACCGGGGAGCGTCCGCTGGCGTGTGTGGTGCTCCGCCCGGAGGACGGCGCGTCGGTGACGGGAGAGGAGCTGCGCGAGTTCCTGGCCTCCCGGGTCGCGGCCTCATGGGTCCCGGACACCATCGAGCCGGTCGCCGAACTGCCCAAGACCAGCATCGGCAAGATCGACAAGAAGACCCTGCGGGCGCGGTACTCCGGGGACACCGCCTGAGGTCACCCAACGTCAGCCGTACGAAGCCTAGAAGAGGAAACGCATAGTGGCGCAGAGCGCAACGAGCAGCGTGGAAGCGCACCATCCGGTGCCGGCCGCCGATCGGGTGTCGAGCCAGGAGGTGTCCAAACGGCTCGCGGAGCGAGGACTGTCGCTGCCGGAACCCTGGCGCATCCCGATCGGCCCCGATGTGAAGATCCCGGCCCAGCTCGTGCGGGTGGTCGGCCCCCGGGTCTTTGTCTCCGGTCATGTGCCGATCAGCACGGAGGGGCAGCTCACCGGCCCCTACGGCAAGATCGGTGACACCGTCGGCCTGCCCTCCGCCCAGGACTCCGCGGTGCGCACGGTCCTGTCCATCCTCGCGAGCGTCGAGCGCACGGTGGGGGACCTGGGCCGGGTGAAGGCGTGGTGCCGGCTGCACTGCATGGCCAACTCGGTTTCCGGCTTCATCGACTTCCCCGCCGTCTTCAACCCGGCTTCGCAGCTCCTGCTCGACGTGTTCGGCGAGGACATCGGCTACCACGCCCGGGTGGCGGTGGGCATCGCCGGGCTGCCGTGGGATGTGCCGGTGGAGATCGCGGCGGAACTCGAACTGCACCCTGAGTGAAGCACATCGACGGGAGGGCACCACGATGAAGACACGTACGCTGGGGGGACTCGAGGTCTCCGCCATCGGCCTCGGCTGCATGGGCATGTCGCAGAACTACGGTCCCGCCGACCGAGGTGAGTCGATCGCCTCCATCCACCGGTCGCTCGACCTCGGCATGACATTCCTCGACAGCTCGGACATGTACGGGGTTTCGAGCGTATCCGGGATGGGGCACAACGAGGAGCTGATCGGCGAGGCCATCGCCGGACGCCGGGACGAGGTGGCGATCGCCACCAAGTTCGGCATCAAGGGCTGGTCCAAGGACGGCAGCTTCGTCCTCGACTCCAGCCCGGCGTATGCGAAGCAGGCCTGCGAGGCATCCCTGCGCCGGCTGAAGACCGACGTCATCGACCTCTACTATCTGCACCGCAGGGACCGCTCGATGCCCATCGAGGAGATCATCGGCGGCATGGCCGAGCTGGTGACCGAGGGGAAGGTCCGCCACATCGGCCTGTCCGAGGTCAACGAGGACACGCTCCGCCGGGCGCACGCCACCTATCCCCTGGCGGCCCTGGAGAGCGAGTACTCGCTGTTCGCCCGGCACAACGAGCCCGCCATTCTGCCGGCGTGCCTGGAGCTCGGCATCGGACTGGTCGCCTTCTCACCGCTGGGGCGGGGCATGCTCACCGGCACGGTCCGCACCCTGGAGGGGCTGTCCGACGACGACTACCGGCACACCGACCCCCGGTTCCAGGGCGAGAACCTGGTCCGCAACCTCGCCCTGTTCGACCGCATCCAGTCCTTCGCCGCCGAGGCGGGAGCGACCCCCGGGCAGATCGCACTCGCCTGGCTCCTGGCCAAAAACGACCACATCGTTCCCATCCCCGGCACCAAGCGCGTGCGCTACGTGGAGGAGAACGCGGCGGCGGCCGACATCGTGCTGACCGCCGCCCAGGTCAGTGAACTGGACGCGCTGGCGCCCGGTGACGCGGTGTCGGGAGAGCGGTATCCGGAGGGAATCATGCGGACGATCGACGCCTGACCGCTCCAGGCGTGCCGTTGCCGCTTCCAAGAACTGGGGCCTGGCCGATGACGAATGGTCATCGGGCAGGCCCCAGTTCGCTCATCCTCAGTCCGAAAGTCCGCCGTAACCCCACCACACCGAGCTTCGTCGGGGCGACGATACGGTCGCCCGCGGAAGCCCGGGTCAGCCAGCCCAGGCTGAAAAGACGCCGGGTCATGACCGCGGCCAGGCCCCCGGCGATGTGGTGGCGGGGCCCGCTCCAGTCGGCGCAGCCCCGGACGATCGGCCGCCGGGAGTCCTTGAGCGGGGCACAGATGATGCCCAGCGGGCGGCGCTCGTCCCAGGCCTCGAACGCGACCTCCCACTGCTTGGCGTCCCGGCGGATCAGCCCCTGTTCCTGCAGTGCGTCGGTGAGCGCGACCCCCAACTGCCCGCCGAGATGGTCGTAGCACGTTCTCGTCGCGCTCAGGATGCCCGGACTGTGGGCCGGCGGGGCCGGCGGTGTCAGATCCGGGGCCACTGAGGCCAGGGCGTCCAATGCGACTGCGACCTCGTTGCTCGCGAGCCGGTAATAGGCGTGCCGCCCGACACGCTCGACGTGAAGTATTCCTCCTTCGACCAACTTGTGCAGATGTTCACTGGCAGTTGGCCTGGAAATACCCACCAGGGCCGCCAGCGAACTGGCCGACAATGGCTGTCCGGTTGTCAACTCGCCAACCATGAGAGCACGCGTCCGGTCACCTAACAACTGTGCCACAGTGGCGATATCAGGCCCGAACTCCGTTGATCGTCCCATGTCGATCACCCTAACCTCGGTACTGCGGGGGGCAAGCTCTGCGACACGCCGAAGTAGGGAATTCCACAGTCATTTTCGGCCTGACGTACAGGAACGGAATCTTTGCCTCCAGCGAATCGGCGGAGTCGATGGATTCACTCCCCATCGGAACGGAACGGGGTATTCCTCTTTCCGGAACAAACGCCCTGCGCATTTCGCACACTTAGGCGGGTCCCGAACTGTTCTTCAGGTAACTTTTTGAGCAGACGCCCGAGGGAAACGAGGATCCACCGATCCCCCTCGGCTGCGCCCAGGTGCATTGAGTTGTCCGCTCATTGACGAGAGGATCCACGCGATGGCTGACAGGATCACCTATCGGGGCACCTACGACGAGAAATTCTACTGGGAGCGTGTCGACCGCAACCTCGGCTGGCTCGGCAACACCCCCGAAGAGCAGCGGGCCCGCCAGGAGAAGCTTCGCGACTCCGTCATCGGAATCGTCGGGACCGGCGGCATCGGCGGCGCGGTCGCGATGCGGCTCGCCCGTATGGGAGTCCGCAATCTCAAGCTCGCCGACCCTGACATCTTCGAGCTGTCGAACGTGCAGCGACAGATGGGGGCGGATGTCAAGACCATCGGCCGCAACAAGGCCGAGGTCGTCGCGGAAATGACGTACGACCTGACCAAGGATGTGAACATCGATGTGTTCCCCGAGGGGATCACGCCGGATTCAGCCGAAGAGTTCATGGACGGCTGTGACTACGTCATGGACCAGATGGAGTTCTACCAGGTAAAGAATCGGTATGCGCTGCACCGTGCGTTCCGGAAGTCCGACCGGTGCAAGTTCATGCTCAAGATACCGACGGTGGGCCACACGGTCATCGTCTACAAGTACACCAAGGACTCGATGACCATCGAGGAGGTGTACGACATCCCCGAGGACGCCGAGTTCACCCCCGAGGTCATCAACAAGCTGGTGGAGCGGGCCATCGCGGTCATGCCGCCCTATCCGGGACGCGAGATGATCGACCACTGGTTCGTCGACATGCAGCGCATGCCCATCTTCGGCGCCTGTCCGCCGATGGCCGAGGGCATCCTGACCGAGCGGCTGGCCCTGGAGATCCTTGAGATCCCGGGCCTCGAACCCCTCCCCGTCCAGCCCGGCTACGCCATCTTCGACTCGGTGAGCTGGACGGCGAAGATGGTCCCGGGGAAGTGGTGGGAATAAGTGAGCGAGTTACACCCGATCCGGGTCGTACTCTTCTCCGAAGTCAACTCGAAGCTCGGCTCCCCGTTCCTGTCCATTCTCGCCGAGCATCCGCTGGTCCAGCTGGTCGGTGTGGTCACCAGCCCGCCTGGAAAGCTCTGCCCCTACTTCATTGGGGAAGAGGACCAGGTCGACCTCGAGAAGCAGGCCAGTGAACGAGGCGTTCCCGTGTTCCGCGCGGCGAAGGTCAACGACCCCGAGGTCGTCCGCGAACTGGCGGAACTGCGGCCGGATTACTTCCTGATCGGCAACTACCAGCAGATCCTCCGGCCCGACATCCTGGCGGTGCCGACCGTCACCACGGTCAATTTCCACCCGAGCCCACTGCCGCGCTACGCCGGCTGGGCACCCTTCTTCTGGATGGTCAGAGAAGGAGAACTCGACAGTGGTGTGACCGCCATCGATGTGACGCCGGAGATCGACGGCGGGCCGGTCATCATGCAGAAGCCCATCCGGCTGACCGGCAACGAAACGGCCCTGGAGGTCAGGGAATCCCATACGATGGCCAATGTGGCGCTGCTGCGGCTGCTCCTCCCACGGCTGATCGCACGGGAATACACGACCTCGCCGCAGGCGGCCGACTTGCGGAGCTACTTCAGCAAGCCGGAGGACCGCGACTACTGGCTGGACTTCACCCAGTCGAGTGCGGCGATCTCAAGGACCGTCCGTGCCGGATACCGCAGGCCCGGTGCCTATGTGTTCACCGACCGGGGGGACCGGCTCACCGTCCTGACCGTGGAGGACGTGGGCCGTAAGTTCCCCGAGCCCGAAGCTCCGGGAATGCTGCGTGTCGAATCCGGCGCGCTTTATGCGGCGAGCCGGGACGGCTGGCTGCGACTGTGGTCCATCGACGTCCACGGGGAGGAACGGCCGGCCCGAGTTCCGGACGGCACCACGCGTTTCGACACCCGATTCCAGGCCCGCGGCAACTCCTAGCGGCGGCCTTCGACCCAGCGTGTCCGGCCGCGGCCGCGGCCGCGGCCGGACACGCTGTTCCCTGCCCGCACGGCGGCCGTCACATCCCCCCTGCCCCTTCCCGCCGGCCATTCCCCGCCCGCCCCTTCCCGCCGGCCGTTCCCCGGGGCCGGTTCCGTGTGGCCGGTTCCGTGTGGCCGGCAATGAGAGGAAACACCCACATGGTTGAGCAATCGCACAGCTCCGTCGTCGGACTCGGTGACCGCGCGTACGCGTCCGACATCCCCTCCCGCCGTGACGACAGCGTCAGAGCACTGGTGGACTTCACCTATCTGTCCGCCACGACCGGCGAGCAGAAGACGGTCCGCGCGGCTCATCAGATCTACGAGCATCTGATAGGTCTGTGGGCGCCCGCGGTCATCGAGGCCGCCCACGACATCGGGGTCTTCTCCTGGCTGGCCGACCGGTCGGGCACCGTGGAGGAGATGTCCGCCGATCTCGGGACCGATCAGCGGGCCACCCGGGTCCTGCTGGGCGGGCTCCTCGCCTACGGCGTGGTCGAGCGCTCCGTGGTCGACGGCGAGGTCCGCTACTGTCTTCCGGGCGAGTTCCGGCACGCGCTGCTCCCGGGCGGGATCTTCAGCCTGGTGGGGAAGATGCTCCATGACCGGCATGTCGCCTGGGACGGCTGGCGGAACCTCGGCGACGCCGTCCGGCACGGCACCCGCGACCAGTCGGGCAACGACCGTACGAACCAGATCTCCGAGTCCAACTACGAGGACCTGACCTCCGGCATCAACTTCTGGGCGCCTCCGATCGTGGACGTGCTGTCCGCCGCGGTCACCGAGGCCGGCTGGAAGAAGGACGAGGCGGTCTCGGTCCTCGATGTCGGCTGCGGCACCGGCCTGTACAGCCAGCTGCTCCTGGAGCGGTTCCCCACCTGGAGAGCGGAGGGCATCGACGCTCCGGCCATCATCCGCCTGGCCACGGCGCAGGCGGAGAAGCTCGGCGTCGCCTCGCGCTTCACCGGCACGGTCCGCGACTTCTGGAAGGACGGCTGGGGCGAGACCGTCGACCTGATCCTGTTCGCCAACATCTTCCACCTGCAGACGCCGGACTCCGTCCAGAAGCTGATGCGCAGCGCCGCCGACGTCCTCGCCCCTGACGGCCTCATCTGCATCGCCGACCAGATCGTCGTGGACGAGGCGCGGCCGGTGACGGCACAGGACCGCTTCGCCATGCTGTTCGCCGCCTCCATGCTGGCCACCGGCGGCGGTGACGCCTACACGCTGAGCGCCTACGACCAGTGGCTGGCGGAGGCGGGCCTGGAGCGTGTGGCGGTGCTCGAGGCGCCGATGCACCGGCTCCTCATGGTCGGCCACGCGGGCCGCCATCCGCTGACCGGCTGACCCCCGCGCGGGCGGGGCGGTGCCCGGCCGCCGTGCCGACGACGATTCGGCCCGCCCCGAATCATGGCGCATTTAGACTTATTCGGCAAAACGGAGTGGACATCTACCACGCCCGCCTCCAGCGTCCGAAAGAGTGAATATGGCAGTCTCCTTATTCGCGGTTGGCGATGTGTTCATCGACCGGGAGAATCCCGAGACCGCGTTCGATGTGGCCAGAGATCTACTGAGCACCGGGGATGTCGTCTTCGGCAACTGTGAAGGAGTTTTCAGCGACACCTGGGAAAGGGCGCCGAGTTCCGGCTCCCCCGTCGTGGCCCCGGCCAAGAACGCCGCACCGCTCGCGGGTGCGGGGTTCCATGTGATGTCGCTGGCCAACAACCACAGCGTGGACGGCGGTCACCAGGCGCTGCTCAACACCCGGGACACGCTCAACGACCTGGGCATCTCGACGGTCGGCGCGGGGGCCAACATCGCGGAGGCACGCACTCCGGCGATCGTCGAGCGGGACGGAGTGCGCATCGCCTTCCTCGCCTACTCCTCGGTCTTCCCCCACGGCTATGAAGCCCGCGCGGGGGTTCCCGGACTCGCCCCGCTGCGCGCCCACACCCGCTATACGCCGTGGGAACTCAACGAATGGAACCCCGGGCTTCTCCCCCGTGTCTCCACGGAGAACTTCCCCGAGGACGTGGAGGCTTTCATCCGTGACGTCCGAGCCGTGCGCGACCAGGCGGACATCGTCGCGATCAGTTTCCACTGGGGGGACTTCACCCGCCCGTTCGTGCTGACCGACAACGAGCGCCGGCTGGCCCGGCTCGCCGTGGATTCCGGCGCGGACATCGTCCTCGGGCACCACCACCACATGCTGCGCGGCATCGAGTGGTACGAGGGCAAGCCGATCTTCTACGGGCTCGGGCACTACGTCTTCGATCTGCCGAACCTGCCCCAGCGCCTGGCCAAGGACGGCTACCTCAGCGCGGCGCGGCCGCAGGACGAGATCGAGCTGAGCCGCCGGTTCGGCGAGTTCCGCATCAGCCCCAAGGAGGAATACCCCCTGCTGCCCTTCCACCCGGACGCGCGGATGACCGGCGTGGCCGTGGTCCGGGTCGGCTCCGAGGGGGTGCTCTCCGCCGGGTTCTGCCCGGCGCTGATCGACGCCGGCAACGAACCGGTGCCGGTGGCGCCCGAGAGCGCCACCGGGCGCCGGATCGTCGAATACCTCACGGAATGCTGCTCCCAGGAGCGGCTGCCCACCCGCTTCACCGCGCCGCTTGACGGCTCGGGACTTCCGGCCGGCAGCATTCAGGCCCTCCCTGTATCGGAATCCGGGATCGGAGAGCAGGCATGACCACGGACCGTCAGGACGGCGGCGGAGCGGCGGACGAGGAGATCGTCCGGTATGTGGATGTGCCCGGTGTCGGCGATCCGCGCAAGTTCGGCTACGCGCAGGCGGCGAGCGCCGGCGGACTGCTCTTCGTCTCGGGTCAGCTCGGGATCGACGAGGAGTACCAGCCGGTCAGTGACAGCTTCGACGAGCAGGCGTACCGGGCGCTGGAGAACGTCCGGCGCGTGCTGAGCGCGGCGGGCGGCGGTCTGGAACACCTGGTGTCCATGACCATCTATCTGACCGACATGCGCGACGCTCCTCGCTTCTTCGAGATCCGAAGGGAGATCCTGGGCGACATTCTGGTGTCGAGCACCGCGGTGGCCGTCTCCGGGCTGCCCCTGCCCAACCTCCGCGTGGAGGTGCAGTGCGTAGCGCTGGTTCCCCGATCACAACCCACGGCGTGACAACGGAGAGAGCATGCTGGACCCCGGGCAAGCACGGCCCGATATCGCGACAGTGGCGGAGCTCCTGGGCAATGCGACACGCGCGACGATGGTCAGCGCGCTGGCGGGAGACTTCGTGATGCCCGCCGGTGAACTCGCCTCGATCGCGGGCGTCTCCAGGCCCACGGCGAGCGAACACCTCTCCCGGCTGGTGGACCGCGGTCTGCTCTCCGTCGACCGCATGGGGCGCCACGCCTATTACCGGATCTCAAGTCCGCAGGTGGCCGAGTTGATCGAGGCGCTGGCGGTCATCGCACCGCTGCGGCCCCCCACCTCGCTGCGGTCCGCGCGGCTGCTGAAGACGCTCAGCCACGCGCGCACCTGCTACCGGCATCTGGCCGGGCGCCTCGGGGTGGAGCTGGCGGGCGCGTTGCTCGACCTGGGGCTGGTGCGCCGTACGGAGACCGGTCTGGAGATCGACGCGGAGCGCTGGGACGCGCACAAACCGCTCGGCCTGGCCTCCGACCCGTTGAAGGCCGAGGGACAGCCGCTGATCAAAGGGTGTGTGGACTGGAGCGAGCGCCGCCACCACCTGGCCGGAACCGCGGCGACGGCCCTGACGGACCAGCTGTTCGAGCTGGGCTGGATCACCCGGGCGCGCGAGCACAAGCGGGCGGTCGTGGTGACCCCCGAGGGCGCGGAAGGGCTGTCGACAGAGTTCGGATTGAAGCTCCTGTGATCCGCCCCTCGCCGCCCCGGACGTTCCGGACGTCGCGGGGCGGCGGGGCGGTGGAGTGCGCGCAGACAGCCGTCCACGCCGTGGGCTGCTGTCCGTCGGTTTGACGCAAGCGACCCATTGGAGAAGGTAATGGCTGGCCGACGACTCGACATCTGCATCATCGGCATGGGGCCTCGGGGACTCTCGGTGCTGGAGAGAGTCTGTGCCAATGCCCGGCACACGGGGGCGGACACCCGGATCTCCGTGCATGTCGTGGATCCCCATCCGGCTGGGGCGGGCAAGGTGTGGCGCACCGCCCAGTCGCGACACCTCCTGATGAACACCGTCGCCTCGCAGGTGACCATGTTCACCGACACCAGTGTGGACCTCGAAGGTCCGCTGTCCCCCGGCCCGAGCCTGTACGAATGGGCCAGGTTCCTCACCCTGATGGGGCCCATCGACGGGCACCAGTACGGGCCCGGCGTCCTCGAGGAGGCCGCCGCCCTGGGGCCGGACTCGTATCCGAGCCGGGCCTTCTACGGACACTATCTGGAATGGGTGTTCCAACGCGTCGTGGGCGCAGCCCCGGACCATGTCCAGGTCCATGTCCACCGGGCACGCGCCGTCGCCCTGGACGACGACGCTCCCCCCGCGACGGCGTCCGGGGAAGACGCCCAGGGGGCCGGTGATCTGCAGACGGTGCATCTGGACGACGGCACCCGCCTGGACGGCCTGCACACGGTGGTGCTCGCCCAGGGCCATCTGCCCACGGCCGCCACCGGGCGTGAGGCCGCGCTGAGCCGCTTCGCGGCCGAGCGCGGACTGCTGTACATCCCGCCGGCCAACCCGGCGGACGCGGATCTCGGCCGGGTGCGCCCCAAGGAGCTCGTCGCCCTCCTCGGGCTCGGCCTTTGCGCCTTCGACTACATCGCCCTGTTCACCGTGGGGCGCGGTGGCCGGTTCGAGCGCGAGGAGGACGGCTCCCTGACCTACCTCCCGTCGGGCAACGAGCCGCGGCTGTACGCGGGTTCGCGGCGTGGAGTCCCCTTCCACTCCCGGGGCGAGAACGAGAAGGGCCCGCACGGGCGGCACGTTCCCGTCGTCCTCACCCCCGAGGTGGTCGAGAGCCTGCGCGCGCGGGCGGCAGACGGTGGCATCGAGTTCCGTCGCGACATATGGCCGCTGGTGGCCAAAGAGGTGGAGACGGTCTACTACACCACCTTTCTCGCGGCCGCACAGGGCGTACGGGCGGCCGAGGCGTTTCGCGGACGCTATCTCGCCCTCCCCTGGGGCACACCGGCGGAGTCCCGGCTCCTGGACACCTTCGGCTTCCCCCGCGACCGCAGATGGGACTGGGAGCAGATGGCCCGCCCGTACGGCGACCGGAAGTTCACCGGCCCGGCCGACTTCCGCGGCTGGGTGCTTGACCACCTGCGCCAGGACATCGCCGAGGCGCGGGCGGGCAATGTCAGCGGTCCGCTCAAGGCCGCGCTGGACGTCCTGCGCGATCTGCGGAACGAGGTGCGGCTGCTGGTCGACAACCGGGGTCTCACCGGCCGCTCCCACCGCCAGGACCTGGAGCGGTGGTACACGCCGCTGAACGCCTTCCTCTCCATAGGCCCGCCCGTACAGCGGATCGAGGAGGCCGTGGCCCTGATCGAGGCGGGCCTGCTGGAGATCCTGGGCCCCGATGTGACCGCGCACGCCGACGAGGAGGCCGGGGTCTTCGCCGTCAAAGCGGGCTCCGTACCGGGGTCCGAGGTGTGGACCACGGTCCTCGTCGACGCCCGGCTGCCCGACATCGACGTGCGCAGGACCGCCGACCCCCTGCTGACGTACCTGATGGCCAGCGGCCAGTGCCGACCGCACCGGATACCCAATCCCGACGGCACGGCCTACCAGACCGGCGGCCTGGACGTGACCGAGGGCCTCTTCCACCTGCTCGACGCGGCGGGCCGGCCGCATCCGAGGCGGTTCGCCTTCGGCGTGCCCACCGAAGCGGTGCACTGGGTGACCGCCGCGGGTATCCGTCCGGGCGTCAATTCGGTGACGCTCAGCGACGCCGATGCCATCGCCCGGGCCGCCCTCTCCCTGGCCACGGAGGTGTCCGGGAGCGAATCCGAGACCACGAAGGCTTCGGTATGACCTCGCGGGACGCCCCCTCCCCGGCCTCCGGGCGCGGCCTGGACTCCGGGCTGCTGTCCCCGGTGCGCGCGGGCACGCCGGCGGAGGCCGCGACCGGTGACGAGGCATGGCTCCAGGCGCTGCTGGACTCGGAAGCGGGTCTCGTCCGGGCCCAGGCCCGGCTGGGTGTCGTGCCCGAGGAGGCCGCCGAGGCCATCACCCGTACCGCCCGGGCCGGCCGGCTCGACCTCGTACGCCTGGCCCGCCGCGGCCGCGACGCCGCCAACCCGGTGGTGGCGTTGGTGGAGGAACTGACCGCCGCCGTGGCCGTGACCGACCCGGACGCGGCCGAGTACGTCCACCGGGGCTCCACCAGCCAGGACATCATGGACACCGCGGCGATGCTGGTCGCGCACCGGACGACGGGGCTGATCCTGGCCGACCTGGACCGGGTGACCGCGGCACTGGCCCGGCTCGCCGAGCGCCACCGGGACACCGCCATGCCGGGGCGCACCCTCGCGCTGCACGCGGTGCCCGTCACCTTCGGGCTGAAGGCGGCCGGCTGGCTGCAGGCCGTCCTGGAGGCCGGGGAGCGGCTGCGCGGGCTGCGCGCCCAGCTGCCCGCCCAGCTCGGCGGTGCGGCGGGCACCCTGGCGGGCTATCTGGAGTACGCCCGTATCCAGCACCGAACGGACGCTCTTCCCGGTGACGGCGGGAAGGCCGGGGGCGGGTGCGCCGCGGGGTACGGGGAGGAGCTGATCGCCGCCTTCGCCGCCGAGCTGGGGCTGGCCGAACCGGTGCTGCCCTGGCACACGGCGCGCGCTCCCGTCGCCCGGATCGGGTCGACGCTCGCCGAGGTCACCGGGGCGCTCGGCAAGTTCGCCGTGGACGTCCAGACGCTCTCCCGCACCGAGATCGCCGAGGTTGCCGAGCCGGTGGCGGCGGGTCGCGGAGTGTCCTCGGCGATGCCGCACAAGCGGAACCCGGCGCTGGCCACGCTCATTCGCTCCGCGGCCCTTCAAGTCCCCGCCCTCGCCATGGTGCTGGCCCAGGCCACGCTGGCCGAGGACGAGCGGCCCGCAGGGGTCTGGCACGCCGAGTGGCAGCCGATGAGGGAGTGTCTGCGCCTGGCGGGAGGCGCCGCGCACACCGCTGTCGAGCTGGCCGAAGGGCTGAGCGTACGCCCCGAACGGATGCGCGGGAACCTGGGGATCACCGGCAGCCTGCTGATCACCGAGCGGCTGGCCGCCGTGCTGGCGCCCGCCGTCGGCAAGGCCACGGCGAAGTCGATGATGAGCCGGGCCGCGGCGGAGACGACGCGCACCGGCAGACCGCTGAGCGCGGTCCTGCTGGACCTTCCCGGTCTGGCCGGCCACGTCGACGCGGCCGAACTGGCCGAACTGCTCGACCCCGGCCGCTACACCGGTGCCGCCGGTGAACTCGTCGACCGGGCCCTCGCCCACTACCGGGAGACCTGCCGGCCGGTCTGACGCCCCCACGCTCCCGCAGTCCGGATCAACGTCCACGCACGACCGTATCCGCACAGGCAAAGGGGTATCGCGATGTCCCAGCTCGACCCGGGGTCCGGCACGGAAGACCGTGCGCAGATCCGCCGCGTCGTGCTGTCCGGCTGGCTCGGCAGCACGATCGAGTACTACGACTTCCTGCTCTACGGCACTGCCGCATCCCTCGTGTTCGACAAGCTCTTCTTCACCAACCTCTCCCCCGTGGCCGGGACGATCGCCTCCTTCGGCACCTTCGCCGTCGGCTATCTGGCCCGCCCCCTGGGCGGGGCGATCTTCGGCCACTTCGGGGACCGGCTCGGCCGCAAGACGATGCTGGTGGTCTCGATGGCGATGATGGGCATCGCCAGCACGCTCATCGGGCTTCTGCCCACGCACAACCAGGTCGGCAACCTGGCGCCCACGCTCCTGATCGTCCTGCGGCTCGTCCAGGGTGTCGCCGTCGGCGGCGAGTGGGGCGGGGCCGCGCTGCTGACCGCCGAGCACGCGTCCTCGCGCCGGCGCGGACTGCTGACCAGCCTGGTGCAGATGGGAGGGCCGGCCGGCACGGTGCTGTCCACGCTCGCCCTCATGCTGTTCTCCACCCTGCCCGACGACCAGTTCCTGTCCTGGGGCTGGCGGATTCCGTTCCTGCTGAGTGCCGCCCTGCTCACGATCGGTCTGTTCGTACGGCTGAAGGTGACCGAGAGCCCGCTGTTCGCCGAGGTCCAGGAGAGCAAGGCGGTGGTGCGCAGACCGCTGGTGGAGATCCTGCGCAAGCCCAAGCCCTTGCTCCAGGCGTGTTTCGTGGTCTTCGGGGCCACCGTGTCCCAGGCCCTGACCAGCGTGTTCACCATCAGCTTCGCGAAGGACGTCGGCTATGACCGCACCGAGATCCTGATCGGCCAGCTGGTCAACGGCGTCGCGGCGGCCATCGCGATTCCGGTCTCCGCGGCCTGGTCCGACCGGGTCGGACGGCGTCCGGTCCTCCTGGGCGCGGCGCTCACCCTCGGCGCCATGGCGTTCCCGGTCTTCGCGCTGATCAACACGGGGTCGCTGCCGCTGATGCTGATCGCGCTGGGAATCCTCGCGCCGCTGCCGATGGGTTCGCTGCTCGGCCCGGTGCCCGCGCTGTTCTCCGAGATGTTCGGCACCGGCACCCGCTACACCGGGGTGTCCATGGGCTACCAGTTGGCCGCCGTCGTCGGTGGCGGCCTCGCGCCGCTGATCGGGGCGCTTCTGCTGTCGGCCGCCGGAGGCGACGCCCCCTGGCTGGTCGCGCTGTACATGCTGGCCACCTGCCTGGTCAGCGCCGCCGTGGTCTGGCACACCGCCGAGACCCGGGGACGGGATCTCGGCTTCGAGTCGGCTGCTTCGCCGTTGGGAGAGAGTGTGGACACCGGGGCCAGGGCGGCGGTGCTCGCCGCTCCCTGCGAGGGGCGCGACGAGGTTGTGGGTGATCTCGATGCCCGGTAGTCGGGATGGTCTCCGCACCAGCGAGGTGGCCGTCATCGGTGGCGGTATCGCGGGGGCCTGGCTGGCCTACCGGCTGGCTCAGCGAGATGTGGAGACGGTGCTGATCTCCACGGAGGAGCATGCGCCGGCGACATCCCGGCAGTGGGCGTTCGGTCTGGTGGAACAGCGGGTCTTCGACTGTGCCACCGCGCCCGCGGCGGAAGTGTTCGCGGACGGCTCCGGCACCCAGGACCCGGCCTACGCGCCCATGATGGCCACGTATGTCGCCGAGGAATTCGAGGAACTGACCCGGCTGGTGGAATACGGGCCCTTCGGTCCTTATCTGCATCCGCGCCTCGCCGAACCGGGTATTCACATGGGCGGCGGCGGCAGTGTGGTGGACGCGGTGCTGGCACGGTTCGAGGAACTGGGCGGGACCGTCATCCAGGGGCGGGTGACCGATCTCGTCGTCGACGGTGACGTCTGTCTGGGTGTGCGTTATGAACACCATGGCGTGCCCGGCAGGATTCTCTGCGCCCAATTGGTCTTCGCGTCGGGCGGGTTCTGCGGACTGTTCGCGGACGGGGTCGGCAGCAACACCGGGTGTCTGCTGGGCACCTATGCGCGGCACGGCGGCCGGCTGGCCAGTCTCGAACTGTTCAACCGGTTCCCGCTGGGCCTCCCGGACCTGGGCCGCCCCCTCTACCCGTCGGATTTCGACGGGCAGCCCCGGCTGCTGCGGGCCGGGGAGCGGGCGAGCGAGCTGGAGAAGGCGCTCGAGGCGTACCAGGGAGACCGGTGCGACGTGGACGTGTTCGCGCACTACTGGACCCGCAACCTCGATGTGCCGCACACCGTGGAATTGGCGGACGGTGCGTTCCGGCTCGGGCCAGTCAGGGGATTCAGCATGGGGGGCATGGCCACGCGGTTGGCCCCCACCGTGCGGAATGTCCACGCCACCGGCGAATGCGCCTACGGCCTGGCCGTCGACTCGATTTCCGGCAAACCCTTCCCGTCGTTCCTCGCCAAGGGCCGTATGCTCGCCGACGCGCTGGCGAGCCGGTCGACCGGCGTCGCCGACACCGACTTCGGTGCCGGGCCGGCCCAGCCGGGTCCGGATGCGTCGTTGCGCCAGGAGATCAGGCACCGTCTGGACGCCTTTCAGGACAGCAGATTCTCCCTGGCCTCGGCCGAGCGGTTCGCGCGCTGGTGCCGGAGTGAACGGGCGCGGCGGCGGGCGGACGGCACGCCGGACAACGAGGACATGGATCTGCTCATCCTGGCCGAGGCATACACACGGTCGGCCATGGCGCGCGGGGAGTCTCGCGGTTTCTTCTTCCGCCCCGATCTGCCCACCGCCGATCACCGCCTGGACAACCAGGTGACGCTGGCCCGTTACGACGCGGCCGACGACCGGATACACGTGACGCTCTCCCCCCGAGAAACAGGAGCGAGTGCATGACCGCCGTCACCGGAATCGATCCCCGGCTCATCTCGATCGCCACCGAAATGCCTCGCCCCGTGTACTCGACCGAGGAATTACTCGAGGCCGGCCGGGGGCACTGCTCCGACAAGCTCGCGGCGATGCTGGGCAGTCTGGGGGTGGAGAAGAGGCATTCGGTCCTCGCCAATTACCCGGACGTCCTCTTCCAGGGCGCCGAACCGAAACTGGACACGCTCGCGGTCGACCTCGCGGTCGGCGCCGCCCGTAAATGCCTGGCCAAGGCCGATGTGCCGGCGGAGTCGATCGGTCTGGTGCTGGGCGTGACAAGCACCCCCGGCCGGCTGCTGCCCAGCCTGGTGTGCGATGTGTTCGCGCGGATGCCGGAACTGCCGCGGACCGCGGCCAATCTGAGCATCGAGTACATGGGCTGCTCCGCGATGTCGAAGGTCGTCGACACGGCCCGTTGGTATCTGAGCTGCAATCCCGGCAAACGGGTCCTCGTCTGCTTCATGGAAGCGATCACACCGCTGTCCCCGGAGCTTCCGGGCTTCTACTCGCACTTCTCCGAAGTCGCCAAGGACGAGCACCAGGACACGGTGAACGTGCTGCACGGCTTTCTCTTCGCGGACGCGGCGGTGGCGATGCTGTTCGGCGCGGAGGGCGAGGGACCGTCGTTCGGCCCGGTGTCCAATCTGACGAACGAGCGGCCGGAGGACGCCGAGCTCGGCACCGTTCCCGACGGCGGGTCGGACATTCCGGTGGTGCACGGGCGGCGGGCCTACACGCTGGGCCCCGACGTCACTCCGCGCGGATCCTTCTACGCCCGGGAAACCGTCCGCATGGTCCTGGCCGACGAGTCCTGCACCCTGTCCGACCCCCGTGACGCCTCGGTGCTGCTCCTGCACACCGGCAGTGTGCGCATCCTGGACACCCTGTGCGAGCAGTTCGGCCATCCCCAGGACGCCGAATCCGTCGCCTCGTCCTACCGGGTGCTGCGCGACCACGGCAACACGCTGGGGTGTTCGGTCCCCCTGATGGTGGCCGAGCAGGTGCACCGTCCGGCGGGAGTGGGCCTTCTGGTGGCGTTCGGTCTCAGCTTCAGCTGCGGCGCGTTCACGATGACGGTTCCCGACGGCGGTTGGAGCCCCCGGTGACGGGCGTGGGGTGGGACGCGGAGGCCGCCGTGGGGCGGCGGAACCTCGCCGACGTCGTCTGGGGGACGGGAGAGGGCGACGGGGTCGCGCTGATCGAGCACCCGACCGGCCGGACCCACCGGTACCAGGATCTGCTGCTCGCCGGACGCAGGTTCGCCGCCGCCCTGCGGCGCCGGGGACTTCGCCCCGGCGAGAGCGTGGCGATCGTCTGCGACAACAGCGGCGAATTCATCGCGTCCTATTACGGCACGCTGTGGGCCGGGGGCGTGGTCCTCCCCCTGGAGCCCCTGGGCAGCGGGAACGAGTGGCACACGGCGCTGTCGCACACCCGGCCACGGTTCGCGGTCGTGACCGCCACGGTGTGGCAGAAGCTCGAAGGGCAGGCCTTCGCGGACTCCTTCCGGCACGTCTTCGTCATCGGGGAAGGCGGCACCCGGCCGGCGTCCCCCACGGTCGAAGCAGCCGACTGGGACCGGATGCTCGGCGCGGAGACGGCCACCGAGGCGGCCGAGGCGGCCGAGGGCGGCGCCCGGACGGCGCTGCTGGCCGCGTCCAGCGGCAGTTCGGGCACGCCCAAACAGATCGTGCTGACCCATCACAACCTCGCCGCGAACATCCTCCAGGTCGACTTCGTGCACCGGCTGACAGCCGACGACGTGGTGCTGGGCATCACCCCGTTCCGGCATCTGTACGGGATGCAGATCGCCATGAACCGCACGCTGCGCGCACGCGGCACGCTCGTCTCCCTGGCCACACCGTTCAGCGCCGAGAACCTGCTCGACGCCGTGCAGCGGCACCGCGTCACGGTCGCCTATGTGGTCCCGAGCGTGCTCGCCGAGCTCGCCCGGTTCCCCGGCGTCGAGCGGTACGACACCTCCAGCCTGCGGATGCTGCACTCGGGCGGCGCACCGCTCCCCCTGGCGATCGCCGAGACCTGCGCACGCGTCCTGGGGGCCGAGGTCGTGCAGAGCTACGGCATGACGGAGGCGGCCGGCTGCACCCACGCCCCGCCCGACGGCAGCCCCAGCCCGCCGGGGTCGATCGGGGTCCCCGTCCCGGGCACGCAGACGCGGTTCGTCGACCCCGACACCGGCCTCGACGTCGGGAACGGGGCCTCCGGCGAGATATGGATCCGCGGTCCGCAGATCTCCCCCGGCTGTCTGCAGGGGCCGGACGGCGTCGTCCCCGTGGCCGATGCCGAGGGCTGGCTGCACACCGGCGACATCGGCCGCGGCGACGCACGGGGGTATGTCACGATCACCGGCCGGTGCAAGCAGCTCATCAAGTACAAGGGCCATCAGGTCGCGCCCGCCGAACTCGAAGCGATCCTGCTCGGCCACCCGGATATCAGCGACGCCGTCGTCGTGGGCGTCCCGGACGAGGCCGCCGGAGAAATCCCCAAGGCCTACGTGGTCCTCAGCGCCCCGGTCCCCCTCGACGAGGTGTCGGCGTACGTGGCGGAGCGGGTGGCGCCGTACAAGAAGATCCGGCGCATCGAGGCCGTGCCCCGCATCCCCAGGTCCCCGATGGGCAAGGTGCTGCGCGGCGCGCTCGGGTCCGACCGGTGACGACGTCTGGAGTGAGCATGCGTGACACGCTTCCCTCACTGTTCGCCGCGGCCGCGGACGCCGCCGCGGACGAACCCGCCGTGTTCACCGACGGCGGATACCGGTCCTGGGCGCGGTGGCGTGCGGAGGCGGACGCGCTGACCCGCGGCCTGCAGGAGCTGGGCGTCGGACGCGGCGATGTGGTCGCCGTGCGCCTGCCCAACTGCTGGGAGTTCCTGACCGTCCATGTCGCCGTCGCCGCCACGGGGGCCGTGATGCTCCCGCTGCACATGGGCCTGGGGGTGAAGGAGCTGCGCTCGCTGCTCGAGCGCACCCGGGCCGGGACGCTGGTCCTCGCCCCCGGCCACCAGGACCCGCCGTGCGGCGAGCTCGTCCGGCGGCTCCTGGAGGGGGCGACGGCGCTCGAGCGCGTACTGGTCACCGACGGGGCGGAGGGCGACGGGAGCGGCGATGTGCTGTCCCTGGACGCGCTGGTGCGCCGTTGGCAGGGGACCGGGCCGCTGCCGGTGCGGGTCTCGCCGGACGATCCGTTCGTTCTCCTCCCGTCCTCCGGCACGACCTCGCTCCGCCAGAAGATCTGTGTGCACACCCACCACGGTCTGCTGGCCAACGCGGCCGCCGTGGCCGCCGACGGCAAGGCGCTCGGCACCGACACGATCGTCAGCGGCAGCCCGTTCAGCCATCTCTTCGGTCTCCTGTCGGTCCATCTCAGCCTGGTGACGCGGGGCCGGCAGGCGCTGCTGCGCCGGTGGGACGTGGCGGACTTCTTCACGCTGGCCCGGCAGAGCGACCCGACCGTGCTCTTCGCCGTACCCGCGCAGCTCCGCGATGTCGTCTCCCGGCTGCGCTCGTCGGACGACACGGGCGACACGGACGACGCGGACGGGCTGCGGCTGCGCGAGGTGCGGGCCGCCGGCGCGGCCGTGCCCGCCACGCTGGTCGAGGACGCCCGGCGGCTGCTGGGCGCGCGCATGGTCACCCACTGGGGCATGTCCGAGCTGGGCGCGGGCCTGTACACCCGGCCGGACGACCCGCCGAAGACGGCGGCCGAGAGCATCGGCCGCCCGGTCTCCGGTGGCCGGGCGCGGGTGGTCGCGCAGGACGGCAGCCCGTGTGCCCCGGGCGAGACCGGGGACCTCCAGTTCCGCGGTCCGTCGGTCTTCCAGGGGTACTTCGAGGACCCGGAGCTGACGCGGGACGCGTTCACCGACGACGGCTGGCTGCGGACCGGTGACCTGGCGAGCGTGAACGAGGACGGCACGATCGCCTTCCGGGGCCGCGACGCCGAGGTGATCAACGTCGGCGGGGTGAAGTTCGGCGCACCGGAGGTCGAGGCGCTGCTCGACGATCTGCCCGGTCTGGAGCTGATCGCCGTCGTCGGCCGTCCGGACGACCGTCTCGGCGAGTATCCGTGCCTCGCCGTCACCCTGCGCGAGGGCGCGTCCGTCACCTTGGACGAGATCACCGGGCATCTGGCCGCCAAGGGGGTGGCCGAGTACAAGATCCCCGTCGAGCTGGTCGTGCTCGACGACATGCCGTGCACCCCGACCGGGAAGATCGCCAAAAGCCGCCTCGTCACGCTGCTCGACCGCGGGGGCGCGCCCACGCGTACGCCGTGGGCCCGGCGGGTCCTGGCGCTGCCCCCCTCCGAGCGGCTTTCGCCGGCGCTGGATCTGGTGGGCGAACTCCTGGCCTCGGTGCTCGGACGCTCCGACCGGATCGGCCCGGACCAGGTGTTCACGGAGTACGGGCTGAAGTCGCTGACCGCGGTCAGGCTGCGCGCCGGACTCGTCGAGGCCACCGGACTCGGTCTGCCGACGACCATCGCCTTCGACCTGCCCACTCCGCGTCTGCTGGCCCGGCACCTGACCGGTCTCCTCAGCGGCGAGACCGGCGAGACCGGCAAGCGGCACGACGCGCCCTTCCGCTCCCGGTCCGCCGAGGACGATCCGGTCGTCGTCGTGGGCATGGGGTGCCGGCTGCCGGGCGGCGGCGCGTCGCCCGAGGAGTTCTGGGACCTCCTGGCGGCCGGGGAGGAGGCGATCGGCGGGTTTCCCTCCGACCGCGGCTGGGACCTGGCCCCGGGCGCCTCGTGCACCTCCCGCGGCGGTTTCCTGCCGGGCGCCGCCTGGTTCGACTCCGACTTCTTCCGGATCGCCCCGCGGGAAGCCGTGACGATGGACCCCCAGCAGCGGCTGCTGCTGGAGACGGCATGGGAAGCGCTCGAACACGCCCGGATCGACCCCGGCTCGCTCAGGGACAGCGAAACCGGGGTCTTCGTCGGCATGATGGCTTCCGACTACATAACGCGCTGCGCCGGAACGGCCGAGGACGCCGACGGCGGCACGGTGACCGGGAACACCAGTGGTGTCGCCTCCGGCCGGATCTCCTATGTGCTGGGGCTTCGCGGCCCGTCCCTCACCGTGGACACGGCGTGCTCCTCCTCGCTGGTGGCCCTGCACCTGGCGGCGCGCTCGCTGCGGGACGGGGAGTGCTCGCTGGCGCTGGTCGGCGGGGCGACGGTCATGTCGACCCCCGCCACCTTCACGGAGTTCACCCGGCAGCAGGCCCTCTCGGCCGACGGGCGGTGCAAGGCGTTCGCCGCCGCGGCCGACGGGACGGGCTTCTCGGAAGGGGTCGGGGTGCTCGTCCTCGAGCGCCTTTCCGACGCCCGCCGGGCCGGCCACCGCGTCCTCGGTGTCATCCGGGCCACGGCCGTGGGCCAGGACGGCGCCTCCAACGGTCTGACCGCCCCCAGCGGCCCGGCGCAGCGCCTGGTGATCCGCCGCGCCCTGGCGCAGGCCGGGCTCCAGGGGGCCGATGTGGACGTGGTGGAGGCCCACGGCACGGGCACCAGGCTGGGCGACCCGATCGAGGCGCGGGCGATCCTGGAGGCCTACGGGGAAGACCGCGACCGCCCGCTGCTGCTGGGCTCGGTGAAGTCGAACATCGGCCACACCCAGGCCGCCGCCGGCATTCTCGGCACCATCAAGATGATCATGGCCCTGTGCCGTGGAGAGGTGCCCCGGACCCTGCACGTGGACGAGCCCACCCCGCACGTGGACTGGACCGCGGGAGCGGTGCGCCTGGTCACCGAACCGGTGCCCTGGCCCAAGACCGGGCGGCCGCGCCGCGCCGGCGTCTCCGCGTTCGGGATCAGCGGCACCAACGTCCATGTCATCGTCGAACAAGCCCCGCCGGACGGCGAAACGGCCGACGAGGACGCGACCGTCGCGCGCCGACCGGCGGCCGGGGTGCCGCTGATCCTCTCGGCGGCGTCACCACAGGCGCTGAGCGACCAGGCCGCACGGGTGCTCTCCCTCCTTGAGGCGGGGGCCGAACCCGCGGACGTGGGCTACTCGCTGGCCTCCACGCGCGCACGGCTCGACCATCGCGCCGTCGTGCTCGGCGCCGACCGGGACGACCTGGCCGCGCTCGCCGCCGGGGCGCCCGGTGCCGCGGTGACCGGTCAGGCGGACCTGCGGGGCCGGACGGTGTTCGTCTTCCCCGGCCAGGGCGCGCAATGGGTCGGCATGGGGGTCGAACTGCTCGGCTCCTCCCCCGTCTTCGCCGCCGCGATGGCGGAGTGCGAGCGCGCGCTCGCCGAGTTCGTCGACTGGTCGTTGACCGATGTCCTCGGCGACGAGTCGGCCCTGCGCCGGGACGAAGTCGTCCAGCCCGCCCTCTTCGCGGTCATGGTCTCGCTGGCACGCCTGTGGCAGTCCCACGGCGTCGTGCCCGACGCCGTGGTCGGCCACTCGCAGGGGGAGATCGCGGCCGCGCACATCGCGGGCGTGCTGTCGCTGCGCGACGCCGCCCGTACGGTCGTCCGCCGCAGCACGCTCTGCTCCTCCCTGGCCGGCACCGGTCTGCTGCTGTCCGTCGAGTCGGCACCCGACGTCGAGCAGCGGATCAGCGGAATGCCCGGGGTGAGCGTCGCCGCGTACAACGGGCCCTCCTCCCTGGTCCTGGCAGGAGACACCGCGTCCATCACCGCGCTGGCCCAGGAGTACCAGACCGGGGAGTACCAGGCCGAGGGGGTACGGGCCCGGGTCATCCCGGTCCGCTACGCCTCGCACTCCGTCCACGTCGAGCCCATCCGTGACCGTCTGCTGAACGAGCTTGCCGACATCCGCCCGCGACCGGCCCGTGTCCCCTGGTACTCGACGGTGACCGGCCGGCTGATGGCGGGCCCTGAGGCCGACGCCCGCTACTGGTACGACAACCTCCGCAGGCCGGTGCGGTTCGCGCCGACCGTGGAGACCCTGGCGTCGGCGGGGTTCAGCCACTTCGTCGAGGCCGGCCCCCGGCCCGTACTCGCCGCCGCGATCCAGGAGACGGTGGGCGAAGCCGGCCTCGCCCTGGCCACGTTGCGCCGTGACCAGGGCGGGGCCGACCGGTTCACGACATCGCTGGCCGAGGGGTATGTGCGCGGGCTGGCCGTCGACTGGGCGAGCCGGTTCGACGGCAGCGGGGCCCGCCGTATCGACCTGCCCACCTACCCCTTCCAGCGCCGCCGCTACTGGCTCGACGCGGCGACGCGGTCGTCCGCGGCAGGGCTGGGCCAGCGGAGTGTCGCCCACCCGCTGCTGGCGGCGCTCGTCGAGCACCCCGACAACGGTGCCGGTGGCGCGGTGTTCACCGGCCGGATCTCGGTGGCCGAGCACGCCTGGCTGGCCGACCACCGGATAGCCGGCACGGCGGTGCTCCCGGGCACGGCGCTGCTGGAGCTGGCGGCCCACATCGGGGACCACTTCGGCCACGGGCGGGTCGAGGAGCTGATCCTCCAGGCCCCGCTGGCCGTACCCGACGACATCGGTGTCCAGGTCCAGGTACGGGTGGGCGACACCTCACCGGCCGAGCCGGGCGAGCGCCTGGCACTGACGGTGTACGCGCGGAACGAGGGGCAGGAGCCCTGGACGACGTGCGCGACCGGGGTGGTCACGCCGGATGTGGAACCCCCCGGGTCCGCCGGGTTCGCACCGGCCTCCTGGCCGCCCCCGGACGCGCGGCCCGTGCCCTTGGACGCCGTGTACGAACCTCTCGTCGAGGCCGGTGTGGTGCACGGCCCGGCCTTCCGCGGGCTGCGCGCGGTGTGGCGGCGGGGCAGCGAGCTGTTCGCCGACGTCACCTTGGACGAGGACCTGCGGGAGGGGCCGCTCCCCTTCGCCCTGCACCCCGCGCTGCTGGACGGGGCGCTCCACCCGACGGCGCTGGCCCACGACCACTCCGCCGGTCCCGCGCTGCCGTTCTGCTGGCGGGGGGTGAGCCTGTTCGCGACGGGCGCCACGGCGCTGCGGGTGCGCCTGTGGCCGGACGAACGGACCGGTGGCACCGCCCTGGACATCGCCGACGACCGGGGTTTCCCGGTCGCCCGGGTGGACTCCCTGATCACCCGCCGCCTGGCGGGCGGCCGGCTCCAGCAGGACACGGTCGCCCGGCAGTCGCTGTTCCGGGTGGACTGGACGGCGGCAGGACCCCGGTCGGCCGACGGCCGCGAGGTGCTGGACGTGAGCGCGGAGCGGGACCCGCGGACCGCGCTCACCCGGGTGCTGACCGCGCTGCGGGACAAGGCGGCGCGGGGTGCCGGGCTGGTGGTGCTGACCAGCCGTGCGGTGGCCACGGCGGACCGGGAGGACGTCGATCCCGCCCAGGCCGCCGTGTGGGGTCTGGTGCGCTCGGCCCAGCGGGAGGACCCCGGCCTCTTCGTCCTCGCCGACACCGACGACCCGGCGTCGTTCGAGGGGACCGTGCCCCTCCGGGAGCCCGAATGCGCCATCCGCTCCGGCTCGCTCCTGGTGCCCCGGCTGGCCCGGCAGGCGGCGGGCGGCGAACCGGTGACCCTGGACCCGGAGGGCACGGTACTGATCACCGGTGGGACCGGGACCCTCGGCGGGCTGCTGGCCAGGCACCTGGTCGACCGGTACAAGGCGCGCCATCTGCTGCTGGTCTCCCGGCAGGGGCCCGACGCGCCCGGGGCCGAGGCGCTGCGCGAGGAGTTGGCCGCCGCCGACTGCCGGGTGGACATCGTCGCCTGCGACGTCGGCGACCGTGCCGCCCTCGCCGCCGTGCTGGCCGGGATCGACCCGGATCATCCGCTGACCGGTGTCGTCCACGCGGCGGCCGTGCTCGACGACGGCGTCATCGGCTCGCTGGACGCGCGGCGGCTCGACGCGGTGCTGCGGGTGAAGGCCGATGCCGCCCGGCATCTCCACGAGCTCACCCGGGACCGCCCCCTGGACCTGTTCGTCCTCTTCTCATCGGTCGCGGGCCTGCTCGGCAGCTCCGGCCAGGGCAACTACGGCGCGGCCAACGCCTGTGCGGACGGGCTGGCGGCACACCGCCGGGCGCTTGGCCTGCCGGCCGTGTCCGTGGCATGGGGCCTGTGGGAGCGGGCCAGCGGCATGACCGGCGCGATGACGGACGCCGACCGGCACAGGCTCTCCCAGAGCGGTATCGGCGCCCTGGCCGACCAGGACGGGCTCGCGCTCTTCGACGCCGCCCTCACCGCGGGCCCGGCGCTGCTCGCCGCGGTGCGCATCGACCTCACGGCGCTGCGGTCCGGTCTGCCGGCACCGATCTGGCACGGCATCGTACGGCCCCCGAGCACACGCACCACGGCCGCCGAGGCCGGTGCGGCCGGTGCGGGGACGGGCGCCGGGACACCGGACTCGTTGCGCCGGCGGCTCGCCGGGCTCGACGCGACCGAGCGGACACGGATCTTCCAGGAGCTGGTGCGGTCCCGTGCCGCCGCCGTGCTGGGTCATCGCGATCCCTCCGACGTGGATCTCCACCGCCCCTTCCTGCAGAGCGGGTTCGATTCGCTCTCGGCGACCCAACTGCGCAACAGGCTCGCTGAGGCGACCGGACTGCGTCTGACCCCCATGACGGTGTTCGACGCCAGGACCCCCGCCGCACTCGCCGAGTGGCTGAGCGGCGCGATGAGCGAGCAAAGCCTGGTGAACGGCGCCCGCGAGACGGCTCCGCCGGCCAAGGCACCGCACTCCGACTCCGACTCCGTCCGCCTGCTGGTGCGGCGCGCCGCGGAAGAGGGGAACACGGAGCAGGCCTTCCACCTCATGCGCGCGGTGGCGGACCTCAGGCCGACGTTCGCCTCCGTCGCCGATCTGCGGCGCGTTCCCGCGCCGACACCCCTGGCCGACGGGCCGCACGGCGCCCGGCTGATCGCCCTGAGCTCGCCGATGGCCAACGGCGGAGTGCATCAGCACGCGCGGCTCGCCGCGCATTTCCAGAACACCATGCCCGTCTCGGCGGTGCCGCTGCCGGGATTCGCGCCGGACGAGAAACTGCCCGCGACCGCCGGTGCGGCGGTCGCGGTGGCGGCCGAATGCGTGCGGAAAGCCGCCGAAGGCGGTCCGTTCGTCCTGCTGGGATATTCCTCGGGGGGAGCGCTGGCCTACGCCGTGGCCCACCATCTGGAGACGGAACACCGAATCCGGCCCGCCGCGGTCGTCATGCTCGACACATTCCGGCCCGGCGACGCCGCGGCCCCCGTCGGCCACGTACTGCGCCGGATATTCGCCGATGACCAGGGATTCGGCGGAATCACCGGCGACCGGCTGTCCGCCATGGGGCGCTGGCTCGCGGTGATGTCGGAGCTGACCTTCGACCCGGTCGCCGCGCCGGTCCTTTTCGTCCAGGCCGAGAAGGCGCTCGCGGGCTCCGGCCCGGATGCGGACCGCGGGCCGGCGCACCCCTTCGAGCCCACCCACGATCTCAGGACCGTACCGTCCGACCACTTCGCCATGGTCGGCACGGACTCACTCCGGACCGCCCAGGCGATCCAGGAATGGCTCGCGTCCACGCTCCCACCGCATTCCACGGCTGCTCACGGAAAGGAGGGTGGGTCGTGAAACTCTCATCGGTTTCACCTCCTTTCAGCCCCGCGACAACCCGCATGCTGCTGGCCTCCGACGGTTCGACCACCTTGCTGCTCGAGGCGCTGACCGGTGGCGAGCTCACCGTCGATGTCCTCTGCCAGGGCAGGGCGTCCGCACGGGATCTCCCGCCGGAGATACCGGGCTCCATCGGGGCCGGCGCGGAATCCGAACTACTGGTGCGGCGGTCGCGGCTGCGGACCGCGTCCGGAGAATCGATCTCGAAGAATCTGGTGGTGGCACGGCAGGGTGACCACAGCCCGATGCTGAGCCTGTTGAGCAACACGAGGGCGCCGCTGGGTCGCGGGCTGGTCTCGCTCGGGCTGAGTCAATCCCGTCATATCGTCGCGACAGGGGAGGACCTGTGGGAGGACTCCCTGGGCGGCGAGCCCTGCGCCTACAAGGCGTACGTCCTGGTCGAGCAGGGCGATCCCCAGGTGTACATCCACGAGAGATTCAACCCTTTGTACGTGCCGCTGAAGGAGGCGTCGTGCTGTAGCTGATTCATCGGGTCGGCGCGTGAGCCCGGACCTCACTGGAAGGCGGCGTGGATCTCCTGCTCGGTGGCGGCGTGCGAGACGACGAGGAGTTCGTCACCGGGCTGGAGCCGCGTACCGGGGGTGGGGACGGTGGGTTGACCTGCGCGGATGATGGTGGCGATGACGGTGCCTGCGGGGAGGGCGATCTCGGCGAGCGCGTGTCCTGCGGCGCGGGACTGCGGTGTGATGGCGGTTTCGATCACGTCGACGCCCGCTTTGCTCAGGCGCAGCAGGGCCACGGTGTCGGTCGCGCCGGTGGCTTCCTCGATGAGGGAGATGAGGGGCGTGGCGGCGGGGACTGCGATGTCGACACCCCATCGTTGGTCGAAGAGCCAGGTGTTCTCCGTGTCGTTGATGCGTGCCGCGACGCGGGGGACCGCGAACTTCCGCTTGGCGAGCAGGCTGATGACAAGGTTGTCCTCGTCGTTGCCGGTGGTGGCGATGACGAGGTCGGAGGTGCGTGCGTCCGCGTGTTCGAGGAAAGAGGGCTCGCAGGCGTCCCCGGCCATGAGGCGTACGGGCAGGTGGCCTTCGAGTTCGGCGATGCGGTCGTCGTCGATGTCGACGAGGGTGATGTCGTTGCGGGCGGCGGCGAGGACCTGGGCGATCCGGGTGCCCAGGCGGCCGGCGCCCGCGATGAGGGCCCTCACGTCCCCAACTCCTTGTCCAGGAAGCCACGCAGGCGGCCGAGGGCGGTGGCGGCCACGGCGAAGGTGACCAGATCGCCGGGTTCGGCGGGGGTGCTGTGGGCGGGCACGAGTGAGCGGCCCGCGCGGGTGACCTCCACGACGCGGATCTCGCCGTCGACGTCGAATTCGGTCAGCCGCCGCCCGGTCAGGTAGGAGGGGAGCTCGGAGCGGACGAGGAGGGTTTCTCCGTTGCCGAAGGTGAGTTCGGGCGTGAGGTGGCGGTGCAGCAGCATCTGGTGGATCCGGTGCACCGTCCAGCGGACGCTGGCGATGGTGGGGATGCCCAGCTCGCGGTAGATGGCGGCGCGACGGGGATCGTCGATGCGGGCCAGGACGATGGGGACCCGGTAGGTCTCCTTGGCCGTCCGCGCGCTGACGATGTTGCTGCTGTCCCCGGAGGTGACGGCGACGAACGCGTCGGCGTGCTCGATCCCGGCGGCCTCCAGCACCGCGCGGCTGTAGCCGTTGCCTTCGTGGAACTGGGCGGGGAAGCCGGCGGGCAACAGCCTGCGGACCCGGGACAGGCGGTCGATGAGCCGTACGTCGTGGCCTTCGGCGACGAGCTGCACGGCGAGCGTGGACCCCACTCGCCCGCAGCCCGCGATGATCACCCTCATCGTTCTCCTCCTTCCCCCTTCACGGCCTTCACGGCTTTCACGGCCTTCACGGGCCCGCGGCGCCGCAACCACCACTTACGGGTTTCCTCGGCGGCCAGCAGCAGCACCCCGAAGCCCGCCAGGACCGCCCAGTCGGCGATGTCCAGCGGCGCGGTATGGAAGACGACCTGCAACGGGGGCAGATAGCTGATGGCCGCCATGAGGGCCGTGCCGAAGCATCCGGCGGCCAGCAGCCACGGGTTGGACAGCACCCCGATCCTGAACACGCTCTGCCGGTCGGTGCGCACCGCGAGCGCGTTGAAGAACTGGCTGACCACGATCCCCGCCTGCACCATGGTGATCGCCTCCCGGTAGACGGGGTTGTCCTCGGTGAAGTCGGAATACGGGATTCCGGAGGCGTGGATGTGACAGAAGAACACCGCGCACACGCCGAGGGACTGGATGCCGCCCAGAAAGAGGATGCGTCCCATCACGGCGGTCGAGAACAGGCGCTCGCGCCGGGAGCGCGGCGGGCGGTCCATGACGTCGGGTTCCGGTGGCTCGGCGCCGAGCGCCAGGGCGGGCAGGACATCGGAGCCGAGGTCGATGGCGAGGATCTGCACCGCGGTGATCGGCACCAAGGGGAAGCCCGCGAAGGTCGCGGCCAGGATCGGGACGAGCTCGGCGATGTTGTGGCTGAAGAGGTAGACCAGGAACTTGCGGATGTTCTGGTAGACCGACCGGCCCAGTCTCACCGCTGCGGCGATGGAGGCGAACGAGTCGTCCAGCAGCACCATCACCGCCGCCTCCCTGGCGACGTCCGTGCCGGAGGCGCCCATCGCCACGCCGATGTCCGCGTGCTTGAGGGCCGGCGCGTCGTTGGCGCCGTCGCCGGTGACCGCGACGACCTCGCCGCGCCGCTGCAGGGCGGTGACCACCCGCATCTTGTGCTCGGGGCTGACCCGGCACAACAGCAGTTCAGCGGACTCGCCGAGCAGACCGTCCAGGGCGTGATCGTCCAGTGCGTCCAGTCGGCTGCCGGTCACGACGGTCGGGTCGGGGCGCCGCACGATGCCGACGCGGCGGGCGACGGCCTCCGCGGTCAGCGGGTGGTCGCCCGTCACCATGACGAGCCGGATCCCGGCCCGCCGGCAGGCGTCGACCGCGCCGCGGACCTCCGGTCGCGGCGGGTCGAGCATGCCCACCAGGCCCAGGAGCGTGAGCCCCGCTTCGACATCCTGCTGGACCGGGTGGGAATCGGTCACCGACCGCGACGCGACCGCCAGGACCCGCAGTCCCTGGGAGGCCAGGCCGTCGTTCGCGGCGATGACGGCCGCACGCATTTCGCTGGTCAGCGGCAGCCGCGCCCCGTTCCAGTCGATGGCGTCGCAGCGCCCGAGCACCTCCTGCGGGGCGCCTTTGACGTGCGCACGGTATCCGCCGTCAGCGCCGCCGTGGACGGTGCTCATCAGCTTCCGGACCGAGTCGAAGGGGAACTCCGCCACGCGCGGGGCGGCGGCTTCCTCGGCGTTCAGGTCGAGCCCGGCCTTCGCCGCCGCGACGAGCAGCGCTCCCTCCGTCGTGTCGCCGAGTACGCGCCAGCCCTCACGGTCCGGCCGGGGGAACCTCCCGGCGTCAGCCGGGGGAGCGACCAGCCGGGCGTTGCAGCACAACCCCGCCACGCGGAGCAGCTCGCGCACCGGCCAGGGATCGGCCACCGTACCGACCGGCGCGTACCCCACCCCGGACACGGCGTGCGGCACACCGCCGGCCCACACCTGGATCACGGTCATCTCGGCCTGGGTGAGTGTCCCGGTCTTGTCCGTGCACACGACGGTGGTGGAACCGAGCGCTTCCACTGCCAGCAGCTGCTTGACCAGCGCGTGCCGCCGGGCCATGCGCCGTACGCCGATGGCCAGTGACACCGACAGCGTCGCGGGCAGTCCCTCGGGGACGAGCGCGACCATCACCCCGAGGGCGAACACGAAGGTCTGCACGAAGGGCTGCCCTGTGGGCACGCGCACGGCGAACAGGGTCGCCCCGATCGCCAGCGCCGCGCCCGCCACCCGTCGGGCCATCAGGGCGACCTGGCGCTGCAGCGGGGTCTTCTGCCGCGGCGCTGCCGCGGCGAGCCGGAAGATGCGTCCGAATTCCGTTGCCGTACCGGTGGCGAACACCACCGCCTTCGCGGAGCCCGCCACCACATCGGTGCCCATGAAGACGCAGTTGCGGGCCTGGAGTACCGGGCCGGCCGCCACCGGTTCGCCCGTGCGCCCGACGGCGTCGCTCTCTCCGGTCAGGGCTGCGTTGTTCACCGCGACCTCGTGCGCCTCCACCAGGCGGCAGTCCGCCGACACCGCGTCCCCGGCCTCCAGGACGACGACGTCTCCGGGCACGAGGTCGTGCGCGGGCAGCTCCTGCCGCTCTCCGTCGCGGAGCACCCGGCAGGTGTGCGGCACCATCGCCTGCAGCGACTGAGCCGTCCGTTCGGCGGAGTACTCCTGCGCGAAGCCGATGGCCGCGTTCAACAGCACCACGCACACAATCGCCGCGGCCAGCTGCAAGGTGCCCACCTCACGAGGCTGTTGCAGGCCGTAGGCCAGGAACGTGATCGCCGACGCGACGAGCAGCACCACGGCGAAGAGATCGGTGAACTGTCCGGCGAGGTCGCGCCACAGTCCCCTTCGCGCCGCGGGCGGCAGCTCGTTGGGCCCGCACCGGTCACGCCGCGCCGCCGCGTCCGCTGAGGCCAGTCCTCGCGGCGAGGTGTCCAGCGCGGCGAAGACCTCCCTGGTCCGCAGGGTCTGCACCGCAGGGCCAGGCGCCCCGTTCGGCGCAGCCTGTCCGTGGCCTCCGTCACCGGGTGTCAGGACGGGGGTTCCGGTGCCCATCGGCGTGTGCCCCTGCCGTCCTTGTCACGGCGCGGACACGCGTACGGCCGTGACCTTGTACTCGGGACAGGACGTCACGGTGTCCGCGTGGTCGGAGGTCAGGCGGTTCACCCCGCTCGCGGGGAAGTGGAAGGAGCAGAAGACCTGGCCGGGGGCCGTCTGCTCGCTGACCCGGGCGATGAGGTGGGCCCGGCCGTGCCGGCTCTCCACCGTGAGCGGCAGGCCGTCGCGCACCGCGTACCGGAGGGCGTCGTCGGGGTTGAGGTCGAGGAAGTCGGTCGGATCGAGTGTGAGGTTGGCGCCGCGGCGGGTCATGCTCCCTGAGTTGTAGTGGGCCCAGCGCCGCCCGGTGACCAGGACCAGCGGATAGTCGTCGTCGGGCTGCTCGCCGGGTGGCAGATAGGGGGGTGCGGCGAGGTGGGCGCGTCCGTCGGGGGTGGCGAACCGTTCCTGGTACAGCTTGGCTTCTCCGGGGCGGCCGGGGTCCGGGCACGGCCAGGGGATGGCGCCGTCGCGGTCCAGCCGTTCGTGGCGGAGGCCGGCGAAGACGGGGGCGACCCGGCCGCACTCGGCCAGGGCTTCGGCCGGTGTGGGGCAGCCGATGTCGGTGCCCATGGCCGTCGCGACGGCGTGCACGATCTCGAAGTCGGTCCGTGCCTCGTCCGGCGGGGGAACGGTGGGTCTGACCCGCTGGAACCGTCGGTCGAAGTTGACGAAGGTGCCGTCCTTCTCCAGCCAGGACGCCGCCGGCAGGACGATGTCGGCGTGGCGGGCGGTCTCGGAGAGGAAGAGTTCGTTGCAGACCACGAGCGGGCAGGTGTCCAGGGCGCGGGCCACCCGGTTCGCGTCGGGGTCGGTGGCGCAGACGTCCTCGCCGATGATCCACAGCGCCCGCAGCCCCCCGGCCCGGGCGGCGGCGAACATGGCCGGGATCCGCAGGCCGGGCCGCGCGGGAACCGGTACCCCCCAGACCGCCTCGGCCCGGGACCGTACGGCGGGGTCGGTCACCTTTCCGTAGCCGGGCAGGAGGTCGGGCAGCGCGCCCATGTCCGAGGCGCCCTGGACGTTGTTCTGGCCGCGCAGCGGGCTGACCCCGTGTCCGCGGTCGGTGCCCACGGCGCCGCGCAGGATCGCCAGGTTGGCCAGGGACCGGACCCCGTCGGTGCCGTGCAGGTGCTCGGTGACGCCCAGGCCGTAGACGATGGCGGGCGCTCGGGCGCGGCCGTACAGCCGGGCGGCGGCCACCAGGTCCGCCGCGGGCACTTCGGTGATGTCCGCGACCCGGTCGGGCGGGTAGTCATTCAGCAGCGCGGTGAGTTCCGGCAGGCCGGTGGCCCGCTCGCGCAGAAACTCCTCGTCGGCGAGGCCTTCGGCGAGCAGGACGTGGGCGAGCCCGTGAAAGAGGGCGACATTGGTGCCGGGCCGGGGACGCAGATGCACGTCGGCGTGCAGGGCGAGGCCGATGGCACGGGGGTCGGCGACGACCAGCTCGGCCCCGTGCAGCACGCGCCGGAGCAGCCGCGCTCCGACCACCGGGTGCGCTTCGACGGGGTTGGCCCCGACCACCAGCAGGCAGTCGGAGCGCTCGACGTCGTCGAAGGTGTCGGTGCCACCGGGCAGGCCGAAAGAGGCGGTCAGGCCGGCCGCGGACGGGGAGTGGCACAGCCGGGAGCAGTTGTCGACGTTGTTCGTGCCGACCACGACCCGCATGAACTTCTGGACGAGGTAGTTCTCCTCGTTGGTGGCGCGGGCCGAGGAGATCGCCGCCACGGCGTCCGGGCCGCCCGCCTCGACGGCCGCGCGCAGCCCGCGGGCGACCTCGTCGAGTGCCTCGTCCCAGCCGACGGCCTCCAGGCGGCCGTCGCGCCGTAGCAGGGGCCGGGTGAGCCGTTCGGGGGAGGTCAGATAGCCGTGGGCGAAGCGGCCCTTCACACAGGCGTGCCCCTGGTTGACCGGGCCGTCCCGGGCGGGCAGGACCGCCGTGACCTCGCCGTCGCGGGTCACGACGTCCAGCGCGCAGCCGACGCCGCAGTATCCGCAGGTGGTCCGGGTGGCGGTCGGCCGGTGGGCGGAGCTGAGCCCGCTGCCGGGGCCGGGCTCGGTGATCGCGCCGGTGGGGCAGGTGTCGACGCAGCCGCCGCAGGCCACGCAGTCCGACTCGATCCAGGGCCCGCCGGTGCCGGGGGCGACTACGGTGTCGGCGCCCCGGCCGACCAGGGTGAGGGCGAAGGTGCCCTGTACGTCGGCGCACATGCGGACGCACCGGCCGCAGGCGATGCACAGGTCCCGGTCCAGATGGACGTACGGGTGGGAGCCGTCCCCGCCCCGGCCCCCGGCACCCCGTGCCGTCTGGGGGCCGATGTCCATCGACCGGCAGAGTCGTGCCAGTTCGCTGGGGTTGCCAGGGGCCAGCGCACGGGGCGGCAGAGCGGATGCGATGACCTCCACCGCTTCCCTGCGCAGCCGCCGGAGTTCGTCGGTGTCGATTTCGACGCGGGCGCCGGATGCGGCCGGGGTCACGCAGGCCGCCGCGATCCGCCCGTCGGCCCGCACGAGACAGGTACGGCAGGAGCCGGCAGGGCTGAGCCGCTCGTCGAAGCAGAGTGAGGGCAGCTCGATCCCCGCCGCCCGCGCCGCCGCGAGCAGCGACGCTCCCTCGGGCACGGCGACGCCGGTGCCGTCGACCTCGATCTCGATCTCGGTTCCGGTCATGGCCCCCATCCCGTCAGCCGGTCGCCATAGGCGCGGGCCAGGCTGTGCACGGCGGGCGGGATCCGCCGGCCGAAGGCGCACAGGCTCGCCTCCGCCAGAACACGCGCCAGTCGTTCCCATTCAGCTTCGGGCGGAGTGCCGGCGGACGCCAGCTCCAGGCCGCGGCGCGAGCCCACACGGCAGGGCGAGCAGGCACCGCAGCTCTCGGCCTCGGCGAACCGCCAGAGGTGCCGCAGCACCTCCTCCGGTGCCACGCGCTGGTCGAAGGCGACCAGTCCGGCATGGCCGAGAGCGGCACCCCGGGCCGTGAGATCGGCGCTGGTCAGCGGCACATCCAGCGCATCGGGGGCGAGGAAACCGCCCAGCGGCCCGCCGACCTGCAACGCGGTCAGCTCGCAACCGTCCCGCAGACCGCCGCCCAGCTCGGTGACGATCCGCAGCAGCGGGGTGCCCAGCTCGACCTCGTACGCCCCCGGCCGGGCGAACCGCTCCGACAGGCAGACCAGCTTCGTTCCCGTCTCGCCTGGGACCCCGCGCCGGGCGTACGCCTCTCCGCCCCGGGAGACGATCCATGGGACAGCCGCCAGGGTCTCCACGTTGTTCACCACCGTCGGCGCGCCCCACAGCCCTCGCTGGGTCGGGTAGGGCGGTCGCGGCCGTGCGCAGCCTCGGTCCCCCTCCAGGCTCGCGATCAGGGCGGTCTCCTCACCCGCGACGTACGAACCGGCCCCCTCCACCACCTCCACGTCCAAGGCGGTGTCCGTTCCGTGAACGGAAGGGCCGAAGTGCCCGTCGACGTAAGCCCGTCCGACGGCCTCCCGCACGCGGGCGAGCGCACGCGGATACTCCGAGCGCACCAGCACCACCCCCCGGCGCGCCCCGCACGCGAAGCAGGCCAGAGCCAGGCCCTCCAGCATCCGCTCCGGGTCCGACTCCATCAGCAGCCGATCGGCGTACGAGCCCGGGTCCCCCTCGTCTCCATTGGCCACGACCACGGTGCCGGATGCCCGGCCGGCGGCCTCCCACTTGGCGGCCACCCGGAACCCCGCGCCACCGCGGCCCCGCAGCCCGGACGCGGCCACCTCCAGCTGAACCCGGTCCGGACTGCCGGCCGTCACCACCTGCGGCCACACCTGCCACGGAAGCTCACCGGCCACCACTCGGCCCAGCAGAACGGGGTCGCCGGTGTCATCGGCCACCGGGATCCCCGGAGCCCGAGGGGGCTCGCGCCCCGCGAGCTGAGCGGCCAGTGTCCGCCCCGTGCACGGCGTATCACCGTCGAGCGCCGCAGGACCCGCGTAGCAGTACCCCAGACAACGGACGCCCTGGAACGACGTCTCCCCGTCGGGCGACGCCGTGCCCTCGGGGATACCCAGCCCGTGTTCCACGTCCGTGAGATGCTGTCCGGCCTGCGCGGCGAAGCAGGCGGTCGCCGCGCAGACCCGGACGTGACGGCGGCCGTGCGGGGCGGCGAGGTCCGCGTAGTAACCGGCCGGTCCCAGCGCGGCGGCGGCGGGCAGACCGAAACCGGCGGCGACAGCCGGAGCCCACACCCCGGGGCTGTCCGACGTTCCCGCCCGGGCCTCCGCCAGCGACTCGATCAGCCGGTCTCCCGGCCGTCCACGGCGGGCGGCCAGGGCCCGGAACGCGTCGAAACGGTCCGCAGGACCTACGGGGACCATGACCTCATCGTGGGGGCAGCCGCATAAGGTCGCAATCCGGACGCGGGTGTCGATCCGGACGTATCACTGCCTCCTCAGGTCCCTTCGTCAGGGCGCGTGCCGGGCTCTGACGGCGCGGAGCCGACGCAGATAGGGGTCGTGGGCGTGGCGGGGCAGGACGCGCAGCCTGACGTCGAGCGCCACCACGCCGTCGGGCCGGGCGACCACCGGGTTGAGGTCGGCCTCGGCGAGTTGCGGAAGGTCACAGGCCATCCGGGACAGCCGCAGCAGCAACTGTTCCAGACCTTCGAGATCCACGGCCGGGCTGCCCCGGTAGCCGAAGAGCAGCGGGGCGCAGCGCGGGGAGGTGATGAGGGTGTGGACATCACGGTCGGTGAGTGGTGCGAGCCTGGCGGCGTGGTCGGCGAGCAGTTCGGTGGCGGTTCCCCCGAGGCCAAAGAGCACCAGGGGTCCGAACACCTCGTCCTGGACGACGCCGGCGAACAGCTCGGTGCCACGTTGTGCCATCGGCTGCACCAGCGCGCCGGTCATACGGTCGTGGAAGCGTTCCCGCAGCTCGCGGTAGGCGGTGCGGATTTCTTCCGCTCCCTCCAAGTCGAGCCGCAGCGCTCCCTGGTCGCTCTTGTGCACCAGTCCGGGCCAGTACGCCTTGAGGGCGCACCGGGTGTCCTCTCCGGTGAGGTGGCGGACGGCCGCGGCGGCGCTGTCCTCGTCCTCGGCCCAGGCCCAGGGCAGTTGCGGGATGTGGTAACGGTCGAGGAGGGCGGCGCAGGCGCGGGGGTCGAGCCAGCCTCCGTCGGGGTGGTGGGTGAGGTGTTCCTCCACCATGGCCACCGCGCCGGCGGTGTCGACGCCGGACAGCGGGGGAACGGTGCCCGGCGGCTCGGCGCGCCAGCGGGCGTAGCGGACGGCGTGGGCGAGGGCGCGGGCGGCCGACTGGGGTTCGGTGTAGGCCGGGACGGCACGGTCGTCGGTGCTCATGAGCAGCCGTACGGGTGCCTCCTGGTCGAGGAGGACCGCGAGGACCGGCCGGGGGTGTCGGCCCGGGGTGCCGGTGAGGGCGAGCAGTGGGTCCTGGTCGGTGCCGGTGGCCAGCGCGGTGGGGACCAGGGCCACCAGTACCGCGTCGACGGCGCCGTGTGCGGTGAGCCGGTCCACGCAGGCGCGCAGCCGGTCGGCGGTCACCGCGGCCGTGGTGTCCACGGGGTTGGCGGTGGCCGCCCCGGGCGGCAGGAGCGTGCGGAGTTCATCGGCGAGGGCGGTGTCGAGGGCGGGGACGTTCAGCCCCGCCTCGACGCAGGCGTCGGCTGCGAGCACTGCGGCGCCTCCCGCGTTGCTGACCACCGCGACGTCGCCACCGGCGGGCGGTGGCTGGGCGTACAGCAAGGCCGCCGTGTCCACCAGTTCGGCGATGCTGTGGGTGGCGATGATCCCGGCCTGGGTGAACAGGGCCCGGCGGGTCATGGTGGGGGTGGCCGCGGCGGCGGTGTGGGAGGCCGCGGCGCGCCGTCCGGCATCCGATCGGCCCGCGTCCACGGTGAGGACCGGCATGCTGCGGGCGACCCGTCGGGCGGTGCGGGAGAAGGCACGGGGGTTGCCGAAGGACTCCAGGTGGAGGACGGCGAGGCGGGTGCTCTGGTCGGACTCCCACCACTGGAGCATGTCGTTGCCGCTGACGTCGTACTTGTCGCCGAGTGAGACGAAGCTGGAGATGCCCACGCCCAGGCGGCCGAGCCGCTCGAGCAGCGCGATGCCCACCCCTCCGGACTGCACGGCGACCCCCGCCCGCCCCGGCAGCGGCGGGTGAGCGGCGAAGGTGGCGTTGAGGCGCGCCTCGTCGGCCGTGTTGGCGATGCCCAGGCAGTTGGGGCCCACCAGCCGCATCCCGTACCGGCGGCAGGTGGTGAACAGCGCCTCGGCCTGCCCCGCGTCGAGGCCCGCCGTCAGGACGACCAGCGCACGGACCCCCAGGGCCCCGCACTGCTGGGCCGTCTCGGGGACGGCGGGCGCGGGCACGGCGAGCACGGCGAGTTCCGGGACGAGGGGAAGGGCCGCCACGCTCGGATACGCCGGCGTTGCCTCGATGACATCGGTGTGCGGGTTGACCGCGCACAGGGGCCCGTCGAACCCGCCGGAGCGAAGGTTGCCCAGCACCGCGCGCCCCACCGACCCGGGACGCCGGCCCGCTCCGACGACGGCCACCGAACGCGGCCGCAGCAGTGGCCGCAGGCTGGCCACATCGGCGATCCGGCCGCGCTCGTCCACCGCCGACAGATAGCGCTCGTCCTCCTCCAGGTGCACGGTGCAGCGCACATCGGTGCCGTCGAAGTGGCGGGAGGTGCGCAGGCCCAGATCGGCGAACACCTTCAGGACCGCGTGGTTCTCGGCGAGCGCTTCGGCGGTGAAGGCCGAGATCCCCGCGTCCCTGGCCGCAGTAACCAGGTGTTCGATCAGCAGCGTGCCGATGCCCTGCCCGTGGCGGCCCTCGGCCACGGACAGGGCCATGTCGGCGCACACCGGTTCACCGGGGGCCGCCGGGAGGGCCGTGTACTCCGCCACGCCGACCACCCGCCCCCGCGCCACCGCGAGCAGCGCGAGGTAGCCGGGGCGCGCGGGCGCGCAGACGCGTGCCGCGGCCTCGCTGGCGTACCTCGGGTTGGCCGCGAAGAACCGCAGCCGCAGGTCCTCCGCTGACATCTCCTGGTGCATGCGCAGCACTTCGTCCCGGTCCTGTGGCCGGGCGGCCCGTATCTCCACGGTGCTGCCGTCGGCGAGCAGCGCGTGAACCGTGTCGCGGCGGTGTGCCGTGTCCGTCATCCGTGAGCCCCTTCGCCACGGGTTTCGCGATCGGGTGCCGGGAGCACGGCGGCGTGGTCGGGCGCACAGGTCGCCGAAGCCGCGGTCGCCCACGGGGCCAGTGTCGCATTCGGAAAACCACTCCGCCGCGCCACGGCCCGTCCGCCGGGGTTGCCGGACGAGTGTTCCCGTACCGGGGCGATGCGACCGTGAACGCAGGGGTACCCGAGGCGCACGAGTCGGCCGCAGGAAGGCGGTGGGGACGATGTCACTCTCGCTGGTCGTGGGTGTCGATGGGTCGGGGTCGAGTCTGCAGGCGGTGGACTGGGCCGTGGACGAGGCGGCGCGCCACGGGCTGCCACTGCGTCTGGTCTACGCGTCTCGTTGGGAGCGGTACGAGCTGGGCCTCCCCTCCTTCGGTACCGGCCGCAGCTCCGGGGCGATCCTGGCCGAGCACATCGCCGCCTCCGCAGCCGAACGCGCGGCGCTGCGCGAGCCGGACGTCAAGGTGTCCGCGGAGACGCTGGCCGAGGACACCGTGACGGCACTGCTGGCCGAAAGCCGTGAGGCCTTCGCCGTGGTCACCGGCTCCCGGGGCAGAGGCGAACTCGCCGGGTCGCTCCTGGGGTCGGTCAGCTTGGCGGTGGCGGCCCGCGCCGTCTGCCCGGTGATCGTGGTGCGCGGCGAGGAGCAGAACCGAGAGGGGGGCTTCGGACGCGTCCTCCTCGCGGTCGGCGACCCCGCTGAGGGCTCGGCGGCGGCCCGGTTCGCATTCCGTGAGGCACGGGTACGGAACGCCGAGGTGCACGCCGTACGGACCTGGCTGTGCCCGGCGGAGCGGCACGCGGGCCGGCCGTTGCTCGCGCAGGAGGCCACCACCCTGCTCTACGAGGAGCAGGCGGCGGGCATCCTCACCGAGGTGCTGGACCGGGTCGAGCGCGAACACGAGGACACCACGTGTCGGCGTGATGTGGTCGAGGGACCGGCGCACCGGGTTCTGCTGGACGCGTCGGCGCGCTCCGACCTGCTGGTGGTCGGAGCCCTCCGCCGCCCTGGCCACACCGGGCTGCAACTCGGCCGGGTCAGCCACGCCGTGCTGCACCACTCGGTGTGTCCGGTCGCCGTCGTGCCGGAGCAGCCGTGACGATGCGCCGCACGGCCCGCCCCCGACCGGGCCGACGCTCTGGACGGCGTCTCAGGTGGCGACGGCAGGCCCCTGGGTGTCATCGGTTCCGTAGGCGATGTGCTCGGTGACCGACACCACCCCGTCCACGCTCCGGCACAGCCGCTCGATGACCGGGACCAGGCTCCGGGCCTCCACCGAGCCGCGCAGGGTGACCTCGCCCTCCCGCACCTCGACCGTCACCGCCGAGGGGGCCAGGCGCAACGTGTGGCGCAGCACATCCCGTTCGATCTCCTCGCGGATCGCGTCGTCCTGGCGCAGGAAGGTCCGCAGCAGGTCGCCGCGGCTGATGATGCCGAGCAGCCTGTCGGTCTCGTCGACCACGGGGAGCCGTTTGACGCCCTGGACCGCCATCAGCCGGGCCGCCTCGACGGCGCTCCACTCCGGCCGCGCACACACCGCGGGAGCCGACATCAGCTCCTCCGCCCTTCTTCCTTCCGTCTTCGCGCGCTCCCACGCCTCCAGGTGCGGGATCGGCACCCGGCCGGAGGGATCGGCCTGGCCGGAGGACTTGCGCAGCAGATCGGCCTCGGACACCACCCCGAGCGGGTGACCGGAGCCGTCCACGACCGGCACGGCCGTGACGTCGTTCTCCGCGAGGAGCTCCACGATCTCCTTGAACGGCATCTCGCGCGGGGCCCGGACCACGTGGTGGGTCATGAGCTCCCCGACCGTCCTGTGGTGCATGTCCCGACTCCCTTCGGACACTCGCCTCGGTCGGTCCCCGTCCACCCCGCGAGCGTGTCCCCAGGACCGGACGCACATATTCACCGCATCGGGCTCAGGTCAGCCGCGGGTGGGCGAGCGCACGTCGCGGCCGGCACTTCGACGACAGGGCCCGGCCGGGCGCCGCGGCCTCAGGAACCATGTGCCGCCCGGACTCGTCCAGCGGCCGTGAAGTGGCATTCGACATCCACGACACCCTCCACCGCACGGATGAGGCGCGCGGCCACAGGGATCATCGCGGCGTTCGGGATCTGCCCGCCCAGAGTGACCACTCCCTCAGCCACCCGCACCCGCACGGCATGGCTGACCTCGGGGAAGAGATAGGAGACCACCGTTCTCCGAACCTCCTCCTCGATCTCCTCGTCCGACCGGAGGAAGACCTTCAGAAGATCACCCCGGCTGACGATGCCCCGCAGCATCCCCTCATCGTCGACCACGGGAAGCCGTTTGACCCGCCGAACGGCCATGATCCGAGCCGCCTCGGCCAGGGTGGCGTCCGCGTGCACGGTGACCGCCGGAGCGCTCATCAGCTCCTCCGCCGTCACCGCCCCCGCCTTCGCCAGATCGGGGAGGCGCCGCAACTGCTCGAAGCGATCCGGGTCACTGGCCCGGAACTCCTCCTTGGGCAGCAGATCCGCCTCCGAGACCACACCGACCACTCGCCCCTCACCCTCGAGGACCGGCATGGCGCTCACCCGCCACTGCCCCATGGTCCTGACCATTTCCTTGAACGACGCGTCGCGGCCGACAGCGACCACCGTACGCGTCATCACGTCGCTCACCTGGTGCGGAGTCTCAGACACCGGGGACCTCCTCGTCTTCGAGCCGCGGCCACTTCACGTACCGGCCGGCCCCCTGCTTCCAGTGTCCAACGACCGGCCACCGCGTTCCCACTCCGCACACCGTGATCACGAGCCGCGCACACGCCTCCCCAGGGCTACGAGAGCCCATGGCGCGCGTTTCCGCGCGGCTTCAGCGGCACGTTCGGCAGCTCGGGCGCGGGCAGCCGGTCGCCGTCGTAGCCCGTCACCTCGCCGAAGCGGGAGCCGGTCGTCCAGTCCTCGCGGGCCTGGGCGATGTCCTCGTGCGACCGCCCGATGAAGTTCCACCACATCACGATCTGCTCCCCGAACGGCGTCCCGCCGAGCAGCACCATCCGGGCGGCGGAGTCGGTGGTGTTCGTCAGCTCGAGCGTCCCGTTTCCGGGGGCGAGGTAGCCGAGTTCGGCGGGGTTCAGGAGCGTGTCGGCCATGCGGACCTCGCCGCGGTCCAGGAGGACGCCGTGCTCGAAAGCCGTGTCGATGGCCAGGCTGACCGTGGCGTGCGGCTCGAGGGTGATTTCGGCGCCCAGCAGGGGGCTGAAGGTGGGCACCGGTGAGGTGTCGCCGGCGAGGGAGCCGAGGAAGACCCTGGCCTCGCCCGCGGGCCCGTCCCCGGCAGCCCCGTCACCCGTCGCCCCGTCCCCGGCCGGCCGGCTCCCGGGCAGGGCGACGGGGCGCGGCACATAGTGCTGGAAGTCACGGTCGGTGTGGCGGTGCGCCTCGGGCAGCGCCACCCACAGCTGGACGCCGTGCAGGACCGTGGTCCGGGCGGTGGAGACCTCGGAGTGGCTGATCCCGTGGCCGCCGGTCATCAGGTTCAGCTCGCCCGGCCGTACGAAGGCGTGGCTGCCCAGGCTGTCGCGGTGCTCGATCTCCCCGCTGAACAGCCAGCTCACCGTCTGCAGACCGGTGTGCGGATGCGGGGCGACGTCCATCCCGCCGCTGAGGGCGACGTCGTCGGGTCCGTAGTGGTCGGCGAAGCACCAGGCGCCGATCAGCGTCCGGGCCCGCTGTGGCAGGGTGCGTCGTACGGTCATCGCGCGCGGGCCGCCCAGCGGGACGTCGCGCGGGGTCAGGACCTCCACCCGGGGGCCGCTCTCCCCGTCCGGGGAGGCGCCGCAGCGCTGCACGGCGGGCTGGGTCTCGGTGTTGCTCATGGCGCGACGCCTCCCAAAGGGGGGATAGTTTTACGCTCAACAATAGCGATGATAGATCCGCACCTCGGTGAGGTGCGCGATCATTATCGGGAAGTGGCCACAGCGGCCCGGTGAAGGAGTGCAGGTGACTGACGCGGCAGCGACCTCCGACGACAAGGCGACCTCCGCCGACGGGCGGAGCAGACGGGTCTTCGTCGACAAGCAGAGCCCGCAGGCCTACAGCTCGATGCTCCAGACCGCCGAGGCGGTCCGTGCGGCCGCCGCCGACGCCGGGCTCGACCGGCTGCTCGTCGAGCTGGTCAACCTGCGGGTGTCCCAGGTCAACGGCTGCGCGTTCTGTCTCAGCCTGCACACCAAGGCCGCGCTGCGGGCCGGCGAGACGCCACAGCGCCTGGGTGTGCTGGCGGCATGGCGCGACACCGAGATGTTCACCGCGCGGGAGCGGGCCGCGCTCGCCCTCGCGGAGGCGACCACCAGCCCCGCGGACACCACCGCGCAGGAGGCGGCCTACGGGGAGGCGCGCCAGGTGCTGACCGACGACGAGATCTCGGCGGTGATCTGGGTGGCGATCGCCATCAATGCCTTCAACCGGGTCTCGATCATGAGCAAGCACCCCGTACGGCAGGTCCCCGGGCCGCGTCCGACACCGCAGGCTTAGGCCTGGCTCAGGCCCTGTCCGTGGCCGCCAGCACCTTCGCCTCCCGCTCCGGGTCGAGTCCCACCGGAGGGCGGTCGGGGCGGTGGGGTGCCCGGCCGCCCAGCTCACGCAGCCACTCCCAGGTGGCGGCCACGGTCTCGGCGACGGGGCGGCAGCGCAGGCCGGCGGCGAGCGCCCGGGACACGTCGCCCTGGTACATGGTGTCGCAGAGCTCCCCCGGCGGCAGCCAGACGGGCAGCTCGGTCCACGGCTCGATCCCGGCCGTCAGGACCGCCTCCGGGTCCGTCCAGCGCAGCTCGGCGTCCGACCCGGTGGCGGCCGCGCAGGCCTCCAGCAGCTCGCCGAAGGTCGCGTGGCCCGGCGGGCTCACCAGGTTGTACGGGCCGCCGAGCCCGCGCTCGGCCGCGTCCAGCACCCAGATGGCCAGGTCGCGGACGTCGATGTACTGCAGCCCCAGCTCGCGCGGCCCCGGTGCCAGGACCGGGCCGCCCCGGGAGAGGCGCGTCAGCCACCACGGCAGCCGGCCGACGTTCTCGTACGGGCCCAGGATCAGCCCCGCGCGGGCCAGCAGCGCCCGCTCGCCGAACGCCGCCTGCGCCGCCAGCTCCCCGCCCCTCTTGGCCTGGGCGTACTCGACCTCCCCCGCGTCCGGCGACGCTTCCACCAACGCGCCGTCCTCGTCCAGCCCGGCCGGGGCGGGGTAGGCGTAGACGGACCGGCTGGAGATGTAGACGTAACTCCCCGCCCGCCCGGCCAGCAGCCGGGCCGTGTCGCGCACGGCGGACGGCGCGCCCGACCAGGTGTCGACGACGACGTCCCACTCCCCCGCCCCGGGTGCCGCCAGGGCCGCCAGGCCGCCCGCAGCACCGCGGTCGCCCCGCAGGGCGGCCACGCCCGGGGGCGGGTCGTGGCGTCCCCGGTGGAACGCCGTCACCTGCCAGTCGCGCGCCAGCGCCTCCTCGGCGACGGCGCGCCCCACGAATTCCGTACCGCCCAGCAGCAGAAGCCTCATGACGGTGACTCTGCCCGCCGGGCGCCGCCGGCGGAATCGGCGTATGCCGTGAGCAGACATGCCGTGGGCGGAATCCCGAGTGAGGAGCGGAATCCCGCGGGGAGCCGGAGCCGGAGCGCTACGCCCGCGCCAGGGCCGCGCGCAGCGCCTCGGTGCCCGGGGCACAGGACTTCCGCAGAGCGGACAGCTCGTCCGCGGGGAGGCGGAGGGCGGAGCCGCGCCGGCTGTGGTCGAGCGTGGCCTCGGCCGCCGTCAGCCAGTCCTCCGTGGCCTCGACGCCGACGAACTCCGCCAGCCGGGTCAGCTCCGACCGGGGCGCGTCGAGCAGTCCCTCGTAGGACAGGGCCGCGACGGAGCCCTCCGGGACCCGTGACAGCGCCGTCAGGCCCCGGCTGATCAGGCGCGACCACATCTCGCCGAACCGGGCGACCGGCACGGGCGCCTCCATCAGCAGCGCGGGGTCGAACCGTTCGGCGAACAGCCCCGCGAGGTCGGGCGGCAGGGTCTTCAGGTGCTGGTCGGTGAGCCGGGGCACCAGCGGGCCCGCCCCGGACGCGCTCCTGGCGTCCATGGTGCGCAGGATCATCCGGAAGCCGGGGTGGCGGCTCATCGACAGCGCGCAGTCCGGCCCGTCCCGGAACATATGGACGAACCGCGCCTCGGGAAACGCCTCCCTGATCCAGGGCACCCAGCTCAGGGAGCCGCCGGAGCGCTCGACGACCACGCCGCCGCCGAACCCGTCGGCCAGCAGCTCGAACAGCGCCTCGTAGTGCCGGGCGACGGGGCCGCCGGGCCACGCCGCCACCCGCGGCGCGAGCTCGTCGAAGAGCGCGTCCGGGTCGTCGGTGAGATGCGGCAGGACCATCATGCACAGGGCGGGGATGCCGGTGGTCTCCGCCGAGAAGCGGCCGGGTCGCCGGTGGTAGAGGAATTCAGGCGCCGGGGTGCCGCTGCGGATCATCCGGTCGAACTCCTCGTTCGGCCGGGTGATCAGCTGCCAGAAGTCCGCGCCGGTCATCACCCGTCCGGGCAGCGGATGGCGGTGGGGCTCCGCGCCGAGGGAGGTGAACAGCTCGTTGACGCTGAGGATGCCGGGGTGCAGGTTCAGGACGTGCGACAGCGCGGTCGAGCCGCTGCGTCCGGTGCCGACGACGAACGTCAGGGGCCGCGTGCTGATGTGGTCCACCTCCGGTGTTGGCCCGCCGTCGCGGCAGGGCGGTACGGGCGGCGGCCGTCGCACGGGCGGCCGCCGGGCAGCGATCAATTGACGTGCTCCCTGGCCCAAAGTCCAGGGATTCCGGCCTGGGTCGTCTGACCATTCCGGGGGCTTCCTGCTTCAACGCGCTGTGCGGGCACGTGTGCCCGTCTTACCGGCACTCCACAGGCGCTTAGCGTCTCCACCCGTCCGGCGGCGACGATGCGGCGTCCTTCGAAGAGGACGTTACCTGCTGCGTTGTGGTCGCGGTCGTGCACGGTTCCGCACTGTCCGCACGTCCACACACGGACGTGCAGGGGCTTGGGGCCGTCCCGGAATCCGCAGGCCGAGCAGACCTGAGAGGACGGGAAGGCCCGGCCCACCTTGGCGAAGGTACGGCCGTGCAGAGCCGCCTTGTACTCCAGCATGCCGACGAACGCGGACCATCCCGCGTCGTGCACGGACTTGGCGAGCCGGGTGCGGCCGAGGCCGGACACCGCGAGGTCTTCCACATACACCGCTTGGTTGTCGCGAATGATCTGTGTGGATGCCTTGTGGTGCCAGTCCCGGCGCCGGTCCGCCACCCTGGCGTGCTGGCGTGCGACCTTGATGCGAGCCTTGGCCCGGTTCTTCGATCCCTTGACCTTGCGGGACAGCTCCCGCTGAAGCCGCTTGAGCTTCTTCTCGGCCCGGCGCAGGAAGCGGGGGCTGTGGATCTTGCTGCCGTCGGACAGGACCGCGAAGGCGGACAGGCCGAGATCGAGACCGACGTCTGCCTCCAGGCCGGGGAGAATGTCCGGCTCGGTGTCCACGACGAAGCTGAGGAAGTACCGGCCGGAACTGTCCTTGGTGACGGTCAGGGACGTGGGTGCGGCCGGAAGCCGGCGGGACCACTTGACCTTGAGGTTGCCGACCTTGGCCACGTACACCGTGCCGTCGTCCTGGAGGGAGAAGGCGTTGGTATTGAGGCGGATGGACTGCCGGGTGTCTTTCTTCGATTTGTAGCGGGGAGGGCCGACCTTGCGGCCCCGCCGCTTGCCCTTCACCGAGTCGAAGAAGTTCTTGTAGGCGGTGTCCAGGTCCCGCAGGGACTGTTGCAGGACGACCGCCGACACATCGGCGAGCCAGGCGCGTTCCGCGGTGCGCTTGGCCTGGGTGATGCGAAGCCGGGACAGCTCGGCCGACTTCACGTACGGCCATCCTGCCGCGTGCGCTTCCTTCCGGTCGCGCAGGCAGTCGTTCCACACTACGCGGGCGCACCCGAACGCACTGGCCAGCGCACGGCGCTGGGAGGCGTCCGGGTAGGCCCGGTAGTTGTAGCGGAGCTGCACACCCAAGACCCTACTACGGTTGGTCTCATGGATGGGCAGAACGACTACAGGCCTGGCAGGCACGTTGTTTCGGCGATGCATGTGCACTTGGTCTTCGTGACGAAGTATCGGCGCGGGGTGTTCAACGATGAGATGCTGACGCGCTGCGAAGAGATCATGCGCAAGGTCTGCGAGGACTTCGAAGCGGAGCTGAAGGAGTTCAACGGCGAACGCGATCACGTCCACCTCCTCGTGCACTACCCGCCCAAGGTCGCCGTCTCGAAGCTGGTCAACAGCCTCAAGGGCGTCTCCGCTCGCCGGATACGGCAGGAGTTCACCGGCCGGATCAACCGCGCCATCACGCACGGGCACCTGTGGTCGCCCTCGTATTTCTCCGCATCGTGCGGCGGAGCACCGTTGGCAATCGTCCGCCAGTACATCGAGCAGCAAAAACGTCCACTCTAAAGTGCACGTCAGAGCAGCCTTAAGATGCATTCATCCCCGGCGTGAACACCGGGGCTTTCTGCAAGAGTCCCCGGTAAAGGGCGTGGCGTCGCCGGGGCGCAAGGGTGTTGCCGGGACCGGGTGTTCGCCGGCCGGGGTGGGCCGGCGAACACCCCGTACCTCCGGTCAGGCCCCTGGGCGGTCAGCCGCGGGCGATCGCGAAGACGTGGAGGTCCGCGTTGTCCGGCAGTGTGACGCTCTTGATCGTCTTGCCGTCCGGCGCCCGGAACGCCTTCGTCGCGAAGACGTAGGCGTCCACGACGTCCTTGTCCCCGCCGCTGACGTTGCGGTACGGGGTCCTGGCGACGGTCACGTTGCCGTACTGGACCGTCCCTCCGCCGCCGCCCACCGTCCAGTCCGTGAAGGACAGTTCGGTGCTGTCCGAGCTGCCGTCGGTGTAGGTGACCTCGGCGGTGGTCTTCTGGTTGCCGTTGACCGCGCTGCCGAGGAACGACAGGGCGGTGGAGGCCGGCAGGTCGATGGTCTGGCCGTCGGCCGAGGCGTTGTCGGGGCGGCCGGCGGGCGAGCCGGGCCAGGTGAACTCCAGTCCCTGGACGGTGCCCCGGGCGCCAGGCGCGAGCCCGGCCTCGGTCAGGGCCTGGCGCGAGTAGCTCCAGCCGCCGCCGTCGTAGTCGCCCTCGTCGTGCTCGCCCCCGTCGTCGGTGGCGCCGACGTTGTTGTACGCGGCGAGCAGGCTGCCGGGCCCTGCGACGGTCACCGTGACCGGCTGGACGACGTCCGTGCCCTCGCCGGTCACCGTCACCTCGGCGTCGTCCCTGGAACCCCTTTGACAACGTTGTCGCGTTCCTGGGCCGACCAAGCCACGTCCACCCACCCGACAACACACTTCGCGCCCCCGCCAACCGGCCCGCCATCATGGGCCCATGATTGTCCGCCAGCTACGCGACACCGAGGAGGACGCCGAGGCGGTACGGACCGTGGCCACCGCCGCCTTCGGCGCCTCCCGCGCCCTCCCCGGCGAGAACGACGACGAGTGGCCGCCGCACCGCATCGCCTCCGCACACGGCCGCAACCGGCACCTCGCCCGCACCGACCCCGGCGGCTGCTGGCTCGCCGTGGACGACGCCGGGATGCCGGTCGGCGCGGCGCTGTCCCACAGACGGGAGGGCACCTGGGGGCTGGCGCTGTTCGCGGTGCTGCCGCGGGCGCAGCGGCGGGGGCTGGGCCGGGAGCTGCTGGCGGCGGCGCTCGCGTACGGGCGGGCGTGTCTGCGCGGGATCATCGTCGGCTCCGAGGACCCGCGGGCGGCCGCCACGTACCGGCAAGCGGGTTTCACCCTGCACCCGGCGATCCGGCTGCGCGGCATCGTCAGCAAGGATCGGCTGCCTCCACCGGACGGGGCGGTGTTCGAGGGCGGGGCCAGACAGCGGGACATGATGGACTCCGTCGACCGCCGCACCCGGGGCGGGGCGCACGGGCCCGACCACGAGCTGCTGCTGCGCCAGTGCCGGCTGTTCGTCTCGGACGACCTGGCGGGCAGCGGATACTGCTACGTCGGCGACGACGGCAAGGTCGAGCTGCTGGCCGCGACCTCCCGGCGGCTGGCGACGCGGCTGCTGACCGCCGCGCTGCTCAGCCTCCCGGAGGGCACCGAGGCCCGGGTCCCGAGCCTGACGGCCGAGCAGGAGTGGGCGGTGGACGTGGGCCTGGCGGCGGGGCTCGAGCTGTCCACCGGGGGCTATGTGTGCCTGCGCGGGATGCGGCCGCCGACTCCGTACATCCCGTCCAGCACCTTTCTCTGATGGCATGTCAGTGCCGCCCGATACGATCTGCGGCACCGACATGCTTTCGGGGGGAAGCCAGATGGACGAACAGACGACGGGCGACAGTGACGCCGCCGGTGGGGGTGGTGGACGGCTGCGCCGCGCCCTGGCGGCGCGGCGCGCACGCGCGGCGCTGGCGGGTGGGCTCGTCGCCGCGCTGGTGGCGGGGTGGCTGATCGTCAGGGCCGGCGACGACGCCGACGCCGACGCGGCGAAGAGATACTGCTGGGGCGCCTGGTCGCAGGGCGAGGAGCCGTTACGTTTCCACGACGACAACCGCGCCTTCCGGGAGACGGCCCCGACACCCGAACGCCCGCGCGGCTCCTGCACGATCACCACGAGCTGGGACAACGGCATCAACGAGGTCCATGAGAAGATCTCCGTCAGCTACGGCGCGGGCCCGAAAGACGCGAAGAAGCGCCGCGTCTGGCTGGCCGAGCTCTTCGCCGGCGCGGGAGATCAGCTTCCCGAGGGGCTGCCGGGCTTCGTCAGCGAGGGCTCCGCCACGCTGGTGCTCCCCGAGAAGTGCGATGTCGACGGCCGCCCCTCGGTCGTGACCATCAGCGGTGTGCAGAGCGACGGCAAAGACGACACCGCCACCCTGCCGGATGTCTCCTTCGAGCGGTGGCAGGCCGGGCAGCTGCTCGTGGACATCGCCAACCGCGGTATGGAGAAGGCCGGTTGCGCGCCGGAGAAGCCGCTGGGCTTCACCGCCCCCATACCGCCGGGATACGTGCCTGACGACACCTTCGTCACCGGCTACTCCTCGGGCGCCTGCCGGATTGACGGACTGAGACCCGCGCCGGGCGGTGGCGAGGGCGACGGCAAGGGCCTCGACTCAACCGTGGGCCCGGTCAGCGACGACCTCCAGACCTGTGTCGTCCGCTGGTACGGCACGGTGGCCGCCCGGCTCGCCACGACCGCCCACCCCCGGCTGGTGAAGCTCCTCGACGGCCTTACCGGCAGCGCCCCGCCCGCCCGAGGCTGGCGCGGCCAGGGCTTTATGGACGCGGATGGCGCGCTCGTCCGGACCCGGTGTTCGGGCCGTACGACAGTGATGTCCATGGAGCGGACGGACGTCGCCGACGACACCCCGTTCGCCACACCGTCCCGTATCTTCCCCGTCTACGCCGCCGCCGTGGCCAAGCGCCTCGGCTGCGCCGCCGTCACACCACACGGAGACTCAAGATGAGCAGCCCTGAGGAGTTACGGCGGCAGGAGCACTTCCTCGTCGCCGCCGCGGCGGCGCGCAAGGGCCGGTGGAGGCGGCGTGGCCGCCGGGCCTGGGGCCTGCTGCGGTCCCGCCCCGGTCAGCTGATCACCGTGGGAGTCGTGAGCGCGCTCATCGGCAGTCTGCTGACCGCCTGGCAGACCGACAGCCTTCCGTGGTCGGACGAGAAACAGGCCGTGTGCTGGGGGACGCTCTCCAAGAAGGAGGCGGAGGCGTTGTTCCTCCCCGACCGCTCGGTCCGCGCGGAGGAGATCCGCCCGACCCGCGGGGGCGCGGTTGTCCAGGGCGCCTGTCGGCTCCTGGCGCTGGACGAGCACGGCCGCCCCGTCGCGCATGTCGACTTCCGGCTCCACCACCTCGACGGGCGGTACGACGCGCAGTCCGCGGGCTGGCTGACGGACTTCCTCTCCCCGCTGGCGGTGCCGTTCGGTAAGGGATTCGTCGGCTTGGCCTCGGAGAGCCGGACCTGGCTGGCGCTCCCCAGGGGTTGCGGCGACGGGGGAGGCGTCAACGCGCCGGCGGTCGTCGACGCGTCCTGGGGCAGGCCGCCCATGAGCCTGGACGAGGACCCTCACTGGCGGGATCAGATGGCGCGGGCGACCGTCCGGCTGGCCAACGGCGCCATGCGCGCCCTGGGCTGTGACGGCACGTTCCCGCTCCCGGGTCGTCTTCCCGCCGTCCCTCTCCGCAAGAACACCGAGCCACGCCGGCTCTGCGGCGTCGACGGGCTGACGCTGGCCCTCCCCAAGGCCCAGGACCACGACTGGCACGACGGCACACTGCTCACGCACAGCCCCGGGACGGCCCGCGTCTGCGGCGTCGGCACCAGAGACATCACGATACGGGGGCGTCCGCGGCTGCGGCTGGTCACCATCGAAAATCCGTGGTTCGCCCAGGTCTTGTCCGACCGGACCGACCGCAGCGAAGCGCCCGATTACGGCAAGCGAGGCAGGAGTTCAGTCGGCCGGGACCTGGCTCTGTACCAGACCATGTGCCAGACCGGTCTGGTCATCTTCCTCGTTCAGGACGACGGCACCGGCATGGACGACCTTCCCCGCAAGCTCCTCCCCCGCTACGCCACAGCCGAGGCGGAGCGGCTGGGCTGCGGCCCGGTGAAGGTCGAGCTGCCGCGCCGAGGTTCCTGAGCACGCGGACGGGCCGCACCCCCCGCGCCGGGGAGTGCGGCCCGTCCGACCGTCCGTCGGGCTTGCGCCCGGGGATTACTTCCGGATCAGCGAGCGCAGCACGTACTGCATGATGCCGCCGTTGCGGTAGTAGTCGGCCTCACCGGGGGTGTCGATGCGGACGACCGCGTCGAACTCGACGCCCGTGTCGGTGGTGACCTTCACGGTGCGCGGGGTGGTGCCCTCGTTCAGCTCGGTGACGCCCGAGATGGAGAAGGTCTCCTCGCCGGTCAGGCCCAGCGACAGCGCCGAGGCGCCTTCCGGGAACTGCAGCGGCAGCACGCCCATGCCGATGAGGTTGGAGCGGTGGATGCGCTCGTACGACTCGGCGATGACGGCCTTGACGCCCAGCAGCGCGGTGCCCTTGGCGGCCCAGTCGCGGGAGGAGCCGGAGCCGTACTCCTTGCCCGCCAGGATCACCAGCGGGACGCCCGCGGCCTGGTAGTTCTGCGACGCGTCGTAGATGAAGGAGACCGGCCCGCCGTCCTGGGTGAAGTCGCGGGTGAAGCCGCCCTCGGTGCCCGGCGCGATCTGGTTGCGCAGGCGGATGTTGGCGAAGGTGCCGCGGATCATGACCTCGTGGTTACCGCGGCGCGAGCCGTAGGAGTTGAAGTCGCGGCGCTCGACGCCGTGCTCGGTGAGGTACTTGCCGGCCGGGGTGTCGGCCTTGATGGCACCGGCCGGGGAGATGTGGTCGGTGGTGACCGAGTCGCCGAGCTTGGCGAGCACCCGGGCGCCGGTGACGTCCTGGACCGGGGCCGGCTCCATGGCCATGCCCTCGAAGTACGGGGGCTTGCGGACGTAGGTGGACTCCGGGTCCCACTCGAAGGTGTTGCCCGTCGGGATGGGCAGCGCCTGCCACTGCGCGTCGCCCGCGAAGACGTCGGCGTAGCTGGTGTTGAACATCTCCTGGCCGATCGCGGAGGCGACGACCTCCTCGACCTCCTGCTCGGAGGGCCAGATGTCGGCCAGGTGGACCGGGTTGCCGTCCTGGTCGGTGCCGAGCGCGTCCTTGGTGATGTCCACCTTCATGGAGCCCGCGATGGCGTACGCGACGACCAGCGGCGGGGACGCCAGGTAGTTCATCTTGACGTCCGGGTTGATCCGGCCCTCGAAGTTGCGGTTGCCGGACAGCACGGAGGTGACGGCGAGGTCGGCCTCGTTGACGGCCTTGGAGACCTCCTCCGGCAGCGGGCCGGAGTTGCCGATGCAGGTGGTGCAGCCGTAGCCGACGAGGTTGAAGCCGAGCTTGTCGAGGTACGGGGTGAGGCCGGCGCGGTCGTAGTAGTCCATGACGACCTTGGACCCGGGGGCCAGGGTGGTCTTGACCCACGGCTTGCGGGTCAGGCCCTTCTCCACGGCCTTCTTGGCCACGAGGGCGGCGGCGACCATCACATACGGGTTGGAGGTGTTGGTGCAGGAGGTGATCGCGGCGACCGTGACGGCGCCGTGGTCGATCTCGTACTGGCTGCCGTCGGGGGCGATGACCGGGGTCGGCCTGGTCGGCATGCCGTTGTGGTCGCGCGCGGGGGCGTCGGAGGCCGGGAAGGACTCCTTGCCCGTCTCCTCGTCCTCCGCGACGTAGTTGCGCACGTCCTGGGCGAACTGCTCGGCGGCCTCGGCCAGGATGATCCGGTCCTGCGGGCGCTTGGGGCCGGCGATCGACGGGACGACCGTCGACAGGTCGAGCTCCAGCTTCTCGGAGAAGTCCGGCTCGGCGGCCGGGTCCAGCCACAGCCCCTGCTCCTTGGCGTACGCCTCGACGAGCGCGAGCTGCTGCTCGCTGCGGCCGGTGAGCTTGAGGTAGTTGATGGTCTCGCCGTCGATCGGGAAGATCGCGGCGGTGGAGCCGAACTCCGGCGACATGTTGCCGATCGTGGCGCGGTTGGCGAGCGGGATGGAGGAGACGCCCTCGCCGTAGAACTCCACGAACTTGCCGACCACGCCGTGCTTGCGCAGCATCTCGGTGATGGTCAGCACCAGGTCGGTGGCGGTGGTGCCGGTCGGCAGCGAGCCGGTGAGCTTGAAGCCCACGACGCGCGGGATCAGCATCGAGACCGGCTGGCCCAGCATCGCGGCCTCGGCCTCGATGCCGCCGACGCCCCAGCCCAGCACGCCCAGGCCGTTGACCATGGTGGTGTGCGAGTCGGTGCCGACCAGGGTGTCGGGGTACGCCTGGCCGTTCCGCACCATGACGGTGCGGGCCAGGTGCTCGATGTTGACCTGGTGGACGATGCCGGTGCCCGGCGGGACGACCTTGAACTCGTCGAACGCGGTCTGGCCCCAGCGCAGGAACTGGTAGCGCTCCTTGTTGCGCCCGTACTCCAGCTCCACGTTCTGGGTGAAGGCCTCGGGGGTGCCGAAGCGGTCGGCGATGACCGAGTGGTCGATGACCAGCTCGGCGGGGGCGAGCGGGTTGATGCGGGCGGGGTCGCCGCCCAGTTCCTTGACGGCCTCGCGCATGGTGGCAAGGTCCACGACGCAGGGCACGCCGGTGAAGTCCTGCATGATCACGCGGGCCGGCGTGAACTGGATCTCCTGGCTGGGCTGGGCGCTGGGGTCCCAGCTGCCCAGCGCGCGGATGTGGTCGGCGGTGATGTTCGCGCCGTCCTCGGTGCGGAGCAGGTTCTCCAGCAGCACCTTGAGGCTGTACGGCAGACGGGCGGACCCCTCCACCTTGTCCAGCCTGAAGATCTCGTACGACTCGTCGCCCACCTGCAGCGTGCTACGGGCGTCGAAGCTGTTCGCCGACACGACTGTCTCCTTCATGCATGATCTCGCGCGTATTGCCGCAATCCTGCCGTCACATGCCCTCGCCCATCAGGTAAGGTCAGACTTAGTTAGGTAAGCCTTACCAGTGCGGCTGCGGTGCGCCCTCCGGCGGATATCTCGATGTCAAGATAACCCTAGTACATGGACCGCCGCACTGGGGGCCCGCGCTGCCGTGATCCGTTTCTCACACCCGGGAAGCCCGCACGCGCCCCGCATGGCGATCATCCGCGGCTCCGCGCACCATGAGGATCATGCGAAGGAGGACCGCATGGACTCCTCGGGCACTCCCTCCTCGGAACCACCTCCGGAGCCTTCCGCCGGATCTCCGCTGAGCGCCACCGAGCGCCAGGAGTACGAGCGGCTGCGCAAGGCGGTCGCCGTCCGCCACCGCCGGCTGCGGTACGCGGCGGCGTCGGTGCTGCTGGTGCTGGCCGTGCTGCTGGCACCGCTCGCCCTGGTCGCCACCTGGGCGCACGAAGAGGTCTCCGACACCGACCGGTACGTCCGGACCGTGGCGCCGCTCGCCTCCGACCCCGCCGTACAGAACGCGGTGACCGACCGGCTCACCAAGCGCGTCGTCGGCAACGTCGACGTCGCCGCCCTCACCGCCTCGCTCACCAAGGCACTCGACCGCGTCGGCGCCCCGCCCCGGGTGGCCGACAGCGCCCGGCTGCTGACCGGGCCGCTGGAGACCGCCCTCACCACGGCCGTCCACGACGTGGTGACCAAGGTGGTGCGCAGCGACCAGTTCGCCCAGGTGTGGACCGCAGCCAACCGCCGGGCGCACGCCGCCGTGGTGAAGGTCCTCACCGGTGAGGGGCCCAGCGCCGTCCAGGCCAGGGGAGACACCATCGTCCTGGACATCGGCACCCTGGTCGACAACGTCAAACGCAGGCTGGTCGACGCGGGCTACGAGAAGGCCGCGCACATCCCCACCGTGGAGCGGACGGTCCCCCTGCTGCGGACCGACAAGCTCGACAAGGCGCAGGACGCGATGCGGCTGCTCAATGTGGTGGGCGTCTGGCTGCCGGTCACGGTGATCGTGCTCGCCGCCCTCGCCGTGGGGACGGCGCCCGCACACCGGGTGGCGCTGATGAGCGTGGGCGTCGGCGTCGCGGTGATGATGCTGGTGCTGCTCGTCGGCCTCGCCGTGGCGCGCCGGGTCTATCTGGACTCCGTCCCGCCCACCACGCTGCCCGAGAACGCCGCCGCCGTCATCTACGACACCCTCGTGCGCTTCCTGCGCGAGTCCACCCGCACGATCCTGGTCATCGCGGTGATCACCGTGCTGTCCGGCTATCTGTACGGCCCCGGGCGCGCCGCCCGCGCCGTGCGCTCGGGGGCGGCCCGCGCCACCGGCGCCACCGCCCGGGCCCTGGCCCGCGCCGGGGTGCGCACGGGTGGCACGGGCCGCTGGCTGGACACCCACCGCGGCTGGACCACCGGGGCCGCCATCACCGCAGGCGCGCTCGCCCTCGTCCTGTGGAACCACCCCACCCCGGCCTCCGTGGCGCTCGTCCTGGGCGTCGTCGTCCTCGTCCTGGTGCTGCTGGGCATCCTCGCGGCGGCGGCTGGCGGACGTCACGAGCACTCCTTATCGGTGGCGGCGGCCCCGCACGGGTACGGCCGACCGAGGTGGCAGCCTGGAACGCAGGAGGCAGGCGGTGACTTCCGGCGGAGACGAACACCGGCCACCCCGGTTCGGCGGAGCACGGAGTGTCCTGGCCGCGGCGCGGGCCCCGTCCGTCACCCGGCTGCTCACCAGGCTGGTGGAGCGGCTGCTGGCGGTGAACACCGTGGAGGCCGCCATGCGGCTGGCCGCCCAGGCGTTCCTGACGGCCTTGCCGCTGCTGATGGCGGTGGCGGCCTTCGCCCCCGAGGGCATGAAGGGCCTGCTCGCGGACTCCCTGCGCTCGGTGGTCGGGGTGCGCGGCACGACGCTGGACCAGGTGCGCCGGGCCCTCGCCGCGTCCGGCGAGACGCGGAACCCCTCGGGCGCCGTGGGCCTGGTGGTGGCGCTGGTGTCGGCGACGGCCTTCAGCCGGGCGCTCCAGTCGGTCTGCGAACGGTGCTGGAAACTGCCGAGGGCGAAGCTCCGCGTGACGGCGTGGCGCTGGCTGCTGTGGCTGCTGGTCTGGCTGGCGGTGCTGCTCGTCCAGGCGCCGCTGCGCAGGGGCTTCGGCACCGGGATCGTCTCGGGGCTGGTCCTGTCCCTGCTGTCGGCCGTCCTGCTGTGGTGGTGGACCCAGCACCTGCTGCTGGGCGGCCGGGTCGGGTGGCTGCCGCTGCTGCCCGGGGCGGTGCTCGCGGGCACCGGCACCGTGATGCTGGGCTTCGGCTCCCGGCTGGTCATGCCGCTGGCGATGAACCGCAGCCTCGCCGACTTCGGCCCCGTCGGCCCCGTCTTCACCCTCCTGTCCTGGCTCATCGCGATGTTCCTGATCGTGGTGGCGGCACTGGCCATCGGCCAGGTGGTGGCCTCCTCCGCCTGGTACGCGCGGCTGGTCGCCCGGCCGCCGGACACCCCGGATTCGAACACCCGCCCAGGTGCCGCTCCCTGAGCGTCAGGCGCCCCAGGATGGGGCCGTCGGGCGCCGCGCGAGCCGGAATACTGAGGCGATGGATCCGCACCTGCTCCGCACCTTCGTGTCCGTGGCCCGCCGCGCGTCCTTCGCGGAGGCCGCCCGCGACCTGGGGTTCCCCCCGGCAGCCGTGTCCCGGCACATCGCCACGCTCGAAGCGGACCTGCGGACCCCGCTGCTGACCCGGCGTCCGGTGGCGCCGACCGCGGCGGGCGCGCGGCTGCTGGAACACGCGGGTCCGCTGCTGCACCGGCTGGACGCGGCCCGCGCGGACATCGAGCGCCTTGCCGGCGCCGCCACCGCCCGGCTGACGCTCGGCGCCTCGCCGCCGGCCATGACGCCCCGGGTCGCGGCGGCCCTGGCCGAGGTGCGCCGGGCCCACCCGGGCGTACGGACGTCCGTACGGCTGCTGGGCCGCGACGAGATCCCCGCGGCCGTGGCCACCGGGCAGCTCGACCTCGGGCTGACCGACGGCCTGACGGCGCCCGGCGACCCCCTGCCGCCGCCCGGCCCCGGCCCGCTGTCCGCCCTGGCCGTCGCCGAGGGCTCGCTCGTCGTGCCCCTCCCCCTCGGCCATCCGCTGGCCCGCCGCCTCGGCCTGCGGCTGACCGACCTCGCCGACGCCCGCTGGCGCTGGCTGGACGCACCCGACGCCGCCGTCCCCCTGCGCCGCCTGCGCGCCGCCACCGGCACCGACGGCTTCCGCGCGGCCCTGCGGTACGAGGGCACCGACGTACGGGCGCTCCTCACCCTGGTCGCCGCGGGCCACGGCCTGACCCTGCTCCCCCACTCCGCCACCGGGGGCGCCCCCGGCGTCGTCGCGGTGCCCCTGATCTCCCCGCGCCTGGTCCACCGCGTCGAGCTGCTCCTCCACGGGGCGCCCCTGCACGACCCGGCGGCGGACTTCGCGGAGCTGGTGACGGGGATGGCGGCGGGGGCGGGGACGGGCGGTCACCGGTACGAGTGAACGCCGGGGCGAAACACCTCAGCCGCCTCAGCCGCCCGCGAGGCCGTTGCGCACCAGGGCCAGCAGTTCGTCGTCGGAGAGGCCGATCGCGCGGGCCTGGGTGACCAGGCCGTGGACGCCCTCGACGAGGCGGGCGCGGCCGGCGGAGGTGGGGGCGCCGGTGACCACGGCGCCGCGGCCGCGGCGCAGTTCGATCAGGCCCTCTTCGCGCAGCCTCTGGTAGCCGCGCAGGACGGTGTGCACATTGACGCCGAGGGAGTCGGCGAGGGCGCGGGCGGCCGGGAGGCGTTCACCGGGGTGGACCGTGCCGTCGGCGATCGCGCGGCGTACGCAGGCGGCGATCTGGTCGCCGAGCGGGACAGGGGAGCCGGGGTCGACCGTGAACAGCATGTCAGCTCGCGTCCAGGGGGCGGCCCGCGCCGCGGTCCGTCCGGTGGATGAGCGTGTTGAGCAGCGCCGCGGCGGTGTGGGCGTCGTCCACTGTCACCACGAACTCCTTGCCGGTCGTCAGCCGCAGGCACAGCGCGTCCCCGGAGCGCAGCACCAGCCCGCTGCGCCCCGCCCTGATCCGGTAGCCCCAGCCGCCGAAGTCGCCGTACGCGCTCACCTGACGGCTGGTGGCCTCCTCGATGCGGCCGAGCGGCACTCGCAGACGGGGCAGCCGGACGACGGGCGGGGACACGGTCAGACCGCGCCGGTCGACGGTGACCCGGCAGCCGGACAGCAACACGGCGACCACCCCCATCACGGCCATCGGCAGCCCGCTCACGGGGCTCACGGTCATGGCCAGCACCGCGCCCGCGCACGCGAGGGCCAGCCCCACACCGAGCAGCACGCGCGAGGTGACGGTGCGCGTCCAGCTGGCGAGCTCGCCCTCGCCCAGCGGCAGGCGGCGCGGCTGGTCGGCGGGCCCGGCGGCGGGCGGGGCGTCCGCCCCGGCCAGCAGCCAGCCCGCCGCCGCGGCGGGCAGCGCGCAGGCCAGGGCCACGGCCAGCTGCCACATCGGGAAGCGGACGTCGGCGGCGTCGGGGACGTCGGCGTTGGCGAAGAGCGTGGCGGGGAAGGCGTAGCCCAGCAGCCCCGACTCCCCGTACGCGACCGCGGTCAGCGGGCGGGTGCCCCGGCCGGAGCGGTGGACGAGGACGGCGAAGACCGCCCCCTGGACCGCGAGGAGGCCGGTGGCCACCCAGACGAAGGAGGTCGCGCTGGAGAAGCCGTCGGCCTTGCCGCTCGCCGGGAAGTGGGTGGCGAGCGGATCGGGGAGCCGGTCGCGCAGGGCCGCGTAGGTGGTGAGGACGGCGGCGCAGGCGAGGGCGAAGGGGAGGACGACCACCAGGGTGCGGCGCAGCGACTGATGCACGGATGCCTCCTGTTCAGGTGTTCACAGCATAGTTGTTCGCATGCAACTAGAACAATGGTCTCGCCGGGCAGGACGTCTTCCGCCCCTTCACCCGAATGCCACCCCCGTCGCGCCCGCATCTCATATTTGAGATAGTCTCTACCGTATGACCGACGACTACCTCGCCCGTATCGGCAAGCTCATCCGCGACGCACGACAGCATCGTGGCTGGACGCAAACGCAGCTCGCGGAGGCGCTCGGCACCAGCCAGAGCGCGGTCAACCGCATTGAACGAGGCAACCAGAACATCAGCCTTGAGATGATTGCCAGGATCGGCGAGGCCCTCGACAGTGAGATCGTCTCGCTCGGATACGCGGGGCCGATGCATCTGCGGGTCGTCGGCGGCCGTCGTCTCTCGGGCGCCATCGACGTCAAGACGAGCAAGAACGCCTGCGTCGCGCTGCTGTGCGCCACACTGCTCAACTCGGGCCGTACGACCCTGAGGAGGGTCGCCCGGATCGAGGAGGTCTACCGCATCCTGGAGGTGCTGGGCAGCATCGGCGTCCGCACCCGCTGGATCAACGACGGGGCCGATCTGGAGATCGTGCCGCCGGCCGAACTGGACCTGGACGCCATGGACACCGAGGCCGCCCGCCGCACCCGCAGCGTCATCATGTTCCTCGGCCCGCTGCTGCACCGCATGCGGCAGTTCAAGATCCCGTACGCGGGCGGCTGCGACCTCGGCACCCGCACCGTGCAGCCGCACATGACCGCGCTGCGCCCCTTCGGCCTCGAAGTGACCGCCACGGACGGGATGTACCACGCGCGGGTGGACCGCGAGGTGGCCCCCACCCGCGCGATCGTGCTGACCGAGCGCGGCGACACGGTCACCGAGAACGCGCTGCTGGCCGCGGCCCGGCACGACGGCGTCACCGTGATCCGCAACGCCTCCCCCAACTACATGGTCCAGGATCTGTGCTTCTTCCTGGAGGAGTTGGGGGTCAAGGTCGAGGGAATAGGGACCACCACGCTCACCGTGCACGGCCTCGCCGAGATCGACCGGGACGTGGACTTCGCCCCGTCGGAGGACCCGGTCGAGGCGATGAGCCTGCTGGCCGCCGCGGTGGTGACGGAGTCGGAGCTGACGATCCGGCGGGTGCCGGTGGAGTTCCTGGAGATCGAGCTGGCCGTACTGGAGGAGATGGGCCTCGACCACGAGCGCAGCGCCGAGTACGCGGCGGACAACGGCCGTACGCGGCTGATCGATCTGACCGTGCGGCCCTCCAAGCTCCAGGCGCCCATCGACAAGATCCACCCGATGCCGTTCCCCGGCGTCAACATCGACAACGTGCCCTTCTTCGCGGCCATCGCCGCCTCCGCGCAGGGCTCCACGCTGATCCACGACTGGGTCTACGACAACCGGGCCATCTACCTGACCGAGTTGAACCGCCTCGGCGCCCACGTCAAACTCCTCGACCCGCACCGGGTTCTGGTCGAGGGCCCGACCCGGTGGCGGGCGGCCGAGATGATGTGCCCGCCGGCGCTGCGCCCCGCGGTGGTGGTGCTGCTGGCGATGATGGCGGCGCCGGGGACGTCGGTGCTGCGCAATGTGTATGTGATCAACCGGGGTTATGAGGACCTGGCGGAGCGGCTGAACTCGATCGGCGCGCAGATCGAGATCTTCCGCGACATCTGAGCCCGCTCCGGAGACCGGCCGCCGCCGCGCCCCGGCCGCCCCGGCCGCCCCGGCCGCCCCGGCCCGTCGCTCAGCCGGGCCGGGGCGGCTGTTGGGCCGCTCCGGCCCGCGGCGGCTGTTGGGCCGCGCGGCGCAGGAAGCGGATCACGGGGTGGCCCGGGCCGGTGGTGACCTCGGCGCGGACCGCGTAGACCCGCTCGATGAGGGCGGGGGTCAGGACCTCGGCCGGGGTGCCCTCCGCGACGGCGCGGCCGTCGCGGAGGACGAGCAGCCGGTCGCAGTACATCGCGGCGAGGTTGAGGTCGTGCAGGGCGATCACGGTGGTGACCGGGAGGCCCGCGACGAGGTCCAGCAGGTCGAGTTGGTGCTGGATGTCGAGGTGGTTGGTGGGTTCGTCGAGCAGGAGCTCGCGGGGCTCCTGGGCGAGGGCGCGGGCGATCTGGGCGCGCTGGCGTTCGCCGCCGGACAGGGTGTGCCAGGACTGGGCGGCCCGGTCGGTCAGTCCGGTGCGGGCCAGGGCCGCGGTGACGGCCTCGGCGTCGGCCGCCGTGGGCGGTGTCCAGGCGCGGCGGTGCGGGATGCGGCCGAGGGCCACGACGTCACGGACGGTCAGTTCGGTCCGGGTGTGGGCGTGCTGTTCGACGGTGGCGATGCGCCGGGCGATGGCGCGGCGGCCTGCCTCCGGCAGCGGGCGCCCGTCCAGGGTGACGACTCCGGAGGTGGGGGCGAGGACGCCCGCGAGCAGTCTGAGCAGCGTCGACTTGCCCGAGCCGTTGGGGCCGAGCAGTCCGACCGTCTCGCCGGGGCCGAGGGTCAGCGTGAGGCCGTCGACGGTGACCTTGCCGGCGGTACGGCGGCCGACCCGGTCCGCGCGCAGGCCGGTCATGCCTTGCTCCGGCGGGCCGGTCACGCCTTGCTCCGCCCGCGGTAGAGCACAGCCACGAACGCCGGTACGCCGATGAGGGACGTCACCACGCCCACCGGGACCTCCTGGGGATCGAGGGCGGTGCGGGCGAGGGTGTCCACCCACACCAGGAAGACGGCTCCGGTCAGCGCCGTGACGGGCAGGAGGCGGGCGTGGCCGGCGCCGGTGAGGGCGCGCGTGGCGTGCGGGAGGACCAGGCCGACGAAGCCGATCGCCCCGGCACAGCTGACCAGGGCGGCGGTGAGCAGCGCGGTCGCCGAGAGCAGGACCAGGCGGGTACGGGCGACCCGGACGCCGAGTCCGGCCGCCGCCTCGTCGCCGAAGGCGAACGCGTCCAGGGTGCGGGCGTATCCGAGGCAGACGGCGAGGACGGCGGCCAGGACGGCGGCGCAGAGCAGCACCTGCCCCCAGTCGGCGCCGGTGAGCGAGCCGAGCAGCCAGAACAGCACGGCCCGGGTGGTGTCGGCGTCGGCGGAGGTCAGCACGGTGAACGAGGTCAGCGCGGAGAACAGCTGCATGGCGGCCACCCCGGAGAGCACGACCCGGTCCGTGCTGCCGCCGAGCGTGTGGCTGAGCAGCAGCACCAGGGCGAAGGAGAGCAGGGCGCCGAGGAAGGCGCCCGCGGACAGGGACACCGCTCCGCCGCCCACGCCGAGCACGACCACGGCGACCGCCCCCGTGGACGCGCCGGAGGACACCCCGAGCACGAACGGATCGGCCAGCGGATTGCGCAGCAGCGACTGCATCACCGCCCCGCACACGGCGAGCCCGGCCCCGCACACGGCGGCGAGCAGGGTGCGCGGCATCCGCAGGTTCCACACGATGCCGTCCCGCAGCGGCGTCAGCGCGCTTACGCTCATGCCGAGATGGGCGGCGACGGAGGCCCACACATCCCCCGTGGAGATGTCGGCCGGCCCGATCGTCACCGCGACGGCGACCGATACGATCAGCGCGGCCGACCCGCCGCCGGTCAGCAGCAGCGTGCGGGCCCTCACGTGGCGAGCCCGAGGTCGCGCAGGCCCGCGGCGACCTTCTCGATCCCTTCGACCGTGCGGATGGACGGGTTCATCGCCTGCCCGCTCAGCAGCACGTACCGCTTCTTCTTCACGGCCGTCAGGTTGCGGGTGGCGGGGTTGCGCTCCAGGAAACGGATCTTGGCCTGGGCACTCTCGGCGGTCTGCTGCTTACGGGTCAGATCGCCGAGCACGATGACGTCGGGGTCGCGGTCGGCGACGGTCTCCCAGTTGATCTGGGGCCACTCGTCGTGGGTGTCGGCGAATGCGTTCTCCGCGCCGACCGCCCGCGTGATGGCGCCCGGCGCGCCGCAGCAGCCGGCCAGGTAGGGCGACTGGGAGTTGGCGAACCAGTACATGAGGGAGACACCGGAGGCGTGCAGCCCGGCGGTGGCCTTGCTGACCCGCGCCTTCAGCCCGGCGACGAGCTTCTTCCCCCGCTCCTCCACCCCGAACGCCCTGGCCAGGTCGGCAATCTCGCCGTAGACGGTGTCGAGGGTGAGGGGTGCGCCGCGCGCTCCGTCGCCACCGCTGTCGTTGTCCTTGCCCGCCGAGCAGTCGGAGGGGGAGACATACGTGGGCACGCCCAGCTTCTCGAACTGCTCGCGGGTGGCGACACCGCCCTTGCCGAGGGTGGAGACGAACGAGGAGGTGACGAAGTCGGGGTCGGCGTCCAGCACCTTCTCGAAGGAGGGCGCGTTGTCCGCCAGCCGCGGCACGGACGCGTTGGCCTTCTCCAGGCCCTTCATCACCGGGTCCGTCCAGGTCGCCGTACCGGCCATGCGGTCGGCGAGGCCGAGGGAGAGCAGGATCTCCGTGGTGCCCTGGTTGAGGGAGACGGCCCGCTCGGGGGCCGCCTTCAAGGTGACCTTGTGGCCACAGTTCTCGATGGTGCGCGGGTAGCCCGAACCGGCGGGCTTCCCGGCATCCGCGCCGCCTTGTGAGCCACCGCACGCGGTGAGCAGAAAGGCGGGGGCGAGCAGCAGAGCGGCGGGGCGAAGAGCGGTACGGAGCACGGGTTTGCCTCGGTGGTCGGGGCTCGTACGCGGAGCCTGGCCTGTGGACGACCGCCGCGCCGGGGCGCGGAGGTGCCAGCAGGTCTTCGGACTCGGGTTCGTCCGGACGAGGCGCCTTCCCGGTCTTCCAGTGGCGACGTGCCCCGCCCGTCCCCCTCACCGCTGCGCGTCAGTTCCGGATTCGCACCGGATTCCCTGGCCTCGGATGTGGCTCGACTGGCCCCCAGAGGCTACCAAGCCCGCCGTGCGGTCGGATATGTGGCTGCGGTCGGATATGTGGCAGGTGAGGGCCCACCGGTGGTTACGTGGGTGCCGTACCCGAGGGAGACTCGTGCCCCATGGCGCAGACAGCAGGAGTGACCGCGTGACCAGCCGTGTCATCTTCATCGCGGCCGCGATGAGCCCTTCGCTGCGCCAGGCCCGGTTCGACGACGGCACGGCCCCTCTCGAGGACGGCGGCGCGGCGCGGGCCCGCGCCGCGGCCGGGGTGCTGCCTCCGGCCGCTCGCGTCGTCACCTCCCCCGGCCTGCGCTGCCGGGAGACCGCAGCGGCGCTGGGGCTCGGCGCGGCCGAGCCCCGTGCGGAGCTGGCCGGCCTGGACGCGGGCCGCTGGCGGGGCCTCACCCTCGACGAGGTCGCTGCCGCCGAGCCGGAGTCGGTGGCCCGGTGGCTGGCCGACCCGGCGGCCGCGCCCCACGGCGGGGAGTCGGTGCGGGACATGTGCCGGCGGATCGGACGGTGGCTGGACACCGCGTCGCACACCGACGGCCATACGCTCGCCGTGGTGGAGCCGGACGTGGTGCGGGCCGTGGTGGTGCATGTGCTGGGCGCGCCCGCGGCGGCCTTCTGGCGTGCCGACGTTCCCCCGCTGACGGCGACCGGGGTCAGCGGACGGGCCGGACGCTGGAACCTCGGGCTGGGGCGGCCGCTCAATGGCCCCTGACAGGAGCGGCCGCCCCGGCGGGGGGTCAGGGAGACGGTCGCGTCACGGCCGGCCGGCGGCGGCGACCGTCGAGGCCGGGGCCCTGGTGGCGGGCTCAGGTCTCAGCAGACGCTCGGCCAGCTCGCCGAAGACGAGTCCGAACCCTCCCCACAACGCGACCTGGATGGCCAGCGCGGAGAGCCGGAACCGCCACAGCACGGTGGCCGGGAAATCGGCGGGCACCTCGCCCACGGCCGGAAGGAACGCGTACGCCAGGCCGATGGCCAGGGCGAAGGCGGCCACCGCGGCGACGGTGGCGTACCAGGTGCCCAGTTTCGGGGCGAGCCGCTTGCCGAGGATGGTCGCCGCGATCGCGAGGAGCACGCTGAGCACCATCATCAGGAGGTACAGATTGGTCCGCTCGCCGAGGGTGTCGGGGTTGCCGACGGCGGGCGGATTGGCCGGGTACTTCAGGAACGGCACGACGTAGACCGCGAGCAGGGCGCAGCCGGACAGCAGCAGCGCGGTGGCCCGCGGGGTGAAGCGGCCGACGCGGCCCAGGGCGAAGCAGTAGGCGAGGGCGGCGATGCCGCCGAAGGCGACCCCGTAGATCAGCACACCGGTGGCCAGGCCGGCGGTGGACTGCAGGCTGCGGGAGACGAGTTCGACCTCGTGGTGATGCGCCGGGGCGTGGGACTCCTCGAAGCCGATCGCCTTGTCGACATTCGGTTCCCCAAGGAGATAGGCGACGATCAGGGCGAGCACGCCGGCCCCGAGGCCGGCGAGCATGCCACGGACGAGCAGATTCCGTACCGTTGCGGAATTCATGAGGGTGTCGGTGTCCCTGGCGTCAGTGGCAGGGGAAGCCGAGCAGGTGGCGGGCGTCGTGCACCCACTCGTGGACGTCCTCGCCGGAAACGACGGAGGTGGCGCCCTGTTCGGCGCCGACGAAGTACAGCAGGACCAGCATCAGGATGCCGAAGAACACCGCCCACGGAACGATCGCACCGATCGGCAACTTTGCCGGGAGAGCGGGGGTGGTGGCGGTCGGCTGAGCGACATGCTGTGCCATGGCAGGGCCTCCTTAGGGAGTTCGCGTCCCATCTCGGTGGTGCACTGGACGACAGCTACGGGTCTGACTCACAAGACATCCCTTGGAGCGTTTGGAACGTCTCGTTCACAGTGGCGCGACCGTGCCGGGTTCCCACCGGCTTCCGTCGTGCCGTCGTCGATATCGCACCGACGGTACCGCGCCGCGCGGGCCCGGCCAATACCGCGCCATCCGGCGTGATGCGCTACGGCAGCACCGCGATGCCGTCCAGCTCGACCATCGCCGCCTCGTCCCACAGCCGGACGACGCCGATGACCGCCATGGCGGGGTAGTCGCGCCCGGCCAGCTCCCGCCAGATCCGGCCGAGTTCGGGGGCGGACGCCCGGTAGGCCGCGACGTCGGTGGTGTGCACGGTGAGCCGGGCCAGGTCCGCGGGGGTGCCGCCGACCGCGGCCAGGGCGGTGAGCAGATTGGCCAGGGCGCGCCGGAACTGGTCCGGGAGCGTGGCGCCGACGACCGCGCCCGCGCCGTCCAGCGCGGTCTGGCCCGCCAGGAAGACCAGGCGTCCGCCGGTGGCCGTGACGGCGTGGCTGAATCCGGTGGGTGGGGAGAGCTCGGGCGGGTTGGTGCGCCGCAGGGACGGGCGGGTGGCGGCCTCGGGGCGCCCGGACGGTTCGGACAGCGCGGGTGGTTCGGACGGCTCTCGCTCCTCGGTCACCGGTACAGCTCCTTCGCGATGATCGTGCGCTGGACCTCGGTCGCGCCCTCGTAGATCCGGGGCGCGCGGACCTCGCGGTACAGGTGCTCCAGGAGATGGCCGCGGCGCAGCGCCCGCGCCCCATGGATCTGTACGGCGGCGTCCACGACGTACTGGGCGGTCTCGGTGGCCAGGAGCTTGGCCATCGCCGAACTCCGCGCGATGCCCGGCGCGCCCTCGTCGTACGCGGTGGCGGCCGCGTAGACCAGGAGGCGGGCGGCCTCGGTGCGGGTGGCCATCTCGGCGAGCTGGTGGGAGACCGCCTGAAGGTCCTTCAAGGGCCCGCCGAAGGCGGTGCGCTCCCCGGCGTGGGCCACGGACGCGTCGAGCGCGGCCTGGGCCATGCCGACGGCGAACGCGCCGACGCTCGGCCGCAGCAGGTTGAGGGTGCGCATGGCGACGCCGAACCCCTTGTCGGGCGTGCCCAGGACGTCCTCGCGGGTGACGGGGACGCCGTCGAAGGCGAGGCTGCCGATGGGGTGCGGGCTGAGCATCTCAAGACGCTCGCCGGTGAGCCCCGGCCGGTCGGCGGGGACGAGGAAGGCGGTGATGCCGCGCGAGCCCGCGCCCTGGGTGGTGCGGGCGAAGACGACGGTGAAGTCGGCCTCCGGGGCGTTGGAGATCCAGCACTTCTCGCCGGTCAGCCGCCAGCCGCCGGCCCCGTCGGGGTCGGCCCGCAGGCCGAGCGCGGCGGCGTCGGAGCCGGCCTGCGGCTCGCTGAGCGCGAAGGCGGCGACCGCGCGGCCCGCCCGGACCTCGGGCATCCAGCGCGCGTACTGCTCCGGGCTGCCGGAGAGCACGATCGGATAGCCGCCCAGGCCCTGGAGGGCGAGCGCGGTCTCGGCCTCCGTGCACTCCCGGGCGAGCGATTCGCGCAGCAGGCACAGGTCGAGGGCGCGCACCGGCCCGTCGTCGGGGAACAGCCGGCGCAGCAGGCCGAGTTCGCCGAGGGCGGCGGTCAGCGGCCGGTTGACCCGGCCGGGCCGGCCGCTCCCGGCGAGCGGGCGCAGCAGGTCGCGGGCGAGGGAGCGCACTTCGGCGCACCAGCGCCGCTGCTTCGGATCGAGTGCGAACGACGGCACCGGTCACCCCCAGTAACTCGGTTTTGCCTCCGGGGCGCCTCAGCCCCTTCGGCGTGGAGTGTTTATCGCGATCTGTTGACTGTCGTCACCATCACGTTACGCTGACAAGGCGACTTCAGGCAGGCATGTGCAGGCACAGGGGCAGGCATAGGGGGCGCGTCCTCGATGGAGCTCAGGCCTTCGGCCCATACCGACACCTTCGCCCGCGACCATCTGCCGCCCGCCGAGCAGTGGCCGGCCTTCCTCCTCGACCTGCCGGGGCCGCCCTACCCCGATCGCCTGAACTGCGGCGCCGAGCTGCTGGATCGCACCGTCGAGCGGTTCGGCGCGGACCGGGTCGCGGTGCGCGCCGCCACGGGCGAGGTGTGGACGTACGGCGAACTGCGCGCCCACGTCGACCGGATCGCACACACCCTCACCGGCCCGCTCGGCGTGGTGCCCGGCAACCGGGTGCTGCTGCGCGGGGCCACCTCGCCGTGGCTGGCCGCCTGCTGGCTGGCGGTGATGAAGGCGGGGGCGGTCGCCGTGACCGTGCTGGCCGCCCACCGGTCCCGGGAGTTGGCGACGGTCTGCGAACTGGCCCGGATACGCCACGCGCTGTGCGACATCCGGTGCGCCGACGACCTGGCGAAGGCCTCGGTGCCGGGGCTGCGGACGACGTATTACGGCGGGGACGGCCCCGGGGACCTGCTGCGGCTCGCGGCCACCGCGCCCGCCTCGTACGAGGCGGTGGCGACCTCCGCCGACGACGTGGCGCTGATCGCCTTCACCTCGGGGACGACCGGGCGGCCCAAGGGCTGTATGCACTTCCACCGCGATGTGCTGGCCATCGCCGACACCTTCTCGGCGCAGGTGCTGCGGCCGCGCCCGGACGACGTGTTCGCGGGCAGCCCTCCGCTCGGTTTCACCTTCGGCCTCGGCGGCCTGGTCGTCTTCCCGCTGCGCGCGGGCGCCTCCGCGCTGCTGTCCGACTGGGGCGGCCCCGAGCGGCTGCTGGCCGATATCGCACACCACCGGATCTCCGTGCTGTTCACCGCGCCGACCGCCTACCGGGCGATGCTGGCGCGGCTGGACGGCGCGGCGCCGGACGGCGGCCCGTACGACATCTCCTCGCTGCGCCGCTGCGTATCGGCGGGTGAGAACCTGCCCGCGACGACCTGGCAGGCATGGCACCGGGCGACCGGGCTGCGGATCATCAACGGCATCGGGGCGACCGAGCTGCTGCACATCTTCATCTCCGCCGCCGACGACGCGATCCGACCCGGCACGACCGGGGTCCCGGTGCCGGGGTTCGAGGCGCGGGTGGTGGACTTCGCGGATGACGTCGCGGATGGCGGGCTGTGGCCCGTTCCGGACGGCCAACCCGGGCTGCTGGCGGTGCGCGGGCCCACGGGCTGCCGCTATCTGGCGGACGAGCGGCAGCGCGAGTACGTACGGGACGGCTGGAACCTCACCGGAGACACCTACGTCCGCGACGCGGACGGCTACTTCCGGTATGTGGCACGCGCCGACGACATGATCATCTCGGCCGGGTACAACATCGCGGGCCCCGAGGTCGAGGACGCGCTGCTGCGCCACCCCGATGTGGTGGAGGCCGCGGTGACCGGGCGGCCGGACGAGCGGCGGGGCACGGTCGTGGTCGCGCACGTGGTGCTGCGGCCGGGCGTGGCGCGTACGGACGAAACCACAGACGCGCTGCGGGAGTTCACCGTCGCCGAGCTGGCCCCGTACAAGTGCCCGCGCGAGTTCGTCTTCCTGGACGCCCTGCCCCGCACCGCCACCGGCAAGCTCCAGCGCTATCTGCTGCGGGACGGGAGCGCGCAGCGCGGTGAGCCGGGTGCGAACAGCGCCTTAAAGTAAGCGCGTGACCGGCCAGCACACCCCTCGCTCCCTGATCGTCACCTTCTACGGCGCCTACGGCCGCGGCGGCGCCGGCCGCCCCGCCGGCCCCGTCCCCATCGCCGCGCTGATCCGGCTGCTGGGCGCGGTGGGCGTGGACGCGCCCTCCGTGCGCTCCGCCGTCTCCCGCCTCAAGCGGCGCGGGCTGCTGGTCGCCGACCGCACGGACGCCGGGGCCGCCGGATACGCGCTCTCCCAGGACGCGCGCCAGCTGCTCGACGACGGCGACCGCCGCATCTACGCCCGCCCCGACGGCTGCGCGGATGAGGCCGTGGGCGGCTGGCTGCTCGCCGTCTTCTCGGTCCCCGAACAGGAGCGCCACAAGCGCCATCTGCTGCGCTCACGGCTGGCCCGGCTCGGCTTCGGCACCGCCGCGCCCGGGGTGTGGATCGCCCCCGACCACCTCTACGACGAGACCCGGCACACCCTGGCCCGCCTCGAACTCTCCCCGTACGTCGACCTCTTCCGCGGCGCCCACGCGGCCTTCGAGCCGACGGAGCGGGCGGTGCGCCGCTGGTGGGACCTGGAGCAGCTGGCCAAGCTGCACCGCGCCTTCCTGGACGCCCAGGAACCGGTGCTCGAGCGCTGGGCGGGACGCGCCATACCGGCCGCCCCTGCACGAGGCGACGCCTACCGCGACTACGTCCTCGCCCTGGACTCCTGGCGCTTCCTCCCCTACGCCGACCCGGGGCTGCCGCCCGCCCTGCTGCCGCGGGACTGGCCCGGCGCCCGGGCGGCGGAGGTGTTCACGGCGCTGCACGACCGGCTGTACGAGGCGGGCGCCGCGTACGTACGGGAAGCGCTGTCGGCCACACGCGCCTGACGCCTGGCGCGTGGCGGGTGGAGGGTGACGCGTGGCGGGTGGCACGTCACACGCCGATCGCGCCGTCGATCCGCTCCCGCAGCAGGTCGGCGTGGCCGTTGTGCCGGGCGTACTCCTCGATCATGTGGATGAGGACCCAGCGCAGCGAGACCGCCCCGCGCCATCCGTCGTCGGCCGTGATGTCCAGGTGGGGCGCGGCGGCGACGAAGGCCTCGGAGAACGCCACCTCCGCGCGCCACGCCCGCCAGGCCTCGGCGGCGACCGCGGGATCGGGCACGGCGCCGTCGAAGTCCCCGTCGGGCTCGGCCTCGGTGGAGAAGAGGAGGGGCACGTCCTGCCCGGCCAGCACCCGCCGGAACCAGCGGCGCTCCACATCGGCGAGATGGCGGACCAGGCCGAGCAGCGAGAGCGTGGAGGGCTCCACCGAGCGCCGGGACAACTCCCCTTCCAGGCCCGCGCACTTCAGCTCCAGGGTCGCCCGCTGGGCCGCCAGGATGCCGGCGAGGATGCCCCGCTCGTCACCGGTCGTCGGCGCGTCGAGCCGCCGGTCCTGCTCCTCGGGGACGAACAGCTCAGCCCTTCTGCGTATGGTCATGCCGGCCATTTTTCACCGTTCGGCGCGGCCCGTCGGGGGTTTTCTGCTGCCCGCGCGGTACGGGAGCGGCCAGGGCGCGCCGGGGCCGGTGTAGCCCTGTTCGGCGGCGGCGTGCAGGGTCCAGTGCGGGTCGTAGAGATGGGGGCGGCCGAGCGCGCACAGGTCGGCTCGGCCGGCCAGCAGCAGGGAGTTCACGTCGTCCCAGGAGGAGATGGCCCCGACCGCGATGACAGGGACGCCGAGTTCGTTGCGGATCCGGTCGGCGTACGGGGTCTGGTAGGAGCGGCCGAAGTCGGGGCGCTCGTCGGGGACGACCTGGCCGGTGGAGACGTCGACGGCGTCCGCGCCGTGGGCGGCGAAGGCGGCCGCGACGGCGACCGCGTCATCGGCGGTGGTGCCGCCCTCGGCCCAGTCGGTGGCGGAGATGCGGACCGTCATGGGGGAGTCGGCGGGCCACACCTCCCGTACGGCGTCGAAGACTTCGAGCGGATAGCGCAGCCGGGCCGCGAGGGTGCCGCCGTAGGCGTCGGTGCGGTGGTTGGTGAGCGGGGACAGGAAGCTGGAGAGCAGATAGCCGTGCGCGCAGTGGAGTTCGAGGAGGTCGAAGCCGGCGCGGGCGGCGCGCCGCGCGGCGGCGACGAACTGCTCGCGGATCTCGGCGAGCCCGGCGGCGTCCAGGGCCTGGGGGACCTGGCCGACGCCGGGGCGGTAGGGCAGCGGGGAGGGGGCGGCCAGCGGCCAGTTGCCGTGCGGAAGGGGGTCGTCCATGCCCTCCCACATCAGCCGGGTGGAACCCTTGCGGCCGCTGTGGCCGAGCTGGACGCCGAGGGCCGTGCCGGGGGAGGCGGAGTGCGCGAAGTCGACGACCCGGCGCCAGGCGGTGTCGTGCGCGTCTGCGTACAGGCCGGTGCAGCCGGGGGTGATGCGGCCCTCGGGGCTCACGCACACCATCTCGGTCATCACCAGGCCCGCGCCGCCCAGCGCCCGCGCGCCCAGGTGGACGAGGTGGAAGTCGCCGGGCGTGCCGTCCTGGGCCGAGTACATGTCCATGGGCGAGACGACCACGCGGTTGCGCAGGGTCAGACCGCGCAGCCGGAAGGGGGTGAACATCGGCGGGGTGGCCTGGGGCAGCTCGGCCTCGCGCTCGACCGCCGTCACGAAGGCGGTGTCGCGCAGCCGCAGATTGTCGTGGGTGACGCGGCGACTGCGGGTGAGGAGGTTGAAGGCGAACCGGCGGGGCGGCTGGTCCACGTAGAGCGCCAGGTTCTCGAACCACTCCAGGCTGGCGCGGGCCGCGCGCTGGGTCGACTCGACGGCCGGGCGGCGCTCGGCCTCGTACGCCGCGAGCGCCTCGGGCAGTGAGGAGCGTCCCTGGATGTGGTCCGCGAGGTGGTGCGCGAGCGCCGCGGCGTCCTCCATGGCGAGCTTGGTGCCGGAGCCGATCGAGAAGTGCGCGGTGTGCGCGGCGTCGCCGAGCAGCACCGTGTTCCCGTGCCACCAGCGCTCGTTGACGACCGTACGGAAGGCGGTCCACTGGGAGCGGTTGCCGTGCAGCGGGCGGCCCCCGAGGGCGTCGGCGAAGAGCTCGGCGCACCGCCGCGTGGACTCCCGCTCGTCCAGCCGGTCCAGGCCGGCCCGGCGCCAGACCTCCTCGCGGGCCTCGACGATGACGGTGCTGGCACCGGGTGCGTAGGGGTAGCCGTGGAGCTGCAGTACGCCGTGTTCGGTCTCGGCCACCTCGAAGCGGAAGGCGTCGAAGGCGAAGTCGGCGGCGAGCCAGATGTAGCGGCAGCGGTGGGTGGTCAGCCGGGTCCTGAAGACATCGGGGTGGGCCTGGCGGGTCGCGCTGTGCACCCCGTCGGCGGCGATCACCAGGTCGTACGAGCGGGCCAGTTCGGCGGCGGGCGGCGCGGGGGTGCCGAACCGGAGCCGGACGCCCAGGGCGTGGCAGCGCTCGTGCAGGATGCGCAGCAGGCGGCGCCGGCCGAGGGCGGCGAAGCCGTGGCCGCCCGAGGTCAGCGTCCGGCCGCGGTGCACGACGTCGATGTCGTCCCAGCGGACGAACGCTTCGCGCAGGGCGGCGTGGACGGCGGGGTCGGCGTGCTCGATGCCGCCAAGGGTCTCGTCGGAGAGGACGACACCGAAGCCGAAGGTGTCGTCGGGGGCGTTGCGCTCCCAGACGGTGACCTCGGGCCCGGGGGTGATCCGGCACAGCAGCGCGGCCGCGTACAGCCCGCCGGGACCGCCGCCGACCACGGCGATCCGCAGAGGGCGGCGACCGGGGCGCCGGGCACGCGACGAGTCCTGGGCGGCGGGCTGGGCGGGGGCGTGGGCGGTCTGGGCGACTGCCTCAGCGGCGGCCTGGGCAGCGGGCACGGCGGCGGCCTCGGCGGCGGGCTGGGGCGTGGGCCGGGGCGTCGGCCGGCTCATCGTCCTTGCCAGCCGGGCGGGCGCCGGGCGGTGAAGGCGGCGTGGAACTCGGCGTAGTCGGCGCTGTTCATCAGCAGCGCCTGCGTGGCCGCGTCCATCTCGATCGACGCGCCCAGCGGCATGTCGAGCTCCGCCGTGAGCAGCGCCTTGGTCTGCGCGAGGGCGAGCGCCGGCCCGTCGGCGAGGCGGCGGGCCAGCGCCGCTGCCTCGGCCGCCGCCCGGCCCTCGTCGACGAGCTTGCTGATCAGGCCGATGCGCTCGGCCTCGGGCGCGCGCACCGGCTCGCCGAGCATCAGCAGCCGGGTGGCGTGGCCGAGGCCCACGACGCGCGGCAGCAGATACGCGGCGCCCATGTCGCCGCCGGACAGCCCCACCTTGGTGAACAGGAACGAGAAGCGCGCCGACGGGTCGGCGACCCGGAAGTCGGCGGCCAGGGCCAGCACCGCGCCGGCGCCCGCCGCGGCCCCGTGCACCGCGGCCACGACGGGGAAGGGGCACTCGCGCAGGGCGCGCACGACCTGGCCGGTCATGCGGTTGAAGTCGAGCAGTCCGCGGGTGTCCATGGCGAGCGTGGCGCCGATGATGTCGTCGACATCGCCGCCGGAGCAGAAGCCGCGGCCCTCCCCGCCCAGCACCAGGGCCCGTACGGAGCCCTCGCGGGCCAGCTCGGGGAGGAGATCGCGCAGGTCGGCGTAGGCACCGAAGGTGAGCGCGTTGAGCTTCTCGGGGCGGGCGAGGGTGACGGTCGCGACGCCGTCGTCGAGGGCCAGGCGCAGATGGCGCCACTCCCCGGTCCCGGTCGCGGAGCCGGTGAACGGACTCATGGGCCAGGGCCTCCTTCAGCCGGGCGGCTGGTGCCTGCCCTCCGAAGTTATCACTCGCCTGTGACCATCGTCACGAGTACGCGATAAATACGGCCAGGAGAACCGCCCGAGAGGCCGCGCCCCGATAACTGAGTGGTAATAAGTCACATCAAGAGTGGTCCCTAGCCTCTTACGGCGCTATCGTCCGCTTCATACCTCCTCCGGCCACCACGGGGAGGCGCCCCCGATGACCGCCGCCCATAGACCGCGAGGTTCCGACACCGACTGGACCGAGCCGTGCCCGTGCCCGACCCCACCTCCGCGATCGCCTCCTGGCGCTTCGCCCTGCCACACACTCCGGTGGCCGTCCCGCTGGCCCGCGCGCTGGTCCGCAACACCCTCGCGGACACCGGCTCGCCCGTGGACCGCCACGCCGCGGAGCTGCTGACGGCCGAGCTGGTCGCCAACGCGGTGCAGCACACGGACGGGGACGAGCCCATAGAGCTGGTGATGGGGCTGGCGCCGACCGGCCAGTGGCAGGTCGAGGTGCACGACCGGGACCCGGCCCCGCCGGCCGCCCTCCGCGACACGGGCACGACCGGCGGCCCCGGCGCACAGGACGGGCCGGGCGCGCCCGGCGGCCCCGGCGCACCAGGTGACGCGGGCGCACCGGACAGCGGGCCCGGCGCGCCGGGCGGCCCGCACCGCTCCGGCTCCCCCGACCCGCGCGACGTCCCCGAGCGCGGCCGTGGCCTGCAGCTGCTCCGCACCCTCAGCGCGGAGGCGGGCTACCGCCCCACCCCCGAGGGCAAGGCGGTGTGGTTCACCCTCCCGGCCGGGGCGCGCTAGGCCCGTCCGAGCGTCGCGACCAGCACCGCCTTGATCGTGTGCATCCGGTTCTCGGCCTCGTCGAAGACGACGGAGTGAGCGGACTCGAAGACCTCGTCGGTGACCTCCAGCGAGGTCAGCCCGTACTGCTCGTGGATCTCACGGCCGACGGCGGTGCCCAGGTCGTGGAAGGCCGGCAGGCAGTGCAGGAACTTCACGTCGTCGTTGCCGGTGGCGCGCAGCACGTCCATGGTGACCGCGTAGGGGCCGAGCAGCGCTATGCGCTCGGCCCAGACCTCTTTCGGCTCCCCCATCGACACCCAGACGTCGGTGGCGACGAAGTCGGCCCCGGCCACGCCCTCGGCGATGTCCTCGGTGAGGGTGACGCGGGCGCCCGACTCCTTCGCGAGCCCGTGGGCCCGCTCCACCACCGCCTCGTCGGGCCACAGCCCGCGGGGGGCGACGATCCGCACGTCCATGCCCAGCAGCGCGCCGGTGATCAGGTAGGAGTTGCCCATGTTGTACCGGGCGTCGCCGAGGTAGGCGAAGCGGATCTCCTCCAGCGGCTTGTCGCTGTGCTCGGTCATGGTGAGCACGTCGGCGAGCATCTGGGTGGGGTGCCACTCGTCGGTCAGGCCGTTGTAGACGGGCACTCCGGCGTGCGCGGCGAGCTCCTCGACGACGTCCTGCCCGCTGCCGCGGTACTCGATCCCGTCGAACATCCGGCCCAGCACGCGCGCGGTGTCCTTCACCGACTCCTTGTGGCCGATCTGGGAGCCGGCCGGGTCCAGGTAGGTGGTGGAGGCACCCTGGTCGGCGGCGGCGACCTCGAAGGCGCAGCGGGTGCGGGTGGAGGTCTTCTCGAAGACCAGCGCGATGTTCCTGCCCGTGAGCCGGCGGACCTCGGCGCCCGCGCGCTTGGCCGCCTTCAGCTCGGCGGCCAGGGCGATCAGGTGGCGGAACTCCTCGGCGGTGAAGTCCAGCTCCTTGAGGAAGTGGCGGCCGGTGAGATCTGTCGCCATGTCGGGCTCCTAGGGTGCGATCGCGAGAGAACAGTGGAAGTCTATACGAGACACCGCATATATACGGAAGCCCGTTCGGCCCTGCGATCGTGGGCACGCCCCTGCAGGGGGTCGCGCCCGGCTAGACGGGGTCCCGCTCGACCGGGCAGCTCATACAGCGCGGCCCGCCCCGCCCCCGCCCCAGCTCGCTGCCCGGGATCGTGATGACCTCGATCCCGCGTTTGCGCAGATGGGTGTTGGTGGTCGCGTTCCGCTCATAGGCGACGACCACCCCCGGCTCCACGGCCAGCACATTGCAGCCGTCGTCCCACTGCTCGCGCTCCGCCGCGTGCACGTCCTGCGTGGCCGTGAGCACCCGGATGGCGTCCAGGCCGAGCGCGGCCGCTATCGCCCGGTGCATGTGCTCCGGCGGATGGTCGGTGACCTTGAGCTCCTGGTCGGCGCCGCCCGGCTCGATGGTGTACGAGCGGAGCATCCCCAGGCCCGCGTACTGCGTGAAGGTGTCCCCGTCGACCATGGTCATCACGGTGTCCAGGTGCATGAACGCCCGCCCCTTGGGCATGTCGAGCGCCACGATGGTCCGGGCGGAGCCGGCCGCGAACAGCCCGCGCGCGAGCATCTCCACCGCCTGCGGCGTGGTCCGCTCGCTCATTCCGATCAGCACCGCGCCATTGCCGATCACCAGGACGTCGCCGCCCTCGATCGTCGACGGATAGGCCGCCTGCCCCTCCGACCAGACGTGGAAGCCGCCGTCCGCGAACAGCGGGTGGTGGCGGTAGACGGCCTCGTAGTGGACCGTCTCGTGCCAGCGGGCGGGCCAGCGCATCGCGTTGATGGACACCCCGTCGTACACCCAGGCGGAGGCGTCGCGGGTGAAGAGGTGGTTGGGGAGCGGGTTGAGCAGGAAGTCGTCCGGTTCCATGGTGTGGAAGCGGATGGAGACCGGCTCCGGATACCGCTCCAGATACTCCCGCTTGGTCATGCCGCCGATCAGCGCCCCCGCCAGCTCGGCGCCGCCCAGTTCGGCGAAGGCCTCCCGCAGATGGCCGGTGGCCAGCGGGCCGTACTCCTTCTCGTCGAAGACGCGGTCCAGCACCAGCGCCCGCGCCGCCGGGACGGCCAGGCTCTCGGCCAGCAGGTCCCCGAAGAGATGCACCTCGACGCCGCGGTCGCGCAGCACGTCGGCGAAGCCGTCGTGCTCCTGGCGGGCCCGGCGCACCCACAGGACGTCGTCGAAGAGTAGCGCGTCCTTGTTGGAGGGTGTGAGCCGCTTCAGCTCCAGGTCTGGACGGTGCAGGATGACGCGGCGCAGCCGCCCGGCCTCGGAGTCCACATGGAATCCCATGCCTCCATCTTCGCCGCTGCGCCCCCGCGGTGAACTCCGTACGGGCGTCCAGGGCCGTGGGGGCCCGCGCTACCGGGCGGCCAGGACGACGATCAGGACCAGGGCCACGGAGATCAGCCCCAGCAGCACGGACACCCACAGCTGACCGGGCTGCAGATCGATCCGGCCGCCGTCACCTTCCCGGCGCGGCCTCCCACGGCGCGGCCACCAGCGGCGCGCCCCGCTCCGGGCGGTGGCGGCCGCCGCGGCCTCGTGCTCGCGGCACTCCTCGGCCGCGCCGGTGAACAGCTCCTTCCAGGCCCGCTCGCCGAACCCCGTGGGCTGCCGCGAGTCCACGATGCGGCGCACCACCTCGCGGCCCGCGCCGCCCCGCGCGGCCCACAGGGCGGGCACCACGCACGCCAGCAGTTCCGGGGTGCCGCCGCGCTGGGCGCAGGGGCGGACCAGGCCGTCGTACAGCATCAGCGCGTTGCGCACTTGCAGCCGGTCGTCGGCGCCCGACTGCTCCCCCGCGTCGAGGTAGAGCCTGGCCAGCAGCACCTTCTCGCAGACCGCGTCCGCGAGCTCCGGACCGCGCTCGGGGGCGCGGCGCACCAGCTCCACGACGACGCGGGTGGCCCGGTCGGTGGGCATCCCGCCGTCCAGCGCGCTCAGCAGCAGGCCGTCGTCGGCCTCGCGCAGCGCGGCGGGGAACGCCTCGCCGCCCTGCCGCAGCGCCTCGCGCAGCCTCCGCGCTCCCCCGGCCACCGCCGGGAGGTGCCCGCTCGCGGCGGGGCGCGTCCGATCCGCCGGGTCCGCCCCGTGGTCCGCTGTCCGTTCTGCCGGCTCCTTTGCCCCCTGCTTCTCCAGCATCGCTTCGTCCAACATCTCCTCATCCACCATCGCCGTCGTTCTCCTCACAGCGCTTCCAGCACCTCCCGTATCCGCGCGGCGGCCCGCGCGTCGAGCGGTTCGTGGCCCTCCTGCGCCAGCAGCGGCAGGAAGTCGCACAACACCGCCAGCTGCCGCTCGTCCCCGGCCGCCCGCCGCATCCAGCCCACGAGCGCGTCCTCGGCCGCCTCGGCCGATCTGGCCCAGGTCAGCGCGGCCCGCAGCAGTTCGGCCAGCGCCGCCCGGCACTGGGGGCGGGCCGCCAGCAGCGCCGTGGCCAGCGGCCAGGCGGCGTACGGCGCCAGCTCCGGCACCTCCCGCAGCCCCCACAGATGCGAGGTGCGGGTCCCGACCGCGCGCAACACCGTCAGCAGCGCGAGGTCGCGGCGGGAGCGGCGGGTGTCGCCCAGCCAGTGGGCCAGCCGCGCCAGTACGGTCCCGGGCTGCGCCCCGGCCAGCAGCCGCACGGCGCTGTACGAGGCGGTGGAGCCGCCGTCGGCGGCGGCGATCCGGGCCAGCTCCTCCAGGGACGCGGTGACCGAGCCGGCCACCAGGCCGTAGCCGTGGGCGAGCGCGGCGGTCTCGCGCTCCCGCTCGTCGCCGCCCGCCGCCCAGCCGCTCAGCAGGCCCGCCACGGCGGGGCGTACGTCGGCGTCGCGCGCCGCCTCGGCGAGCGCGGTCGCCGCCGCCATGCGCTGCACCGGGCTGTCGCCGCGGGCCAGCGGGAGCAGCAGTTCGGTGAGGCCGTACAGGTAGTCGCGGGCGCTGAGCACGCCCGCGGCGACGGCGGCGCGCACCCACACCTGGGGCCGCGGGTCGTCGCACAGCCCGCGCAGCCAGCGGGACATCGGGCCGCGGGTGTTGTGGTGGTGGTCCCACACCTCGAAGAGCACCGCGGGCGCCAGTGCGCGCCCCCGGAACCACACCGTACGGACCGGCACGGCCGCCTCACCCAGGTCCTCCACGCCCTCCCCCGGCACCGCGCGGGCGACGGCGCACAGGGCGTCGGCGGGCGCGGTGAACGGCGGGCGCCCGGGCGCGTACTGCGGGTCGAGGGTGACCGCCAGCTCCCAGGCCAGCAGTTCGGCGGCCTCGGCGGTAACGCTGTGGGCCGAGCCGTTGAAGACGGCGAGGGCGATGCGCTGCGCCGCCCGGCGCAGCGCGGGCAGCGCGGCGGGCAGGGTGCCGGGCCGGCCGGCGTCCGCGAACCACTCGCGCGCCTGGCGCGGGGCGAACGACCGGCAGCGCGCGAGCAGTTCCGCCTCGGACAGCGCGCCCCGGGCGTGCTCGGCGAGGTGCCCGGCCAGCCGGGCCGCCTCAGCGGGCAGCGGCTCCTCCAGGCCCAGGGCCTCGGTCACCTCCGCGCTCACGGCGCTCGCGCGGGCCCGGCGGAGGAGGTCGGGCGGCTCGTCGGCCAGCAGGTCGGCCAGGTGTGCGTCGAGCACGTCGGCGGCGGCCGGGGGCTCGTACGCCATGGCGTGCCGGCGGCCGCGCAGCAGGCGGTCGGCGGCCTCGCCGCCGGAAACGCCGGAAACGCCAGAAACGCCGGAAACAAGGACGACGCAGAACGCCTCGTGCTCGGCGAAGTGGGCGCGCAACCGGTCCAGCAGGGCCTCCGCGGGGGGCCCGGCGGGCAGTTCGAGCAGATAGCCGTGGCCCCGCTCGGTCTTCTCGCCCACCGGGGCGGGGTGTTCGGCGCCGTGACCGGCGGCCGGGCAGGGCGCCGCGCCGAGCCGCCAGACCCCGCCGCCCGTCGCCTCGGCCGGCTCGGCCAGGAGCGCGAGCGCGGTCCAGCCGCGCCCGGAGCCGGGCTCGCCGCACAGCGCGAGGAGATGGGTGCGGCGCAGGTGTTCCCGCATGGCGGCGTAGCCCGGGCCCCGGCGGTGGATACGGCGCAGCCGGGCGAGCTCGTCGTGGGCCACCGGCCCCTCGGGGAGCGGGCCCACCGGGGCGGCCCCGTCCGGGTGGCGGGCGGTGTGGGGACGCGCGTCCGTGTGCAGGTTCGCGCACGCCTCGCGGGCCGCCCGGGCGCCGCCCGCCTCGCCCACGGTGCCCAGCGGGCTGTCCATGCCGTGCCCGGGCAGGTCCAGGCGCGTGCCGGTCCGCTCCTCCCACGAGTCCTCCCGGGAGTCCTCCCGCAAGCCCTCCCGCGAAGTGGTCCGCCAGGTCCGGCCGTCCGTGTGGGTGGCTTCCGGTCCGCTCATCGCCCCGCCGTCCTTCGTGTCACGTCACAGGGCTCCGGCCGAAGTGGGCGGCGGGGCTCTGCCCCCGTGCTCCGCTCCGCCGCCCTTCTCCGGTGCCGGGCGCTGGGCCGCGTGCACCCCCGTCGCACACGGTCCCGCTCCCTGTGCCTTCTTCAGGGTCGCGGCCCGGAGCTCGGGCGGCTGTAGCCGTTTACACAGTCGGCGCAGTATCGGTATGCGGCTCCGCCGCGTGGTCCCGGGGCTCACGCGCCGGCCGCGGCCGGTCACCCCGTCACGCGCCCCTCGGCCAGCAGGCGCAGCAGCGCGGTGTCCACGACGACGAAGCGGCGCGAGGCGGTCCGTACCACGCCCTGGTCGCGCAGCAGCCGCAGCGCCTTGGCGACCGCCTCCCGGGTCGATCCCACGGCGGCGGCGATGTCGTGCTGGGGCAGCGGCAGATCCACGGAGATGCCGCCGTCGGCCTCCGGGCGCCCGGTGCGTTCGGCGAGTTCGACGAGGCGGGCGGCCAGGCGCTGCAACACCTTCTCGGAGGCCAGGGAGCGGCGTTCGCCGTCCGAGCTGCGCAGCCGCGAGCTGAGCTGACGCATGATCAGAACGGTGGCGGCGGGGCGCGCGGCCAGATACGCGCGGAAGCGGTCGCCGGAGACGACGACCGCTTCCAGCCGCCCGAGGGCGGTGACCGTGGCGCTGCGCGAGCCGTGGTCGACGGCGGCCTGGTCGCCGACCACCTCGCCCGCGCCGCGCAGGGCCAGTATCAGGCGGACACCGCGCTCGGTCTCCACCGAGACGGTGGCCCAGCCGGAGGTGATGGCGACGACGAAGGTCGTGCGGTCGTGCTCGCGCAGCACGACCTGGGAGGGCTCGTACGTCCGGTGCCTGCCGAGCGCGAGCAGCGCGCGCCGGTCCTGTGCGGGGAGTGCGTCAAGGAAGGGCCTGCCGCCCTCGAAGAGACTCATCCGCCCTCCCCGCTCGGTGCCACGCGGCGGAGCCGCATATCTACAAGTGCGTCGTCCGGCTCGCGGAGAACACCTTCGCTGTTCCGGTTATCGGGCCTGTTTCAGTTATAGGCGTGGCGGGCGGGTGTTGCGGAAGCCCGTGAACAGTCCTGAGACAGTTCGGCGAGAACCCTGCGACCGAGACATGGGCGACAGCACGCTAGGCACATGTCACAGGCACGTCAATGGCGCCTCGCCGTCCGGTCCTGCCCGGTACGGAACACCGCGCCCGCGAGCGCCGCCACCGCGGCGGTCAGCGCCGCGAAGACCCAGCCCGCGCGCAGCGCCCCCAGGTCCGGCTGCCGGGCGCCGCCGGTGACCACCACCAGGGCCGCGACGCCCAGCGCGGTGCCGCCCTGACGCGACATCATCAGCACTCCCGAGCCCAGGGAGAGCCGGCGGGCGGGCAGCAGACCGGCCGCCGCGAACATCACCGGCTGGTACAGCCCGGCGCCGATCCCCGCCAGCACCAGGCCGGGCAGAAAGCCGGCCGCGTAATGTGCCGCGTCCCCCGAAGGGCCCGCCGCCACCAGCCACCACACCGGCGCCGTGGTGAAGGCGGCGGCGCCCAGTACGGCAACGCGCCGCTCCCCCAGCGCCCGGACGATCCGCCCCGACAGCACCGAGACGACCAGCACGGTCAGCGGCCACGCGGCGACGGCCAGGCCCGCGCGGCGCGTCGAGTAGCCCCAGACGCCGGTGAACAGCCAGGTCGCGGCGAGCAGGATCGCCGAGTAGGCGAGGAAGTAGCTGAACAGTCCCAGAGTGGCGGTGGTGAACCCGCGCGTACGGAACAGCCCCGGGTCCACCACCGGGTCCGGGTGGCGCCGCATGTGCGCCGCGCACAGCGCGGCACACGCGATGCCCGTGGCCAGGAAGGCGAGGGTGGCGGGCGCGGCGTACCCCCAGTCCGGCGCCTCGACGCAGGCGGTGGTCAGGGAGCCGGTGGCCAGGAGCACCAGCAGGGTGCCGAGCGGGTCGAGCCGGCGGACGCGGGAACCGACCGGTCGGGAGCCTTCCGCACGGGAGCCTTCCGCACGGGGGCCGCCCTCGCTCCGGACCTGCCCGGTCCGTACCGGCCCGGTGCGTACCGGCTCGGTGCGGGGCAGGACCCGTACGCCCGCCGCCACCGCCGCCAGCACCACCGGGACGTTGATCAGGAAGATCCACCGCCAGTCGGAGGCCGCGAGCAGTCCGCCCACCACCGGCCCCGAGCTCGCCGCCACCGCGCTCACCGCGGTCCACACCCCCACGGCCGTGGCCCGCTCGCGCGGCGCGAAGGCGGGCAGGGCCAGTGAGAGGGAGGTGGGCACCACGACCGCCGCCGCCACGCCCTGCACCACCCGTGCCGCGATGAGCCAGCCGAGGCCGGGCGCGGCCCCGCAGCCGAGCGAGGCCGCCCCGAACAGCGCCATGCCCAGCAGGAAGGAGCGGCGCCTGCCCGTCTCGTCGGCGAGCCTGCCCGCCGGGACCAGCAGCGCCGCGAGCACGATGGTGTAGGCGTTCAGGACCCAGGAGAGCGCGGCGGTGGAGGCCGAGCGGAAGTCGGCGCCGATCGCGGGGAAGGCGATATTGACCGCGATCAGGTCGAGTACGGCCAGGAACTGGGCCGTGGACGCCACGGCGAGGACCAGCCAGCGGCGGGGATCAGGGCCCGGGGAGGTCGCGTGCGTGGGCACACCGCTCCCCTGGGCCTCTGTGGAGGGGATCGTCATGCCCATCCAGCATCGACGGCGCGGCATGGACTCACGAGTGGCAGGAGTGACAGCACCCGCTACATTTCTGCCATGCCTTCGATAGCCGTCGCCGTCACCGCCGGGATGCCGATCTTCGATCTGGCCGTGCCCTGCCATGTCTTCGGCACCGACCGGCCCGAACTCCCCGACGGCTGGTACGACCTGCGGGTCTGCGCGATCGGTCCGGACAGCGGCCCGGTCGCCACCCGCTCCTGGTTCGCGGCGCACACGCCGTACGGGACCGAGGAGCTGATCGCCGCGGACACGGTGATCGTCCCGGCCTCCGCCGATGTGCGCGGCGACCCGCCCGGCGAACTCATCGACGCGCTGCGCGAGGCACACCGGCGCGGCGCCCGCGTCGTATCGCTGTGCTCGGGCGCGTTCACGCTCGCCGCGACCGGCCTGCTCGACGGCCGTACGGCGGCCACCCACTGGATGTACGCGGCGCTGTTCGCCGAGCGCTATCCGGCCGTGCGGCTCGACCCGAGCGTGCTGTACGTGGACCACGGCGATGTCCTGACCGGGGCCGGCTCGACCGCGTGCATCGACGCGTGTCTGCACATCGTGCGCGAGGACTTCGGCAGCGCGGCCGCCAACACCCTGGCCCGGCAGCTGGTCGCACCCGCCCACCGGCCGGGCGGCCAGGCCCAGTACATCGAGGCGCCGCTGCCGGAGCGCACCGACGACTCGCTCGCCCCGCTGCTGCACTGGGCCGCCGAGCGCCTGAGCACCCCGCTGACCGTCGCCGACCTCGCCCGGCGCGCCCACACCAGCCCGCGCACCCTGGCCCGCCGCTTCCACGCCGCGACCGGCACGACGCCGCTGCGCTGGCTGCAGGCCCAGCGGATCGCGCGCGCCCGCGAGCTGCTGGAGGGCGGGGACCTGCCGGTGGACCGGGTGGCGGAGCTGTGCGGGCTCGGCACGGCGGCGAATCTGCGGCGCCACTTCACCCGGGCGGTGGGAGTGCCGCCGCACGACTACCGCCGCGCCTTCCGCGCCCGCCGCCCGGCCGCGGCCCCGCGGGCCTGACCGGCCCCCCCACATCCCGACGGCCGGTGCGACTAGAGCCGGGGGTCCACCGGCTCCGACTCCAGGGCCAGCACGCCGAACACCGCCTCGTGGACGCGCCACAGCGGCTCCCCGTCCGCCAGCCGGTCCAGCGCCTCAAGCCCGAGCGCGTACTCGCGCAGGGCGAGCGAGCGCTTGTGGCCCAGGTGCCGCTCCCGCAGCCGGTCCAGGTTCTCCGGGCGGGTGTACTCCGGGCCGTAGATGATCCGGAGGTACTCGCGGCCACGGCACTTGACGCCCGGCTGGACGAGACGGCCGTCCCCCTTGCGCACCAGCCCCTGCAGCGGCTTGACCACCATGCCCTCGCCGCCGGCCTCCGTCAGATCCAGCCACCACCGCACGCCCTCGGCGACCGACGCCTCGTCCTCGGTGTCCACGACCAGCCGGCGGGTGGGGGCGAGCAGCCGGTTCACATGCTTCGGGGTGAAGGCGCAGATGGAGTTGTTCGCATAGGCGTCCAGCTCCTCCCGCTCGATCAGCCGGTCGATCATCGCGAGCTGCTGGTCGTGCGGGAGCGCGGCGAGGCTGCGACCGCGCACCGCCAGGATCTGGAACGGCGCCAGCCGGATGCCGTCCAGGCCGTCCGTGCCGTGCGGCCCCACCCTGCGGCGCCCGCCGGTCTCCTGCTGCTCCCCCGGCCAGCCGCGCGTCGGGTCCCCCACCGGCCAGCAGTAGCGGCGGTAGGCCTCGGTGAACGCGGCCGCGTCGGCCGCGCGTTCGCGCTGCTTGCCGAGCAGGGCGGTCACCTCCACGCCGCGCGCGGCGGCCGACTCCAGGGCCGCGAGCGCCCCGGGGAACGCGGCGCCCGAGGCCGCGCCCACGGCCGCGTACTGGTTGCGCAGCAGCCCCTCGGCCTTCAGCGACCAGGGCATCAGCTCGGCGTCGAGCAGCAGCCAGTCGGTGTCCAGCTCCTCCCACAGGCCCTCGCGGCCGATGGTGCCGCGCAGCCGGTGCAGGATGCGCTCGGTCATCGTCGGGTCGTCGAAGAACGGCCGGCCCGTGCGCGTGCAGAGCGCTCCGGACACGCCTTCCGGCGCGCCGAACCGCTCGCTCGCGGCCTCCTCGTCGCGGCAGACCAGCACCACCGCGCGCGACCCCATGTGCTTCTCCTCGCACACGACCTGGCGCACCCCGTCCGCCCGGTAGGCGGCGAACGCCTCCGCCGGGTGCTCAAGGAAGCCGTCTTCTTTGGACGTCGCACAGGGGGCCATGGTGGGCGGAAGGTAGGGGAGCAGCCTCGGGTCGATGGCGAAGCGGCTCATGACCTCAAGCGCCGCCGCCGCGTTCTCCTCCTTCACCGCGATGCGGCCCATGTGCCGGGTCTCGATGACACGGCGGCCGTGCACGTCGGTCAGGTCGAGCGGGCGGCCGTCGGCGCCGCCCGGGGCCTCGGTCTTCAGGGGCTTGACGGGCTCGTACCAGACCCGCTCGGCGGGGACGTCCACCAGCTCGCGCTCGGGCCAGCGCAGGGCGGTCATCCGGCCGCCGAAGACACAGCCGGTGTCCAGGCAGATGGTGTTGTTCAGCCAGGACGCCCGAGGGGTCGGGGTGTGGCCGTAGACCACGGCGGCCCGGCCGCGGTAGTCCTCGGCCCACGGGTAGCGCACGGGCAGCCCGAACTCGTCGGTCTCGCCGGTCGTGTCCCCGTACAGCGCATGCGAGCGGACCCGGCCTGAGGTGCGGCCGTGGTACTTCTCGGGCAGCCCGGCGTGGCAGACCACCAGGGCGCCGCCGTCCAGCACATAGTGGCTGACCAGCGAGTTGATGAAGTCACGCACCCGGTCGCGGAAGGCCGGGTCGGTGGCGTCCTCCTTCTCCAGCTGCTCGATGGTCTCGGCCAGGCCGTGGGTGTGCTGGACACCGCGGCCCTTCAGATAGCGGCCGAGCTTGTTCTCGTGGTTGCCGGGCACGCACAGCGCCGCGCCCGAGGCGACCATGCCCATCACCAGGCGCAGCACGCCCGGGCTGTCGGGCCCGCGGTCGACGAGGTCGCCGACGAACACGGCCGTGCGGCCCTCGGGGTGAGTGGCGTCGACGGGGCGGCCGAGGGGGTCGCGCTCCAGTACGTAGCCGAGCCCGCCGAGCAAGGTCTCCAGCTCGGAGCGGCAGCCGTGGATGTCACCGATGATGTCGAACGGGCCGGTCAGATGGCGCAGATCGTTGTAGCGGCGCTCGGTGACGACCGCGGCGGCCTCGATCTCCTCCTCACCGCGCAGGATGTGCACCTTGCGGAAGCCCTCGCGCTCCAGGGACTTCAGCGATCGGCGCAGCTCGCGGCGCTGGCGCGGGATGACATGGGCGGGCAGCTCCATCCGGTCGGGGCGCTCGGCGTTGCGCCGCGCGCAGACGCTCTCCGGCACGTCGAGGACGACGGCGACGGGCAGCACGTCGTGCTCGCGGGCCAGCTCGATCAGGCTGCGGCGGGCCTGGGGCTGGACGTTGGTCGCGTCGACGACGGTCAGCCGCCCGGCGGCGAGCCGCTTGCCCGCGATGTAGTGGAGCAGGTCGAAGGCGTCGGGGGTGGCGCTCTGGTCGTTCTCGTCGTCGGCGACCAGCCCGCGGCAGACGTCGGAGGAGACGATCTGGGTGGGCAGGAAGTGGCGGCGGGCGAAGGTGGACTTGCCGGAGCCGGTGGTACCGACGAGGACCACGAGGGACAGGTCGGGCACGGCGAGGTCGCGCCTGGCGGATGTCATGCGGCCGTCTCCTTCGCGGTCGTGGTGTCGGTCTCAGGGGTGGTTTCCGTGCCGGTTTCCGTGCCGGTTTCCGTACCGGTCCCGGCGCCGGTTTCCGTGCCGGTTCCGGCGCCGAGGCGGAACAGCGCGAGCTGGGTCGGCGGGCCGACCTCGGGGTCGTCGGGGCCGACGGGCCGGAACTCCACCGCGTACCCATGGCGTTCGGCCACGGTCCGCGCCCAGCCCTGGAACTCCTCCCGCGTCCACTCGAAGCGGTGGTCGGGGTGGCGCACCCGCCCGGCGGGCAGGGTCTCCCAGCGCACGTTGTACTCCACGTTCGGCGTGGTCACCACGACCGTACGGGGCCGGGCGGCGCCGAACACCGCGTACTCCAGGGCGGGCAGCCGCGGCGGGTCCAGATGCTCGACCACCTCGCTGAGCACCGCGGCGTCATACCCGCGCAGCCGGCTGTCGGTGTACGCCAGGGACCCCTGGAGCAGCTTCACCCGCGCCGAGCGGCGCTCGCTCATCCGGTCAAGCCGCAGCCTCCGGGCCGCCTCGTTCAGCGCGCGCATCGACACATCGACACCGACGATCTCGGTGAACCGCGCGTCCTTGAGCAGGGCGCCCACCAACTGCCCCTGACCGCAGCCCAGGTCGAGCACCCGGGCGGCGCCGGCCGAGCGCAGGGCGTCGAGGATCGCCTCGCGCCGCCGCACGGCCAGCGGCACCGGCGTGTCCTCGGTGTCGGACCGCTCGTCGACCGCGTTGTCGATCTCCTCCACCTCCCTGTCGTCCGCCTCCGCGAGCCGCACCAGCTCCAGCCGCTCCAGGGCGCTGCGCGTGAGCGACCAACGGCGGGCCAGATAGCGGCTGGTGATGAGCCGCTGCTCGGGGTGGTGCTCGAGCCAGCCCTCGCCGGAGTCGATCAGCTTGTCCACCTCGTCCGGAGCCACCCAGTAGTGCTTGGCGTCGTCGAGCACCGGCAGCAGCACATACAGATGGCGCAGCGCGTCGGCCAGCCGCAGCTCGCCCTCCAGCACCAGCCGTACGTACCGCGAGTCGCCCCACTGCGGGAACCGCTCGTCCAGCGGGACCGGCTCGGCGGTCACCGCCCAGCCCAGCGGCGTGAAGAGCCGCACCACCAGCTCGGCGCCGCCGCGCGCGGGGAGGGCGGGCACCTCGATCCGCAGCGGCATCGCCCGCTCGGGCAGCTCGGGCCGTGCCTTGCAGCGGCCCTTGAGCGCGCTGGAGAAGACGCTGCTGAGGGCGACGGAGAGCAGCGAGGAGGCGGCGTAGGGGCGGTCGTTGACGTAGTTCCCGAGGGCAGCGTCCGGGGCGCCGCCCCGGCCCTTGCCCCGGCCCCGGCGCACCAGCGCCACCGGGTCCACCTCCAGCAGCAGCGCTGCCGTGCAGCGCTCGACGTCCGCCTCGGGGTAGAAGACGTGCGCCGTGCCGTGGGAGGTCGAGAACCGCTGCGCCTTGTCGGGGTGCTTGTGCAGCAGGAACCCGAGGTCGGTCGCGGGGCGCTCGGCGGTGCCGGTGGTGGTTATCGTCAAGAACACCCGTCCGAGTATCGCCGGACCACCGCCGCGTTTCTAATCGTTTAGGCCTGCTCTCCCCCTTCCGCCGGCTACCTCAGCCGGCTCCTTCCGCTCGCTGCCCGTACGTCACTTCTGCTCGCTGCTTTCGCCGCCCATCACGGCCACCAGCTCCGCGATCCGGTCCGGCCCCACCCGGCAGCAGCCGCCGATGAGCCGGGCGCCCGCCTCCCGCCACGCCTTCACCCGCGCCGGGTCGAACGTCGCCCGGCCGCGCCAGCCGCGGGCCTTGGCGTCCCACTCCTCGCCGCTGTTCGGATAGACGACCACCGGCTTGCCCGTGGTCCCGGCGGCGATCTCCACCGCCCGGTCGGCGTCGCCCGGCTCACAGCAGTTGACCCCCACGGCCAGCACCTGGTCGTTCCCCGCGGCCAGGGCGAACGCCTCGCGCAGCGGCTGCCCGGCCCGGGTGTGCTCTCCCGCGATGCTGTACGACAGCCACACCGGAACCCCACAGCCCTCGACCGCCCGCAGCAGCGCCTCGGCCTCGTCGGTGTCCGGCACCGTCTCCAGCGCGAGTACATCGGGCCCGGCCGCGGCCAGCGCCTCGATCCGCGGCCGGTGGAACCACTCCAGCTCGCCCGTGCTCAGCCCATAGCGCCCGCGGTACTCGCTGCCGTCCGCCAGCATCGCCCCGTACGGACCGACGGAGGCGGCCACCCACACCGGCCGCTCGGCGGTGCCGCCCGCGCCCTCGGCCGCCCGGCGCGCCAGCTCCACGCTGCGCTCCAGCAGCGCCGTGGCCTCCTCCTCCCTCACGCCCCGGCGGGCGAAGCCCTCGTATGTCGCCTGATAGCTGCTGGTGATCAGCACCCGTGCGCCCGCCCGCGCATACGCCGCGTGGGCCTCCTCGATCTGCTGGGGGTCATCGGCCAGCAGCCGGGCCGACCACAGCTCGTCGGAGAGATCGCAGCCCTGCGCCTCCAGCTGATTGGACAGCCCGCCGTCGAGGACGAGCGGCCCGCGCTCCAGGGCGGCGGCCAGGGGCGTACGGCGGGCAGACATCACAGGTGCTCCTTGCTCAGGGTGGTGCGGTGGTGCGGTGTTGCGGTGGTGCGTGGGGTTCAGCCCAGCTGGGTCTGGACCTGGGAGGAGATCAGCTCCAGGTGGTCGAGGTCGTCGAGGTCCAGGATCTGGAGATAGATCCGGGACGAGCCGGCCTGGGCATACCGGCCGATCTTGTCGACGACCTCGGCCGGCGAGCCCGCCAGACCGTTCTCCTTCAGCTCGTCCACCTTGCGTCCGATGGTGTCGGCCCGGCGGGCGACCTCGGCATCGTCCTTGCCCACGCAGACCACCAGCGCGTTGGAGTACACCAGGTCGTCGCCCTTGCGGCCCGCGGCCTCGGCCGCCGCCCGCACCCGCTCGAACTGCCGCTCACTGTCCTCCGCCGAGGCGAACGGCATGTTGAACTCGTCCGCGTATCGCGCGGCGAGGCGCGGGGTGCGGGCCTTGCCGTGGCCGCCGATCAGCACGGGCACCCGGTCCTGCGCGGGCTTGGGCAGCGCGGGCGAGTCGGCGAGCTGGTAGTGCGTCCCCTCGTATCCGAAGGTCTCGCCGACGGGCGTGCGCCACAGACCGGTGATGATGGCCAGCTGCTCCTCCAGCCTGGCGAACTTCTCCGCCGGGAAGGGGATGCCGTACGCCCGGTGCTCCTCCTCGTACCAGCCCGCGCCCAGGCCCAGCTCCACACGGCCACCGGACATCTGGTCGACCTGCGCGACCTGGATCGCGAGCACGCCCGGCAGCCGGAAGGTCGCGGCCGTCATCAGGGTGCCGAGCCGGATCCGCCGGGTCTCGCGGGCGATCCCGGCCAGGGTGATCCACGCGTCGGTGGGGCCGGGCAGCCCGTCGACATCTCCCATCTTCAGGTAATGATCGGAGCGGAAGAACGCGTCGAAGCCCAGATCCTCGGTGGCCTTGGCGACGGAGAGCAGGGTGTCGTAGCTCGCCCCCTGCTGGGGCTCGGTGAAGATTCGCAGATCCATGGATCCCATCCTGCACTGTCATGCCGCGCCACCCCACTCCAGCACCGTCATGTGCCTGAGCATCCCGTGCACCCGGTCCCTCGCCTCGTCCGCCGCGTCGATCGCCTCGACGCACTGCCAGTACAGCGCCTCCTCGTCCGTGTTGGAGGCGACGCCGACCAGCGCGAAACCCGCCTCCGCGAGCAGATCGCCGAGCGCCAGCAGCACCTCCCTCGGATCCCGCACCTCGGACAGCTGGGCGGCCCGTAAGCCCCCGCTGTGCAAGGCCGGGTGGTGCAGCGCGGGGTGGAACAGGACGCCGCGCGACCTGCTTCCCGCCTCGCACAGGCCGCGCGCCTCCGCACGCGCGGCCGCCGGGCCACTCACCACGAAATGGCCACCGATCGCCTCCGCGAGCGCCTGTATCTGCCAGGCCTCGGCCACGATGTCATGCACGGTCCCGGCCTGCGCCAGGGCGTGCCGCGTGACACCGATCAGCCGCATCGCTTCCATGCCCCGCTCCCCTCTCAACGGGCTTCCCACGCCCGCTACTCCTCCACTACCCAGAGTGATGACTAACAGGCAGAAAAGCTAGGGGAATTCAGGAATCTGTTGACAACAGTTGCGTTGTGGATAACTTCTTCACTACAGAGAGTGACGAAACGAAGATCCCTAACGCCTGGTGGCCGGAAAACGGACCTCATTGCGCTCGATCTTGGCCGCGAGAGCCGCCAGCGCGTCGATCCCCAACACCTCACAGAACTGGAGCAGATACGCCAGCACATCGGCGACCTCGTCCTCGACCCGGGCCGCGCTCCCCGCCTCCTCCATCACCCGCGCCGACTCCTCGGGCGTCAGCCACTGGAAGATCTCCACCAGCTCCGACGCCTCGACGCTCAGCGCCGTGGCCAGGTTCTTGGGCGTGTGGTACGGCTGCCAGTCGCGCGCCGCGGCGAACGCGGCCAGACGACGCTGAAGCGCCCGCACGTCTCGGTCCTGGCCTCGCGGCTCATCGGGCTGTCGATTCTCTCGTGCCTCGCTCACACCCCAGGTGTACCACTGTCGCCCCAGCGGCCTCCTCCGCGCCCGGCAGATCCGCCACCGGCGGCTCCGCCACCGTCCCCACCAGCCGGATGTGCCCCCGTGCGCACATCCGCGCCGCGACTCTCAGCAGCGCCCGCGCCTGCCGCCGGTCCAGGCACCGGTCGAACCCGTCGGCCAGCACGGTCAGCGCCTGCCGCGCCGAGAGCACATCCACCGCCGGGTCCATCTCCAGCACCCCCGGCCCGGTCAGCAGCACCAGCGCGAGCGCGATATAGCGCAGCTCCCCGTCCCCCAGCCGCTCGACGGGCATCGCCCCCAGCTCCCCCTGCGCCAGCAGGGCCCGTACCGCCCCGCCCGCCGGCCCCTCCGTGACCAGGTCCTCCACCGGCCCGGCGCACCCCGCCCGCACCGCCGCGACCAGCGCCGCGTGCCGGGTGCCGCACTCCCGGCTGGTGCGCCGCAGCACCGCCGCCAGGTTGTCGCAGCCGCCGCGCAGCCGCCCGTCCCGCTGCGGCGCCGGCGCCCGCATCCGCTCCGGCCGCGGGTCGCACACGAAGACGGACCGCAGCGCGACGACGACCTGCTCGGCGGCGGCCAGCGCGAGCCGCTGCCCCTCGGTCTTGCCCGCCACCCGCAGCGGCAGCAGCGAGGTCGCCAGCCGGTCGTCGGGCAGCGGGGCCCGGGTGACCGCGACCGCCCCCGCCGTGTGCCAGGCCGCCTGCACCCGGCGCCGCCCCGGGTCGCGCAGCGCCGTCTCCAGCAGGGTCTCCCCCGCGCCCGTCATCCGCTCGCCCACGATCCGCAGCTCGGGCTCCGCCTGCACGGCCACGTCCAGCCGCACCGGCCCGACCGGGCCGTCCACCGTGCAGCCGATCCGGAAGCCGCGCCTCCCCTGCCCGTCCGGCCGGGCGCGCCGCGGGATGTATCCGGCGGGGTCGTGGAAGACCTCCTCCAGCCGCTGCCCACCCGCCAGGCGCGCGAGCGCCGCGTACGCCTCCAGCACACCGGACTTACCGCTTCCGCTGGGCCCTGCGATCAAGGTCAGCGGCCCCAGGGGAAAGGCCGCGCGGCGGTGCGTCTTGAAGGCCGACAGCCTCAACTCCGTGACGACAGGCCGCAGTCCGGATGCGCTCATGCCCCGGAACGTATCTCCCGCGCCACACCGCCGAACCGTTCCGTCTTACGTATCTTCCACATCTTCCTACGATCGGGCGATGGCGACCGCCCGCCTGAGATGACGAATGACATGACGAACCGGGGAGCAACGAATCGTGGCCGACAGCACATTCTGGATCGCCGCCCTCACCGGGGGCACCGCCGTCCTGGCCAGCTGGGTCACCAGCCGCGGCAACACCCGGGCCGCCCGGATACAGGCGGACACCGCGGCACGGGCCCAGCACTCGGAGCGGCGGCGCGAGAGCAGGCGCACGGCGTACCTCGACCTGATCGAACACGCCCACCAGACGGTCGAGGTGTACTGGGAGATATCGGCCGCCCAGCGGACCGCCGACGCCGAGCACCGGCCCGCCGCCCTTGAGGAGATGGCCGAGCGGGAGCTCGACGCGTACGGGAAGCTGCGCCGGCGCGTGCGCGTGGTCGAGTTGGAAGGGCCCCCCGCCGCGGCCAGGGCGGCAAACGCCCTGCAGAAGGCGACCGGCCCGTTCCACCGGGCCCTGCGGGACATGCGCTCCGACGACCACCCCGACCACCCCGAGGCCGTACGCCGCTTCGAGGCCGCCTACCGCCCGTTCTGGAGCGCCCTCACGGACTTCGTGGACGCGGCGCGGGACGCCCTGCACGAGGGATGACCCGCGACGACAGCGACAGACGCTGCGCGGAGACGGAGTCCATGGCCGTCACGCAGCAACACCCCACCACACCGCCCATGGCACGAACCCGACCGCGGCCAGCCCGACCGGAGCCAGGCGCAGCCAGGCCGCCCAGCTCGGCGCCGGCCGGCGGCGCCAGAGCGCGGCTGCCGAGACACAGGCGGACACCACCACGGCGGCCGCGAGGCCCTGCACCACCAGCCACACCGCCGGACGACCCCAGACCACGGGTGCCGCCGCGCCATCCCTGACCACGAAGACGGCGAGCGGGCAGGCCACCGCCGCCACGACCGCGAGCAGGCCGAGCCCGGCCAACCACCGCACCGGACGCAGGACCGGGCCCCGGCGCAGGAGGGCGCTCACCGGATAGGCGGCGAAGCCGAGGAGGAGCAGCGCCGGGGCGAGCCAGACATACCAGGCGTGGCCAGGTACAGGGGTGGTGGCGAGTGCCTGCTCGGGTGCGGGGGCGGCGCTCGACGCCGGTGGGTGGCCGGCGGCGACGGCCCGCACCCATGAGGTCATGGTCTGCGCATAGCTCGGGGTCAGCTCCCCCAGCTTCTTGCCATGGAAGAGGGGGCCGCCGATCCGGTCGAACCCGTCCGACGTGCGGTGCCCGTTGTGCGCACCACCGGCGACGAAGCCGATGACGGCGTGCCGGTTGCCCGCACGGGCCAGGGCCTCGCGGAAGATCCGTGCGCTTTCCCGGGGCGGCACCTGCGTGTCGTGATCGCCCCACAGCGCCAGTACCGGCGTTCGGTGGAGCTGCTCCAGCACCGGCAAGGGGTCGTAGCCGGCCGCGGGGAACAGACCGGTCGAGCCCAGGAATTGGGCGGCGGGACCGGCCACGGTGTGACGGAACGATCCGCCCACCCCCTGGTGGCGCAGATGCGTTGCGAGGTTCCAGGTCTCGGTGCGCAGCGGGTCGTAGCCGGGCCCGCCGATGGTGACGACGAACGCGACGTCGGCCGAGCGCGAGGCGGCCAGCGGCGCCACCCAGCCCCCCTCGCTGAACCCCCACAGCCCGACCTGGCGTGGGTTCACCCCGCTCCTGGACCGCAACAACCGCACTCCGGCGAGCGCGTCGTCGGCCAGCAGGCCGAAGTCCCGGTGGAGCCGGGAGTAGCCGACGGTCCGTTTGTCGTAGACGAGCGTGGTGATCCCGGCCCGGGCGAACGCCTCGGCCTCCTGCCGGTACTCCTCCCGGGGCCCGGCACCCGAGCCGCCGACAAGCACGATGCCAGGTCTCCGGCCGGGTACTCCGTCCTTGCTGAGCACGGTGCCGTGCAGGACGAGCCCACCGCCGCCCCGGAAGGTGACCTCCTGACGGACCAGCCCGTCCCCGTCGGCGTACGCCACTGGCGCGGCCAGCAGGAGGGCGCTGGCCAACACCCCGGACAGGACGGCCAGTACGGCGCGTATCAGTGATGCGGATGCAGCCGGGAGCAGCACGGCGTGCGTCCCCTTTCGTTGTCGGTGGGGCCGCGCGGTCAGTCGGTCTCGGGAATTCCGAGCAGCCGGACGAGCACGGTCCGCGCCTCGGCCGCGTTCCCTGGTTCCGAGGTCGAGTACCGGTAGAGGAGCGCGATGTACTCCTCGAAGAACGCGCGGAGCTGGGCAGGGTCGACCCGGAGCGTGGCGCGGGAGAAGAGCGCCGCGTCGGCCCAGGGCCCCAGCGTGTCGCGCGCCTCCTCGAACCGCCGGGCGGAGTCGATCAGTTCGGCGAGGTTGAGCCGATGCATCTCGGTCAGCGCCTCACGCATCTCCGGCGTCTGTCGGCTGTACGGCGGGTACCGCCGGTCCCCCGGCACCGCCCGCCACCACCGCTCCCGCCCCTTCGCCAGCTCCGGGACCTCCTCGACGAAGCCGTGCTTGGCCAGCTGCCGCAGGTGGTAGCTGACCAGCCCCGTACTCTCACCCAACTCGCGTGCCAGCGCGGCGGAGTTGGCCGGCCCCCGGCGCAGGCATCGCTCGATCTTCTGCCGCATCGGGTGCGCGAAGGCGCGCAGCGCCTCGACATCGGTGATCTCTTGAGCAGGCGGTTGTTCGGCCACGCCAGAAGGCTACGAGTTGCAAAGAGCATTTGCAAGGACCCCTTGCAACTCTCGGACGAGACCTTTCCCACGATGAGAGCGGCCGCGTCCGACAGCCGCGTGCCGTGCGGGATGTTCCAGCCGTCGAGCTGATGGAGCGTGAGCCGCCGGGCGAGGCGCGCGCCGAGGGGGGTGGAGCTGAAGAGCTGGGTGAACACACGTACGGTGATGGACCCTTGGCGAGTGGGGGCTGGCGTCATGCGCCCACGGTGACCTGCGGATTCGCCTGCGCACCAGGATGACGCTGCGTACGCTGAGTCAGCGTACGCACACGAATCGTGGACGGTACTCGTGACTGGCCGTGAGTATGTGAGCGGCGAAGAGCGTCACATGGGGCGGGGTGCGACAGGAGGGGGCCAGAGATGGCCGAGCACAGTGTCAGTACGGATGGTGAGACGGACGCGAGCGAAGCACAGACACCGCCGTGCGGCGGGGAACCGGAGCCTTCGGACAGTCTGCGGACGTTCGGGGCCGTGGTCCAGGCCCTGCGGGAACACGCGGAGCTGAGCAGAGAGCAGTTCGCCGAGCTGGTCCAGTTCTCGAAGCATACGGTCGCGTCGATCGAGCAGGGTCGGCGCATGCCGGACGCGTCTTTCGTGGAACGGGCGGAGGAGGCGACTGGCAACACGGGGGCGCTGCGGAGGGCGGCCCGGCACCTGTCCCGGCAGCCGGGGCTGGCGGCGTGGTTTCGGCAGTGGGCGCGGCTGGAGAGGGTGGCGATCGCGCTGTACACGTACGAGTGCCGGTTGATTCCGGGGCTGTTGCAGACGGAGGCGTATGCGCGGACCTTGTGCGAACACCAACTGCCGCCCATGAGTAACGCCCAGATCGAGGCCCAGTGGGCAGTACGCGCAGAGCGCCAACGGCTGTTGTCCGAGCGGCCCAACACGGCGTTCAGCTTCATCGTCGACGAGCATCTGCTCCTGAAGCGTCTGGGCGGAACGGAGGTCACACGGGAACTCATCGACCGTCTTCTGGCAGTCGCAGAGCTGCGGAACGTCGAGATCCAGATCATGCCGTTGGCAAGAGAACACGCGGGCATGGCTGGGCCCGTGCAGCTCCTGGAGACGCCCGAGAACCGCTGGCTCGCATACTGTGAAGGGCAGGAGAGCGGCCAGTTCATCACGGCTTCGAAAGTGGTCAGCGTGCTCCAGATGCGGTATGCCAGGATGCGCTCACAGGCTCTGTCTCTCGAAGAATCGCTGAGCCTGTTGCAGCGGATGCGAGGGGAGCTATGAACACGTCCGAACTGGCCTGGTTCAAGAGCAGCTACAGCAGTAGCGCCTCGAACGACTGCGTCGAGGTGGCCAGTTGCCCCGACGCCGTCCACGTGCGCGACTCCAAGGACAAGGAGGGCCCGCAGCTCGCCTTCTCCCCCAGCGTGTGGACCAACTTCGTCGCGTACGCCACCAAGCCCTGACCGTTCACGCCCCGCCCCGTGCCGGCAATCACCCGGTCGGCGACCTCCCGGGCGAAGCCGATCTCGTGGGCGACCACCAGCATCGTGAGGCCGCCGCGCGCCAGGTCCCGCATGGTGGCGAGGACTTCGCCGATCAGTTCGGGGGCGAGGGCGCTGGTCGGCTCGTCGAAGAGCATCAGCTTCGGCCGCATGGCCAGGGCGCGGGCGATGGCCACCCGCTGCTGCTGGCCGCCGGGGGCATCGGCCCGCTCGCCACACTCCCGGGCGCCAGCATCGGAACGCACCTCCCGCAGCGCACCGCCCTGGTCCGCTCCTACTCCAAGGCGTACGGGCCCGATCTGCGCCTGGCCGTGGTCGGCGGCCCAGGGGAACTGGTCGAACGCGCCCGCGCCCTGCGGACCTTCGGCTCCGGCTGGACCAGCCGCATCCTCCAGGACGCGCTCGCCCACCTGCTCAGCTCACGCCCGCGATGGACTGGAGGACGGTGGCCATCTGGTGGTGCTCGGTGGGCCCCATCAGCAGACATCCGGTCAGACGGCGCAGCTCACGGCCGGTCTCCGTGGGGCCGCCTCATCACCGACACGGCCGCGGAGATCGCGGGGCGCCGCCTGGGCGCCTGAGCGGGAGGCGGGGGGGCCGGGCCCGCGTCCGAAAAGCGTCGCCGAGCCCGCGTCAAGGCGTCGGCCCCCACGCATCAGCGTGAGGGCCGATCCTCGGCGTATGTCAGGCCACGGCGTATGTCAGGGCAGGGCCGCCGCCCTCATCGCACGGGCACCGCGAGGTACTGGTACTCCAGGAACTCGTCGATCCCCACCCGGCCGCCCTCGCGGCCGAGCCCGGACTGCTTGACGCCGCCGAACGGCGCGGCCGGGTTGGACACGAGTCCGGTGTTGAGGCCGACCATGCCCACTTCCAGTCGCTCGCTGACGCGCAGCGCGCGGTCGAGGCCCTCGGTGAAGACATAGCCCACCAGGCCCCAGGGCGTGTCATTGGCCCGGCGCACCACCTCGTCCTCGTCGTCGAAGGTGAGGATCGCCGCCACCGGGCCGAAGATCTCCGTCCCCATCAGGCGGCTGCCGGGGTCGACGTCGGTGAGCACGGTCGGCGGGTAGAAGCAGCCCGGCCCCTCGGGCGTGCGGCCGCCGACGAGCACCCGGGCGCCGCGCTCCACCGCGTCGGCGACCAGTTCCTCGACCTTGGCCCGTCCGCCGGCGTCGATCAGCGGACCGACGTCGACCCCGTCCCGGGTGCCGGGGCCCACGACGAGCGCGCCCATGCGCTCGGCCAGCCGCTGCCCGAACTGCTCCGCCACCGACCGGTGGACGAAGAAGCGGTTCGCGGCGGTGCACGCCTCCCCCATGTTGCGCATCTTGGCGAGCATCGCGCCGTCCACGGCCACGTCCAGGTCGGCGTCCTCGAAGACGATGAACGGGGCGTTGCCGCCCAGCTCCATCGAGGTCCGGACGACCATGTCCGCGCACTGGGCCAGCAGCAGCCGCCCGACCTGCGTGGACCCGGTGAAGGAGAGCTTGCGGATCTGCCCGCCGCGCAGGAGCGGTTCGCACACCTCCCCCGCGCGGGAGGTGGTGACGACGTTCAGCACCCCGTCCGGCAGACCGGCCTCCTTGAGGATCGCGGCCAGCGCCAGGCTGGACAGCGGGGTCTGGGGGGCGGGCTTGAGCACCATCGTGCAGCCCGCGGCCACCGCCGGGCCGATCTTGCGGGTGCCCATGGCCAGCGGGAAGTTCCACGGGGTGATCAGCAGGCAGGGGCCGACCGGGCGGCGGGAGAGCAGCATGCGGTTGCGGCCGTCGGGCAGGATTCCGCCGCCGCCGTCGATGCGTACGGCCTCCTCGGAGAACCAGCGGAAGAACTCGGCCGCGTAGGCGACCTCTCCCCTGGCCTCGGCCAGCGGCTTGCCCATCTCGGACGTCATCAGGCGGGCCAGCTCGTCGGTGCGCTCAAGGATGATCTCGTACGCGCGGCGCAGGATCTCGCTGCGCACCCGCGGCGCCGTACGGGCCCACTTCTCCTGCGCCTGCACGGCCGCGTCCTCCGCGAGCCGGGCGTCCTTGGGGCCCGCGTCGGCGACATGACAGAGGATCTCGCCGGTCGCCGGGTCGTCCACGGGCATGGTGGCGCCGTCCGCGGCATCCACCCAGGCCCCGCCGATGAACAACTGCGTGGGGGTGTCGGTCATGAGGTCTCTCCTGGTTGATCGGCGGCGGGGTCGAGCAGTTCCGCGAGGTGCACGGCGCGGATGCCCCGGTCACCGGCGAGGTGGTCGATCTGGGTGGCGCAGCTGAAACCGTCGGCCACGACGATAGTCGGGGTGTCCTCGCCGATACCGTCGAGACGGGGTTTCAGCGCCAGGTCGGCGACGGCCATCGAGGTGTCGTAGTGCTGCTCCTCGAAGCCGAAGTTCCCGGCGAGCCCGCAGCAGCCCTCGGCCTCGTCGACCTCGCGCACGCCGAGTCTGCTCAGCAGGTCGCGCGGGCGGCGGCCGGCGAAGGTGGCGTACTCGTGGCAGTGGGTCTGCAGGACGACGCCGGCGGGCAGTTCCCGCGGCGTCCAGCCCGGCGCGGCGAGGTCGGTCAGGGCGCCGGTGAGGGTGTGGACACGGGCCGCGACGCGGCGGGCCGCGGGGGTGTCGAGGAGTTCGGGCACGTCCCGTTTGAGGGCGGCGGCGCAGCTGGGCTCGGCCACGACGATCGGCAGGTCGCCGCCGCCGTCCAGGCGGGCGACCGTACGGGCCATCACGCGGCGCGCGACGGACAGCTGGCCGGTACTGACCCAGGTCAGTCCGCAGCACAGGCCGGCCTCCGCGCCGCAGGGGATTCCGGCGTCGGCGAGCACACGGCTCGCGGCTCCGGCCACCTCGGGGCGGAAGGCGCGGGTGAAGCTGTCGACGAAGAGCAGGGCCTTCACCTTCGACGGTTCGCCCGTCTTCGTCATGCGCCGCAGGACCGCGCGCCGGGCGCGCCGGGAGGCGAAGGCCGGGATCCTGCGCTTGGTGGTCACGCCTCCGAGGCGGGCGAGCAGCGTGCCCACCGGTCCGCGCAGCAGCGCGTTGAGGGGGCGGGCCGCGTATCCGGCCAGGGCGGAGGTCAGGGGCAGCCAGCCCAGCGAGTAGTGGGAGCGGGGCCTGAACCTGCCTTTGTAGTGCTGGTGCAGGAACTCCGCCTTGTAGGTGGCCATGTCGACGCCGACCGGGCAGTCGCTGGAACACGCCTTGCAGGACAGGCACAGATCGAGGGCGTCCTTGACCTCGGCCGAGCGCCATCCGTCGCGGACGGTCCCGCCCCGCACCATCTCCTGGAGCAGCCGGGCCCGGCCCCGCGTGGAGTCACTCTCCTCCCCGGTGGCCCGGTAGCTGGGACACATCACGCCGCCCGCCTCGCCGCGGCATCGGCCGACGCCGACGCAGCGGCGCACGGCACCCGCGAAGCCGTCGTCGTCGTGCGGGAAGGAGAAGAGGGTGTCGACGGGCAGCACGTCGGGCGTGTGCAGCGCGAGATCGGCGTCGAGCCGGGCCGGGGCCACGATGACGCCCGGGTTCAGCAGCCCGTCGGGGTCGAAGACCTCCTTGAAGCCGGCGAACGCCCGGATCATCCCGTGGCTGTACATGACCTCCAGCAGTTCGCCGCGCGCCCGCCCGTCACCGTGCTCACCCGACAGGGTTCCGCCGTGCCCGACGACCAGGGCGGCCGCCTCCGCGAGGAACCGGCGGGCGGCGGCCCGCCCGGCGTCCGTGGCGAGGTCGAAGTCGATGCGCACATGGACGCAGCCCGCGCCGAAGTGCCCGTAGAGCACGCCGGTGAGGCCGTGGCCGGCCAGCAGCTTGCGGAAGTCTCCCAGGTAGGCGGCCAGGTTCTCGGGCGCCACCGCGGCGTCCTCCCAGCCGGGCCAGGACTCCCCGCCGTCGACGAGACGGGCGGCGAGGCCGGCGCCGTCCTCGCGGACGCGCCACAGCGAGCGGCGCTCGGCCGCGTCCTCCACAACCCGCCCGCCGGTCATCCTCCCCCGGGCCCTGAGCACGTCGAGCAGTTCCGCCGCGCGACCGTTCACCACGGCCTCTTCGTCGCCGTCGAGCTCGACGTAGAGCCAGGCGCGGCCCTCGGGCAGCCCGGTGACGGAGTCCGGGCCACGGCGGGCGCGCATGGTGGCGACGATCGCCTCGTCCATGCCCTCCACGGCGGTCGGATTCCAGCGCAGGATCTCCGGCACGTCCTCGGCGGCGTCGACGACGTCGTCGTAGCCGAGGGTCAGCAGCGCCGTGGCCGGCGCGGTGGCCACCAGGCGGACCGTCGCCCCGGTGACCACCGCGCAGCTGCCCTCGGTGCCGACCAGGGCGCGGGCCATGTCGAAGCCGTGCTCGGGCAGCAGGCGGTGCAGCTGGTAGCCGGAGACCTGGCGGGGGATGCGGCCGAGTTCGGTGCGGATCGGGGCCAGGTTGGCGTCGATCAGGCGTCGTACGCCGGCTTCGAGCCGGGCGACGCGCCGCACGGCGTCCGCGTCGCCCGGGTCGGCGGCGCGCAGTCCGGTGCGGTCGGCGACGGCCCGCACACCGTCGGCCGTCACGATCTCCAGTGCCTCGACGTGACCACTGGTGCGACCGTGCCGCACCGACCGGTTGCCGCACGCGTCGTTGCCGATCATCCCGCCGAGGGTGCAGCGGCTGTGCGAGGACGGGTCGGGGCCGAAGGTCAGCCCGTGCGGGGCGGTCGCGGTCCGCAGCGCGTCGAGGACCACTCCGGCCTCGACGCGGGCGCGTCCCGCCCGCGTGTCGATGTCCAGGATCCGGTTCATGTACCGGGAGAAGTCCAGGACGACACCCGGCCCGATCGCATTGCCCGCCATGCTGGTGCCGCCGCCGCGCGCGACGATCGGAACGCCCGCCTCCCGGCAGGCCCGTACCACCGCGACCACATCGTCGGCGGTGCGTGGGAAGACCACGGCGAGCGGCGGCACACGGTAGTTGGAGGCGTCGTAGGCATAGAGGCCGGTGGCGCCCGGGCCGGTCTCCACCCGCAGTCCTGGAGCGGTCTCGGCGAACCGCGCGACCAGCGGCTCCAGTGCCGCGGTGGCGTCCGTCGTCACCGTGCGGCTCCTGATGTGCCGACTTCGACGGCGCGCTGCCACGCCCGCAGGCCCTCGTCCACCCCCGCCTCGTCGATGACCAGGGCCGGAATCATCCGCACCACCTGGTTCCAGGCCCCGCACAGCAGCAGGAGCAGCCCCTCGTCCACGGCGGCCCGCTGCACCCGGGCCGCGGTCTCGGGGTCGGGCTCGCCGTCCGCGGTGACGAACTCGCTGGCCAGCATCAGCCCGAGGCCCCGTACGTCCCCGATGGCCGGGGTCCGCTCGGCCACCGCCTCAAGGCCCAGGCGCAGCCGCGCGCCCATCGCCTCGGCGTTCTCCACCAGCTTCTCGTCGCGTACGACGTCGAGCGTGGCGCAGGCCGCGGCGCACGCCACCGCGTTGGCGCCGTACGTACCGCCCTGCGAGCCCGCCCACGCCTTGTGCATCAGCTCCTCGGAGGCGGCGATGGCGGACAGCGGGAAACCACTGGCCAGCCCCTTGGCGGTGACCAGGATGTCCGGTACGACGCCGAAGTGCTCATGGCCCCAGAACCGGCCGGTGCGGCCCACGCCGGTCTGCACCTCGTCGAGGATCAGCAGGAAGCCGTGGCGGTCCGCCCGCTCCCGCAGCCCCTCCAGGAAGGCTCGGGTCGCGGGCACGTACCCGCCCTCGCCGAGCACCGGCTCGACGATGACCGCGGCCGTGTCGGCGGGCGAGGAGATCGTCTGGAGCGTGTAGTCGAGCTCCCGGAGCGCGAAGCGGGTGGCGGTCTCCTCGTCCCAGCCGTACCGGTAGGCGGTCGGGAAGGGGGTGACGACCACCCCGCTCATCAGCGGCGAGAAGCCGGACCGGAAGCGGGTGCCGGAGGTGGTCATGGAGGCGGCGGCCACGGTCCGGCCGTGGAAGCCGCCGTGGCAGACCAGGACGTTCGGCCGGCCGGTGGCCTGCCGGGCCAGCCGCAGCGCGGCCTCCACGGCCTCGCTGCCGGAGTTGGTGAAGAACAGGCTGTCCAGGCCCGCCGGCAGCACCTCGCCCAGCTTGTCGACCAGCCGCCGCAGCGGGGGGTGCATGACCGTCGTGTACTGGCCGTGGATGAGCGTGCCCACCTGCTCCTGGGCGGCCGCCACCACGCTGGGATGGCAGTGGCCGGTGCTGGTGACCCCGATCCCGGCGGTGAAGTCCAGATAGCGGCGGCCGTCCTCACCGTGGATGTGGACGCCCTCGCCCCGGACCGCCACCACGGGCGTGGCCTGGCGAAGGTGCGGCGACAGTGCGGTCATGTTCGTCTCCGGCCTGGGTCGTGGTCAGATTCGGCATCACGAGCATCCCCACCGGCCCGGTCGCCGACAACGCGTGATCTGTCCAGCTCGGACGCGTCGTTCGGACAATGTGTCAACCGCCCGGGCGCCGATCGGCCGCCCGGCGCCCCCGCGCCCCGGGTCCGCTTCCGGCTCCGACCGCCCTTGCGCAGGTCAGCGCGGCTTGCCACAGTGACCTGACACTCAGGGAGGCACCGTGAGCGCCGCACGCGCGGCCGCCGGCCCGCAGACGGCGACGCTACCCGCACCCGCGCCGCGTGGGCGGAGAAGCGAACAACGAGGCACCGTGAGCGCCGCACGCGCGGCCGCCGGCCCGCAGACGGCGACGCTACCCGCACCCGCGCCGCGTGGGCGGAGAAGCGAACAAGGAGGCACCGTGAGCGAGAACCACCGCCCGGCTCGGCCATGGGCCCCGGACGGCCGGGACGCCGCCTTGGCCGGCCGCCCGCTCACCGTGGCCGACATCCTGGCCCTCCCCGTCCTGGCGGCCGGGCGGCCGCGGGTCGTCACCGGCGGGGACCACCTCGACCGGCCGGTCCGCTGGGTCCACATCACCGAGCTGACGGACCCCGCCTCCTTCCTCAAGGGCGGCGAACTCGTCCTGACCACCGGTATGCCCCTGCCCGAGGACGCGGCGAGCGTGCGCCGGTACGTGGACGAACTCGCCGACATCGGCGCCGCCGCGCTGGTCATCGAGCTCGTCCGGCGCTACCACCGTCCGCCCGACGCGCTCGTCCACGCCTGCGGTACCCGCGGCCTGCCCCTGGTCACCCTGGCCAAGGACGTCAACTTCCTGGAGGTCACCCAGGTCGTCCACGCGCGCATCCTCGGCAACCAGGCGGACGCGATGCGCCGGACCCAGCGGATCCACGAGGCGTTCACCGCCCTGACACTGCGCGGGGCGGGCCCGGAGGACGTGGTGCGTGCCGCGGCGGAGATGAGCGGCCATACGGTGGTCCTGGAGAACCTGGTGCACCAGGCGCTGATCTGCGAGCCCTCCGGCTCCACGGTGGAAGAGGCGCTCACCGGCTGGGAACAGCGCTCCCGCGCGACCCCGACCGGCGACCACCCCGAGGTGCGCGGCCCCGAGGGCTGGCTCGTGGCCCCCGTGGCGTACCAGGGGGAGCGCTGGGGCCGGGTGGCCATGCTGCCCGCCCCGCCCGCCCCACCCGGCGACCCGGCGGCCGGGGCGGCCGGGGCGTCGGGGAAGTCGGGGGCGTTCGGGCCCGAGGACGTCACCGTGCTGGAGCGAACGGCGATGGCGCTCACCATCGCCCGCCTCATCCACCCCCTGCCCTGGGAGCGCACAGCGCACCGCGGCGTGCTGCGCCACCTCGCCGAGCAGCGCCACCGCTCCCCCGAGGACGCCCGCGCCCGCTTCGCCGCCCTCGGCCTGCCCACCGACCCCGGCCGCTTCCTCGCCGTCCTGATGGACCTTGCCCCGGACGCGGACGGCGGCCCGGACGACGGCGGCACCGTGCCGGAGACCCGCGTGTCCCAGGAGCTCCGAACGGCCGGCATCCCGGCGCTCGTCGGCGTCCTGGCCCCCGGCCGGCTCGGCCTCCTGCTGGCCCTGCGCCCCTCCCAGCCGTGGCGGCCCGCGGTCGAACGGCTGAGCCGCCTCGCGCTCGACCTGGACCCGGAGGCGGTGGTGAGCGTCGGCTCCGAGGTCACCGACCTCTCCGACGCCGCCCGCTCCTTCCGCGAGGCGGCCCGCGTGGCCGAGGCGACCCTGCCCGGCCGGCCGCTCCCCGCGGAACGGTCCTTCCACGAGCTCTCCGACATCGGCCTGCGCCAACTGCTGTACGCGCTCCGCGAGGACACCCGGATCCAGAGCTTCGCCGAACGCCGACTCGGCCGGCTCATCGACCACGACACCCGGCACCAGACCGACCTCTTGACGACCCTGCGCCACTACCTGGACGCGGCCGGGAACAAGACCACCGCCGCCCGCCGCGGCGGGCTGTCCCGGGAGACCGTCTACCAACGGCTCCGCGCCGTCGAGCGGCTGCTCGACTGCGATCTCGAATCCGCGGAACAGCGCACCGAACTGCAGGTGGCGCTCGCGGCGTTCGACGTCCTGCGGGCCCACTGAGGACACGAAGGCGCGATCGACCGCCCGACGCCCGAACGCCCGGCCTCGCCGGGACGAGGCCGGGCGGGAGCCCGGGCGGGACGGATCATCGGACGGAGTCGGAAAGCTCCGCCTCCTCCCGGTCGGCTTCGGCCGCCACCGGCCCCTCCTGGCGGTGCCCGGCCGCGGCCTTGCGGCCGGGGAGGACCGCGACGACGATCAGGGTGCCGGCGGCCATGATGACGGCGCCGATGAGGCTGGTGTGGGCGACGGCGTGGGCGAAGGACTCGTGCACCGCGTCGACCAGGGCCTGGGCCTGCTGGGGTCCGCCGCCCGGGGCCTTCGCGACCTGCTCGGCGACGGCGAGGCCGCCGCCCGCCGAGTCCTTGGCGGTGTCCAGCGCGGCGGCCGGGAGGTGGCCGCCGACCAGGTCGGTCAGCTTGTCGCGGTAGGCGGTGCCCAGCAGTGAGCCGAGGATCGCGATGCCCAGGGAGCCGCCGAGCTCCAGCGCGGTGTCGTTGGCGCCGCCGCCGACGCCCAGCTCCGACTCGGGGAAGGAGCCCATGATGGTGTCGGTGGCCGGGGACAGGCTCAGGCCGATCGCGAAGCCGAGCAGCAGCAGGGGCGCCAGGAAGTCGGTGTACGTCGAGCCCGACCCGATCCGCGTGAGCAGCAGGACGCCCACCGTGCCGATCGCCATGCCGGTCCCCACGACCGGCTTCACGCCCAGCTTCGGGGCCAGCCGGCCGGTCACCGCGGCGCCGGCGAAGACGGCTCCGGCCAGCGGCAGCAGCCGTATGCCGGTGTCCAGCGCGTTGTAGCCGAGGATGAACTGCAGGAACTGGGTGGCGTAGTAGATCGAGCCGAAGGTGCCGAAGAAGAAGAACAGCACCGCGAGCATCGAGCCGCTGAAGGGGCGCTCCTTGAACTTGCGCACGTTCAGCATGGGGTGCGGGTGGCGCAGCTCCCAGGCGACGAAGGCCAGGAGGCCGACGCCGGCGACCACGGCCGCGGCGATGGGGCCGGTGCCCCAGCCGAAGTGCGGGCCCTCGATGGTCGCGTAGACCAGGCTGCCGACGGAGACGATCGAGAGCAGACCGCCGACGAGGTCGATCCGGCCCGCCTTCTCCGCCCTCGACGGCGGCACCAGGAGCAGTGCGCCGACGACGCCGAGGACCGCGACGGGGACGTTCATCAGGAAGGTGGAGCCCCATGCGTGGTCCTTCAGCAGCCATCCGGCGGCCAGCGGACCGGCGGCGATGGCGAGGCCGGAGGTGGCGCTCCAGGCCGTGATGGCCTTGGCGCGCTCCGCCCTCGGGAAGATCGCGACCAGCAGGGACAGGGTGGCCGGCATCACGACGGCGGCGCCGACGCCCATGGTCGCGCGGGCTGTGATGACCAGGTCGGTCCGGTCGACCAGGCCGCCCATCACCGAGCCGCCCGCGAAGATCAGCAGGCCCAGGATCAGTGCGCCGCGGCGGCTGTACTTGTCGCCGATCGAGCCGAGCACGAGCATCAGCGCGGCGTAGGGGACCGTGTAGCCGTCGATGACCCACTGCAGGTCGCTGCTGGACAGGCCCAGGTCCCAGGTCATGTCGGGCGCCGCCACGATCAGCGATGTGTTCGCCATGACGACGATCAGCAGGCTCAGGCACAGCACCAGCAGGGCCCACCAGCGCCGTGGATAGGGCGCCGTCATCTTCTCGGCGGGCGTGTTGGCAAAGAGCGGCATCAAAAGCTCCTCGGGGCGAAGCGGCAGATGGGGGATGCGCGGATCGGCAGGGCAGTGCGGTACGGCCGCGACGCTGCGGGCGGCACTGCGGGCAGTTATTTGCCCAACGATGTGCAGACTAGTTTGTTGCCCATCGATGTGCAAATATCGACGTGCCCTCGTCGACCGGAGGTCCGATATGACCAGCCCAGGCGTCCCGGGCGGCGGTCGCCGCCGGACGCGGCCCACCCGGGCCCGCATCCTCGAAGCGGCGAGGCAGGAGCTCGGCCGCGATCCCGACAGCGGTCTCGGCGATATCGCCGAGGCCGCGGGTGTGGTGCGCCGTACCGTCTACGCCCACTTCGCCGGCCGGTCCGCGCTGATCGACGGGCTCGCCGCGGAGGCCGCGGAAGCGCTGCGGCGCGCCCTGGCGACCGTGGCGGCCCCCGATGCGGACCCCGTCACCGCGATGGCGCGGTTCGTCCTGGCCCTGTGGCCCGTCGGCGACCGCTATCGCACGCTGCTGAGACTGGCACCCCAGGACCTGGGGGCCGAGCGCGTGGACGAAATCCTCGCCCCCGCCCGCGACATGGCGATGGCGATCATCGAACGCGGGCAGCGGCAGGGCGCCTTCCGGACCGCCGTCCCGCCCGCACCGCTCAGCAGAGCCCTCGAAGGGCTGCTGCTGGCGCTGCTGGAGTGCGTGAACGCCGGGACCTGGAGCGACGACGGCACGCGCAGCGCGACGGCCGCCCTGATCGCGGTGGGGACGGACAGCGCCCTCGCCGTCGCGCAGGTCCGCGGGCTCAGCCGCCCCGGTCCGACGGCCGTGTGATCCCTCAGGGGGTGCTGTGCGCTCAGCCGGCGGAGGCCTCGGCCCGCGCCTTCGGCGCCACGCCCTCGACGGTCGCGGTCGCCGACTGCTCCGACACACCGGCCGCGAGCAACGTGGCCACCGCGGTGCGCGTCCCGTCGTCCTCCCATGCCCCCGTGTTGACGCTCTCCAGCAGCGAGAGGGTCAGGGCTTCCAGGGCGGCGCTCAGCACCGCCGCGGGCAGGTGGTCATGGAACACCCCGGCACGCTGGCCCCGTTCGAGGATGGCGGTGGCCTCGTCGCGGGCCGGGGCCAGGATCTCGGACACCCGTTGTGTGCCCAGGTCCCGGCGGGCGAGCGCGAGGAGCAGCCGGTAGCGGTCGCCGACGGGCCAGATCGACAGGACGAACCGGGCCAGGGCGCGCTCGGGCGCCTCCTCGGCGTCGGGCTCCCGGGCCACGGCGCCGCGCAGCGCCTCGGACGCCTCCTCGGCGAGCGCGTCCAACAGGGCCGCGCGGCCCGGGAAGTGCCCGAAGAGCGTACGGCGGACCACGCCGGCGGCCCGCGCGATCTCCTCCAGGGTCACATCGGGGTTGCGGCCGAGCTCCTGCCGGGCGGCGGTCAGAATGCGGGCCCGGTTGGAGCGCGAGTTGCGGCGCATCGGTTCGCGGATGACGGGCTTGGTCACGGCGCTCGTCCCTTGTCAGTCGAGTTCGGGCAGGGGGCGCCGGGCGACGTCGCGGGCGTCGTCCGGTGGGACGCCCAGCATGCGCAGCAGCATCTCGGCCAGGTTCGACGCGGCCTCGTCGCCGTCGAGTTCCGGGCGGCCGAACCGCAGCTCCACGAGCGCCAGCAGCGAGCCGCCCAGGGCGGTCACCGCGACGGTCGCGTCGGTGATGGTGAACCGGCCGGAGGCGACGCCGGCCTCCAGGTCACGCACGGCGCGCGGGGCGAGGCCCGAGCCGGAGTAGATGTGGCCGAGGCCGCGGTGGCGCAGGACCTGCATCAGCTCGGGCCGGGAGTCGGCCATGCGCGCGCTGAGGCGGAAGCCCGCCGCGACGAGTTCCGCCGGGTCGTCGATGCCCTCCAGGCGCTCGTCGAAGGTCTGGCCGAGCTCTTCGAGGGCGTCCCTCACGGCCGCGTCGAACAGCTCCGCCTTCGACTCGAAGTGGTTGTAGAACGAGCCGAAGCCGACGTCCGCGCGCTCCGCGATCGCCTGGATGCTCGCGCTGGTGTCCCCGGTCTCGGCGAGAACCTGCCGAGCCGCCCGGACGAGCGCCTGACGCGTCTCGGCGCGACGCCGTTCGAATCGGTTGCGGGGCGGGGCTGACGTCGGCATACGCGCGAGTCTAGCAAGGAGACCCGCACCACCACAGTTCTGATGAATTCATCACGTCACCCGACTCCGCCATTGACGATTGAAGAGTCAATGCTGATGATTTCATCATCTTGGCCATGTCTTGGAGGACACCATGTCCCAAACCCACGTCACCGCGGTCGGCGTCACGGACGTCGGAACGGCCCACCAGGACCTCCACAGCGAGCGGGGCGCCCTGCGCGGCGAACACCCCGGGCGGTCCCGGAACCCCGTGATCAAGGTCGCCGATCTCGCCTGGCTGGAGTTCGAGAAGCCCGGCCTGGACCGGGCCGAGGTCTTCGCCCGCGACTTCGGCTTCGCCGTCGCCGCCCGCACCGAGCGGGAGCTGTGGCTGCGGGGCACCTTCGCGGGCCCGCCCTGCATGGTGATCCGCGAGGGGCGTGCGTCCCGTTTCATCGGCCCGGCGTTCCGCGCGGCCGAGCGGGCCGACCTGGACCGGCTCGCCCGCGCGACGGGCACCGCCGTCCGGGACGCGGACGTGCCGGGCGGTGGGAGGGCGGTCGACCTGCTCGACCCGTCCGGCCTGCCCGTGCGTGTGGTGCACTGCGGCGAGGAGCTGCCGGCGCTGCCCGAGCAGCAGCCGCTGCTGCTCAACTGCGGCACCGGGCAGCGTCGTACGAACGCCACACAGCGGCCTCCGCGCGAACCGTCCCGTATCCAGCGGCTGGGCCATGTGGTGCTGGAGACCCGCGTGTTCGCCCGGGCCCTGGACTGGTACCTGGACACGCTCGGCATGATCGTGTCGGACTTCCTGTTCCTGGACGGGCAGCGCGGACGGGGCCCGACGATGGCGTTCATCCGCTGCGACCGGGGCAGTGTGGCGGTCGACCATCACACCCTGGCCATCCACCTGGGGCCGGGCAGCGGCTATGTCCACTCCGCCTACCAGGTGACCGACCTGGACTCGATCGCCGCCGGCGGGGAGTACCTGGCCGAGCGCGGCTACCGGCGCAGCTGGGGCATCGGCCGGCACATCCAGGGCAGCCAGCTCTTCGACTACTGGCGCGACCCCGACCGCTTCATGCTCGAGCACTTCGCCGACGGCGATCTCTTCTCCTGCGATCTCGAACCCGGCTGGGCTCCCATGTCGACGAGCGGACTGGCCCAGTGGGGGCCGCCGGCCACCCGCGACTTCCTGGGCGCCAGTCCCTCCCCGCGACGGATCCGCGAGGTCGTCCAGGCCCTGCGGGGCGACAACGAGATGGACCCGGCGCGTCTGCTGGGCCTGCTGAAGGCCGCGAACTCCTGACCCCCTCCCCTCCTCGCAGAACCCCTTCACAGTTCCCCTTTCACCGATTCCCCTTCACAGAGGCAATGACATGAGCACCAACGTCCTGCGCACCGCCGACGGCTGGTGGGCCGTCCTCGGCGACCGCGCCGTCCCCGTCGGCACCAAGGCCGTCACCACCGCCGAGCTGCTGTCCGACCGGGCCGCCGTGAAAGAGGCCGCCGCCTCGGGCGCTCCGGGGACGCCGGTCGCCGATCTGGTCGCGCTCTCCCCGGTCACCGCCCCCTGCCGGGTGGTCGCCCAGATGGTCAACTACCGTAGCCACGCCCGGGATTCGGGCTTCACCGGTGACATCCCGCCCGCCTTCTTCCGCAAGGCGTCCGGCTCGGTCAGCGGCCCGTACGAGAGCGTCATCCGCCCGCCGCATGTGGAGTTCCTGGACTACGAGATCGAGCTCGGCCTGGTCATGGGCGCGCCCCTCCCGGTCGGCGCGGTCGTCGAGGAGCGCGACCTTCCCGCCTATGTCGCCGGGCTCGTGATCACCAACGATGTCAGCGCCCGTGACATACAGCTGACCAGGACGCAGTTCTACGAGAGCAAGTCGTACCCCACCTTCACCCCGACCGGGCCCCACCTCACCCTGCTGGAGCCGGACGAGTTCACCCGCCTCCTAAACCTGCGGCTGCGGTTGTCCGTCAACGGAGAGCTGCGCCAGGACCGCACCCTCGCCGACATGATCGTCCGCCCGGCGCGGGCCCTGACCCTGCTGGCCCGCTTCCAGGCCCTCGACCCCGGCGATCTGCTGCTGACCGGCACCCCCGGCGGCACCGCCCTGAAGGCCCCGCCCAAGCCGGTCGAGAAGATCGGCGCGCTGCTGCCGCCCGCGGTGAAGTGGAAGGCGTTCTTCAAGAGCCAGGCGAAGAACCCGCGCTATCTGCGGCAGGGCGATGTGGTGACCGCGGCCATCGCCACCCCGGACGGGCGCATCGACCTCGGCGAGCAGCGCACCCCCGTGACGGACGCGCCATGAGCACGCCCGTGGTGATCGTCGGAGCCGGGCCGGTGGGCGTGACCGCCGCCCTCCTGCTGGCCCGGCGGGGTGTGAGGACCGTCGTCCTCGAACGCCACCGGGACGTCTACCCGTTGCCGCGCGCCGTCGCCACCGACGACGAGGTGCGCCGCATCCTCCAGGCCGCGGGGGTCCAGGAGGAGTTCGCCGCGATCGCCCGCCCAGCGCGGGGGCTGCGGCTGCTGGACGCCCGGCACCGGGTGATGGCCGAGTTCCCGCGCGCCGCGCTGGGTGCCCACGGCTTCCCGCAGACCAGCATGTTCGACCAGCCCGAACTGGAGCGGGTGCTGCGCGGCGCCCTGGCCCGCGCCCCGGAGTGCGAACTGCGCGGCGGGGTGGAGGTCGTCGGCGTCGAACAGGACGCAGGTGGTCCGGTCCGTGTGACCTACCGCGACGACGAGGGGGAACACCTGCTGCGGGCCGACGCCGTCCTCGGCTGCGACGGCGCGAACAGCCGCACCCGTGACGCCATCGGCGCCGGGTGGGAGGATCTGCGGTTCGAGGAGCGCTGGACGGTCGTCGACATGCGCACCGACCTCCCGGTCCGCTGCTGGGAGGGCGTCGAGCAGATCTGTGATCCGCGGCGGCCGGCGACGTTCATGCGCATCGGTGAGGACCGCTACCGCTGGGAGTTCCGGCTGCGGGACGACACGGAACCGGATCACCAGCGGCTGCGGGAGCTGATCGCCCCATGGGTGGACCTCGAGCACCCCGCCGACTTCGAGGTGGTGCGCCAGGCGCGGTACACCTTCCGGGCGCGGATCGCCGACCGCTGGCGCCGCGGCCGTGTCTTCCTCCTCGGCGACGCGGCCCACCTCACCCCGCCGTTCATCGGTCAGGGGCTGTGCGCGGGCCTGCGCGACGCCCACAACCTGGCCTGGAAGCTCGCCCGCGTCCTCCAGCAGGGCGGCGACGAGCGGCTGCTGGACACATACGAGAGCGAACGCAAGCCCCATGCCCGCCATATGATCCGGCTCGCGGTCGCCATGGGCTGGGCCATGACCGGCGGCCAGGACGGTGCCGCCGCCGTGCGCCGGGGCGCCCTGGGCGCGGCCGTCCGCCTCCCCGGCCTGAGCGCTGCGGCCGCCCGCGACCTCAGCCCGGCCCTGACCGCCGGGCCGCTCGTCCACCGTCGTACCTGTCCCCTGGGCGGTCGCGGTCTCGTGGGCCGCTTCTGCCCGCAGCCGTGGGTGACCGCCGGCGGGCGACGCGTCCGCCTCGACGAACTGCTCGGCGACTCCTTCGCCGTGCTGACCGCCGTACCGCTGTCCCCCTCGCTGAAGGCGGTCGTCGACGGCCTCGGCGCCCGGACCGTCCCCGTGGCCGGCCTCGGCGACGACGGCCGCCTCGCGGACTGGCTGCGCCAGGGGCGGGCGGACGCCGTGCTGCTGCGGCCGGACCGCGTCGTGATGGACGTCGTCCCCTCCGGCGGCCGCGACTTCACGGCCGCGGCCGGCTGGGCGTCCCTGCTGCACACCACCCGAAGCCCCTTTCCTTCCCCACACGCCGTGGGGAAAGACCCGTCGAGGAGCGCGACGCGATGAGCACGCCGTACCCGGAACCGTTCTTCACGCCCGATCCGAAGGCCGCGGCCGCCAGCCGCATCGTGGACTTCGCCCGCCACGTCGGGGCAGCCGGCTTGGACTACGCCGCCCTGCACTGCTGGTCGGTCACCGACCTGGAGGGCTTCTGGGGCGCGGTGTGGGAGTACTTCAACATCGCCGACGGAGCCGCGGACACCCCGTACGAGCGGGTCCTGGCCGAGGAGACCATGCCCGGTGCCCGCTGGTTCCCCGGCGCCACCCTCAACTACACCCACCATGCCCTGCGCAACCTCGGCGACGACGACGTGGCGATCGTCGCCCTGGACGAGACCGGCGCCGGGTACGAGGTGACCGGGGAGCGGCTGCGCTCGCAGGTCGCCTCGGTGGCCGCGACCCTGCGCGACCTGGGGGTGGAACGGGGCGACCGGGTCGTGGGCTATCTGCCCAATACCCCGCACGCCGTCGTCGCGTTCCTGGCCGCCGCGAGCCTGGGCGCGGTGTGGTCGGTGTGCGGACAGGACTACGCGCCCAAGGCCGCCGCCGACCGGTTCGGCCAGTTGGAGCCGACCGTACTGATCACTGCCGACGGCTATCTCTTCAACGGCACCACCCACGACCGCCGCGAGGCAGCCCTCGAACTGGTCCGCGCGCTGCCGACGCTGAAGGCCACGCTGCTGGTGGGCCACGTGGGCCTGCCGTGGCCCGACGCCGCCCACCCGTCCCCGGCGGTCCCGTGGGAGGACGCGACCGCCCGCTCCGAGGAGCTCACCTGCGCGCCGGTGCCGTTCGACCACCCTCTGTGGGTCGTGTTCTCCTCCGGCACCACCGGCCTGCCCAAGGGCATCGTCCACGGCCACGGCGGCGTGCTGCTCGAGCATCTGAAGACCCTCGGCCTGCACTCCGACCTCGGCCCCGGCGACCGCCTCCTGTGGTACACCACGACCCACTGGATGATGTGGAACCTCGTCGTCTCCACGCTGCTGACCGGCGCGACCACCTGCACCTACGACGGCAGCCCGGCGCCCTTCGCCCGCCCGGACGTCCTGTGGGAGCTGGCTGCCCGGCACCGGGTCACGGTCTTCGGCACCAGCCCCCAGTACCTGCTGGGCATGGCCAAGTTCGGCATCGACCCGTCCGTGCACGACCTGTCGTCCGTCCGGGTCGTCGGCTGCACCGGCTCCGCCCTGCCGGCCTCCGCCTATCCGTGGGTCCGCGACCACGTCGGCGAGCGCGTCCTGCTCGCGTCCACCAGCGGCGGCACGGACATCGTCTCCGGCTTCGCCGGCAGCGCGCCCACGACCCCCGTCTGGGCGGGCGAACTGTCGGCCCCACACCTCGGCGTGGCCCTGGCCGCGTACGACACCGAGGGCCGCCCGGTCACGGACCAGGTCGGCGAGCTCGTCGTCACCCGCCCCATGCCCTCCATGCCGCTGTCCTTCTGGAACGACCCCGACGGCACCCGCTACCGCGACGCCTACTTCTCCGCCTGGCCGGGCGTCTGGCGGCACGGCGACTGGATCACGGTCACCGGGCACGGCTCGGTCATCGTCCACGGCCGCTCCGACTCCACCCTCAACCGCAACGGCGTGCGCCTGGGCAGCGCCGACATCCATGACGTCGTCGAACGCCTCCCGGAGATCGCCGAAGCGCTCGTCATCGGCGCGGAGGAACCGGACGGCGGCTACTGGATGCCGCTGTTCGTGGTCCCGGCGGCCGGGGTGACGCTGGACGACGCCCTGCGCGAGAGGATCAAGGAGGCGATCCGCACCGGCGCCTCACCGCGCCATGTCCCCGACGAGATCATCGATGTCCCGGCCATCCCCCACACCCGTACCGGCAAGAAGCTGGAAGTCCCGGTGAAGCGCCTCCTCCAGGGCGCGCCCACCGAGCAGGTCGTCAATCCGGCCGCGGTGGACGCCCCCGAACTCCTCGGCTTCTTCGCCCGCCTGGGAGCCGACCGCCGCGGGCGGGAGGTGTGCTCCGACGGCTGAAGTCCGGGGCGGCAGCCGCTGTCGTCGGACAGGACGGCCGCGCCGAACGGCGGCAGCCGCAGACAGCCGGCGGTGGCTGCGGGGCTGCCGGCGGCCAGAAGGACATGATCATCGACATCGCGCCGGACCTGGTCGCCCAGGCACCGGCCACGCCCTGATCCCGCAGGTCGGAAGAGCCCTGTGGGGCCTATCTTGGCGCTCATGCAGTCATACACGATCGGCCAGGCGGCACGGCTCCTCGGCGTGAGTCCCGACACCGCACGGCGGTGGGCGGACGCGGGCCGGGTGGCGACCCACCGCGACGAGAGCGGCAGACGGCTCATCGACGGGAAGGACCTGGCCGCCTTCTCCGTGGAGCTCGCCAAGGGCGGGAGCCCGGAGGAGGACGCCTCCTACACCTCGGTCCGCAACGCCTTCCCCGGCATCGTCACCGCGATCAAGCTCGGTGATGTGGCGGCACAGGTGGAGATCCAGGCCGGTCCGCACCGGCTGGTGTCGCTGCTCACCCGGGAGGCCGTGGAGGAACTGGGGCTGGAGGTCGGCATGGAGGCCACCGCCCGGGTGAAGTCGACGAACGTGCACATCGACCGCGTCTGAGACCCGGCCGCGCCCGCCGCCGTCAGGTCCACGCGGTGTATCCGCCGTCCACGTGAATCGCGTCGATACCGCTGATGTACCGGGCGCCGCAGCGGTCCTGGGGCAGCACGAGCTGGGGGCCGGCGCGGTCGAGCGGGGTGGCGTCGAGGGTGACGGCGAGCAGGACGGGGGCGCGGCCGAAGTCCGGGTCGATGGCTGCACGCCGCTGGTGGCGCACTCGAAGGCGACGTCGGCCCCGTGCTGGGGCCAGCCGAGAAGGTCGGGCACCGTCAGACGGGCCGGACGGGCCAGATCACCGGCGAGGACGAGCTCCGCCACCGGCCCGGCGGCCGTACCTGTGGCTGCGAGGGACTGACTCACGAGGTACCACCTCCGGGATGACCCGTACCCGAACAGCCATCCCGCACAAACGCACATGCCATGCCAGCAGCCGGAAGATCCGGCTCATGCGATGCGAGAAGGGTATTTCCCCTCGCACATGCGGAAGTATCATCGACGCCGGACCAGAGTGCAGGACCTCAAGGGAGTGGCCCCGTGATGACCCGTTCCGCGCGCCGGACCCGCCGGATGATCCAGGTGGCCGGCGCAGGTGCCGCTGCCCTGCTGGCCCTGAGCGCCTGCTCGTCGTCCGGCTCGGACTCCTCCGGGAAGAAGTCGGACTCCTCCGCGTCGGACAAGCTGTCCGGCGAGGTGACGGTCTTCGCCGCGGCCTCGCTGAAGGAGAGCTTCAGCACGCTCGGCGACACGTTCGAGAAGGAGCACCCGGGGACGAAGGTCACCTTCAGCTTCGGCGGCAGCGACAGCCTCGCGGCGAGCATCACCGGCGGCGCCCCGGCCGATGTGTTCGCCGCCGCCAGCCCGAAGACGATGAAGATCGTGACGGACAAGGGCGACGCGGCCGGCACCCCGGCCACCTTCGTGCGCAACCAGCTGGAGATCGCCACCCTGCCGGGCAACCCCGACAAGGTCGCCTCCCTGAAGGACCTGACCAAGTCGGGCCTGAAGGTCGTGCTGTGCGACAAGACGGTGCCGTGCGGCTCCGCCGCGCAAAAAGCCCTGGACGAGAGCAAGCTGAAGCTCACCCCGGTCTCCTACGAACAGGACGTCAAGTCCGCCCTGAACAAGGTCGTGCTCAAGGAGGCCGACGCCGCGGTCGTCTACAAGACCGATGTGAAGGCGGCGGGTGACAAGGTGGAGGGCGTGGAGTTCCCCGAGTCGGCCAAGGCCGTCAACGACTACCCGATCGCCCTGCTGAAGAACGCCTCGAACGCCAAGACGGCCAAGGCGTTCATCGCGCTGGTGCGGTCCGCCGAGGGCCAGAAGGTCCTCACCGAGGCCGGGTTCCTCAAGCCGTGACCCCGCTGGACAAGGCCGGCGCCGCGGACACCCCGACCAGGGGTCCGCGGCGCCGCCGCGTCCGCGGTGGCGTGCCGCTGCCCCTCCTGCTGCCCTCGCTGATCGGCCTGGCCTTCCTGCTGGTCCCCCTCGTCGCCCTGCTCATACGGGCTCCCTGGAGCAGCCTGCCCGACCTGCTGACCAGTGCCGAGGTGTGGCAGGCCCTCCGGCTCTCCCTGGTGTGCGCCACCGCCGCGACCGCGGTGAGCCTGGCCCTCGGGGTCCCGCTGGCCTGGCTGCTCGCGCGGGTCGAGTTCCCCGGGCGCGGTCTGGTGCGCGCCCTGGTGACCCTGCCGCTCGTCCTGCCCCCGGTGGTGGGCGGTGTGGCCCTGCTGATGGCGCTCGGCCGCAACGGCGTCGTCGGGCGCTGGCTGGATGCCTGGTTCGGGGTCACGCTGCCGTTCACCACCACGGGCGTCGTCGTGGCCGAGGCGTTCGTCGCGATGCCGTTCCTGGTGATCAGCGTCGAGGGCACGCTGCGCGCCGCCGACCCGCGCTACGAGGAGGCCGCCACCACCCTCGGCGCCTCCCGCTTCACCGCCTTCCGCCGGGTCACCCTGCCGCTGATCGCCCCGGGCGTCGCGGCGGGCGCCGTGCTCGCCTGGGCGCGGGCGCTGGGCGAGTTCGGCGCGACGATCACCTTCGCGGGCAACTTCCCCGGCCGTACGCAGACGATGCCGCTCGCGGTCTACCTGGCGCTGCAGAACGACCCGGAGGCCGCCATCGCCCTGAGCCTGGTGCTGCTGGCCGTGTCGATCGCGGTGCTGGCGGGGCTGCGCGACCGCTGGATGGCCCCCTCATGACCAATGCCGAGCAGACGGTGCACCAGGCGATCACCCTCACCGCTGAAGGGCTCAACGCCCACCTCGTGGTCGAGCGCGGCTCTTTCCGGCTCGATGTGGCGCTGACGGCCGCGCCCGGTGACGTGGTGGCGCTGCTGGGGCCCAACGGCGCCGGCAAGACCACCGCCCTGCGCGCACTGGCCGGCCTCGTACCGCTCACCGGGGGCCATCTGCGGCTGGACGGCGCCCTGCTGGACCGTACGCCGCCGGAGACCCGCCCGGTCGGCGTGGTCTTCCAGGACTACCTGCTCTTCCCGCATCTCTCGGCGCTCGACAACGTGGCCTTCGGCCCCCGCTGCCGCGGCGCGAGCAAGGCGCAGGCCCGCGAGCGGGCCGCCGAGTGGCTGGACCGCATGGGCCTGGCCGCCCACGCCGGGGCCAAGCCCCGCCGACTCTCCGGCGGCCAGGCGCAGCGCGTCGCCCTCGCCCGCGCCCTGGCCACCAACCCGCGCCTGCTGCTGCTCGACGAGCCGCTGGCCGCCCTCGACGCCCGCACCCGGCTCGACGTCCGGGCCCAGCTCCGCCGACACCTGGCCGACTTCGAGGCGGTCGCCGTGCTCGTCACGCACGACCCGCTGGACGCCATGGTGCTGGCCGACCACCTCGTCGTCATCGAGGACGGCCACGTCGTCCAGGAGGGTCCGCCGTCCGACATCGCCCGCCGCCCCCGCACGGACTACATCGCCCACCTGGTCGGCCTCAACCTCTACCGGGGCGAGGCCGCGGGACACACGGTCCGCGTCCACGGCGGACCCGAGGTCGCGACCACGGAGGACCTGACGGGCCCGGCCTTCGTCGCCTTCCCGCCGGGCGCGGTGACCCTGCACCACCACCGCCCCACCGGCGCCGGCGCCCGCAACCTGTGGCGCTGCGAGGTCACCGGCCTCGAGACCCACGGCGACCGGATCCGCGCCGCCCTCACCGGCGAGCTGCCCCTGACCGCCGACCTGACCACCATCGCCGCCGCGGAACTCGACCTGCGCCCCGGAGCCACGGTGTGGGCCACGGTCACGGCGGACCGGACACACGCGTACCCCGCCTGAGGGAACGCACGGCCGGGAGGCACGGGCCCGGATCTGCCAGGCACGGCGCCGAGTTCGCCCCGCGGCTGCGACGGTGCCGGCGGCGGGAGCGCCCCTGCCGGACTACGGTGGGCCACACAGCAACCCCCAAAGCCAGACAATCCCCCCACCCTCCGCGAGGCGTCCCCCATGAGCCTGAGCATCCGCAACCAGATCCCCGGCACCGTCACCTCCGTCACCCCCGGGGAGGCCATGGCCACGGTCAAGGTCCGCCTCGACGGCGGCCAGGACGTCACCGCCGCCATCACCCTGGACGCCGTCAAGGACCTCGGCCTCGCCGAGGGCGCCGTCGTACACACCCTGATCAAGGCCACGGAGGTCGCGCTCGCCACCGGCCCGGTGGAGGGCCTGTCCATCCGCAACCGGCTGCCCGGCACGGTGCGCGAGGTCGCGACGGGCGCCGCCATGGCCACGGTCAGGGTCTCGGTCGAGGGCGCCGAACTGACCGCCGCGATCACCAAGGACGCGGTCGCCGACCTCGGCCTGGCGGAGGGCTCGGCCGTCACCGCTCTGTTCAAGTCGACCGAGGTCTCGCTCGCGGCCCGATGAGTCAGTACAACGTCATGAGCCAGTACACGTCATGAGTCAGTACACGTCTTGAGTCAGTACACGTCACGCACATAGCGCTTGTCGGCGGCGAGCTGTTCGACGTAGGCCGCCGCCTCTGCCTCGTCCAGGCCACCGTGGACGGCGGCGATCTCCCGCAGGGCCCGGTCGACGTCCTTGGCCATGCGGGAGGCGTCACCGCAGACGTAGAGCCGGGCGCCGTCCCGGAGCCAGGACCACAGCTGCGGACCGTGTTCGCGCATCCGGTCCTGGACGTAGACCTTGGCGCGCTGATCGCGGGAGAACGCGGTGTCCAGGCGGGTGAGGGTGGAATCGGCGAGGAACGCGGCCAGCTCCTCCTCGTAGTAGAAGTCGGTCGCGCGGTGCTGTTCCCCGAAGAACAGCCAGTTCGGGGCGCGGTGGCCGCGGGCCCGGCGTTCCTCCAGGAAGCCGATGAAGGGCGCGATACCGGTGCCGGGGCCCACCATCACCGCCGGCGTGGCGGGGTCGGCGGGCGGCCGGAAGTGCGGCGCCCGCTGGACGCGGACCGGCACCGGGGCGCCGGGCTCGGCGTCGGCGAGGAAGGGGGAGCACACACCCTGGCGGGGGCGGCCGCGCAGGTTCTCGTAGCGGACGACGGACACCGTCAGCGACACCAGGTGGGGGTCGGTCAGCGGGCTGGAGGATATGGAGTACAGGCGGGGTCGCAGCCGCCCCAGCACGTCGGCCCACTCCTGCGCCCCGGCCCGGATGCCGCATTCGGCGACCACGTCGACGGCCTGGCGCCCCCAGGACCACCGCGCCAGTTCGCCCTTGTTGTCCGGGCGCAGCAGCTTCCGCAGCTCGCGCGGGTCGCGGGCGCGGTCGGCGGCGAAGCGCAGCAGACCGGGGGTGATACGGGTGATGTCCAGGTGGCGCAGCAGGGCCTCGGCGAAGGGCGCCTCTCCGACGCTCCTGACCGCGACGGCCGCGTCGGCGTCCAGGCCGGTGACGGCCAGCCACTCGGTCACCAGCTCGGGCCGGTTGACCGGGTGCACCGCGAGGGCGTCCCCGGCCTCGTAGCGCAGCGGGGTGTGGCTGTCGCGGGTGTCGAAGGTGAAGCGCCGGACCTCCTTGGCCGCGCCGGGCAGGCTCAGCAGGCGGTTGCCGGTGAGGCGTGCGGTGACGGGGGCGGGGCGGCCCGGCCGGGGAGCCGCCGGGGTGGGGCCAGCCGCCGGGGCGGGGCCGGGGGCCGGGGCGGGGGCAGCGTCGGGGGTCGGGTCGGGGGCCGGCCGCTCGGTGCTCCGCAACGCGGTGAGTACCTGGTCGAGCCAGGCCTTGGCCTCGGTCTCGTAGTCCGGTTCGCAGTCGCCGCGCGGGGCCAGCCGTACCGCGTCCAGCTCCTCCAGGCGCCGGTCGAGGCGGCGGCCGTGGCCGCAGAAGTCGTCGTAGGAGGAGTCACCGAAAGCCAGGACGGCGTAGCGCCGGCCCTTCAGGCGCGGGGCGTCGGGCGAGGCGAGGGCGTTCCAGAACCCGGCGCCGTTGTCCGGGGCGTCGCCGTCGCCGAAGGTGCTCGTGATCAGCAGCAGGTCGGCGTCGGACGGCAGCACGGCCGGGTCCGCCTGCTCCATGGGCAGGAGGGAGGCGGGGTGGCCGTCCGCGGTCAGCCGCTCCGCCGCGGCGTTCGCGAACTCCTCGGCGTTCCCGGTCTGCGACGCCCAGAGGATCACGACCTCGCGGTGAGAGAGCTGCGCGGAGCCGCCGGGGCCGTGCGCGGGCAAAGGCGTCGTCTCGGCCCTGGAGTACATCCCGGCCAGCACCCCGTTGACCCACAGGGCGTGCTCCGGGCTGAACGGGGCGTCCGGCGGCAGCACCGGCACGCCCGGGGCGCCGGACGGGATACCGGCCAGGAAGCCGGTCAGATACCGGCGTTCGTGTTCGGCCAGGACCGGCGGCGGCCCGGGTTCGAGACCGAACGGGTCGGGCACGGACGCCGGGGGAAGCGCGGCGGGGGCCAAAACCGTGGCCCTTGCGCCCGCCGGGGCCCGTGCGACCGCCGGGGCCAGGGTCCGCACCGTCACCGGGGTGGCCACCTTGGCCAGCGACACCGCGCACACCTTGAGCTCGGGCTGGAACGACAGCGGATCGACGGCGTCGCTGGTCACCGCGTTGACGCTCAGATACTCCCCGAACAGGTCGTTCCAGTGGAACGGCGCGAAAGCGCAGCCCGGCCGCACCCGGTCGGTGACCACCGCGGGCAGCACGGCCCGCCCGCGCCGCGAGGCGACCTCCACCGAATCCCCCTCGGCAATGCCGAGCCCGGCCGCGTCCCGCGGGTGCACCTCGACGAAGGGGCCGGGGTTGAGCTTGTTCAGTCGGGGCACCCTGGCGGTCTTGGTGAGGGTGTGCCACTGGTGCTGCAGGCGGCCGGTGTTGAGCACGTACGGGTAGTCGTCGTCGGGCATCTCCGCCGCCGGTATGTGCGGGCGGGCGTAGAAGGCCGCTCGCCCGCTCGCGGTCGGGAAGGCCGGCGAACCGTCCTCGCCGACGTACCGGATCGGGTTGCGGTCGGGCCCGTCCGGACTCGCCGCGGGCCACTGCACCGCGGTGGTACGCAGCCGCTCGTAGCTCACCCCGCGCAGGTCCCAGCCGGTCACCGGGTTCCAGGCGCGCTTGATCTCCTCGAAGACCTCCTCGGCGCTGTCGTACGCGAAGCCCTTCTCGTAGCCCATCGCACGGGCCACCGCGGCGATGATCCGCCAGTCCGCCATCGCCTCGCCGGGCGGATCGGCGGCCGGCCGGGCGAGGGTGAGGTTGCGCTCGCTGTTGATCAGGACGCCCTCGGTCTCGGTCCACAGCGCGCCGGGCAGGACGACATCGGCGTACGCGTTCGTCTCCGTCTCGGCGAACACGTCCTGCGTGACGACGAACTCGGCGGCCTCCAGGCCCTCGATGACCGTCCTGCGGTTGGCGACGGAGGCGACCGGGTTGGTGCAGATGATCCAGCACGCCTTGATGTCCCCCTCGGCCATCTTCCGGAACATCTCGACCGTGCCCTTGCCGACGCCGTCCGCCCTGATCGTGCCCGCAGGCAGCTCCCACAGCTCCTCGACGAAGGCCCGGTCGGCGTCCACGAGCACGGACCGCTGCCCGGGCAGCCCCGGCCCCATGTAGCCCATCTCCCGGCCGCCCATGGCGTTGGGCTGCCCGGTCAGGGAGAAGGGCCCGCTGCCGGGGCGGCAGATCGCGCCGGTGGCGAGATGCAGATTGACCAGCGCGTTGGTGTTCCAGGTGCCGTGCGTGGACTGGTTCAGCCCCATCGTCCAGCAGCTCATCCACTCCCCCGCCTCGCCGATCAGCCGGGCGGCCTCGCGGATGCCGTCCTCCGGGAGGCCGGTGATCTGCGCGACGGTGGCGGGCGGGTAGTCGGCGAGGAAGGCGGGCATCGCCTCCCAGCCCTCGGTGTGCGCGGCGATGAACCCGGGGTCGGTGTGGCCGTTCGCATGCAGCAGATGCAGCAGCCCATTGAGCAGCGCCAGGTCCGTACCCGGCTTGATCTGCAGGAACAGATCGGCCTTGGCCGCGGTGGCGGTGCGCCGCGGGTCGACGACGATCAGCTTGGCGCCCGCCGACTTCACCCGGTCCATCATCCGCAGGAAGAGGATCGGGTGGCAGTCGGCCATGTTGGAGCCGATGACGAGGAAGACGTCCGCCGCGTCGAAGTCCTGGTACGAGCCGGGCGGCCCGTCCGCGCCCAGCGACAGCTTGTAGCCGGTGCCGGCGCTCGCCATGCACAGCCGGGAGTTCGACTCGATCCGGTTGGTCCGGATGAACCCCTTGGCCAGCTTGTTCGCCAGGTACTGCGCCTCCAGGCTCATCTGCCCGGAGACGTAGAGGGCGACCGCGTCGGGGCCGTGCTCGTCGATGATCGCGCGCAGGCGGCGGCCGGTCTCGGCGACGGCGTCCGCCACGGGCGCGGGCCGCGGCTCCTCGCCGCGGTCCGGCCGGACGAGGGCGCCGGCCAGCCGGCCCGGGGCGGCGAGCATGTCCGCGGTGGTCGCGCCCTTGGTGCACAGCCGCCCGAAGTTCGCCGGGTGCTCCTTGTCCCCGGCCGCCTTCAGCACCGTACGCCGGCCGTCCGGTCCCCTGCCGACGTCGAGGACCATGCCGCAGCCCACCCCGCAGTACGAGCAGACCGTCCGCACCTTCGTCGTGCCCTCACTCCGCGAGCCCGGCACGGCCACGGGCGCCCCTCTCTCTTGATCGACCTGGTTCGGCCCTTTGTGACCGCACTACGTTCGTGACGGTACGAACGACTCATTACACGAGCGTCTCCGCGGCCGATCGTCGGGGGTAACACCCGCCGCACAGATACCGCTGAGCCGATGTGAGCGCCCCTGCTGACGTCTCCAAGCTGTCGGCCCTCAGGGACCGGGTCGGCGCCGCTCGCCAGGGCCCCCGCAGCTCGACTTCGGGCTGACGGAGCAACAGAGTCCCTCGAAGTGCCACCGCCCCTTCCTCGTATGGAAGTCTGGGTCAACTGATCCCATAGAGGCTCGGCAGATCGACCAGGAGCAGATCTTCGCGGCTGGCCGCAGACTCGATCAGGTCTGGGTGGAACCCGTACAGGGAGAACAGAGCCAGCGCGGTGCCCGTGGTGTCGTAGCCCTGATCGGTGAGCAAGCCTCGGATGCGTTCCAGGCGCTGCAGGTCACCGGTACCGCGGCGGGCGGCGGTGGCCTTGGCCTCGCCGATGAGGGCGATCCGGGCGCGGGGGGCCTGCGGGCGCTCGCCCAGGGCCAGGGCGATGACGTCGACCTCATGCTTGGTGCGGGCCGCGGGGTCCGCTACTTCGGTGGTACCGACCGGACCGGGCAGGCCGCCGGGAAGCAGGGTGTGGGCGTATCGGCGGGTGAAGGTGCGAGCGAGGTCCTCGAAGTGGGGGCCGAGGATCTTGGAGTTGAAGGTCGGCGCGGCGGCCTGCCACGCCTCTTCGGCGAAACCCTGTTCGACGGTGGCCGCCTGCGGCAGGGTGACCAGCTGATTGAAGCGGATGATGGGGTCGGCCAGGGTGATGACAGGGTGGCGGGGACGCAGAATGTCCTGCTCGCGCTGGATGTAGCTGGTGGACTCCAGGACGTCGAGCGGGTGGGTGACCGCGTTGCGCTGTCGTTCCAGGGCCGCGCCAATCTTGGTGGGGGTGGTGGCGCCCTGGGCGATCGCGGTAAGGATGTCGTAGTAGAGGGTGTGATGGGTGATCCGCGGATCCTCGCGCAGCAAATACTCCGTCTCCGTGCGCGAGTACACCGCCCGCCCCGGGTCCAGGAGCGTCCGCGTAAGCCAGGAGACGAAGCCGTCGTTCGGATGCGGGCGGGCCGCCACCGGCCGGTAACCGGGAGCGCCACCGAGGACGGCGTGCACCTGCAGGGCCGTCAGCGGGTCGTCGATCTGCCAGAACGCACGGCTGGCCCGGTAGTCGAAGGCCCCCAGCCTCAGATCGATCACCGCACGGCCGCGCAACGGCTTCGTCCCCGAGAGCAGTTCGTGCATGACGCTCATCGCGGACCCGCACAGGATCACCCGCGCTCCAGGTCCGGGCCCAGTGCCCCGCTGGCGCTCGTCATAGAGTTGCTGGAGCAGGCCAGGGATCTCGGGAGAGTGCTGGAGGAGATACGGCAACTCGTCGATCACCAGCAGCGGAGTCCGTGAACGCGCGGTGACGTCAACGGCGTTGGACAGGACCTCACGCCAGTCGGTCAACCGCAGCGTGCCGGGCCTCAGACCCGCGTGCGCCGCGATGGCGTCGCTGAACCGCCGGATCGCCGGCAGCCGCCCTTCCTCCCGCACCGCGGTGACGTACAGACCCCCGGCGCGCTCCGACAGCGCCTGCAGGAGATACGACTTCCCGTGCCGCCTGCGCCCCGACACGATCCCCAGACGCATCGCTGGATCCGGGTCCGTGACGAACTCGGTGAGCAGACCCCACTCACGATCACGGTCGACCACGTCCTCGGGCTTGGCAAGCATGCTCTCGTCCACCGGAACTCCCCGCCAGCCTGGATCCACCATGACGTGTCTAAGTCTACTTAGACGGAATCCGTCCAGCTCGACTTTCCTGATGGCTGCGGAGCCGCATCAGCGGCTCTTCCCCGCAGGCTCCAGGATCGCCACGCACTCGACGTGGTGCGTCACCGGGAACAGGTCGAACGCGCGCAGCCGCCGGGGCACATAGCCCGCCTCGCGGAAGTAGGTGAGGTCGCGGGCCAGGGCCGCCGGGTCGCAGGCCACGTAGGCGATGCGGCGCGGGCCGAGGGAGGCCAGGCGGGTGACGGTCTCCTTGCCGGCGCCGGCCCGGGGCGGGTCCAGGACGATCAGGTCGGCCTCGGTGATGCCGGTGCGGGGCAGGACCTGCTCGACCTTGCCGTGCTCGATCCGCACCCGGTCCAGGTCGGCGAGGTTGTGGCGGGCGTCCTCGACCGCGCGCTTGCCGGACTCGATGCCCAGCACCGCGCCACGCTCCCCCACCCGTTCGGCGAGGGCGCCCGCGAAGAGGCCGACGCCGCAGTACAGGTCGAGGGCCATCTCGCCCTTGCGGGGCATCAGGCCCTGCATGACGGCCTCGACGAGCAGATCCGCGGCCTTGGGGTGGACCTGCCAGAAGCCGCCCTCGCCGACCCGCCAGGTGCGGCCGGCGGCGCGCTCGCGGACGAAGGGGCGGCCGTGCACCCGGTGCACCGCTCGGGTGCCCTCACGCCCCTGGGGCTCGCCCAGCCGCAGCACCGAGACCGGCCGGTCCAGCTCCACCAGCGGGAGCCGGCCGCCGGGGCGCGGGGTGAGGACGACCTGGCGGTCGGAGGAGCCCGTGGCGGCGATCGCCTCGACGGTGGCGATCTGCGGCCACTCGCGCTTCTCGACGCCGAGCTCGGTGACCTCGGGGGCGGCGATCAGGCAGTGGTCGACGGGCTCGACCTCGTGTGAGCGGTGGCGGCGCAGCCCCGGCCGCCCCTGCTCGTCCACCGCGTACTGCACGCGGGTGCGCCAGGCCGGGACCTCGCCCCGGGCGACCTTGTCGCCGGGGGCGGGTTCGACGGTGCCGTCCCAGCGGGCCTCCTCGGGGGTCAGCCCGGCGAGCCGGCTCAGCTGCTCGGTGATGACGTCCGCCTTCAGCCGGCGCTGGGCGCCCGGGGCCGCGTGCTGCCAGTCGCAGCCGCCGCAGCGGCCGGGGCCGGAGAACGGGCAGGGGGCCTCGACCCGGTCCTTGGACGCCTCCAGCACCCGCACCGCGTCGGCGCGCAGGAAGCGCGAGTCCGTCTCGCCCTCGGTCACCCGGGCCACGACGCGCTCGCCGGGGAGGGCGTGCCGGACGAACAGCACGCGGCCCTCGGAGGTCCGGGCGACGCAGTGGCCGCCGTGCGCGACCGGCCCGACCTCGACCTCGTACTCCTCGCCGACCAGCGATGCCTTGGGTTCACGGTGCATGGCGGCTCGGCTCCAGAGGTTGTGGCTGTTGCGGCTGGGGACAGCCGGGGACAGGGGGACGGCGGTGGACGACGGTCCACCGGCCAGCCCACCAGTCTAGGCCCTCGGCTACTTGTCCCCGACCGGCTGCCGTGCCGCAGCCTCGCCGCCCGCCGCCTGGCCGCCCGCCGCCTTGTCCCCGGCTGCCTTGTCGGCCTTTGCCTTGTCGCCCTTCGGCGGCCCCACCGGGCCGCGCCGCACCGCGCCCGGCGCATGCCACTCGGCCCGCTTGCGGGCGCGCTTGCGGGCCAGCTCCGAGGAGTCCAGCTGCCAGGGCACCGAGGTCACCATGACGCCCGGGGTGAACAGCAGCCGGCCCTTGAGCCGCAGCGCGCTCTGGTTGTGCAGCAGGTGCTCGTACCAGCGGCCCACCACGTACTCCGGGATGTAGATGGAGATCACGTCGCGGGGGCTCTCCAGGCGCAGGCTCTTGACGTAGTCGATGGCCGGCCGGGTGATCTCGCGGTAGGGCGAGTCGAGGATCTTGAGGGGGACGTCTATGCCGCGCTCGGTCCACTCCTCCTGCAGCGCCTTGGTCTCGGCCGGGTCCACGCTGATGCTCAGCGCCTCCAGCTTGTGGGAGCGCATCAGCTTGGCGTAGGCGAGGGCGCGCAGCGTCGGCTTGTGGATCTTGGATACGAGGACGATGGAATGCACCCGGGAGGGGCGTACGGTCTCGGACTCGTCGTCCTCGTAGGCCGACAGCTCGCCGGAGACGCTGTCGTAGTGGCGGCGGATCGCGGTCATCAGGCCGTAGAAGAGGACCATGCCGAGCAGGGCGACCCAGGCGCCGTGGGTGAACTTGGTCAGCAGCACCACGGCCAGCACCAGGCCGGTGAAGAAGGCGCCGAAGGTGTTGATCGCGCGCGAGCGGAGCATCCGGCGGCGCACCGCCGGGTCCTGCTCGGTCCGCAGATGGCGGTTCCAGTGCCGCACCATGCCGGTCTGGCTGAGCGTGAAGGAGACGAAGACGCCGACGATGTAGAGCTGGATCAGCCGGGTCGAGTCCGCGCCGTAGATGTAGACCAGGACGGCGGCGGTCCCGGCGAGCAGCACGATGCCGTTGGAGAAGGCGAGCCGGTCGCCGCGGGTGTGCAGCTGGCGCGGGAGGTACCGGTCCTGGGCGAGGATCGCGCCGAGCAGCGGGAAGCCGTTGTACGCGGTGTTGGCGGCCAGGAACAGGACCAGCGCGGTGGCCGCGGCCAGCACCACGAACAGCAGCGAGCCGTCACCGAAGACGGCCGCCGCGACCTGGGTGATCACCGGGTCCTGGGTGTAGTGCTCACCGAGCGCCACGCCCTTGTCCAGCAGGTCCCTGGCCGGGTCCTCGGCCATCTTCACATCGGTGGTCATCGCCAGGGCGATGATCCCGCAGAACATGGTGACGGCCAGACCGCCCATCAGCGCCAGCGTGGTGGCGGCGTTGCGGCTCTTGGGCTTGCGGAAGGCGGGCACGCCGTTGCTGATCGCCTCGACGCCGGTGAGCGCGGCGCAGCCGTCGGAGAAGGCCCGCAGCAGCAGGAAGACCAGCGCGAATCCGGCGAGCCCGGTGTGCTCGGCCTTGATCTCGTAGCCGGCGGTGGGCGCCTTCATGGCGTCGCCGAGGACCAGCCCGCGGTAGGCGCCCCAGGCGATCATGATGAAGACGCCGGCGACGAACACATAGGTGGGGATCGCGAACAGCTTGCCGGACTCGCGCACGCCGCGCAGGTTCATCAGCGTCAGCAGCAGAATGATGCCGATCGCGCACATCGTCTTGTGCTCGACGAAGAAGGGGACCGCGGATCCCAGGTTCTCCACGCCCGAGGAGATCGAGACCGCCACGGTCAGGACGTAGTCGACGAGCAGGGCGCTGGCGACGGTCAGCCCGGCCCGGGGGCCGAGGTTGGTGGTGGCGACCTCGTAGTCCCCGCCGCCGCTGGGATAGGCGTGGACGTTCTGGCGGTACGAGGCGACCACCGTGAACATCAGCACGATGATCGCGACAGTGATCCAGGGGCTGTAGTGATAGCCCGACGCACCCGCCACCGAGAGAACGATCATCACCTGCCCTGGCGCGTACGCGACGGAGGACAGCGGGTCGGAGGCGAAGACGGGGAGCGCGATGCGCTTGGGGAGGAGCGTTTCTCCCAGCTTGTCGCTGCGCAGCGCCCGCCCGATGAGGATCCGTTTGGGAACGTCGGTCAGTTTGGACACGGAGAGGATCGTAAGCGGTCGCCCGTCCCGCCGCCCACCCCGCCTGAAGGAGGGCGGCCGGACCCGGTCAACCAGTTCACTGCCCGCGCCACCATGCCGCGAAGGAGCCCCACCGGCGTCGCTGGGCCGCCGGCCCGAGCCGGTCGGGCGTGTCGGACGCGGCCGGTGCGGTCCGCGGGGCCCCGTGGGGCTGCGCCGGGACCGCCGCCGGGGCGGGTGCGGAGACCGCCGCGGGGGCACGTCGGGCCGTGGGCCGGTCCGTGACGGGGAAGCGGACGGGCAGCGCCGCGAGCGCCCGGTGGAAGGGGCCGGGGCGCCAGGACAACTGGTCGACGGGTACGGCCAGTTCCACGTCCGGGAGCCGGTCGAGGAGCTTTTCGATGGCCACCGAGGCGATCACCCGGGCCGGGCTCTCGGCCGGGCAGCGGTGGGCGCCGATGCTCCAGGCGAGGTGGGCGCGGTTGCCGAGCCGGCCCTCGGAGGTCAGCTGGGGGTCGGTGTTGGCGGCGGCGTAGCTGGTGAGGACCGGCTCGCCCCGGCGGATCCGCACGCCCGCGAGCTCCAGGTCGCGGCGGGCGAACCGGGTCCCGAAGTTGGCCAGCGGCGGATCGGCCCACAGGACCTCGTCGATGGCGTCCTGGACGGGCAGGCTGCCCCCGGAGAGCTCACCGGCGAACCGGTCGTCGGACAGCAGCAGACGCAGCGCGTTGGCGATCAGGTTCAGCTGGGGCTCGGTTCCGGCCGCCAGGATCAGCATGAGCTGCTGCAGCAGCTCGTCGTCCGCCAGCCGGGAGGGGTGGGCCAGCATCCAGGAGGTGATGTCGGCCGCGGGCCGCTCGCGCTTGGCGGCGATCAGGCCCGCCATGTAGTCCAGCAGCTCCTGGTTGGCCTCCGCCGCGTCCTCGCCGCTGTCGAAGAGCTTCGCCATGGTGCCGACGAGGCGCAGCCCGTGTTCGGCGGGGTAGCCGAAGAGCTCGTTGAACACGAGCAGCGGGATGGCCGCCGCGTAGTCGCCGAGGAGATCCGCCTCGCCCCTGTCGGCGAACGCGTTGATCAGCGTGTCGGCGCTGCGCTCGACGTACTCGCTCAGCGCGTACGGGTCCAGCCGGGTGAGGCTGTCCGTGATGGCGCCGCGCAGCCGGGCATGGGCCTCGCCGTCGTTGAACAGGGCGTTGGGCCGGTACATCATCATCGGGCCCACCGGGCTGTCCGGCGGGATCCGTCCCTCGTTCAGCGCGCGCCAGCCGCGGGGGTCCTTGGCGAACCGCTCGGTGTCGCGCAGCACCTCGAGCGCGAGGGAGTAGCCGGTGACCAGGTATGCCTCGACGCCGGGGGACAGCTCGACCGGCGCGATGGGCCCGTACTGCCGCAGCCGCTTATAGAACGAGTGCGGATCGGCGGCGAAGTCGGGACCGTACAGGGGCAGGCCCTGGGCGACGGGGCGGGCGGGTCCACCGGGGCCGGTGCGCCCCGCGTGCGCGGGGCAGCCCGGCGGCGGTACGACTCCGACTCCGGCCTCGACGTCGGGGCGGTAGGTCACACATGCTCCTGGGAGGGTCGGGCCTGGCGGTTCTGCAGGTACTGCACGAGGGCGATCAGGGCGTGGGTCGAGGAGATCCGGTCGCGGGCGTCGCAGGTGACGAGCGGGGTCTCCGGCAGCAGGTCGAGCGCTTCCCGGACCTCCGACTCGGCGAAGCGCGGCGCTCCCTCGAAGTGGTTGACGGCGACCGCGTACGGCAGGCCGTGCTCCTCCAGGATGGCCATCACCGGGAAGGACTGGTCGAGCCGCCGGGTGTCGGCGAGGACCAGGGCGCCCAGGGCCCCGCGCGTCATGTCCTGCCACAGCCGGGTGAAGCGCTGCTGCCCGGGGGCGCCGAACAGATACAGGACCAGCGTGTCGCTCAGGGTGAGCCGGCCGAAGTCCATGGCCACGGTGGTGGTCGTCTTGTCCTCGATCCCGGCGAGGTCGTCGACGAGCGCACCGGCCTGGGTCATCGTCTCCTCGGTGCGCAGCGGCTTGATCTCCGACAGCGAGCCGACGTAGGTGGTTTTGCCGACCGCGAAGTGCCCGACGACCAGGAGCTTCACTGCCGTTCGCACGGTCTGCGGCAGATAGACCGCCTTCTCAGAGGCGAGCGCGGAGTCCATCGAGCACCTCCTGCAGAAGCTGGATGTCGGGCAGTTCGGCCGTGGGGATGGGCGACCGCGTGGTGATGTGGCCGCTGTCCACGAGGTCGCCGAGGAGGACCTTGGTGACGCTGACCGGCAGCTCGAGATACCCGGCGACCTCGGCGACCGACAGGGCGCCGCCGAGGCACAGCTCCATCACCCGGCGCTTCTCGGGGCTGAGACCGGTGAGCGGCCGGTCCGTGTGCGCCATGACCAGCGTCACCAGGTCGAAGGTGTTGCGGGTCGGATAGGCACGGCCGTCGGTCACGACATACGGCCGCACCAGTCCTCGTTCGCGCCTGGCCGGGCTCATGCCGGGCTGCCGATGCCCTGTCGGGTGGTGCCCTGGCGGGGCGGGCTGGTCAGCTCCTTGCCGAGCCGGTCGACCAGCTTCTGCATCCGGTAGCTGACCGCCTCCATGTCCACGTTCTCGGTGGCGGAGACCGCGAGGTAGGCGCCGGGGCCGGCCGCGATCAGGAAGACATAGCCGCCGACGAACTCGATGAGCGTCTGCTGCCAGGGAGTCTCGTCCTCCGGGTCGCAGAACTCGGCGGTGGAGCGGCTGATCGACTGAAGCCCGGAGAGCGCCGCGGCCTGGCGCTCCGCCTCGTCCCGCGCGATGCCCTCGGAGTGCGCCCGCAGCATCCCGTCGGCCGAGAGCAGGATCGCGTGGCGCGCCTCCGGCATCTTCACGACCTCGTCGAGCATCCAGCCCAGCTCGTTGTTTATGTGGTCGTTCATGCCTGGCGATTCCCTTCTTCGGTTTGGGGGGCGGCGTCCTGGTGACCGGCACGGCCCGAGCGGGTGCCGCGTGCGAAGGCACCCATGCGCTGGGCCGTCTCCTCAGCCGAGCGGACGCGGTGCGAGCCGGTGTCGGGCTCCGGGGCGGCTGTGGGCCAGTCGTCCGCCGACTGCGGCACGGAGGGCTGCCGCCGCCTGCGCTTGGGCAGTCCGCCGGCCGTCGAGCCGTACGTACGTGACGCTTCGTCGAACGCCGACGAGTGGGTCGGCGCGGAGGGCGCCTGGTCCACCGGGGCGGGTGCGGCCTGCTGGGGAGCGGGCTGCTGGGGCACGCCCTGCTGGGCCATGGCCTGCTGGGGCACGGCCTGACGGGCCACCGGCTGCTGGACCACCGGCTGCTGGGCCACGGGCTGCTGATAGGGCATCTGCCCCGCGGCGGGCTCGGCCCGGCGGGCGGCGCGGGTCTTGCGGGTCGGAAGGGAGGGGAGGGTGTGCAGGCCCGACTGCTGGGGCTCCTCGGGTACGGCCGCCCGGCCCGGCTCCTCGGCATCGACGTGCGTGAGCAGCGCGGTGGGCAGGAAGAGCACGGCGCGCACACCGCCGTACGGGGACCTGGTGTCCACGGAGACGCTGAAGCCGTACCGCGCGGCGAGCAGGCCGATGACGGCGAAGCCGAACTGCGGCGGGTCGCCGAGCCGGGAGACGTCCACGGCGCGCTCCCCGGACAGCAGCGCGGCGGCGCGCTGCACCTCGAGGCCGTCCATGCCGACGCCGGCGTCGTCGATCACGATGACCGCGCCGTTGTGCACCGGCTGCAGGCTGACCTCGACATTGGTGTTGGGCTGCGAGTGGCGGGCGGCGTTGTCCAGCAGCTCCGCGACGGCGAGCACCACCGGCTCCACCGCCCGGCTCACCACGGCGACCTCGACCAGGGCGTGCACCTGGACCCGGCGGTAGTCACGGATCCGGGACTTGGCACCGCGCACCACATCGGTCAGCGGGGAGGAGACCCGCTGGCGGCCGGGCCAGGACCCGCAGAGCACGGCGATGGCCTGGGCGCGGCGGCCGAACTGGGAGTTGGCGTGGTCGATCTCCAGGAGGTCACGGAGGACGTCGGGGTTGTCGTGCCGGTCCTGCATCTGCGAGATCGACAGCTGCTGTTCGTTGGCCAGCCCCTGAAGGGCGCGCATCGACGCCTTGAGCGCCGACTTCGCCGAGGCGTCGGCCCTCGCCTGCGCCTTGTCCACCGCGCGGGTGAACAGTTCCACCACTCCGTGGAGACTCTGCGCGAAGGCCGTACCGGCCAGCCTTTCGTCCCTCAGTCCGGGCAGCTGGGAGGGCTGACTGAGCGCGTCCGCGATGACCGGCAGGCGGACCTCGACGAGGTGCCGCAGCTCTTCGTCGCGTGATGTGACGCTTTCCTCGAGCGTGGCGTTACGCCTGCGCACGCCGGCGGTGATCGTTCGCTGGCGCATCAGCAGGACGAAGACGACGAGTACGACAACGCCCAGGCACCAGCTCACCGCCTCCCATATGTGATCTGTCATCAGAAACCTCGTGCAGGAGAACGCGGGCGCGGAAGGAACGATTCAGTGCCCTGATGTCCCGTCCGGAAACGGAATACGGCGATCATCTTAGCCACGGCCGTGACCTGGCGCCCGATGCCCGTAACAACATTCGAAGTATCATGGCCCGCTTGCCAATTCCAGTGAAGATCCCATGAAGATCGGTAAGTCCGCCGGAAGATGGCCACCCCTCAGCCGGGACAAATACCACCACGCCGCCATCTTGGCGCGATACCGCCGGACCGCGCGTTCCGGCGCCCGGCGACACGCCGACGGGGAGAGCGGCTGGGGCGCGGCGGGACCGCTTGCGCACCACCGGAACGTTCGCAAGCGGCGGTCGCCGTTCCGGGGCGGCTCCGGAGCGCCGCCGCCCGCTTGTACGCCGTACAGCGCGCGCCCCGCCCCCGGACCTGAGCAGGGGACTCGGGCCAGTCACACAAGTGCGGATACGGTGGTGACAGACGCCGTGGCGGACAGCCTTCCGCTGCCCCGCGGCCTCGGCATCGGGGCCCTTTCCCCGCATGTCGCCCCGTAGGCCTGGAAGGAAGATGTGAGCAGGGTGTTTGTGCGGTTCAGCACGGTTATGAGGAGTGCGGGGTAGTCGCATGCATATCGTGATCATGGGCTGCGGCCGGGTGGGTGCGGCACTCGCCCAGACCCTGGAGCGACAGGGACACACCGTCGCCGTCGTCGACCAGGACCCGACCGCCTTCCGCCGGCTCGGCGCCGGCTTCGGCGGACGCCGGGTGACCGGCGTCGGCTTCGACCAGGACACCCTGCGCGAGGCGGGTATCGAGGAGGCCGGTGCCTTCGCGGCGGTCAGCAGCGGCGACAACTCCAACATCATCGCGGCCCGGGTGGCGCGCGAGATGTTCGGTATCGAGAACGTGGCGGCCCGCATCTACGACCCCCGCCGCGCCGAGGTCTACCAGCGGCTCGGCATCCCCACCGTGGCCACCGTGCGCTGGACCGCGGACCAGATGCTGCGGCGGCTGCTGCCGTCCGGCGCGGAGCCGCTGTGGCGGGACCCGAGCGGCGGGGTGCAGCTCGCCGAGGTGCACACCTCCCCCGCCTGGGTGGGCCACAAGGTCAGCAAGCTGCAGGAGGAGACCGGCGTGCGCGTCGCGTTCCTCACCCGGCTCGGCGAGGCGATGCTGCCGACCTCGGAGACGGTGCTGCAGGAGGGCGACCTGGTGCACGTGATGATGCGCACCGACGAGGTGGAGAAGGTCGAGGCGTCCTTCGACGAGGGGCCTGAGGAGAGTGGCCGATGAGAGTTGCCATCGCTGGAGCGGGCGCCGTGGGGCGTTCCATCGCGGGCGAGCTGCTGGAGAACGGGCACGAGGTGCTGCTCATCGACAAGGCGCCGACGGCCATCTCCGTGGAGCGCGTGCCGCAGGCCGAGTGGCTGCTCGCCGACGCCTGCGAGATCACCTCGCTGGACGAGGCCGCGCTGCAGCGCTGCAACGTGGTGATCGCGGCGACCGGTGACGACAAGGTCAACCTGGTCGTCTCGCTGCTCGCGAAGACCGAGTACGGGGTGCCGCGGGTGGTCGCCCGGGTCAACAACCCCAAGAACGAGTGGCTGTTCAACGAGGCCTGGGGCGTCGATGTCGCGGTCTCCACGCCACGGCTGATGTCGGCGCTGGTCGAGGAGGCGGTGAGCGTCGGCGACCTGGTGCGGCTGCTGCGCTTCAGCCACGGCGACGCCAACCTGGTGGAGCTCACGCTGCCGCCGGAGGCGGCGCTGGCCGGCACCCGGGTCGGGGACGTGGAGTGGCCGGAGGACACCTCGCTGGTCACCATCATCCGGGGCACGCGCGTGCTGACCCCGAGCAAGGACGACGTCCTGGAGGCGGGCGACGAGCTGCTGTTCGTCGCGGCCCAGGCCCGCGAGGAGCAGCTGGAGGAACTGCTGTCCGTGCAGCGCGCGGACGCCTCGTAGCGCCCCTGCGCGACACAGAGCGCCGGGCGGGCCGAGGTGGCCCGCCCGGCGCTCTGCCGTGGTCTGTCAGGGGCGCGGCGGATAGCGCCGGTCCGAGGACTCCTGGTGGGCCTCGGTGACGATCTGGTCGGCCCACTCCGCGAGCAGCGGATCGGCGATCTTCTCGGCCTGCGCCTGGGTCTCGGTCTTCGCCCGCTCCCGCTCGCGCTCCGCCTGCTCCTCCGCCTCCATCTCCGCGATGACATCGATCGGCGGCGGCGCCTTGGCCAGGAATATCCACGTCAGATAGACGGCCAGCAGGAACGGCGGAATGCCGAGCGCGACCTTGACCCAGCCGAGCTGGGTGGCGTCGCCCCACCAGTACAGCGGGAAGAGGATCGCCGACTTGGCGAGCAGGATCAGGCCCCAGGCCCAGGTGGACTTGGTGTACGCGCGGAACCGGCCGGGGTTGCGGGTGCGCCAGGAGAGGTTCTCCTTGAGCATCGGCCCGAGCAGTACGCCGATCAGCGGGTAGCGGAAGATCGCCGAGAGCACATAGGCGACGGCCAGGCCCAGCGTGTAGAGCATGCCCGGCAGATAGAAGTTCTTCGCGTCGCCGGACATCATCGCGAAGATCGCGCCGAAGGCGACCCCGAAGACCCCGCTGAAGGCGTGCTTGAGGGTCTCCTTGCGGAGCAGCCGGGCCAGCGCGAGGAGCACCGTGAGCCCCAGCGACGCCAGGGCCGCGAGGTGGATGTCGCGCTTGATCGTGTAGAGCAGGACGAAGACCAGGCCGGGAACGGTCGTGTCGACCATGCCCCGTACCCCGCCGAACGCCTCCAGGAGCGCGGTGTCCGCCGCAGCTCTGCTCCGCGCGGCGGCCGCGGGGTCCTCTTCGGTCGCCGTCGGCTCGTCGTCTCTCGTCACCGGCTACTCCTGTCCGAGCGGTCGGAGTTCGTACTTGGGGTTGAACAGCACCCGGCGGCCGTGGCTCATGGAGATCCGGCCGGTGGCGATCAGCTTGCGGCCGGGCTCGATCCCGAGGATGGAGCGGCGGCCCAGCCACACGACGTCCAGGGCGGCGGTGCCGTCGAAGAGCTCCGCCTCCAGGGCCGGCACCCCGGCCCGGGGCCGCAGCGTGACGGTGCGCAGTGTACCGGTCACCTTGACTATCTGCCGGTCGCCGCACTCGCCGATCTTGGTACAGCCGGCGGCCTCGGCGTCCTGCTGCAGCTCCGCGGAGTGAAGCTCCTCCGGAGAACTCGACAGCCGGTCCAGCATCCTCCGGAAGCGGCCGGCCGGCTTGTCGGATTTGCCAGGGGGCTCGTCTACGGCACTCATACGGCCAGCGTACCGGGGAGCCCTCACGGGGTCGTTCAGCGCTCGAAGCGGTAGCCCATGCCCGGTTCGGTGACGAAGTGGCGCGGATGCGAGGGGTCGGCCTCCAGCTTGCGGCGCAGCTGGGCCATGTAGACCCGCAGGTAGTTGGTCTCGGTGCCGTAGGAGGGCCCCCAGACCTCCTGGAGCAGCTGCTTCTGGCTGACCAGCCGGCCCGTGTTGCGGACCAGGACCTCCAGCAGGTGCCATTCGGTGGGCGTCAGCCGGACGTCCTTGCCGCCGCGGTTGACCTTCTTGGCGGCCAGGTCGACCGTGAACCCCTCGGTCTCCACGACCGCGCCGCCGTCGGCCACCCCGACGGGCTCGGCGCGGCGGACGGCGGCGCGCAGCCGGGCCAGCAGCTCGTCCATGCCGAAGGGCTTGGTGACGTAGTCGTCGGCCCCGGCGTCAAGGGCCTCGACCTTCTCGTCCGAGGTCTGGCGGGCCGAGAGGACGAGGATCGGGACCCGGGTCCAGCCGCGCAGCCCCTTGATCACCTCGACCCCGTCCATATCGGGCAGGCCCAGGTCGAGCACGATCACATCCGGGTGGCGGGTGGCGGCGAGCCGGAGGGCGGTGGCGCCGTCGGAGGCGGCGTCGACCTCGTATTTGCGCGCCTTCAGGTTGATCACGAGCGCGCGTACGATCTGCGGCTCGTCGTCCACCACGAGCACCCGGTTCATCTGGCGGCCTGCCTTCTCGCTCGGTTCCGGTCGAAGTAGCTGATCACGAAGTGACCTGGGCGGGCAGTGGAGTCCCGGCCGGCTCGCGGCCGGCGGCGGCCCGCAGGGTGAGCACCATGGTCATCCCGCCGCCCGGGGTGTCCTCGGCGGCCAGCCGGCCGCCCATCGCCTCCACGAAGCCGCGGGCGACCGCGAGCCCGAGGCCGACCCCCGCGCCGCGCGGGGCGTCGCCGTACCGCTGGAACGGCTCGAAGATGCGGTCCTTGGCGCTGTCGGGGACGCCGGGGCCGCGGTCGGCGACGCGCAGCTCGACGCGGTCGCCCAGGGCGCTGGCGGACACCAGGACGGGCATGCCGTCCGGGCTGTACTTCACGGCGTTCTCCACGATGTTGGCGACGCTGCGCTCCAGCAGGCCGGGGTCGACCGCGACCATCGGCAGCTCCTCGGGGATCTCCAGGCCGACGGAGGTCTCCGGGACGCCGACCAGGGCCATCGGGACCACCTCGTCGAGGTCGATCTCGCGGATCAGCGGGGCGACGGTGCCGGTCTGCAGCCGGGACATGTCGAGGAGGTTGCCGACCAGGTGGTCGAGGCGGTCGGCGCCCTGCTCGATGCCCTCCAGCAGCTCGGCCTCGTCCTCGGGCGACCAGGCGACGTCGTCGGAGCGCAGCGAGGACACGGCCGCCTTGATGGCCGCGAGGGGGGTGCGCAGATCGTGGCTGACGGCGGCCAGCAGCGCGGTGCGGATGCGGTTGCCCTCGGCGAGGTCCCGGGCCCGCTCGGCCTCGAGCGCCAGCCGCTTGCGGTCCAGGACCACGGCGGCCTGGGCGGCGAAGGCGGCCAGCACCCGGCGGTCCTCGGCGGGCAGCACCCGGCCCCGGAGCGCGAGCGCCATGTGGTCGCCGACCGGCATGTCGACGTCCGCGTCCTCGGGCCGCTCGGGCGGCGGCGCTCCCCCGTTGCCGCCGACGCTGCCCGCGCAGGTCCAGGGGGCGACGTCGCTCTCCCGCTCCAGCAGCGCCACCGAGTCCATGCCGAAGGTCTCGCGGACCCGCTCCAGCAGCGCCTCCAGGCTGGTCTCGCCGCGCAGCACGCTGCCGGCGAGGAAGGACAGCACCTCGGATTCGGCGCGCAGCCGGGCGGCCTGGTGGGTGCGGCGCGCGGCGAGGTCCACGACGGAGGCCACACAGACGGCCACGGCCACGAAGACCGCGATGGCGACGATGTTCTGCGGGTCGGCGATGGTGAGGGTGTGCGTGGGCGGGGTGAAGTAGTAGTTGAGCAGCAGCGAGCCGACGGCCGCCGAGGCGAGGGCCGGCAGCAGCCCGCCGAGCAGCGCCGCGACCACGGTGAGGAACAGGAACAGCAGCACCTCGTTGGCGAAGCCCGGACCGCCGTCGGTGGCCAGCGCGCCGCCCCAGTGGGTGAGCAGCAGGGTGAGCAGGACCGGCCCGGCGACCCCGGTCAGCCAGCCCGCGATCAGCCGGGAGCGGCCGAGCCGGGCGCCGCGCGCGACCGGCAGCCCGCGGCCCTTGGCGACCTCGTCGTGGGTGACGATGTGGACGTCGAGGTCGGGCCCGGAGTCGCGGGCGACGGTGGCGCCCACGCCGGGCCCGAAGACGTACTGCCAGGTCTTGCGGCGGCTGGAGCCGAGCACGATCTGGGTGGCGTTGACCCCGCGTGCGAAGTCCAGCAGCGCGTGGGGGATGTCCTCCCCTATGACGTGGTGGAAGGTGCCGCCCAGGTCCTCCACGAGGGTGCGCTGGAGCGCGAGCTCCTTGGGCGAAGCCGAGGTCAGGCCGTCGCTCCGGGCGACGTAGACGGCCAGGACCTCGCCGCCGGAGCCCTTGGCCGCCATCCGGGCGGCGCGGCGGATGAGGGTGCGCCCCTCGGGGCCTCCGGTGATGCCGACGACGATGCGCTCGCGGGCCTGCCAGGTGGAGCTGATGCTGTGCTCGGAGCGGTACTGCTGGAGGTACTCGTCGACCCGATCCGCCGTCCACAGCAGGGCCAGCTCGCGCAGCGCGGTGAGGTTGCCGGGCCGGAAGTAGTTGGACAGCGCGGCGTCGACCTTGTCCAGCTTGTAGATGTTGCCGTGCGCCATCCGGCGGCGCAGCGCCTGGGGCGACATGTCGACCAGCTCGATCTGGTCGGCGCGGCGGACGACCTCGTCGGGCACGGTCTCCCGCTGCCGTACCCCCGTGATCGACTCCACCACGTCGCCCAGCGACTCCAGGTGCTGGATGTTGAGGTTGGACACGACGTCGATGCCCGCCCGCAGCAGCTCCTCGACGTCCTGCCAGCGCTTGGCGTTCCGGCAGCCGGGGACGTTGGTGTGGGCGAGCTCGTCGACGAGGGCGACGGCGGGGCGGCGGGCCAGGACCGCGTCCACGTCCATCTCGGTGAAGCGGGCCCCGCGGTACTCCATCTCCCGGCGGGGCACCTCCTCGAGGCCGCTGAGCATCACCTGGGTGCGCGGGCGGCCGTGGTGCTCGACGAAGCCGACGACGAGGTCGGTGCCCCGCTCGACCCGCCGGTGTCCCTCGGACAGCATGGCGTACGTCTTGCCGACGCCCGGCGCCGCGCCGAGGTAGATCCGAAGTTTCCCGCGTCCCATGGTCTCATTTTCCCCGTCGGGCGTTTTCTTGAGGAAACCTGCCTTCCGGCCCCTTTCGATCGCCGTTGACGGCTCTCTGACGGGCGTGACCACGCTCTTGACGCTTTCTTTACGCCCGCCTGCCCGTGTGGGCGCGCATGCCGGTCGTTCACGCACAAAAGCCGGTGGGCCGCACTCCGAGGGAAGGAGTGCGGCCCACCGGCGCCGCTGGCGTCAGGCTCTGCCGACGACCTGGATCAGCCGGATGCCAGCGAGCAGCCCGCCAGGGCGTCGAGACCAGAGGGGGCGGTCGCGCCCTGGCGGGAGATCGAGATGCGGATGCGGTCGATGGTCGAGGCGCGCTTGCCCTTCAGCGGGCCGAGGATCGCGTTCTGGACGAAGTTCGGGCCGCCCTGGCCCACCGACGACGCCAGCCGCTTGTTGGCCTCGTCGATCTGCGTCTGCAGCAGCGCGATGTTGCGGTCCACTTCCGCCTGGGCGGCGGCGGGCACCGCGCCGACCTTCGAGGCGACGTCCGGGCAGCTGATCGACTGCCCGGTCCCGGTCCCGGCCCCGGCGTCCGAGCCCGCGCCGTCCTCCGCCCCCGTGCCCGGATCGGTGGGCTCGGCGGTGGCCGGAGCGGACGCGGGAGGCTCCGCCGCGCCACCCGCGCCCGCGTCGGAACCCTGCCCCGCGCCCGCGTCACCGCCCAGGGAGCACTCGGCGAGCGCGTCCAGGCCCTGTGGCTTCTCGGCCTGACGGCCGATGGAGATCGCGATGCGGTCCAGGGTGGACTTCCGCTTGTCCGCCAGCGGGCCGAGGATCGCGTTCTGGACGAAGTTCGGACCGCCCTGGCCCACGGAGGACGCCAGCCGCTTGTTGGCCTCGTCGATCTGCGTCTGCAGCAGCGCCAGGTTGCGGTCCACCTCCGCCTTGGCCTTCGCGGGGATCTCGGGCAGGGAGCCCGTCACATCGGGGCAGCTGATGGTGGACGCCGCTTTGGTGCTCGCGTTGCCGCTCGATCCCGAGCCATCCTGCCCGGCCATGGCGGCTCCCACCGCGACGGCCGCGCAGGTGACGCCGCCGATGGCGCCGACAACCATGACTCGCCGGCGGTGCAGTAACGGAAGGCCACGGGACATCTGATCACCTCGTGAGGTCACAAACAGCACGGTCTACTGGTGGCGCCCCGTCCTGCCCCTGCTCCGGGCCGCGCAAGGTCTTGCTCGCCCATCAGTACGGGCCGGGTGACGGCTGTGTTCAATGTGACCCGAGAAAAAATCCGCCCCGGGAAATCGCCCGGCGGAAGCCGGGAAACGCCACCGGAAGCGGCTCCGGAAAGCCCGAGGGGCCCGGGAGACTGGCTCCCGGGCCCCTCTCGGACTCGGACGGCGACAGCGACATTGCGCAGAGCGCGAGCGCTCAGCGCACCTCGCTGATCTCCGGGCCGCGCTGCAGCCGGTCGGCGCCGCCCGCGAACCGCGAGCCCTGCGCCTCCTCCTGCTGCACCCCGTCGGGCACCATCTGCGCGTCGTCCGGCAGCTTCAGGACGATCGGATCGCGCGGGGCCATCGGGCCGTCGCCGCGCACCACGACCGTGTCCCGGAAGATCGCTTCCAGCAGGCTGCCGGTCTCGGGCTGCACCGCGCCCTGCCCGGAGATCACCCCGCGCAGGAACCAGCGCGGCCCGTCCACGCCGACGAAGCGGACCACCTGCACGCCGTTCTTGCCGTCCGGCAGCTGCACCGGCACCTGGGCGCGCAGCTCCCAGCCGAGCGGCCCCTCGACCTCGTCGACGACCCCGCCCTGCTGGGTGATGCCGGTGGCGATCTCGTCGCGCACCTCGCCCCAGATGCCTTCCTTCTTGGGCGCGGCGAACGCCTGGAGCTGGACGGCGCTGTCCCGCAGCACCACGGTCGCGGCGACGATCGCGTCACCCGCGACCTCCACCCGCAGCTCCATGCCCTCGACACCCGGCACGAACAGTCCGCCCAGGTCCACCCGGCCCTCGCCCGGCTGACGCACCTCGGACACGTCCCACGGCCCTTCGGGGCGCGGCGCCGGGGGCAGGCTCACCCGCTCCGCGGCGGCATCCCCCTCGAGGTCCGCGGCGGCATCCGCGTCCTCGGCGTCCTCGCCGTTCTCGGCCAACTCCTCGGAGGCCACGTCGAGCGGCTCGACGTCCTCCTTGCTGCGCTTGCGGCGACGTCCGAACACGTCATCGTCCTTCCCGGTCGGAACCGACCGAAGCGTATCTAGTCCCACCCGTGGCCGTACCCGTTGAACCGTCCACAGCGGCATGACCGCCGGTGGACCCGAAGCCCCCCTCGGCCCGCGCCGAACCGGGAAGCTCCGCCACCTCGTGGAAGCGCACCTTCTCGACCTGCTGGACGATCAGTTGGGCGACCCGGTCGTAGCGCTCGAACCGCACGCTCTCGCGCGGGTCCAGGTTGACCACGATCACCTTGATTTCTCCACGGTACCCGGCATCGATGGTCCCGGGCGCATTCACCATGGCGACCCCGCAGCGGGCGGCGAGTCCGGACCTCGGATGCACGAAGGCGGCATACCCGTCCGGCAGCGCGATAGACACTCCGGTCGGCAGTACCGCGCGCTCACCGGGGGCGAGCTCGGCCGCCTGTGTGGTGACGAGGTCGGCACCGGCGTCGCCGGGATGGGCGTACGCGGGGATCGGCACCTCGGGGTCCACCCGACGGATCAACACATCTACGGGCGTCACACTCACGCCTTCCCCTTTGCCTGTCCCTGTGCGTTCGCCTGGGCTCGTTCTTGTCGCCGAAACCGCGCTCATGGGTTCACCTCGAACGCGCGCGCGACCTTCGTCTGATCCGGGTCGGCGAGGGCCGCGTCGATCTCCTCCGGCCGGCCGTTCTTGATGAAGTGGTCGACCTTGACCTCTATGAAGAGCGCGTCGGCCCGCACCGCGACCGGGCCGTCCGGGCCGCCGATCCGGCCCGTGGCCGTGGAGTAGATCTTCCGCCCGTGCACCGCCGTCACCCGCGCGTCCAGGTACAGCACGGCGCCCACGGGCACCGGCCGGAGGAAGTCCGTCTCCAGCCGTCCGGTCACCGCGATGACCCTCCCCCAGCTACCGCTGGGAGGTGCCCCCTGCAGCCAGCTGAGCGACCCGAGCGACTCGTCCAGCGCCGAGGTCAGCACCCCGCCGTGGGCGAGGCCCGGCGCGCCCTGGTGGCCGGGGCGCACGGTGAACTCGGCCGTGACGCTCACGCCGTCACCGGCCCGGATCTCAAGGCCGAGACCGTGCTCCTGGCCGCAGCCGAAACACCCCTCGTAGTGCGCGCCGAGGACTTCCCCGGGCGCGGGGGCGTCGGGGTGCCGTACGGGTGCCCTGGCGCCGTCCGGCGGCTTCAGCGCGGTCTTCGCTCCACTCACATCGGCTGACCTTACCCGCGCCGGAAGCGCCGGTCGGCGGCCATGCCAAGCTTGGGCCCATGCAGCCTTACGAAGAACGCCTGACGGCACCCCGTTCGTGGTGGTTCATCGCATTTCTGGTCGGGGTCGCGACGGCGCTGATCATGCTGCCCTTCGGGACGCTGCCGATGCTCGGCGGTCTGATCGGCGGGGCGGCGGCCGCCGCCGTCGTGGTGAGCGCCTACGGGTCGGTGCGGGTCCGGGTGGTGGCGGGCTCGCTGGTCGCCGGGGAGGCGAAGATCCCGGTGTCGGCGCTGGGGACGGCCGAGGCGCTGGACCGCGACGAGGCGGTCGCCTGGCGCACCTACAAGGCCGATCCGCGGGCGTTCATGCTGCTGCGCAGCTACATCCCGACCGCGCTGCGGGTGGAGGTCACCGATCCGCAGGACCCGACGCCGTACGTGTACGTCTCGACCCGCGACCCCGAGGCCCTGGCAGCCGCGCTCTCGGCCGTACGGGCCCGGTAACCGCCCGGCACACCGGCCCGGCGGGTCAGGCCTCCAGCGGCGGAAGGGCGCCCCAGGGCACCTGCCGGGCGCGCAGATCCTTGCGGATCTTCCGGGCGAGCTTCTTGGTGTCGCGCCGGTTCATCGCGGCGCCCACGGTGGCGCCGATCATGAAGGGCGCGAGGTTGGGCAGATTGCGGAAGCTGCGCTTGAGGACCTGCTGGCGCAGCTCACGCTTCATCTGAACGCCGAGCGCGGCGTTCACACTCGCCGGGACGGCGGCGTCGATGCCGCGCTCCTCGGCCCACGCCCCGAGATAGGCGATGGCGCGCTGCCGGACGGTGCCGGGCGCGCGCACCCCGTAGACCTCGTGCAGCTCGGCGATGAGCTTGATCTCTATCGAGGCGACTCCGATGATCTCGGCGGCCAGCTCGGTGGGCATGGCGGGCGGGGCCGGCAGCATCGCCGCGGCGCCAACGCCCGCGCCCACGGTGGAGGTGCCGTTCGCGGCACCGGCCACCAGTTTGTCCGCGATCTCTTCCGGGCCGAGCCCGGGGAACTGCTTGCGCAGCGCGGCGAGGTCGCGGACCGGAATCCGCGGAGCGTTCGCGACGATCCGGTCGGCGACCGCGTAGACCCCCGCTCTAGCGCGCTCGCCCCCCTTACGGGCACCTCGGCCGACAGCGGCCGCGAGCGAGGCCATCCGGCCTCGCTCGACGTGCGCCTCGGTCACGTCGCCGTGCTCCGCATCCACGCCTGACCCGCGGCTTATGCCGCGCAGTCGCGGCAGATCGGCTGGCCGTTCTTGGTCTCGTTGGCCAGCTGGCTGCGGTGGTGCACGAGGAAGCAGCTCATGCAGGTGAACTCGTCGGCCTGGCGGGGCAGCACCCGCACGGACAGCTCCTCGTTGGAGAGGTCCGCGCCGGGCAGCTCCAGGCCCTCGGCCTGCTCGAACTCGTCCACGTCGACGGTCGACGCGGACTTGTCGTTCCGCCGGGCCTTCAGCTCCTCAATGCTGTCCTCGTTGACGTCGTCGTCGGTCTTGCGTGGGGTGTCGTAATCCGTTGCCATGTCGCTCTCCCCCTCTGGGTGTCTGCGGTGTCTCCAGCGCACGTAACGCGTGAGAGGCCGGACTTGTGCCCGACCCGAGGCGGAGATTTTGCCTCACATCAAGGTCTGTTACTCAATCGACACCCAACCGCACCCCTGAAGAGGTGATCGGCTTGGATGGCGATCGGGACCGTACACGGTCCGAATGCCGCACTCACATGCGCCCTCACGTGTACTTCCCGTGATCACGGCCTCCGAAAACCCGGACTTTCCCGGCTTTCCACCGACCATGACGATCACACAGAGTATATGGCTTGAAAATCGCCCATGTGATCGATCACACAGGATACAGGCGGGGGTCGGATCGCCAAAATTCCTCCCAAAGCGAACAAGGGCGCCTCCCGGCGACAGGGGGGTGAGCAGTGGCTGTGTCCTGGAACTTCTCCTCGACGCCGGCCGGTATCGGCCCGGAGTTCCGGCCGGTCTCAGAGCGGGAGCACGACCCGCATCACCAGCCCGCCGCCGTCCCGCGGCTCGGCGGTGATCCGCCCGCCATGCGCGCGGGCCACGGAACGGGCGATCGACAGGCCGAGCCCGACGCCCTTGTCGCTGCCCGTGCGCTCGGTGCGCAGCCTGCGGAAGGGCTCGAAGATGTTGTCCAGCTCGTACGCGGGAACCACCGGGCCCGTATTGGCCACCACCAGCACCGCCTGCCCCTCCCGTACCTCGGTGGTCACCTCCACCCAGCCGCCTTCGGGAACGTTGTACCGCACCGCGTTCTGGATGAGGTTCAGCGCGATCCGCTCCAGCAGCACGCCGTTGCCCTGGACCACGGCGGGCTTCCGCGCCCCGCGCACCTCCACGCCCTTGTCCTGCGCCTCCGTACGGACCTGCTCGAGCGCCTGGACGGCGACCTCGGCGAGGTCCACGGGCTTGCGGTCGACGATCTCGTTGTCGCTGCGGGCGAGCAGCAGAAGGCCCTCCACCAGCTGCTCGCTGCGCTCGTTGGTGGCCAGCAGCGTCTTGCCGAGCTGGGCGAGCTCCGGGGACGCCTGCGGGTCGGAGAGCTGCACCTCCAGCAGGGTGCGGTTGATCGCCAGCGGGGTGCGCAGCTCGTGCGAGGCGTTGGCCACGAACCGCTGCTGGGCGGTGAACGCGCGGTCCAGGCGCTCCAGCATCTCGTCGAAGGTGTCGGCCAGCTCCTTCAGCTCGTCGTCCGGGCCGTCCAGCTTGATCCGGCGGGACAGGTCCGAACCCGCGACCTGGCGCGCGGTGCGGGTGATCCGGCCGAGCGGCGAGAGCACCCGCCCGGCCATGGCGTAGCCGAACGCGAAGGCCAGCACGGCCAGGCCGAGCAGCGCCAGCAGCGACCGGCGCAGCAGGGCGTCGAGGGCGAGGGAGCGCTGGTGGTTCATGCACCGCGCCACCGCCTCGTTGAACAGCGTGGTGCTGCCCTGGCTGGGCAGATCACAGGTGCGGTCGGTGAGGGTGTAGTCCATCTTGACGATCTGGAAGGGGAGCTTGCTGCTCCCCTGCAGGACGTCCGCCGCCAGCAGATAGATGATCGTCAGCAGCACCACGCCGGCGATCAGGAACATCCCGCCGTACAGCAGGGTGAGCCGTATCCGGATCGTGGACCGCAGCCAGGGGCGCGGGCTCGACACCGGCCGCGGGGCCCAGCTGGGCTTCGGTGGTGCGGTGGGCGGGCTCGGGGTCGTGGCCATGCCCGGTCAGATCCGGTAGCCGGAGCCGGGCACCGTGACGATCACCGCGGGCTCGCCGAGCTTGCGGCGCAGCGTCATGACGGTGACCCGGACCACGTTGGTGAACGGGTCGGTGTTCTCGTCCCACGCCTTCTCCAGCAGCTGCTCGGCGGAGACGACGGCGCCCTCGCTGCGCATCAGCACCTCGAGCACCGCGAACTCCTTGGGGGCCAGCTGGACCTCCCGGCCGTCCCGGAAGACCTCGCGGCGGTTGGGATCCAGCTTGATCCCGGCGCGCTCCAGCACCGGCGGCAGGGCCACGGTGGTGCGCCGGCCGAGCGCCCGCACGCGGGCGATCAGCTCGCTGAAGGCGAAGGGCTTGGGCAGATAGTCGTCCGCGCCGATCTCCAGCCCCTCGACGCGGTCGCTGACGTCGCCGGAGGCGGTGAGCATCAGCACCCGGGTGGGCATGCCGAGCTCGACGAGCTTGCGGCACACGTCGTCGCCGTGGACCAGCGGGAGGTCGCGGTCGAGGACGACCACGTCGTAGTCGTTGACCGCGATGCGCTCCAAAGCGGCGGCCCCGTCGTACACGACGTCGACGGCCATGGCCTCCCGGCGCAGTCCGGTGGCCACCGCATCGGCGAGCAGCTGCTCGTCCTCGACGACGAGTACACGCACAGTTCGTCAGCCCTTCCCTTGGGTGCCGCACGGGCGTCATCAGGTGCCCGGCGGTCTCGATCCGGCCGGACTCGATCGGCGCCCGGCGCCTCCATCCTGCCTCTAAGGCTCATAAACCGGCGGTAAGGGGGATCCGGAAGGGTCTGCTCAAGATTCTTTTTGTGCGGAGGTTTCCCCTCGCGGAGCGATGGGGAGGACGACTGCACACCCCGATCACGCCCTGTATGTGGCATCCCACAAGCCTCTCTGCCATCAGCAGGGACCACGCACGTGATCGTCCCGCCTCGGCACACCCCCGTGCCACCGACCCACGACGAGGGGGCGCATATGGACGCGTTCACCGCAGGCATTCTGCAGCGTATAGAGACCACCCAGTCCGATCTCACCCGCGCCCGTGAGACGGGCGACGACTTCCTTGCCGATGTCGAGCTGTCGGAGCTCGAAGACCTCCGTCGGCTTGCCGCCGAGCATGGCGTGGAGGTCGGTGCGATCGCCTGACGGCGGTCTCCCGGCACCCGCGTTCACCGACCCAGCGGCGCCCCGGCTGCCCTTGCGGCACCGGGGCGTCGTGCTGTGCTCACCCCATGTTCACGTCAGTCGTGCCAGGCGCCCAGGTCCTCCAGGAGCTGCTGCAGCGGCTCGAAGAGGCCGGGGGGCGCGGCGATGGTGAGCTCGCCGGAGGCCGGGACGCCCGGCCGCCCCTCGGTCAGCGCGCCCGCTTCGCGGGCTATCAGCGCACCGGCCGCGAAGTCCCACGGGTTCAGCCCGCGCTCGTAGTAGCCGTTGAGCCGGCCGCAGGCCACATCGCACAGGTCGATGGCGGCCGATCCGCCGCGCCGGATGTCGCGCACCTTGGGCAGCAGCGCGCGGACCACCTCGGCCTGGCCGATGCGCCGGTCGGTGCGGTAGCCGAAGCCGGTGCCCACGAGGGCCTGGTCGAGCACGGGCGCGGGGCGGCAGCGCACCCGCTCCCCCCGCTCCTGGCCATCGGGTACGAGGTAGGCGCCGCCGCCGAGGACCGCGTGGTACGTCTCGCGGCGCATCGGGGCCGCCACCACGCCCACCACCGTCTCGCCGTCCCGCTCGGCGGCGATGCTCACCGCCCAGGCCGGCAGGCCGTAGAGGTAGTTGACCGTGCCGTCGATCGGGTCGATCACCCAGCGCACCCCGCTGCTGCCCTCGGTGCTCGCGCCCTCCTCCCCGAGGATGCCGTCGTCGGGGCGGCGGGTGGCCAGGAAGTCCGTGATCAGCTTCTCGGCGGCCAGGTCCATCTCGGTGACCACGTCGATGGGGCTGGTCTTGGTGGCGGCCACCCCGAGGTCGGCCGGGCGGCCGTCGCGGAGCAGCTCTCCCGCCCGGTGGGCGGCCTCCAGGGCGACGTCGAGGAGTTCGGTGGTGAGGGCGTCGGTCATCGTGCTCCTAGTGCTCCTTGAGGCGTACGGGCGGGCGGCGCTGTGTCCCCCGCTCGGTCTTGGCGCGCCTCGACGTCGGCGGGCCGGGGCCGGGACACCGCTTGGCTCCCGGGGTCGGTGCGCTGGGCGCGCTCAGTCCGCTCCCGCGGCGGCGGGCCGCGGCGCCCGGGCCGGGCAGCAGCCGGCCGGGCAGAGGTCGTGGCTCGGGCCGAGCGCGCCCAGCGCGCAGCGCGTCGGCGCCGCCGCCTCCCGGCCGGCGGCGAAGCGCTCGGCGGCCGCGCGCTCCAGGACCAGATCGCGCACCGCGGCCGCGAAGCGCGGGTCCGCGCCCACGGTCGAGGCGCGCGCGACCGGCAGCCCCAGCTCCTCGGCCTTGGCCGCCGCCTCCGTGTCGAGGTCGTACTTGACCTCCATATGGTCCGAGACGAAGCCGATCGGGACCATCACGGCGGCGGGGGCGCCCGCGCCGTGCAGCTCCTCCAGGTGGTCGCAGATGTCCGGCTCCAGCCACGGGATGTGCGGGGCGCCGCTGCGCGACTGGTAGACCAGCCGCCAGGGGTGCTCCACACCGGTCTCCTCGCGCACCGCGTCGGCGATCAGCCGGGCCACGTCGAGGTGCTGGGCCACATAGGCGCCGCCGTCCCCGTGGTCCTGGGGCGGACCCGAGGTGTCGGCGGCGGCGGTCGGGATGGAGTGCGTGGTGAAGGCGAGGTGCGCCCCGGCGCGCACGCCCTCGGGCAGCTCGGCGAGCGCGGCGAGCGTCGCGTCGACCATGGGCCGGACGAAGCCGGGGTGGTTGAAGTAGTGCCGCAGCTTGTCGACGCGCGGCGTCTCCAGGCCCTCCGCCTCGAGCGCGGCCAGCGCGTCGGCGAGGTTCTCCCGGTACTGGCGGCAGCCGGAGTACGAGGCGTACGCGCTGGTGGCCAGAACCAGGACGCGGCGGTGGCCGTCGGCGGCCATCTCGCGCAGGGTGTCGGTCAGATAGGGCGCCCAGTTGCGGTTCCCCCAGTAGACCGGCAGGTCGAGGCCGTGCTCCGCGAAGTCCTTGCGCAGCGCCTGCAGCAGCTCGCGGTTCTGCGCGTTGATCGGGCTGACGCCGCCGAAGAGGAAGTAGTGCCGGCCCACCTCCTTCAGCCGCTCCCGGGGGATGCCGCGCCCGCGCGTCACGTTCTCCAGGAACGGCACCACGTCCTCAGGGCCCTCCGGGCCGCCGAAGGAGAGCAGCAGCAGGGCGTCGTACGGGGCGGACGACCGAGCGGGAGATGGCTGAGCTGACTGTTCCGGCATGTCCCCGATCCTGCCACCCGGCACTGACGGGCGGGAAATACACCTGCGCCGCCCTGTGGATAGCCGTAACCTGTCTCGGCGCCTACGTTCCTTACCTGATCGTCTCCCCTGCCCACGCCCTGCCCACCCGGAGCCGTCCTTGCCCGATCCCGGCCCTTATCGCGCGATCTTCGCCGCCCCCGGCACCAAGGGCTTCGCCGCCGCGGGGTTCCCCGGCCGGCTGACGATCTCGATGGCCTCCATCGGCGTGGTCACCATGATCTCCGAGCTCACGGGCCGGTACGGACTGGCGGGCGCGGTGTCGGCCGCGCTCTCCATCTCCTCGGCCGCGCTGGGTCCCCAGGTCTCCCGGCTGGTCGACCGGCACGGCCAGCGCCGGGTGCTGCGCCCGGCCTCCCTGATCGCGCTCACCGCCATCGCCGGGCTGCTGCTGAGCGCGCATCTGCGCTGGCCGGACTGGACGCTGTTCGCGTTCGCCGCGGCGGCCGGGTGCGTGCCGAGCATCGGGGCGATGGTGCGGGCCCGCTGGGCGGCGATCTACCGTGACGTGCCGCGGAAGCTGCACGCCGCGTACGCCTTCGAGTCGGTTGTCGACGAGGTCTGCTTCATCGTCGGCCCGATCCTGTCCGTCGGTCTTTCCACCGCCTGGTTCCCGGAGGCGGGCCCCCTGCTGGCCGGCTGCTTCCTCGCGGTCGGGGTGCTGGCGCTGACCGCGCAGCGCGCCACCGAGCCCGTACCGCATCCGCGCGAGCACCACACCGGCGGCTCGGCGCTGCGCTCGGCCGGGCTCCTGGTGCTGATGACCGCCTTCGCCGCCGTGGGCGCGCTCTTCGGGGCGATCGACGTGGTGACGGTGGCGTTCGCCGAGGAGCAGGGCAACAAGGCCGCGGCGAGCGTGGTGCTCGCCATCTATGCGGCGGGTTCCTGTCTGGCGGGCGCGGTCTTCGGGCTGCTGCGGCTCACGGGCCCGGCGCCCCGCAGGTGGCTGCTGGGTGTGTGTGCGATCGCCGTGAGTATGATCCCCCTCCAACTGGTCGGGAACCTTTCGTTTCTGGCCGTGGCGCTCTTCGTCGCGGGCCTGGCCGTCGCACCGACGATGGTCACCACCATGGCCCTGGTCGAACAGCTCGTGCCACGCGCGAAACTGACCGAGGGCATGACCTGGGTGAGCACCGGGCTCTCGGTCGGGGTGGCGCTCGGCTCGTCGGCCGCCGGATGGGTGGTCGACGCCGCCGGGGCGCGCGCGGGATACGGGGTGCCGGCCGTCGCCGGGGCGTTCGCGGCGGCGGTGGCGTTCCTCGGGTACCGCCGGCTGCGGCCGGCGCCACAGCGGGAGGGGTCGGGCGCGGATGGCCATAAGGACCATGAGGACCAACCGGAACGGCGTGTGGCGTAACTGGGCGGGCAATGTGATCGCCCGTCCTGCCCGGAGCATCGCCCCCTCGTCCACCGCGGAGCTGGCCGAGGTGGTGCGCCAGGCCGCAGAGGAGGGCCTGCGGGTCAAGGCGGTGGGCACCGGCCACTCCTTCACCGCCGCGGCCGCCACGGACGGGCTGCTGATACGTCCCGACCGGCTGGCCGGGGTCCGGGAGATCGACCGGGAGGCGGGGACGGTGACGGTCGCGGCCGGCACCCCGCTGTGGCAGCTCAACCACACCCTGGCGGCGCACGGCCTGTCGCTGACCAATATGGGCGACATCATGGAGCAGACGGTGGCCGGGGCCACCGCCACCGGGACGCACGGGACGGGCCGGGCCAGCGCGTCGATCGCCGCCCAGATCACGAGCCTGGAGCTGGTGACGGCGGACGGCTCGGTGCTGCGCTGCTCGGACCGGGAGAATTCGGAGATCTTCTCCGCCGCCCGGATCGGGCTCGGCGCGCTGGGCGTCGTCAGCGCGATCACCTTCGCCGTGGAGCCGGAGTTCCTGCTCACCGCGCGCGAGGAACCCATGCCCTTCGAGCGGGTCATGGCGGATTTCGACCAACTTGTCGCGGAGAACGAGCACTTCGAGTTCTACTGGTTTCCGCACACGGGCAACTGCAACACCAAGCGCAATAACCGCACCGACGGGCCCGCCGCCCCGCTGGGCCGGGTGAGCGGCTGGGTCGACGACGAGCTGCTGTCCAACGGCATCTTCCAGGTGGCCTGTTCGGTGGGGCGGGCGGTCCCCGCCACCATCCCCGGCATCGCCAAGATCTCCAGCCGCGCACTGTCGGCCCGCACGTACACGGACATCCCTTACAAAGTCTTCACCAGTCCGCGCCGGGTCCGCTTCGTGGAGATGGAGTACGCGGTGCCCCGCGAGGCCTCGGTCGCGGTGCTGCGCGAGCTCAAGGCGACCGTGGAGCGCTCGGGCCTCAGGGTCGGCTTCCCGGTGGAGGTGCGCACCGCACCGGCCGACGACATCCCGCTGTCCACCGCCTCCGGCCGGGACACCACCTACATCGCGGTGCACCTGTACCGGGGCACCCCGCACCGGGCGTACTTCACGGCGACCGAGCAGATCATGACCGCGCATGGCGGGCGCCCGCACTGGGGCAAGCTGCACAGCCGCGACGCCGCGTATCTGGCGGAGGCCTATCCGCGGTTCCGGGAGTTCACGGCCATCCGCGACCGGCTCGACCCGGAGCGGCTGTTCGGCAACGACTATCTGCGGCGCGTCCTGGGCGACTGACGCGCCCCGCCGCCAACCCCCATTCCCCGTTGCCCGCACATTCGTTCCCATCCGGAAAGGGATGCGAGCAAAATCGAAGGAGATCGTTCCGTTTCTGTCGATCATGTGAAACTTAGCCCCCACATCACGCCCCGCGCCGCCCAGTTCATGGTCCACAGGCCCCTCCCGGCGAGAACTTGGCTGGCGCGCCGCTCCACCTGAGCGGCCCGAATGGAGTACTGTGGCGGTCCCTGGCCCCGCTTTCCCGTCCGGCCGCCCGGACCCAACGGGAGGGGCCAAAAGGCGGCAACTCAACCGGCGGCGCCGCGACATGACATGGGGATCGCTGCCCCGAGCGACGGCGCCGTCGCTTTGGGCTGCAAACAGGTCACCGTGCCATAACGGCGGATCGGGGCGCAGGCCCGACACGCCGGGCAACTCGGCAAAGTTGTGGCAGGCTGCACCCGGGCAGGCCACACTCGTCTAGCGGGAGAGCAGCGACGCAACCGTGACGTCGGCAGGCACCACCCGGGAGGTCCCCATGCCCGAACTGCGTGTCGTGGCCGTCAGCAACGACGGCACACGGCTGGTGCTCAAGGCTGCGGACAGCACGGAGTACACACTTCCCATCGACGAGCGACTGCGCGCCGCGGTGCGCAACGACCGCGCTCGGCTCGGCCAGATCGAGATCGAGGTCGAGAGCCATCTGCGGCCGCGCGACATCCAGGCCCGTATACGCGCCGGCGCCTCGGCCGAGGAGGTCGCGCAGATGGCGGGCATCCCCGTCGACCGCGTGCGCCGCTTCGAGGGTCCGGTGCTCGCGGAGCGCGCCTTCATGGCCGAGCGCGCCCGCAAGACACCCGTGCGCCGCCCCGGTGAGAACGCCGGGCCCCAGCTCGGCGAGGCCGTCGCGGAGCGGCTGCTGCTGCGCGGCGCGGAGAAGGACACCGCGCAGTGGGACTCCTGGCGGCGGGACGACGGCACCTGGGAGGTGCTGCTGGTCTACCGCGTGGCCGGAGAGCCGCACTCGGCCAGCTGGACCTACGACCCGCCCCGGCGGCTCGTCCAGGCCGTGGACGACGAGGCCCGCGCGCTGATCGGCGAGACCGACGACACCCCGGAGCCGAGCTTCCCGTTCGTACCGCGGATCGCCCGGCTGCCGCGTGACCGGGACCGCGATCGGGACCGGGACCGGCAGGGCTCGTTCGAGCGCGGCGACGGCGAATCCGACCCCACGTCGGCGTCCGCGTCGCTGGAGGACGGCCTCGGCGGCGAGCGGGACTCGCTCACCAGCCTGCTGGAAGCCGTGCCGAACTTCCGGGGCGACATGGTCGTGCCGGACTCGCCGAGCCCGTCGTCCCCGGTGGACGAGCCCGCCGAGGAGCCCGAGACCGTCGAGCCCCCGGCCCCGGCGGCGAGCGCCGGCTCGGCGTACGCGGACGTCCTGATGCCCCGTTCGGTCGCCGGCCACCGCGAGCGGCTGACCGGCACCACGGACCGTCAGGCGGAGGCGGACGGGGTGCGTCCGGGCCGCCGGGCGGCGGTGCCGAGCTGGGACGAGATCGTCTTCGGCACCCGCCGCAAGAAACAGGAGTAGGCGCGGCGGCATCACCTCCACACGCGCGGGGCCCCGCCGTCGCACTCCGACGGCGGGGCCCGGGGCTGTATGCCCCTCAGCCGCGGTCGGGGCCGGTGGCCACCGGGCGGGCGGGGTCGGCGGACCACTCGCTCCAGGAGCCGACGTACAGGGCCGCCGGGATGCCCGCGACCGCCAGCGCCAGCACCTGGTGGGCGGCCGAGACGCCCGAGCCGCAGTAGACCCCCACCTCCGCGTCCGCGGTGGCGCCGAGCCCCGCGAAGCGCTCGGCCAGCCGCTCGGCGGGCAGGAACCGGCCATCGGGGGTGACGTTCTCCATGGTCGGGGCCGAGACCGCCCCCGGGATGTGCCCGGCCACGGGGTCGATCGGCTCCACCTCGCCCCGGTACCGCTCGGCGGCCCGCGCGTCCAGCAGCAGCCCGCGCCGGGCGAGCGCCGCCGCGCCCTCCGCGTCCAGCAGTGGCAGGGCGCCGGGCCGCGGCTCGAAGTCGCCCTCGGGCGGGGCGGGGGTCTCGGTGCTCAGCGGGCCGCCGCTCTCGTTCCAGGCGGCCAGGCCGCCGTCGAGAACGCGTACGGACGGGTGCCCCGCCCAGCGCAGCAGCCACCAGGCGCGCGCCGCCGCCCACCCCTGTCCGCCGTCGTACGCGACCACGCGCTGGTCCGCGCGGACTCCGGCCCGGCGCATCGCGGCGCCGAAGACGGAAAGGTCGGGCAGCGGGTGGCGGCCGGCCGCGCCCGCGGGGCCCGCGAGTTCGGCCTCCAGGTCGACGTAGACCGCGCCGGGGAGGTGGCCGGCCTCGTAGGCGGGGCGGCCGGGCGGGCCGCCCATCTGGTAGCGCACGTCCAGGAGGAGCGGCGGCCGCTCCCCCGCCAGCTCGTCCATGAGATCGGATGCGGTGATGATGGCGTTCATGAGCACCATCCTTGCGTAGATGCGCCTGCGACGATTGGCCCACTCGATCACCCCCTGTACAGATGACGGACACCTCGCGGCCATGGCTCGGAAACGGATGCGCGGCTTGAAAGCGGGCATTGTCCTGGCAGGAGCCGCGAATTGCGGCGCGGCCAGGGCGCGCGTTGCGACAGGGGGTGCGAATATCTGTCGGGCGCCACCCCATCACCGCCCCGCGCACCAGCGGGCCGGCCGGAGCCGCACGGACACCACAACGGTCCGAGGAGAGAGTGACGATGACCGAGGCAGCGACTCGGCGCACACCGGGCACGCCTTGCTGGACGAGCCTGATGGTGCACAGCCTGGCTGCGACGCAGGACTTCTACCACGCCTTGTTCGGCTGGGAGTTCACCCCGGGGCCACAGCACCTGGGCCCGTACGTACGCGCCCGGATCGGCGACCGGCCCGTCGCAGGGCTGGGCGAACTGCCTCCGGAGCGCCACCTGCCGGTCGCCTGGACGACGTATCTGGCCTCCGACGACGCCGACGAGACGGCGGAGCTGATCCGCGCCTGCGGCGGCACCGTGGCCGTGGGCCCGCTGGACGCGGGCGAGGCGGGCCGGATGGCCCTCGCGGCCGACCCGGAGGGCGCGGCCTTCGGCGTGTGGCAGGCGCGCGAGCACCTGGGCGCCGAGGAGATCGGGGCGCCGGGCTCCCCGGTCTGGCACGAGCTGATGACCCGTGAGTCCTCGGCCGTCGGCAAGTTCTACGACATGGTCTTCGGCTGCCACAGCGAGCCCTGGACGGCGGACGGCCCCGGCCCGGCCCCCGAGCCCGGGTCCGATGCGCTGACCCTGCGGGTGGCGGGGCGGCCGGTGGCCGCGATCCACGGCGTGGGCGCCACCCTGCCGCGCGACCGGGGCCCGCACTGGCGGACGTATTTCGCGGTGGCCGACGTGGACAAGGCGGTGCGTCAGGTGGCCGAGCTGGGCGGCTATGTCGTCCTGCCGCCCCAGGACGGCGCGGCGGGGCGTACGGCCACCGTCACGGACCCGGAGGGGGCGGCCTTCTCCCTGGTCGAGACGGACGGCTGAACGGACGGCCAGGGCACGGCCTGGGGTGTCTCGGCACAGTCGTACGGTCCCGGCGCCGACACCAGGCCCGGGGCCGGCGCCGCCGCCGGGCCGACGAGAAGGACTCGGGCGACGGCGCGGGCGGCGGAGTGCCAGGTCGCCCGCCCGGCCGGCCCGGGTGCAGGGCAGGCCGGGCCGCGAAGGACCCGCGCGGTCCGGTGCCGGCCTCTGCCCACGCCGGACCCGCTGCGGAACGGTCAGCCAGAAGTAACCGGCAGGACATCCGGCGAGGGTACGCCCGCACGGGCGGAGGCGCTGGTCATCCTGCGGCGGTGGTGGCGCCGGCACAGCACCTCGTAGCCGACCTCCGCGGCCTGGCGGTTGACGTCACCGACGACAACCTGCTCGCCCTCGACCACCATCGCGCCACCCACCGTGCGGGCGTTGTGCGTGGCCCGCGCCCCGCACCAGCACATCGCCTCCACCTGCAGCGTCTCGAGCCGGTCCGCGAGTTCGATCAGCCGCTGGGAACCGGGGAACAGCTTCGTGCGGAAGTCGGTGGTGATGCCGAAGGCGAAGACGTCCAGCTCCAGGTCGTCCACGACCCGGGCCAGTTGGTCGATCTGCTCGGTGGCGAGGAACTGCGCCTCGTCCACGATCACGTAGTCGACCTTGCCACCCTGCGACAGCCGCTCCACGACGTAGGCGTACAGATCCATCCCTGGCGCCGCCTCCACCGCATCGGTGACCAGGCCGAGCCGGGAGGACAGCTTGCCCTCGCCCGCGCGGTCGTCCCGCGTGAAGATCAGTCCCTCCAGGCCCCGGGCCGACCGGTTGTGGCCGATCTGCAGAGCCAGTGTGCTCTTTCCGCAGTCCATGGTTCCGGAGAAGAACACCAGCTCGGGCATGGGGTGGCGGAGCCTTTCATACGGAAGGAACGGGCGGGGGCAAGGCAGGACGGCTCAGGAGCGTACTTCGAGCAGCGGGACAAGCTGCTCGACGGGGGTCATCGAGCCGTGCAGCCCCACCATCGCCGACTCCTTCGGCTCGGTCCGCGACGCGACGATCGCGACATCCGCGCTGGCGGCGGCCACCACATCGCCGATCCGCCGGTACACCCGCTCGTCCACGCCGCCGCCGGCGTCGTCGGGTTGCCCGAACCAGCCCGCCTCGATGGCCTCGTCACGGCTCGCCACCCACATCCGCTCGCCGAGCACCTCGCGCCACACCGCCAGCACATCGCCCGCCGCCCCCGGCACCGCGTACACATGGCGGGCGCGGCCCTCGCCGCCCAGCAGGGCGACTCCGGCGCGCAGCTCCCAGTCCTCGTCGAAGTCGATCCGCGACTCCGGGTCGAAGGGGACGTCGATCATGCCGTGGTCGGCGGTCACATAGAGCGCGGCGCGGGGCGGCAGTTGCTCGGCGAGGCGCTGCACGAGCCCGTCCACATAGCGCAGCTGGGCGCGCCACTCGTCGGAGTCGACGCCGAAGCGGTGCCCCTTGCCGTCGACTTCGCTGTAGTACGTGTAGACGAGCGAACGGTCGCCCGCGGCCAACTGCTCGGCCGCGAGGTCCATCCGCTCCTCGCCGGAGAGCCGGCCGTGGAAGGTGCCGCCGCTCAGCGCGATCTTGGTGAGCGGGGTCTCGGCGAAGGTCGGCGCGGACACCTGGCAGGTGTGCACGCCCGCGGCATGGGCCAGTTGGAAGACGGTGGGATACGGCTGCCAGGCGTGCGGATCCGTCCACGGCTGCCAGCGCAGCTGGTTCATCAGCTGGCCGGTGGCGGGGTCGGCCACCGTATAGCCTGGCAGGCCGTGGGCGCCGGGCGGCAGGCCCGTGCCCACGGAGGCCAGCGAGGTCGCGGTGGTGGAGGGGAAGCCCGCGGTGATCGGCGCCCCCGTGCCGTTCAGCGAGCCGGGCAGCAGCGAGGTCAGAAAGGGCGCTTCGGCGGGGTGGGCGCGCAGCAGCTCCCAGCCGAGGCCGTCGACCAGGAACACGCACACGCGGTCGGCGGGCGCGAGGGCGAGCCCCGGGGGGAGCGAGGACAGGCCCGGGACGCCCTGGCCGGCGGCGACGGCCGGCAGCAGATCGGCGAGCGAGCCCGTGCCGTAGCGCGGCGCGGGGGCGGAGCGCGGGTCGAGCGGCGTGGGCTCGGGCTCATACCAGGGGGAGGCGGTGGCGGAGCCCGCGATGGAGTCGGACATCAGCGGCCGGCGTCCGGCGCGTCCACGGTGGCTTCGGAGAGCGACTGGGCGAAGGCGAGGGTCTGCCGGACGCTGTCGGGGCCGTCGCCCGCCTCGCTGACCCGCAGGCTCAGGTCGTCGGCGGTGGAGGAGCCGGTGTAGCCGTGGTCGGCCTCACAGTTGGGGTCGCCGCAGGCGGCGGGCTCGAGGTCGAGGCGGTTGACCGCGCCCCAGCCGATGGTGAGAACCACCTCGCGGGGCAGCGTGCCCGGAGTGTACGACTCGGGGTTGGCCACGACCCGGCTCAGCACGACCGAGGAGATCCGCTGCAGCTTCACGGATTCGGTGGAGGTGGTGGCGTACGGCGACGGGGACGTGCCGTCGGCGGCCTGCTCGTCGGTGTGGCTGACGATGAAGCGGGTGCCGGTCAGGACGAGGACCGTGACATGGCGGCGGACCTCGTTGGAGTCGAAGGTGGTCTCCTGGTGGACCAGATACGAGACGACCGGCTCACCACCCACGGCGGCCTCCACCGCTTCGGCAACGAGTGCCGGGTAATAGCCGCTGCGCTCGATCGCCGCGCGCAGCCCCTGGGTCGTCGTACCGGTCTTCGCCATGTGCCCATCCTACGGGGCCGCGCCGACACGGGTGCCCATGCCGGCCATGGCCGCGGACGTCAGTAGCTGGGCAGGTGGCGGGGGCCGAGATCGGTGCGCGGAGGCGGCGGTGCCAGCCGGACGGCCGCACCGAGCACGGAAAGGCCGCGCGGGGCGACGACGACCGGTTCGAGGTCGACGGCGACCACCTCGGGATGGTCGTCCACCATACGGGACACCCGCAGCAGGAGCTCTTCGAGCGCCCCGGTGTCGACGGGTCTTGAGCCGCGCCAGCCGAACAGGAGCGGCGCGGTCCGGATGGATCTGATCAGCTCGGCGGCGTCCCGGTCGGTGGCCGGGACGAGCCGGTGGGCGGTGTCGCCCAGCAGCTCGGAGGGCGCTCCGGCGAGCCCGAAGGAGAGCACCGCCCCGGCGGCGGGGTCGATGGCGGCCCGTACGACGGTGTCGACGCCGCGCGGGGCCATCCGCTGCACGACGAGCCGCAGCTCCTCGGGGGCGCCCAGGTAGTCGGTCAACTCGGCGTAGGCCCGGCGCAGTTCCGCCTCCCCGCCGACGTCGAGCCGGACTCCGCCCAGGTCGGCGCGGTGGCGCAGATGAGGGGCGGTGGTCTTGAGCGCGACGGGGAAACCGAGCCTGGCCGCCGCCCGTACGGCCGCGTCCGGATCGGGGGCGGAAAGCGCGGGCAGCACGCTGACGCCGTAGCGGGCGAGGAGCCGCTGGGCGTCGGGGGCGGAGAGGGTGACGGCGTGCGGGGCGTGGGCGTCCGCCGACGCGTCGGGGGACGCGGCGGCAGCGGCCTGGGGGCGGGGGGCGCCGTCGGCCGGGGTGGCTTCGGTCGGCGCGGCTTCCGTCGGCGCGCCCTCGGTCGGGGCCTCCTCGGTCTGGGCTTGCGCCGTCGGCTCCCCCTCGGTCGGCGCGAGCAGTACGTCGATGTCGGCCGCGGCGCCCGCCTCGTCGATGTCCTCGTACTCGGGGAGCTGCGCCGTCTTACCAGCCTCCTCGGCCTGGCGCCGCCACCGCGCGTACCCCACGGCCTCGGCGAGGGCCCGTACGGCCCGCTCCGCGGCCGGGTAGGCGGGGATCCGCGGGGCCGGGAAGGGCGCCTCGTCAGCCCTGTCGTCCACGTCTCCGTCGCCGGCCCCCGGGGCGTCCCAGGGCGCGGCCAGGGCCTCGGCGAGCCCTGGGATCTCCAGGTGGACCGCCGCCACCGGCTTGGCCGCACCGCGCGCCGCGGCCTCGGCGGCCGCGCCGCGCATCGCCTGGGCGAGGTCGGCCGCGGCGGCGTCGCCGACGCCGGGGATGGCGGTGACGACGACCGCGTCGCACGCGTCGTCGGCGAGGGCCGCGGAGAGGGCTCGCCGGAAGTCGTCGGGGGTGGCCGCCGTGGTCAGGTCGCGGGGCGGCAGCGGGCGGAGCCCGTCGGTGAGGCAGGCGTCGTAGGTGAGCAGCCCCAGGGACTCGGAGTTGCCCAGGATGGCGATGCGCGGGCCGCCGGGGAGCGGCTGGGAGGCGAGCAGCAGCCCGGCGTCGACGAGCTCGGTGACGGTGTCGACCCGGATCACGCCCGCCTGCCGCAGCAGGGCGGAGACGGTGGCGTCCGGGATGCCGGGGGCGGGGACGGCGTGGCCGGTGGGGGCGCTGCCGCTGTGGCGGGCGCCCTTGACGACCACGACCGGCTTGACCGCGGCCGTGCGCTTGGCGAGCCGGGTGAACTTGCGGGGGTTGCCGATGGACTCGAGGTACATCAGGGCGACGTCGGTCCGCGGGTCGTCGTACCAGTACTGCAGGACGTCGTTGCCCGAGACGTCGGCGCGGTTGCCCGCGGAGACGAAGGTGGAGACCCCGGCGGTCCCCGCGCCGCGCAGGTCGAGCCCGGACAGCAGCGCGATGCCTATCGCCCCGGACTGGGTGAAGAGGCCGAGCCGGCCGGGGGCGGGCAGCCGTGGCGAGAGGGAGGCGTTCAGCCGCACGCCGTCGGCGGTGTTGATGACGCCGAAGGCGTTGGGGCCGATGATCCGCATGCCGTAGGTGCGCGCCTGGCGGACCAGCTCGCGCTGGCGGTCGCGGCCCTCGGGCCCGCTCTCCGCGTAGCCGGCGGAGACCACGACGAGGCCCTGGACGCCGCTGTCGCCGCAGTCCGCGACCACGGAGGGCACCTGTGCGGCCGGGACGGCGACGACGGCGAGGTCGACCGGGCCGTCGATCTCGCGGATGGAGCGGTGGGCCGGGACGCCCTCGGGGTCCAGCCGCGCCTGGTCCCCGGGAAAGGCGCGGTTGACGGCGTACAGGCGCCCGGTGAACCCGGCGTCGAGGATGCTGCGCAGCACGGTGCGGCCGACGCCGCCCGGGGCGCGCCCGGTGCCGATCACGGCGACGGAGCCGGGGGCGAGCAGCCGCTGTACGGAGCGGGCCTCGGCGCGCTGCTCGCGGGCGCGCATGACGGCCAGGGAGCGGTCGGTGGGTTCGAGGTCGAACTCCAGGCGGACGACGCCGTCCTCGAAGCTGCGCTTCTGGGTGTAGCCCGCGTCCGTGAACACCTTGATCATCTTGGTGTTGGCGGGCAGCACCTCGGCGGCGAAGCGGCGGATCCCGCGCTCCCGGGCGACGGCGGCGATGTGCTCGAGGAGCGCGGAGGCCACCCCGCGGCCCTGGTGGGCGTCCTGGACGAGGAACGCGACCTCGGCCTCGTCGGCCGGCGCCGCCGAGGGCAGGCCCTGGCCGTCGATCCGGTCGTAGCGGACGGTGGCGATGAACTCGCCCCCGACCGTGGCGGCCAGGCCCACCCGGTCGACGTAGTCATGGTGCGTGAAGCGGTGCACGTCGCGGTCGGAGAGCCGGGGGTAGGGCGCGAAGAAGCGGTAGTACTTGGACTCGTCGGAGACCCGCTCGTAGAAGCTGACCAGGCGCTGTGCGTCGTCGGGGGTGATGGGGCGGATCCGGGCGGTGCCGCCGTCGCGGAGCACCACATCGGCCTCCCAGTGGGCCGGGTAGGCGTGGGTGTCGGACGGCAGCCGCATGCGGCCAAGAGTACGGCCCGGGCGGAAGTGGGTCCGGACGTCCGTATGGCGGACGCCCTTGCGTTGGGGGGAGGTGTCGAGGGAAGGTCAATATCGGACCCGTACGGACATGGGCGGGCCTACTCGGACACCGTTCCGGGCATACTCAAACATGCGACACCCGTATGATATTGGTCTAGACAACAGCAACTCCGCACCTGAAGGGCAACACCATGGCTGAGCGCCGCGTCAACATCGGCTGGGCCGAGGGCCTGCACGCCCGCCCCGCGTCGATCTTCGTCCGGGCGGCCACCGCCGCCGGCGTCCCCATCACGATCGCCAAGGCGGACGGCACCCCGGTCAACGCCGCTTCCATGCTCGCCGTGCTCGGCCTGGGCGCCCAGGGCGGCGAGGAGGTCGTCCTCGCCTCCGACTCGGACGACGCCGAGATCGCGCTCGACCGTCTGGCCAAGCTGGTCGCGGAGGGGCTCGAGGAGCTTCCGGAGACCGTCTGACTGACTCCACCCCGGACACGGCGCGGCCGCGGTGACCCACGACTGGGGACCGCGGCCGCACTGTTTGTCCCACGCGATACGGGGACGGCGCAAAACCGGGAACCACACAAAGCAGGGCCGGTGAAATACGGGAACGCGAAATCCGCGGGCGCGGAAATCCACGACCGCGACACACCGACGGTAATTCTCAGAAGTTGTATACGGGGCCGCTGTTAATTCCGGACGCCCGCCGTGTTTACGGAATGTTTCGAACTTCTCACGCGGGCGGGGCGGCGCAGCCGGTATTCCGACATCGAGCGCTCGGCGTGCGCCGCGGCGAGCGCCCGCGCGCGGTCGGCGTCGCCGCGCGCCACGGCGTCGACCAGCGCGCCGTGCTCGCCCCAGGACTCCACGGCCCGCAGCGAGACGTCGGAGCGCAGGGCGCCGCCCGGGGCGGACGGCGCCGCCCTGTGGGCCGGCTCCACCGCGTACACCCACGCGATCTTGCGCCTCAGCTGCACCAGCAGCCCGGCCAGGCTCGGGCTCCCGGAGGCCTGGGCCATCGTCTCGTGGAACCAGTCACCGAGCGGCCGCAGCTCGCCCAACTGCCCGCGCCGGGCCCGCTCCTGGCCGAGCCGGACCAGGCCGCGCAACACCTTCAGATGCGCCTCGGTGCGCCGCTGGGCGGCCCGGGCGGCCCCCAGCGGCTCCAGCAGCGCGCGGATGTCCAACAGGTCGGCGGCCTCCCGGTCGGACGGCTGCGCGACGCAGGCGCCCGCGTGTCTGCGGGTGGTCACAAAGCCTTCCGACTCCAGGGTGCGCAGCGCCTCGCGCACGGGCACGCGCGAGACGCCGTACCGCCGGGCGAGAAGTTCCTCGATCAACCGGCTGCCGGGCGCGAAGGTGCCGGAGACGATGTCGTCGCGGATCGCCGTGCACACCGCGTGCGCCGAAATCCGGTGACCGCCCTGCATCGCGGTCGTATCGCCGCTCACTTCCGGTCCCGCATTGTCGAACCTCCGCCTTAATCTCCGCGAAACGCAGCCGATTGACGCGTGTTCAGCGACTCTATTCTAAACAGCTTGAATTTCCGATAGGCACGGAGATTTCATGGATATTTTTGGCCAGGAGGGCGGGTGGCCAGGCGGTCGGATGGCCGGGTGGCCAGGCGGCCGGCGGCCGGGCGGCCGACCGGGTACGCCGAAGGCCCCCGGGTCCGTGGGACCGAGGGCCTTCGGGAAGCGAGCGGGGATGCTCAGATGTTCACACCGTGCGAGCGCAGGTAGGCGACGGGGTCGATGTCCGAGCCGTAGTCGGCGCTGGTGCGGGCCTCGAAGTGCAGATGCGGGCCGGTGACATTGCCCGTGGCGCCGGACAGGCCGATCTGCTGGCCCGGGGTGACCGTCTGGCCGACGGAGACCCCGAGGGACGACAGATGGCCGTACTGGGTGTAGGTGCCGTCGTTCATCTTGATCACGATGTTGTTGCCGTACGCGCCGCCCCAGCCGGCCTCGACCACGGTGCCGGAGCCGACGGAGTGCACCGGGGTACCGGACGCGGCGTGGAAGTCCACACCGGTGTGGCTGCCGGAGGACCACAGGCCGCTGGACGCCTGGTAGCTGGTGGAGACGTACGAGCCGGTGACCGGCAGCACGAACATGTTCAGCCGCTTCCGCTCGGCCTCGCGCGCCGCGCGCTCCTTGGCCTCGCGCTCCTGCTTGGCCTTCTTCGCGGCCGCCTCGGCCTTTCGCTTCGCCTCGGCCGCCTGCCGCGCGGCCTCCTTGCGGGCCGCGGCCTCGGCCTGCGCCTTGGCGGCGGCCTCCTCGGCGGCGCTCTGCTGGCTCTGCGCCTGGGCCTCGACCTGGTCGGCGAGCCCGTCGTCCATGGCGACCGCCTGGCGCAGCCCGGTGTCCTCGAAGCCGCGCGGGTCGTCCGTCGCGGCCAGGGCCGGGGCGGCGAAGCCGGCGACCACACCGGAGGCGGCCAGCGTGGCTATGCCCGCGAGGTTGGCGCCGGAACGGGCGGTGCGGGGGGCCCTGGTGGGGCGGCGGTGCTTCCCGGTGGTACGGGTGAACGCCATGGTCCGGCGCACTCCTTTCCTTCCCTCTCGCCTACCGGGTTAGCTGACGGGTTCGGAGCAGGAAGGTCTCCTACGGGCCCCTCCCCCGCGTGGGGAAGGCGTCCGATTCACCCCTGGGGATCACCCGTCCGGCGCCGTGGGCGGCGGACGAGGCTGGGTCCCCGGCTCCCCTGGCTCGCGCCGTACGGGGACTCGGCGATGGTTGTCCGTGCCGCGGGTGCGGCGTGTCTCGGTCGGACAACCGGACTGACGCTAAGCGTGATCGCTTTCGTTCACCAAACGGTTCCGCGTTTTTGTTGGTTTCCCCACAGACACGAACACCCAGACGGGCGACCTCTGCTATAAAGCGGGCGAATCGACCGGTGAGACGATTCGAAAAACAGGACCCCTGGCGCCTGAAACGGCGTCAGGGGTCCTGTTTTGTCGGGCCGTCAGGCCGTCAGCCCTGGATGACGCGCACCTCGCCGATGCCGAGCGCCTTGACCGGCTCCTCGATCTGCGAGGCGTCACCGACGAGCACCGTGACCAGCCGGTCGGACGGGAAGGCGCTCACCACCGCGGCGGTCGCCTCCACCGTGCCGGTCTCCGCGAGGCGCGCGTACAACTGCGCCTGGAAGTCGTCCGGCAGGTGCTGCTCGACCTGGTCGGCGAGCGTGCCCGCGACGGCCGCCGCCGTCTCGTACTTCAGGGGGGCCACCCCGACCAGGTTCTGCACGGCGACGTCGCGCTCGGCGTCCGTCAGGCCCTCTTCCTTCAGCGTGCCCAGCACCTTCCACAGGTCCTCCAGGGCGGGGCCGGTGACCTCGGTGGCCACCGAGCCGCTGATGGCCAGCATCGCGGCGCCCGTGGCCCCTCCGGAGGCGTCCGGGGCCGCGGAGCGGAGCACCTGGCCGAAGGCGCGCACGCCGTACGTGTAGCCCTTCTCCTCACGCAGCACGCGGTCGAGCCGGGAGGTCAGGGTGCCGCCCAGGCAGTAGGTGCCCAGCACCTGGGCGGGCCAGACCCGGTCATGGCGGTCGGCGCCGATCCGCCCGATGAGCAGCTGGGTCTGCACCGCGCCCGGCCGGTCGACGATGATCACGCGGCCGGTGTCGTCGGCGGTGATCGGCGGCATGGGGCGGGGCTCGGCGGCCCCGCCCGTCCAGGCGCCGAGGGATTCGGCCAGCGCCTTGTCGAGGTCGACGCCGGCCAGGTCGCCGACGACCACGACGGTCGAGGAGGACGGGCGGACATGCGCCTCGTAGAAGGCCCGCACGGCCGCGGCGTCGATGCCCTCGACGGTCTCCTGGGTGCCCTGACGCGGCCGGGACATCCGGGCCTCGGCCGGGAACAGCTCCTTGGACAGCGCCATCGAGGCGCGCCGGGCCGGGTTGGCCAGCTCGTGCGGGATCTCGTCCAGGCGGTTGCGCACCAGCCGCTCGACCTCGCCCTCGGGGAAGGCGGGGGCGCGCAGCGCGTCGGCCAGCAGGCCGAGCGCCTTGGGCAGCCGGGAGACGGGGACCTCCAGGGACACCCGGACGCCGGGGTGGTCGGCGTGGGCGTCCAGGGTGGCGCCGCAGCGCTCCAGTTCGGCGGCGAACTCCTCGGCGGTGTGCTTGTCGGTGCCCTCGGACAGGGCGCGAGCCATGATCGTCGCGATGCCGTCGAGCCCGGCCGGCTCGGCGTCCAGCGGGGCGGCGAGGTTGATCTCCACGGCGACGACCTGCTGGCCGGGGCGGTGGCAGCGCAGCACGGTCAGCCCGTTGGACAGCTCGGCGCGCTCGGGGGCCGGGAAGGCCCACGGCTTGGCGGCACCCGCCTGCGGCTGCGGGTGGAAGGTCATGGCGGTGACGGCGTCGCTCACTGGGCCGACTCCCCTTCTGCGTCGTTGTCGTCGGCTGCTGCGCCGTTGTCCGTGGCGTCGGCGTCGGCCTGCTCGGCACCCTGGAGCGGTTCGTACACCAGCACCGCGCGGTTGTCGGGGCGCAGCCTGGCCTGGGCCACGGCCCGCACCTCCTCGGCCGTCACCTGCAGGACGCGCTCGACGGCGGTCAGCGCCAGCTGCGGGTCGCCGAACAGCACCGCGTAACGGCACAGCTCGTCGGCTCGGCCGCCGACGGTCGCCAGCCGGTCCAGCCACTCGCGCTCCAGCTGGGCCTGGGCGCGCTCCATCTCCTCGGGGGTCGGCCCCTCCTCGGCGAACCGGGCCAGCTCCTCGTCGACGGCGGCCTCGATGTCGGGGACCTCCACGCCGCCGGAGGTCTTCACGTCCAGCCAGCCGAGCGAGGGGGCGCCCGACAGCCGCAGCAGGCCGAAGCCCGCGGCCACCGCCGTACGGTCCCGGCGCACCAGGCGGTTGTGGAGGCGGGAGGACTCCCCGCCGCCCAGGACGGTCAGCGCCAGGTCGGCGGCGTCGGCCTCGCGGGTGCCGTCGTGCGGCAGCCGGTAGGCGGCCATCAGGGCGCGGGCCGGGACCTCCTCCTCGACGACCTCGCGCAGCTGTCCGCCGATCACCTCCGGCAGCGTGCCGTCGCGGGGCGGGCGCTTGCCGTCGTGGGAGGGGATGGTGCCGAAGTACTTCTCGATCCAAAGCAGCGTCTGCTCGGGGTCGATGTCGCCCACGACCGCCAGCACGGCGTTGTTCGGCGCGTAGTACGTGCGGAAGAACTCGCGGGCGTCCTCCAAGGAGGCCGCGTCCAGGTCGGCCATCGAGCCGATCGGGGTGTGGTGGTACGGGTGGCCCTCGGGGTAGGCCATGGCGACCAGGCGCTCGAAGGCCGTGCCGTAGGGCACGTTGTCGTAGCGCTGGCGGCGCTCGTTCTTGACGACGTCGCGCTGGTTCTCCAGGCTCTCCTCGTCCAGCGCGGTCAGCAACGACCCCATGCGGTCCGCCTCGAGCCACAGCGCCAGCTCCACCTGGTGGGCGGGCATCGTCTCGAAGTAGTTGGTCCGCTCGAAGCTGGTCGTCCCGTTCAGCGAGCCGCCGGCGCCCTGCACCAGTTCGAAGTGGCCGTTCCCCTTCACCTGCGCCGAGCCCTGGAACATCAGGTGCTCGAAAAGGTGAGCCAGGCCCGTACGCCCCTTGACTTCGTGGCGCGAGCCGACGTCGTACCACAGGCAGACCGCCGCGACCGGGGTCAGGTGGTCCTCGGAGAGCACCACCCGCAGGCCGTTGGCCAGCCGGTGCTCGGTCGCTGTCAGGCCGCCGGAGCCGGCTTGTTCCGTGGCCGTGTGACCCATGGGCATGTACGTCCCTTCGATCGCGGGATGAAGCGCGTGCGAGCCGCTTGAAGTGCGGTCCTGTCACTGTATGCAAGCGCACGGACATCTGGCGAAGTTCCCGCCGGGGAATCTCACGGACGGCCGTTGTCAGTGGCCCGTTCCACACTTGTCGGTGGCCCGGTCCACAATGGTCGGCGTCAGATCCCGCCTCGGCAGTTGAAGGAGCCGCAAGCGCGATGGCCCGCCGCAGCACGAAAACCCCTCCGCCGGACGACTTCGAGGAGCGCATCCTCGACATCGACGTCGTCGACGAGATGCAGGGCTCCTTCCTCGAGTACGCGTACTCGGTCATCTACTCGCGCGCGCTGCCAGACGCCCGGGACGGGCTCAAGCCGGTGCACCGGCGCATCCTCTACCAGATGAACGAGATGGGCCTGCGGCCCGAGCGCGGCTTCGTCAAGTGCGCCCGGGTCGTCGGCGAGGTCATGGGCAAGCTGCACCCCCATGGCGACGCGTCGATCTACGACGCGCTGGTGCGCATGGCCCAGCCCTTCTCGATGCGGGTGCCGCTGGTCGACGGCCACGGCAACTTCGGCTCCCTGGGCAATGACGACCCGCCCGCGGCGATGCGCTACACCGAGTGCCGGATGGCCTCGGCGACCTCGCTGATGACCGAGTCGATCGACGAGGACACGGTCGACTTCGCGCCGAACTACGACGGCAGCGAGCAGGAGCCGCTGGCGCTGCCGGCCGCCTATCCCAACCTGCTGGTCAACGGTTCCTCCGGGATCGCGGTCGGCATGGCGACCAACATGGCCCCGCACAACCTGGGCGAGGTGATCGCCGCAGCCCGCCATCTGATCAAGCACCCGGCCGCTGACCTGGACACCCTGATGCGGTTCGTGCCGGGCCCCGACCTGCCGACCGGCGGCCGGATCGTGGGCCTGGGCGGCGTCCGGGACGCGTACGAGAAGGGGCGCGGCACCTTCAAGATCCGCGCCACGGTCTCCGTGGAGACCGTGACGGCGCGCCGCAAGGGCCTGGTCGTCACCGAACTGCCCTTCACGGTCGGCCCCGAGAAGGTCATCTCGAAGATCAAGGACCTGGTCGGCGCGAAGAAGCTGCAGGGCATCGCGGACGTCAAGGACCTCACGGACCGCGAGCACGGCCTGCGCCTGGTCATCGAGGTCAAGAACGGCTTCAACCCCGAGGCCGTACTGGAGCAGCTGTACAAGCTGACGCCGATGGAGGAGTCCTTCGGCATCAACAATGTGGCGCTGGTCGACGGCCAGCCGCTGACGCTGGGGCTCAAGGAGCTGCTGGAGGTCTATCTCGACCACCGCTTCGATGTGGTGCGGCGGCGCAGCGAGTTCCGGCGCGGCAAGCGGCGGGACCGGCTGCACCTGGTCGAGGGCCTGCTGGTCGCCCTGCTGGACATCGACGAGGTCATCCGCCTCATCCGCTCCAGCGAGAACGCGGCGCAGGCGAAGGAGTCCCTGATCGCCCGCTTCCAGCTCTCCGAGGTCCAGACGCAGTACATTCTGGACACCCCGCTGCGCCGGCTGACCAAGTTCGACCGGATCGAGCTGGAGTCGGAGCGCGACCGCCTCAAGGCGGAGATCGAGGAGCTGACCCGGATCCTGGAGTCGGACGCCGAGCTGCGCAAGCTGGTCTCGGCGGAACTGGCCCAGGTGGCCAAGAAGTTCGGCACGCCGCGGCGTACGGTGCTGCAGGAGTCGGCGGACGCCCCGGTGACCGCGGTGCCGCTGGAGGTCGCCGACGACCCGTGCCGGGTGCTGCTGTCCTCGACCGGCCTGCTGGCCCGCACGGCCAACGGTGAGCCGTTCCCGGGCGAGGGCCAGGCCAAGCGCGTCAAGCACGACGTGATCGTCTCCGCGGTCCCGGCCACGGCCCGCGGGGACCTGGGGGCGGTGACCTCGACCGGGCGGCTGCTGCGGCTCGCGGTGGTCGATCTGCCGATACTGCCCGAGACGGCCGGCGCGCCGAACCTGGCGGGCGGGGCTCCGATCGCGGAGTTCCTGTCGCTGGAGGAGGGCGAGGAGCTGGTGTGCCTCACCACACTCGACGAGTCCTCACCGGGTCTCGCGATCGGCACGGAGCAGGGCGTCGTCAAGCGCGTGGTCCCCGACTATCCCGCCAACAAGGACGAGTTGGAGGTCATCGGCCTCAAGGAGGGCGACCGTATCGTCGGCGCGGTGGAGCTGCGCACCGGCGAGGAGGACCTGGTCTTCATCACCGACGACGCGCAGCTGCTGCGCTATCCGGCGAGCCAGGTGCGGCCGCAGGGCCGCCCGGCGGGCGGTATGGCCGGCATCAAGCTGGGCTCGGGAGCGAAGGTGATCTCGTTCACGGCCGTCGATCCGGCGGTCGACGCGGTGGTGTTCACGGTCGCCGGCTCGCACGGCACGCTCGACGACTCGGTGCAGCAGTCGGCCAAGCTCACTCCGTTCGACCAGTACCCGCGCAAGGGCCGGGCCACCGGCGGCGTGCGCTGCCAGAGGTTCCTGAAGGGCGAGGACTGCCTGGTCATGGCCTGGGCGGGCGCGACCCCGGCCCTCGCGGCCACCGCGACCGGCACCCCGGCACCGCTGCCGGAGACCGACCCGCGCCGCGACGGCTCGGGGATCGCGCTCGCCAAGCCGGTGGCCGTGGTGGCCGGGCCGGTGTAGCGGGCCCGGCCCCGGCGCGTGGGCCGAAGCGGCCGGGCCGTCGTCTCGTGCGTACGGCCCGGGCCCGCTTCGTGCGCGCCGGTCAGCGGGTGAGCAGGTCCCGCAGGGCCTTGGCGATGTCGGCGGGGGCCTCCTCGGCCATGAAGTGGCCGCAGGTGACGGTGGTGTGCCGCAGGTCGGGCGCCCAGGCGCGCCACAGCGCGGCGGCGTCGTAGCCGAGGGCGGCGCCCCAGTCCTGCTGGAGCACGGTGACCGGCATCCCCAGCCGGCGGCCGGCGGCGCGGTCGGCCCGGTCGTGGTCGGTGTCGATGCCGGCGGAGGCCCGGTAGTCGGCGACGATCGAGGGCACCGCCTCACGGCAGGCGTCCAGGTACGCGGCGCGGACATCGGCCGGGACGGCCCGCGGGTCGCCGGTCCACAGGTCGAGGAAGTGGCCGAAGAAGAGGTCCGGGGCGGCGCCGATCAGCCGCTCGGGCAGTCCGGGGGGCTGGGCCATCAGATAGAGGTGGAAGCCCACGGCGGCGGTGGTGCCGTGCAGCGCCTCCCACATGTCCAGGGTCGGCAGCACATCGAGGCAGGCCAGGTGGGTGATGGCCGCCGGGTGGTCGAGGGCGGCGCGGAAGGCGACCAAGGCGCCGCGGTCGTGCCCGGCCAGCGCGAACCGCTCATGCCCCAGGGCGCGGGCCAGGGCCACGATGTCGGCGGCCATGGTGCGCTTGGCGTAGGCGGTGCCGTCGGGGTCGGCGGGTTTGTCGCTGGCGCCGTAGCCGCGCAGATCGGGGCAGATCACGGTGTGGTCGGCCGCGAGGTCGGCGGCGACGTGCCGCCACATCAGGTGGGTCTGCGGAAAGCCGTGCAGCAGCACGACCGGGGTGCCCGAGCCGCCGACGGCCGCGTGGAGGGACACGCCGTCGGCGACGGGGACACGGTGGTGAGCGAAGCCGGCGATGACAGGCGGCATGGTTCCGCCCCTTTCCAGGTGAAGACGTTCGGGCGTCGTCAGCGTGCCGGGCGCGAATGAGCATCGGATGCGCGCGTTACCGTGACCGGGGGCGCTGCCTCGGAAAGGGTGGTCTGGCGTGCGGTTCCTGTTCGGCGTGCTGGGTCCGGTGGCGGCCTGGGACGGGGCCGGGGACGCGATCACCCTGAAGGGGCCACGCCACCGCGCCGTGCTGGCCCGGCTGATCGTCGCCCGCCGCCGTGTGGTCCCGGTCCGCCGCCTGGTCGAGGACCTGTGGACGGAGCCGCCCGCCGACGCGGTGGGCGCGCTGCGCACCTTCGTGGCCGCGCTGCGGCGCGCCCTGGAACCGGAGCGCCCGCCCCGCGCCCCGGCCCGCCTGCTGGTCACCGAGGGCCCGGGGTACGCGCTGCGCGCCGACCCGGGCGCGGTGGACGCCTGGAGCTTCGAACGTGCGGTGACCGCCGCCGCGGCGCTGCCGCCCAAGGACGCGCTCGCACGGCTGGATCAGGCGCTGGAGTGGTGGCGCGGACCCGCCTACGCGGAGTTCACCGACGAGCCGTGGGCCCGCGCGGACCGCTCGCGCCTCGCGGAGCTGCGGCTGCACGCCGTCGAACGGCGGGCCGAGGCCCGGCTCACGCTGGGCCTGGCCGCCGAGGCGGCGGTGGACCTGGACTCCCATGTGGCCGAGCACCCCTGGCGCGAGGACGCCTGGCGGCTGCTGGCCCTGGCGCTGTACCGCTCCGGCCGCCAGGGCGACGCGCTGGCGGTCCTGCGCCGGGCGCGTACGCTCCTGTCCGAGCAGCTGGGCGTGGATCCCGGCCCGCGGCTGCGCGCCCTGGAGGCGGACATCCTCGGCCACGCAGCCCACCTCGACCCCGGCCCGGGGCCCGCCGGGGCGGCCGACCGCGTGTGGGCGCGTACGGCGGCCGCCTATGACCGCACCGTGCCCTCCGGCGCCCGGGCACGCCTGGAGTCGACGGTGGGTCTGCTGCGCAGTCTCGCGGTGACCGGCGGCAGCGGCCTGGAGACGGCCCGCCGCCACCGCGTGGCGGCCGTCGCGGCGGCCGAGGAGCTGGGCGACGCGGAACTGACCGCCCGCGTGATCGGTGCGTACGACGTCCCGGCCGTCTGGACGCGGCTCGACGACCCGGAGCAGGCCGCGCGGGTCGTCGCGGCGGCCGAGCGCACGCTGTCCGCCCTGCCATCCGGCGGGCACGAGGCGGCCCGGGCCCGGCTGCTGGCGACGATCGCCCTGGAGTCACGGGGCACCCGGGCGGCGCGCGGGCCGCAGGCCGCCAGGCAGGCGGAGGAGATCGCCCGCCGCCTGGACGATCCCGCGCTGCTGGCGTTCGCCCTCAACGCCACGTTCATGCAGACCTTCCACCGCGCCGGCCTGGCGCCGCGCCGGGACGCGCTCGGCGCCGAGCTGATCGCCCTGTCCGCCCGGCACGCCCTGACCACCTTCGAAGTCCTCGGCCACCTCATACGGCTCCAGGCCCGCGCCGCCCTGGCGGACTTCGCCGGAGCCGACCGCCACGCGAGCGCCGCCGACCGCCTGGCCGAGCGCCACGAGCTGCCCCTGGTCGGCGTGTTCACGCAGTGGTACGCCGCGCTACGGCTCGCCGAGACCGGCCCGGCGGCGGGACAGGGGGCGGAACAGGGGGCGGCGGAGGCGGCCTACCGGGACGCCGCCGCGCGGCTGGAGGGGGCCGGCATGCCCGGTCTCGAGCACGGCCTGCTGCCGCTCGCGCTGCTGTGCCTGCGCATCCGGCACGCGCTGCCCGCCCCGGCCGGTGAGCACGTCGACTGGGGGCCGTACGAGCCCTGGGCCCGCCCCTTGGTCCTGCTGGCCCAGAATCGCCGCGACGAGGCCGCGGCGGCGCTGCGCGAGACCCCGGACCCACCCCGCGACCTGCTGTTCGAGGCCCTGTGGTGCCTGACCGCCCGGGCGGCCGTCGCGGTCGGCGACCGGGAGACGATGGAGCGCGCCCACCACGAACTCACCCCCGCGGCGGCGGAGCTGGCCGGGGCGGGCAGCGGGCTGCTCACTCTGGGGCCGGTCTCGACGTACCTGGGCGAACTCGCCACGGCGCTGCGCACCACCGGCCGGCGCGGCTGAAAGGTGTTGCAGAAGGCCGTGAACAGGGCATCTGCAACACCCTTTAGGGCCCCGAGCCGTTGCGCCGCGCGCGCAGTTGCCGCAGGGCCACCCGGGCGCCGGAGTGGCCGCTGTCCGCCGCCCGGCGCAGATGCCGCTCCGCCTCGTCCAGCCTGCCCAGATCCATGCACAGGGTGCCGAGCACCACCATCGCCAGGGTGTCCCCCGCCTCGATGGCCCGGCCGAGCCAGCGCTCGGCCTCGGCGTACGCCCCGCGGTGGACGAGCCCGATGCCGTGGACCGTCATCCCGCGCGGATCCCCGGCCTCGGCCGCCTCGCGGGCCAGCGCCTCGGGGATCGGCCGCCGCTGCTCGTACGCCGCGGTGACCATCGCCTCCAGCACCGGGCCAAGGCGCGCGGGCCCGCGCCTCCCCCGGCGTCCGCGCCACCAGGCGCACCAGCCCTTACGCGCACGCAGCCCCATACGTGACAGCCCCCTCCCGCCCCTGGACACACCCCCGTGCGAGCCCCCTCATGCCCGCGACCGCCATTTTCCCGTCCCGTCCGCCCCCGCGGAACCCGACGGCGCCCGTCCGCGCCCGGCGGCACCCGGGCGGACGGGCCTCTCGCCCCGAAAGCGCGCCTTCGGAGGACCAAGGTCACAAGAGAGGTTAGGCTTACCTTCGTGAGCACGTGCGCGACCGCTTCCCGCGATCTGTCCGAGCCGCTCGCCGGGACGGCGACCGCCGCCACCACCTGGCTGCTGCTCGAACAGCCCGGCCCCTGGGGTGCCGACGCCCTGACCGGCAGCCATCTGGCCCCGGCCGTCGGCCGCGCGCTGGAGCGCGCCACCAAGGACACCGGCGTCCGCGTCGCGCTGATCCGGCGCCCCGGCCGGCACGCCGACTGCCACACCCACCCACGGCAGCGCGTCTTCGTCGCGCACACCCGCCCGGGCCGCTCCTGGATCCGTACGACCGCGCTCTCCGAGCCCGAGCGGCTGCTCGCCCTCGACTTCGCCGCGCTGGGCGCGGGCGACCCGGGCGGTCTGCGCCCCGCCGCCGCGGGGCCCGGCCAGGGGTGGGAGAACTACACCGGCGACCCCTTGGTGCTCGTGTGCACCAACGGCAAGCGCGACCGCTGCTGCGCTCTCCTCGGCCGCCCGCTGGCCGCCGAGCTGACCGTCTCCGGGGCGCACGGCACCTGGGAGATCACCCACATCGGCGGCCACCGCTTCTCGCCGACGCTCATGGTCCTGCCGTACGGGTACGCCTACGGGCGGGCCACCGCGCAGTCCGTGCGGGACGTCCTGGACGCGCTGCGGGAGGGCAGGGTCGTCACCGAGGGCTGCCGCGGCCGGTCCACCTGGGAGCGCCCCGGCCAGGCCGCCGAGCTGGCGGTCCGCGAGCTGACCGGCGAAACGGGGGCCGACGCGCTGTCCGTGCTGCGGACCGAGGGCGCCGCCCCCGCCTGGACCGTCACCGTCGGGCACTGCGACGGACGCCGGTGGCGGATCGGCGTCGTCCAGGTCGCCGCCGCGCCACCGCGGCCGGAGAGCTGCGGGTCGGTTCTGGGCTCCCCGGCCCGCATGGACGTCATCAGCATGCGGGCGGTGCGCGCCGGGCGCCCCGTCCCGACCGTCGCCGCCGCGGCGGCCGTGGGGCAACCATCAGTGGGCGTCGGCGCAGCCATCAATTGAGGAACCCCCGCGGCGAGCAGTCACCCCCGCGAGAGCGGCGCCGGTCCAGACGCGAAGAGGGGTCCTGGCGCCGTGCCGCGGACCCGCGCTTGGTTACCCTCCTTGCCATGAGCGCCGCGATACCCCGGGGGCCGCGTGCCGAGGCCCCCAGGTGGCGCATCGGCTGGCCCAGACGTGTCTTCTCCCAGGTCCTGCTGATGCAGCTGACCATCGCCACGGGCGTCATCGTGCTCGCGACCGGCCTCTTCCTCGCCCGGCTCAGCTCCCAGCTGGACGACCAGGCCATGCGCCGCGCCCTCGCCATCGCGCAGACCACTGCCTCCGCCCCGGGGCTCCCCGACGCGCTCGCGCACAGCCGCCCCTCCCCCGATGGGCCGGTCCAGGACCAGGCGGAGCGGATCCGCCGGGCGACCGGCGCCGAATATGTCGTGATCATGGACAGGCGGGGCGTGCGCTGGTCCCACACCTCTTCCGAGGAGATCGGCCGGCATGTCTCCACCGACCCCAGCGACGCCCTCGCCGGCCGGGAGGTCATGGAGATCGACAACGGCACGCTCGGCCGCTCGGCCCGCGGCAAGGTCCCGCTGCGCGACGAGGACGGCCGTATCGTCGGCGCCGTTTCGGTCGGCATCTCGTACGAGAGCGTGCGCGACCGGCTCATCGGCGCGGTGCCGGGGCTGCTCGCCTACGCGGGCGGCGCGCTCGCGGTGGGCGCCCTGGCGGCGTACATCGTCGCCCTCAGGCTTCGCCGCCGCACCCACGACCTGGCCTTCTCCGATATCTCCGCGCTGCTCGCCGAGCGCGAGGCCATGCTGCACGGCATCCGCGAGGGGGTCCTGGCCCTGGACGCGCGCGGCCGCATCCGGCTGGTCAACGACGAGGCGCAGCGGCTCCTGGACCTGCGCGCCGAGGACACCGGGCAGCCGCTGGACGCGGTGCTGCCGCCGGGCCGCACCACCGATGTGCTCGCCGGGCGGGTCACCGGATCCGATCTGCTGACCGTCAGCGGCGGCCGGGTGCTGGTCGCCAACCGGATGCCGACGGACGACGGCGGGGCCGTGGCCACCTTGCGCGACCGCACCGAGCTGGAGCGGCTGGGCCGCGAGCTGGACGGCACCCGGGGGCTGATCGACGCGCTGCGCGCCCAGGACCACGAGCACGCCAACCACCTGCACACCCTCCTCGGACTGCTGGAGCTCGAGCTGTACGAGGAGGCGGTGGAGTTCGTCACGGAGGCGGTCGGGGTGCACCGGGCCACCGCCGAGCAGGTCACCGAGCGCGTCCACGACCCGCTGCTGGCCGCCCTGCTGGTCGGCAAGGCCACGGTCGCCGCCGAGCGCGGGGTCTCGCTGCGCATCGCCCCAGGGACGCTGCTGCCGAACCGGCTGGTGGACCCGCCGGGCCTGGTGACGATCGTCGGCAACCTCATCGACAACGCGGTGGACGCGGCGGCCGGCTCGGCCGGTCCGCTGGTCGAGGTGGAGCTGTCCGCCGACGACAGCACGGTCGTGCTGCGGGTCTCCGACAGCGGGCCCGGCATCCCGGCCGACCGGCGCGACGTCGTCTTCGCCGAGGGCTGGTCGACCAAGGAGCCGCCCGCGCACCGCAAGCGCGGTATCGGCCTGGCCCTGGTGCGCCGCCTCGCCGAGCGGCAGGGCGGCAGCGTGCGGGTGGCCGACCGGGACGGCGGGGGCGCGGAGTTCACGGTGGTGCTGCCCGAGGCGCTGGCCGAGGAGCCGAGCGGGCCCCGGCTGAGCGCGGCAGGAGAGCCGCGATGAGGGAGGTACGGAGGTGACGGGCGTGAACAGCGCGGGCGGTGCCAGCAGCGCCAGCGCTCCCATCAATGTGTTGGTCGTGGACGACGACGTACGCGTGGCCCGGGTCAACGCGGCGTATGTGGAGAAGGTGCCCGGCTTCCGCGTCGCGGGGCAAGCGCACACGGCCGCCGAGGCGCTGGCCTTCCTGGACCGCGCCACGGTCGATCTGGTGCTGCTCGACCACTATCTGCCGGACGAGACGGGCCTCGCGCTGGTGCGGCGGCTGCGCGAGCGCGGGCACCACACCGACATCATCATGGTGACCGCCGCCCGGGACATCGCGACCGTGCAGGCGGCGATGCGCCACGGCGCGCTGCAGTACCTGGTCAAGCCCTTCACCTTCGCCGGGCTGCGCGCCAAGCTGCAGGGCTACGCGGCGCTGCGGCGCGCCCTGGAGGGCGGCGGCGAGGCCGGCCAGGACCAGGTCGACCGGATCTTCGGCGCCGTGGGCGGCGCCTCGGCAGGCCCGGCGGAGCTGCCCAAGGGGCACTCCGCGCTCACGGCCGACCTGGTGCGGGAGGTGCTGCGGGGCGCCGAGGGGCCGCTGTCGGCACAGGAGGTCGCCGAGCGGTCCTCGCTCAGCCGCCAGACCGCCCAGCGCTACCTCAAGCTCCTGGAGCGCACGGGCCGGGTCCGGCTCAGCCTGAAGTACGGCGAGACGGGGCGCCCGGAGCACCGCTACGTATGGGTGTGAGGCGCACCCCAGGGTCAAGCCGCGCCCGCCCCCGTGAGGGCCCGCACCTCCATCTCGGCGTGCTTGGCGGCGGGTCCGGTGGCGCCCGCGGCCTGGTGTGAGGTGACGGTGCCGAGCCAGCCGGCCAGGAAGCCGAGGGGCACGGAGACGAGGCCCGGGTTGTCCAGCGGGAAGACATGGAAGTCCACCCCGGGGAAGATCGCCTCCGGGCCGCCGGACACCACCGGGGAGAGCACCACCAGCACGACAGCCGGGAGCAGCCCGCCGTAGACCGCCCATACCGCGCCGCGCGTGGTGAACCGCCGCCAGAAGAGCGAGTACAGCAGCACCGGCAGGTTTGCCGAGGCGGCGACCGCGAAGGCGAGCCCGACCAGGAAGGCCACATTGAGCTCTTGGGCGAGCAGCCCGAGGCCGATGGCTGCCGCCCCGATCCCGACGGCCGCGATCCGCGCGACCGCGACCTCGCTGCGCGGCGTACGGACCGCGCGGCGGCTCAGCGAGGCGTACAGGTCGTGGGCGACCGAGGCGGAGGAGGCCAGGGTGATCCCGGCGACCACGGCGAGGATGGTGGCGAAGGCGACGGCGGCGACCATGGCGAACAGCACCGTGCCGCCGGTCGATCCGGCGCCCCCGCCGAGGTCGAGCGCGAGCAGCGGCACCGCGGTGTTCCCGGCCGGGCTGGCGGTCCGTACGGTGTCGGTGCCCAGCACGGCGGCGGCGCCGAAGCCCAGCACGATGGTCATCAGGTAGAAGCCGCCGATCAGCCCGATCGACCAGATGACCGAGCGGCGGGCGGCCCGGGCGGTGGGCACGGTGTAGAAGCGCGAGAGGATGTGCGGCAGCCCGGCGGTGCCGAGGACGAGGGCGAGTCCGAGGCTGATGAAGTCCAGCCGCGCGGTCCAGCCGCCGCCGTACTTCAGCCCCGGGGCGAGGAAGTCCCGGCCGTGTCCGCTGTGCTGCGCCGCCGAGCTGAGCAGCGCGTCCACATCGCCGTGGAACCGGATCAGGACGAGGGCGGTGAGCGTGGCCGCCCCGGCCATCAGCAGCACCGCCTTGACGATCTGGATCCAGGTCGTGGCGCGCATGCCGCCGAGCGCCACGAAGATCACCATCAGGGTGCCCACGCCGATGACCGTCCAGGCGCGGGCGCGCGGGCCGGTCTCACCGATCAGCAGGGCGATCAGGCTGCCCGCCCCGACCATCTGGGCGACGAGGTAGAGCACGCAGACGGTGACGGACGAGACGCCCGCGGCGATCCGGACCGGAGGCTCGCCCATCCGGGCGGCGAGCACGTCGGCGAGGGTGAACCGGCCGCAGTTGCGGACCAGTTCGGCCACCAGGAGCAGCACGACCAGCCAGGCGACGAAGAAGCCGACGCAGTACAGCACGCCGTCGTAGCCGAAGAGCGCGATCAGGCCGGAGATGCCGAGGAACGAGGCGGCCGACATGTAGTCGCCCGCGATGGCGAAGCCGTTCTCCATCGGTGAGAACAGCCGCCCGCCCGCGTAGAACTCCTCCGGGGAGCCGTGCCGCCGCCGGCCCGCCCAGGTGGTGATCGCGAGGGTGGCGGCGACGAACACTCCGAAGAGCAGCAGCGCCAGGCCCTGCTGATTTCCCGTCACCGGCCGTGCCCCCGCATCATCTCCTGCGTCACCCAGCGGAGCTCCAGCGCGTCCCGGTCCCGGCGCAGCCGGGCATGGCGAGCGTACGCCCAGGTCAGCAGGAAGGTGGTGGCGAACTGGGCGAGCCCGGCGAGCATCGCCACATTGAGCGCGCCGACGACGGGGCGGGCCATCAGACCGGGCGCGGTGGTCGCCGCGACGACGTAGGCGAGATACCACAGGAGGAAGAGGGCGGCCGCGGGGAAGACGAAGCGGCGGTAGCGTCTGCGCACTTCCTGGAAGGCGGCGCTGCCGTGCACCTCGGTGTAGACGTCCGCCGCGGCGGGCGGGCGCGCGCGCCGGGGTCCGCCGCCGGTCTCGTCCTCGCCCCAGCCGGAAGCGGCCGTGCCGTACCAGGAATACCCCAGCCCGACCGCCCCGGCGTCGCGCGCGTTGTCCTGCATGTCCACCCGAACACTCCTTGCTCCACTGCCGCATTGGCCGCGTGCCAAGGATGGACGGAGCAGGAGACCCCGGACCCTTCAATAACGGACGTTCACCCCATCAGGTGACTCAGGTGACGAACATCCCGGAACCGGGACCGTATTACGGGCCGGGTCCGGGGCCGGGATCGTATTACGGGCCGGATCCGGGGCCGGGCCCGGGGCCGGAGGCCGGGGTGGCGGGGCCGGGCGGCCGGGCGATCCCCCTCCGGTAGGCGTAGCGCACGGCCTGGGCGCGGTCGCGCACCCCCGCCTTGGCGAAGAGGTTGTTGATGTGGGTCTTCACGGTCGCCGGGCCGATGTACAGCCGACGGGCGATCTCCGCGTTGGACAGCCCCTCGGCGACCAGCCTCAGGACCTCCGCCTCACGGGGCGTGAGCCCGTCGGGCAGCGGGCCCGGCACGGCCCCGGCCCCCGTCTTCGCGGCCGTCCCGCCGGCGGCGGCCGCCTCGCCCGCGGCGCCTGTGGTGGTTGTCGCGTTGTCGACCAGTCGCTCCAGCAGCCTGCGCTGCACCTTCGGCGACAGCCCCGCCTGCCCCGACATCACGTCCTCGATGGCGCGGGCGATCTCCTCCGCGTCCGCGTCCTTGGTCACATAGCCCCGGGCACCCGCCTCCAGGGCCGGGAAGAGCCAGTCGTCGTCCGCGTAGGTGGTCACCACCACGACCTGGGTCGCGGGGTGTTCGGCGCGGATGCGCCGGGTCGCCTCGACGCCGTCGCATCGGGGCATCCGCAGATCCATCAGCGCCACGTCCGGGGAGACCTCGGCGACCAGCCGCAGCGCCTCCTCGCCGTCGCCCGCCGAGCCGACGACCTCGATACCGGGCAGCAGCCCCAGCAGCAGCACGATGCCCTCGCGCACCATGATCTGGTCGTCGACGACCAGTACGCGCACCACCCGTGGGCCGGCGGCCCCCCGCCCTTCGCCCATTGGCCGCATCCCCCCTGTCATCGCCCTGTGTCTCTCCGGCTCTCGCCGCGCCTTGCCGTGTCTCCCTCACGCCGATGTCACGCCGGGAGCCGCAGGCGCACCACGAAGCCCCCTTCGGCGGGTCCTGCCTCCAGCGTGCCGCCGAGGAGCTCGGCGCGCTCCCGCATTCCCCGCAGACCGTATCCGGCCCCGGTCGCCGCCGGGGCGCCGGACGAGCTCCCGCGGGCCCCGTCGTCCCGTATCTCGAGGAGCACCTCCTCCGCCCGGTAGACGAACCGCATCTCCACCCGGGCGCCCGGCGCGTGCTTGCGCACGTTGGTCAGCGCCTCCTGCGCGACCCTCCGGACCGCGAGCCCCGCCTCGGCGGCCAGCTCGCGCGGTGCGCCCCGCGTCTCGAACCGCGCGCCCTCGGTCGCGGCGGACTCCCGCAGGAAGTCCTCGACCGGGGCCATCTCGCCGCGCAGCGCGTACAGCGCCTGGCGGGTCTCGGCCAGGCCGTGGCGCGCCATCCCGCGAGCCGCGACCACCCGCTCCAGCACCATGGCCCGGTCCTCCCCGCGCTCGATCAGCAGCCTGGCCGCCTCCAGGTGCACCAGCTGGGCGGAGAGGCTGTGCGCCAGCACGTCGTGGATCTCCCGGGCGATCCGGGCCCGCTCGGCGAGCGCCGCGCTCTGCGCCTCGGCTTGGCGCGCCGCCCGCTCCTGCTCCAGCAGCCGGTAGCCGGTGCCGCGCGCCTCCTCGTCCAGCCGCAGCGTATAGCCGATGAGCAGAAAGCCGAGGCCAGTGGCCAGACCGGCGAGCAGGCCGTGGTCGCCGAAGAGCGCGAACGAACCGGATGCCACGATTCCGGCGGGCAGGCCGACCATCAGCGGCAGCCGCTCCATCGAGACGATCACCCCGACGATCCACACCGCGGCCGCCGGGTTGTCGGCTCCCACGGCCAGGAGCGCCGCACCCGCCCCGAGCAGCAGGGCGAGCAGGGCGAGGGCCGGGCCCAGCCGGTGGTCGACGGTGACGCGGCGGAACGCGTACACCGTGGCCCCGCATCCGGCGACGGCGGCGAGCAGGACGATCCGCGCCCACCTCGGGAAGGCGTCGTCGCGGAGCACGTCCCACAGCAGCAGGCCCGCCCCGAAGATCCACATCCCCGTGTTGATCACCAGCCGGACCGGGGGCACGCCCTGACGCGTGAGCGCCTGCCGCGAGGGCCACTGGGTCCATCGGTTCATCGGCCCTCCCTGGGTCTGCCGCTCAGACGCTACGGAACGACCCCTGCCGCGCGGATCGGCCCTGAGGCGGGTCCAGGGTGGAAAGTGCCCCTCCACCCTGGGGTGGAGAGGCACTTGGCTGCTGCCGGGCGGGGTACGTCAGGCGTCGATGCGCGACCGGTCCAAGGTCGCCGCCGAGTTGGTGATGAACTCCTTACGGGGCGCGACCTCATTGCCCATGAGCAGGTCGAAGACCTGCTCCGCGGCTTCCAGGTCGCTGATGTTGATCCGCCGCAGGGTGCGGTGGCGCGGGTCCATCGTGGTCTCCGCGAGCTGATCGGCGTCCATCTCGCCCAGACCCTTATAGCGCTGAATGCCGTCCTTGTAGCGCACACCCCGGCGCTGGAGGTCAAGCAGCGTCTCCTGGAGCTCTTGGTCGGAGTAGGTGTAGACGTACTTGTCCTGACCCCGCTTGGGGTTGACCAGCTCCACCCGGTGCAGGGGCGGCACGGCCGAGAAGACCCGCCCCTGCTCGACCATCGGCCGCATATAGCGCTGGAAGAGGGTGAGCAGCAGGATACGGATGTGGGCGCCGTCCACATCCGCGTCGGCGAGGAAGATCACCTTGCCGTAGCGGGCCTGGTCGATGTCGAACGTCCGACCCGAGCCGGCCCCTATGACCTGGATGATCGAGCCGCACTCGGCGTTCTTCAGCATGTCGGAGACCGACGCCTTCTGAACGTTGAGGATCTTTCCGCGGATCGGCAGCAGCGCCTGGAACTCGGAGTTCCGCGCGAGCTTGGCCGTACCGAGCGCCGAGTCGCCCTCGACGATGAACAGCTCGCTGCGGTCCACGTCATCGCTGCGGCAGTCGGCCAGCTTCGCGGGCAGCGAGGAGGACTCCAGCGCGGTCTTGCGGCGCTGCGCCTCCTTGTGCTGACGGGCCGCGATGCGGGTGCGGGCGGCCGCCACGATCTTCTCCAGCACGGCGCGGGCCTGCTGCTTGGCGTCCCGCTTGGTGGAGGTCAAAAACGCCTTGAGCTCCTTGGCCACCACGTTCGCCACGATCCGGGAGGCCGCGGAGGTGCCCAGCACCTCCTTGGTCTGCCCCTCGAACTGCGGCTCCGCCAGCCGCACGGTCACGACCGCGGTGAGCCCCTCCATGGCGTCGTCCTTGACGACGTCGTCCTCGGCGACGCGCAGCAGCTTGGCGGTGCGCAGCACCTCGTTGACCGTCTTGGTCACCGAGCGCTCGAAGCCGGTGACATGGGTGCCGCCCTTAGGGGTGGCGATGATGTTGACGAAGGACTTTATGGTGGCGTCGTAGCCGGTGCCCCAGCGCAGCGCGATGTCGACGCCGAGCTCGCGCGTGACCTCGGTCGGCGTCATATGGCCGCGCTCGTCCAGGACCGGGACAGTCTCCTTGAAGGTGCCCTGCCCGGACAGCCGCAGCACATCGCAGACGGCCTTGTCCTGTGCCAGGTACTCGCAGAACTCGCTGATGCCGCCGTCGAAGCGGAAGGTCTCCTCCGAGGGGCCCTCGGCGCCGTCCCGGCCCTCGGCGGTCCGCTCGTCCCGGACGATCAGCGTCAGGCCAGGCACCAGGAAGGCCGTCTGGCGGGCGCGCGCGTGCAGCGTCTCCAAGGAGAGCTTGGCGTCCTTGAGAAAGATCTGCCGGTCCGCCCAGTAGCGGATGCGGGTGCCGGTGCGGGTCTTGGGGACCCGCTTGCCCTTGAGGAGGCCGCTCGACGGATCGAAGGGGGCCTCGGGGCCCGATTCGGTGAAGATGCCGGGGACGCCGCGCCGGAAGCTGATCGAGTGGGTCTTGCCGTCCCGGTCCACCTCCACGTCGAGCCGGGAGGACAGCGCGTTCACCACGGAGGCGCCGACGCCGTGCAGACCGCCGGAGGCCGCGTACGAGCCGCCGCCGAACTTGCCGCCCGCGTGCAGCTTGGTCATCACGACCTCGACGCCCGACAGGCCGGTCTTGGGCTCGACGTCGACCGGGATCCCGCGGCCGTTGTCCCGCACCTCCACCGAGCCGTCGTCGTGCAGGATCACTTCGATGTGGTCGCAGTAGCCACCGAGCGCCTCGTCGACGGAGTTGTCGATGATCTCCCACAGACAGTGCATGAGGCCGCGGCTGTCCGTGGAGCCGATGTACATACCGGGGCGCTTGCGTACCGCTTCGAGCCCCTCCAGGACGAGCAGGTGCCGCGCGGTGTAGTTGGAGCCGCCCCGGTCTGCTCCGGTCAGCAGCGCAGTGGACGGCACGGACGTGTCGGCGGTCACGCGGTTCGCTCCTCGCTGAATTTCTTGTTGGCCCCACTGGGGGCCGACTTGGTGGCAGGGTCGCCCGTCAGAGCGTACCGAGGCCTGATAGAGCCGTTGTGCCGCCACCCATGAGAACGTCCATGCTAGTCCAGACTCCTTGACTTTCGCTCGTACGTTCGATCGCTCGATGGGGTGACACAAACATCACGTTCCCTTTCAGGCATGAACCATTTAGGCTCCGGGCACGTCCTCACCAACAACCGGCAACCCGGCCGGGAGGACAAATCCGACAAGCGACGTGAAACCGTAAACCAACGCAATACGGCTCATTCGCCGCCAACCGTCACCATCCGGTCTACTCAGAAGCAATTTTTGAGAAAAAGCCACGAGCGGGAACGTTTTCGGCTTGGTTGGATGTTGACCCTGGTACGACAGCTCGTCGAGCTAGAGAAGAGGCGACGTGACTACTGTTCTGACCCCCGCGAGCCCCCTGACGGCCGCTGACCGCTGCGACCGCTGCGGCGCCCAGGCATACCTGCGCGTCGTCCTGGCAAGCGGCGGTGAACTGCTCTTCTGCGCCCACCACGGGCGCAAGTTCGAGCCGGAACTCAAGAAGATCGCCGCGGAGATACAGGACGAGACCGAGCGGCTGACGGCCGTCCCGGCGTCCGCGTCCGACGACGAACGCTGACACCTCGCATCACCCGACGACGACGAGCGACACCGGCCCAGGGCCGGGACCTCGGGCGGCCGCCCCTATCAAGGGGCGGCCGCCCGTCCTCGTACCCGCCCCTCACTCTCCGTGGCCGCCCGTGACAGCCCCTCGCTCCGCGTCGGTCTCGGGATCCCAGTCCGCCGCCTCGGACGCGGTCGCCAGGTCCGCCGAGGCCGAGTCCGCCCCGGACTCCGCCGCCAGGTCCGGCGACGCCTGGTCCGCTGCCGCTTGGTCCGCCGATGCCTGGTCCGCCGCCTGGTCCACCTCGGAGGCGGTCGCGAGCGGCAGCACTGACGAGATCCGCGTATAGACGCCCGGCCGGCCGGCCTCCGCGCAGCCGCTCCCCCAGGACACCAGGCCCACGAGCTTCCCGCGGGCGATCAGCGGTCCGCCGCTGTCCCCCTGACAGGCGTCCCGGCCCCCCTCCGGCAGCCCGGCGCACATCATGGAATCCGAGCGGTACTCCCCCTCCGCGTTCCCCGGATAGGCCTCCTCGCACGACTCGTCCGGCAGCACCCGCACACGGGTGGCCCGCAGCGTCGAGGCGTAGCTGCCATTGCCCCGCGTGTCGCCCCAGCCGTACACCGCCGCCCGCGCCCCCGGCTGATAGGCCGGATCTCCGTCGGCCGCCATGGAGATGCCGTAGACCCTGGGCAGCCGCTGGCCGAGGGTGAGCACGGCGACGTCCCCGGCCCGGCCGACCGGCTCGTACGCCGGATTGACCCAGACCAGACGCGGAGCCATCTCCACCCCTCCGCTGCCGCGCAGATCGTCCCGGCCGATGATCACGCGAAGGTCCCTGACCTTCCACCAGTCCACACCGAGCACCTCGCGGCTCAGACAGTGCGCGGCCGTGAGCACCGTGGTGGGGCCCACCACCACGCCGCCGCAGAACTGGCCCGAACGGGCCCCGCCGAACCGCTCACGGCTCGCCAGCGCCACCGCCCAGGGCGCCAATTCCGTATGAGCAGGGTGGCCGCCGACCACCGTGCGGTCTGCCGTCGCCGAGGGAGGCAGGATCAACAGCATGGCCAGGGCGGTGACCAGCGGGGCCGCGAGCGGAGCAAACAGGGCGGACAGCGACCTTCGCATTCAGCCTCCTGACCGTACGGAGCGCGTCGCACACCCAGCGTCACCCAGCCCTCGCCGTTCCGCATCCCGGGAGGGACCGAACGGGGGGTGGACGCGGACAGCGCGAAGGCCGGGCCCTGCCAGGGCCCGGCCTTCGCGCTGTGTGGACCGTGAGTCCGGTCCGTGAATCCGGCGTCCGTCAGTCCAGGTAGTCGCGCAGGACCTGGGACCGGGACGGGTGGCGCAGCTTCGACATCGTCTTCGACTCGATCTGCCGGATGCGCTCACGCGTCACCCCGTAGACCTTGCCGATCTCGTCGAGCGTCTTCGGCTGGCCGTCGGTCAGGCCGAAGCGCATGGAGACCACGCCCGCCTCGCGCTCGCTCAGCGTGTCGAGGACGGAGTGCAGCTGCTCCTGCAGCAGCGTGAAGCTCACCGCGTCGGCCGGAACGACCGCCTCGGAGTCCTCGATCAGGTCACCGAACTCGCTGTCGCCGTCCTCACCGAGCGGGGTGTGGAGGGAGATCGGCTCGCGGCCGTACTTCTGGACCTCGATGACCTTCTCGGGGGTCATGTCGAGCTCCTTGGCCAGCTCCTCCGGGGTGGGCTCGCGGCCCAGGTCCTGGAGCATCTGGCGCTGCACTCGCGCGAGCTTGTTGATGACCTCGACCATGTGCACCGGGATACGGATGGTGCGGGCCTGGTCGGCCATCGCCCGGGTGATCGCCTGACGGATCCACCAGGTGGCGTACGTAGAGAACTTGTAGCCCTTGGTGTAGTCGAACTTCTCGACGGCGCGGATCAGACCCAGGTTGCCTTCCTGGATGAGGTCCAGGAAGAGCATGCCGCGGCCGGTGTAGCGCTTGGCCAGGGAGACCACCAGCCGGAGGTTGGCCTCCAGGAGGTGGTTCTTGGCCCGGCGGCCGTCCTCGGCGATGATCTCCAGCTCGCGCTTGAGCTTGGGCGCGAGCTTGTCGGAGTTGGCGAGCTTGTCCTCGGCGAACAGGCCGGCCTCGATGCGCTTGGCGAGCTCGACCTCCTGCTCGGCGTTGAGGAGCGGGACCTTGCCGATCTGCTTCAGGTAGTCCTTGACCGGGTCGGCGGTCGCGCCCGCCGCGGCGACCTGCTGCGCCGGCGCGTCGTCCTCGTCCTCGTCGGAGAGCACGAAGCCCTGGTTCTCGGGCTCGCCCTCGGCGCCTTCGGCTCCGGGCTTGCCGCCGGGAGCGTCCTCGATGACGTCCTCACCCTCGAGGAGCTCGTCCGGGTCCTTCTTGGCGGTGGTCTTCTTCGCCACCGTCTTCTTGGCGGCGGTCTTCTTGGCCACCGCCTTCTTGGCTGTGGCCTTCTTGGCCGCGGCCTTCTTCGCGGGCGCCGACGCGGCCTCGCCGGCCACGCCGTCTCCCGCCTCGGCCGCCTGGGCGGCCGGAGCAGCGGCAGGGGTCTTCTTCGCGGGGACCGTCTTGGCCGTGACGGTCTTGGTGGCGGTGCGCTTTGCCGGACTCTTCGCTGCGACGCTCTTGCGGGTGCGCTTGGGCGCCTCTGCGGCACTGACCATCAGCGTCACACCCTCCTCGTCGAGGACCTGGTTGAGGCTGCGCAGAACGTTCTTCCACTGGGTTGGCGGAATCTGGTCAGCCTCGAAGGCCCGACGCACGTCATCGCCGGCGATCTGCCCCTCAGCCTTTCCCCGCTCGATGAGCGCCATGACAGACTCGGACTCGGCGATCTCCGGCGGGAGCGTACGGGATGTGCTGGCCGACACGAACAACCTCTCGGAACGATGGAAACGGCTTCCGGCCCCGTCCGCTGGGGACTGGAGCCGACGACCGCCGGCAGGATGAACCGACGGCGCGGGCGGAGTGCTGCGGGTGGAGTACAGCGCCGCGAACGGCGCCCGTATTCCCTCTGCGGCTGCCACCTCTTTAATCATCGCGCTGCCCCAAAGAGCGTTACGCCCATTCCTCGTGTCCCGAGTCACACTCCATAGCGGTCGCAATGCCCACTCAGTGGACATATCGACCGGACAGATCGGCTTTAGTTGATCATGTACCGCGCTCACGCCACCGCATCCGCGGCGATGGGCGTTGCGCCGCCGCGATCGGCAGCGCCGCATCGCCTCGCCGCGTCGCGTCGCCGAACCCGCCGCGCGGGTTCCGGCGACGCCGCTCTCCTACGCCGTACGCCGCGGCCGGCGGGATTGCGCCGTACGCCGCGGCCCGCGGGATCAGTGCTCGCGCGGCGCGGGCACCCCCACCTCGGCGTGGTCGAGATCGGGGTGCACGATCAGCAGCTGGCGCATCGCGGCCTCCGCCGCCGCGGCGTCGCCGGTGCCGATGGCCTCGACGATCCGGCGGTGGTGGCCCACCCCGGCCTCGGTCAGCCGGTCGCAGCCGGTGACCGGGGCGCCGGAGACATGCAGCGCGGCGGCGACGATGCCCGCCAGGTGCTCCAGCATGCGGTTGCCCGCGACCTGCAGCAGCAGGGCGTGGAACTCCGCGTCGGCGCGCGAGAACGTCAGCGCGTCGCCCTGTCCCAGCGCATGGCCCATGATCTCCGCCATGTCGGCGAGCCGCTGCTGGACGTCGTCACGGCCGGAGCCGGCGGCGAGACGGGCGGCCAGCGGCTCGATGGTCCAGCGCAGCTCGCACAGCTCACGGCGCTGGTCGTCGCGCTGCGGACCGAAGGCCCGCCACTCGATGATGTCGGGGTCCAGGAGGTTCCAGTCGCTGACGGGGCGAACCCGGGTGCCCACATTGGGGCGGGCGCTGACCAGGCCCTTGGCCTCCAGCACGCGCAGCGATTCCCGCACGACGGTGCGGGAGACCTCGAAGCGCTGGCCGATCTCCTCGGGGACGAGCGGGCGGTCGGCTCCCAGATCGCCGGAGACGATCATCTGGCCCAGCTGCTGGACGAGTTGGCCGTGCAGCCCGCGACCCCGGCTGCCGGCCGCGCGTCGGCCCACTCGGCCGATCTCGGTGTCGGCGCCGTCCCAGGAGGGGGCGCCGCCGCGGTCGCCGCCGGGGGCGTCGGCGTAGGGATAGCGGTCAAGCTCGCCCGGGCCGGCGAGGCCGGAATCGGCGGGGCGAGCCGCGGTCATCGTGGTGTGCGCAAGGGTACTCACGCATCCTTTGTCGGCGACACCCCGGAAGCCCTTGAGGTCTTTGGTGAAAAGCACACGAAAGGGTGATCGCCCATTACCTCATAATTGACGCTGAATCGGACAGAAAACAGCACCCTTCGGGGAGTTGCGACCACTTCACGCGAAGGACCTGCGGAACCCCTCCCGGCCTGGTCCACTGCCGCGCAGGCGCTGCGCGGACACCGCGCCGGCGCTACGCCGGGTGGAGCCACTCGGCGCGCCGAGGGCCGCGGCTTTGAGGTGCCGCCCCGACACGGCTCCGGGGTGCCGACCCGCGCGTTCCTCGCGGGTGACCAGCCCGGCATCGGCGCGACAGCGGCACGGCGTCACACACGGCGTCACTGCCGCGCGCGGCCGCGCAGACCGGTGAGGGCGTACGCGCACAGCAGGACGACCAGCGACAGCAGCAGAGCCTGCCCCACGGGCTGGGACGCCAGCCGCAGGGCGAGCGCCAGGCCCCGGTCCGCCATGGAGTGCGGCTGCTCCAGCGCCTCCGCGCGCAGCCGGTGCGGCAGCCCGACGAGCGAGCGCACCGACGGATCGGCCATCAGCCGCTGGACCACCGGCACCGCCAGAACGGGCACCGCCAGCAGGGTGGCCAGGCCGAGGGCGGTGGACCGGAAGACGGCCGCCGCCATCAGCCCGGCCCAGCCGGAGCCGATCGCGAGGGCGCACACGCTCGCGATCAGCATCGGCCAGTCGCCCGGCAGCGGCACCGCGTCACCGCCGACCAGCAGGAGGAGCGCCGCCCCGTCCAGGGCGAGGACGGCGAAGGACAGCAGCAGCGCGCCAACGGCGCACACCAGGAACTTGGCGGCCAGCAGACTGAGACGGCGTGGCACCGTGTCCCGGGCCGGGGCCAGCGCGGGATAGCGGAACTCCTCCCCGAAGGACAGCGCGCCCAGGAGCCCGGAGGCGATCGCCACCGGCGGCAGCGGGACGTCGGCGGGCCAGCCGGTGATCCGGTGCAGCTCCCCCGCCCCACCCTCCCGAGCGAGCAGTACGGAACCGACGAGCGAGGCCACGAGGGCCGCGACGGCGATCAGCCAGCCGGTCCGCACCCCGGTCGCGCGGCGCAGCTCGTAGCGCAACGGCCAGGCCGGGCCGGGCAGCGGCAGCCGCGGGAGCACGCGGGGCGGGGTGACCCGGGGGTCGCGGGCGGCGGTCTCGCCGCGCGTGGCCTCCAGGCCCATGTCGGCGGTCTCCTCGACCAGCCGGTGCACGACGATGCCATGGCGGTACGCGGCCTCACCGACGGCGGCGCAGGGCAGCCCATAGACGGAGATGCGCGTCTCGTCCTCCCGCACCACCGAAAGCCGCCCACCGCCCGCGGACCCGCCGCCCGCGGCCACGGCGACATCAGCGGACACTGACGCGTCGCCAGACCCCACAGGACCCGCGGATCCCGAGCCGTCAGCGGGCACGCCGGCGTCCGTGGACCCCGAGGCACCGGCGGGCACGCCGGCGTCCGTGGCCCCCGAGGCATCCCCGGGCACGGCAGCGCTCGGTCGCCCGATCAGGCCGTCCGGCCCGGCCTTGCTCCCGATCCCGCCTCCCTCCTCGCCCTCCGCTCCGCCGACAACTCCGTCAGCGGCCCTGTCAGCGACTCTGTCAGCGGACGCGGCGGTGGCCTCCGCCGTCCCGTCGACAGCCAGGGAGCCGGTCACCACCGCTCCGTCCGCGGCCCCTGACCCAGCCCCTGACCCAGCCGCCGTCCTGACCGCTGTGTTGGCCTCCGCTCTGGCCGCCTCGGCCCCCTTGGCATCACCTGCCGTGGAGTGGGCCCCGGAATCGACCCCGTTCCGGGCGTCGACGCCGCTCGCCACCCCGACCTCGACCTCGCCCTCGCGCGGGGCCGGCGGCTGGGCGGGCCGCGCCTCTTCTTCGAGCACGGCGGCCAGCCGCCCGGCCACCGGTGAGAGCACCGCGACGCGGGGGCGCAGCCGGGTGCGCGCGAACTCGGCGACCGGCTGGTCCGCGATCAGTCGGCCGCCGTCCAGGGTGAGGACCTGATCGGCGAGGCGGGTGACGGTCTCCGGGTCCTGGTCGGTGACGAGGACCGCACCGCCCTGCCCGGCGAACTGCCGCAGCAGGCCGTGCATCCAGACGGTCTCGCGGGCGGACAGACCACGTGTGGGGGCGTCCAGGACGAGGGTGTGCGGGTCTCCCAGCAGGGCCGTGGCCAGGCCGAGGCGGCGCTCCATGCCGGCCGCCAGGTCACCGATGCGCTCATCGGCCAGCTCGGTGAGGCCGACCACGTCCAGCACCACGTCGGCGCGGGCGGCCGGCACCCCGACGGCGGCTCCGAGCATCCTGAGGTGGCCGCGCGCGGTACGGCCGGGGTGGCCGGGGACATCGTCCAGAAGGACCCCGATCTCCCGGGCCGGCCGCCGGATGCGGTGGAGCGGGCGGCCCCGGAAGAAGGCGGCGCCGTGGCCACGGTCGAGCTGGAGCAGAAGCCTCAGCGCGCTGGTCTTGCCCGCGCCGGAGGCGCCGAACAAGGCGGTCACGCGGCCCGGTGGAGCCTCGAAGGTGAGATCGTCGACGACAGGCCGATGGTTGCGGCGGGGGGTGCTGGTCAGTCCGGTGGCCTGGATCATGGCTTCTCCCGCGGGGCGTGGAACCGCTCGTGGCACGTGGGGACTGGTGACGTACCAGGGCACGGTAACCCGCTATGTCCTATTTCGTCGGCACCTACACCCCCTGTCGAGTCGTCGTGTCATGGGCCATCACACCTCGGGACGAAGCATGGGCGGGTTGAGCAGCGTCGCGCCCCCGGCCCGGAACAGTTGTGCGGGACGGCCGCCCTGACGGGTCGTCGTACCGCCCGTGGGCACCAGGAACCCGGGCGTTCCGGTGACCTTCCGGTGGAAGTTGCGGGGGTCGAGGGCCACTCCCCACACCGCCTCGTACACCCGGCGCAGCTCGCCGACCGTGAACTCCTGAGGGCAGAAGGCGGTGGCCAGAGAGGAGTACTCGATCTTGGAGCGGGCGCGCTCCACGCCGTCCGCGAGGATGCGGGCGTGGTCGAAGGCGAGTGGGGCGGCCAGCTCTGCGTCGCGGGCGAAGGACCCGTCCTGGTCGAGCAGGGACTCGACCGGCGCCCAGCGCACGCTGTGCGCGTCGCCCCCGGGACGCGGCGCGGGGAGGTCCGGCGCGAGCGCGAGGTGCGCGACGCTCACCACCCGCATCCTGGGGTCGCGCTTCGGGTCTCCGTAGGTGGCGAGTTGTTCGAGATGGGCGGCGTTGGGAGGAGCCGGGACCGCGGGGTCATGAGCGAGCAGCCCGGTCTCCTCGGCCAGTTCCCTGGCGGCCGCCGCGGTGAGGTCCTCGTCGGCCCGCACGAAGCCGCCCGGCAGAGCCCAGCGCCCCTGGAAGGGCGGCTCACCACGGCGGACGGCCAGCGCGCACAGCGCGTGCCGCCGGACCGTCAGCACGACCAGATCCACAGTGACGGCGAACGGCGGGAAGGCCGCTGGATCGTAGGGCATGTGGCGATCATAGTCGTCTGCCTGACGATAATCAGTCCCTTCAGCATGATCGTCGATGTTGATGGAAGCGCTCCCGCCACGGTGGCCCCGCCGCGGCTCAATGGCGGCTGCGGGCCCCTCGCTGCCCGGGCCTGCGCCGCATCCGCGTCCGGACCGCGGGACGCCGCCCGGCCGCCTGCGCCCCTGGGCTCTTGGCCCGGACGTCGCGCTGCCGCCCGGGCCCACCGGACCCGCCGGATCCGCCGGGCGATCCGGCGGACGCCGTGGCGGCAGCGGCGCCCAGTCGCTCCAGCTCCCCGCGCACCGCGGTCTGCAAGGCCCGGTCGACACGCTCCTGCCGCAGAGAGCGGCGCAGAAGCTCCGGGTCAAGCCCCTCGTTGCACGCCTGATGCAGCAACCTGGCGAACAGATAGTGGGGGTCGACGCACAGCGCGCGGCCGAGCGCGACGCGCGCCGCCGGCTCGTCCCCGAGCGACCAGGCGACCCAGCCCGCGAGGGTGAGCGGTGCTGCGGCGTGCTCCCCGTACGAGCCGACGCAGCGGCGGGCGAGGGCGCGCCACAGCCTCAGCGCCGCTTCAGCCTCCGGCCCTTCCATCCACTGCGCGGCCCGGTCGCGCGCCAACCGGTCCTGCAGCCCGATGATGACCGCGGCCGCCTCCTCGTCGCCGATCAGCCCGTCGTCGTGGACATCGGCCGCGACCGGGTCGGCGATCGGCGGCGCGGCACGGAACCGGGCCAGCATGCCGCCGGCGAGGACGAGCGTCTCCTCGCGCACCGTCGCTGAGTCCGTGCCGCCCAGGATCCTGGGCACGAGCTCACTGCCCGCCGCGTCCAGCGCCCGCTCCTGCTCCGCGGCCCGGGGCGCGGCGAGCGGCGCGAGCCTGGCCTCCATCTCGCGCAGCGACCCGCGCACATGAATACCCGCGTAGGTCGCCGCAGCCGCCATCACGGAGGTGCCGGGCAGGGTGAGCGGGACGCCTTCCGGCGGGCAGCAGCGCCGGTCGGGGCAGACATACGACCAGAACCGGCCGTCGGAGATGCACAGCGCTTCGAAGACCGGCACCTCCAGCCCGCCGCACGCGGTGCGCAGCCGCTGGGCGAGCGGCCGCAGGCGCTCCATCACGTCCTGCCCCGACTCGCCCTCGGCCGGCTCCTGGCACAGGAACAGCACCGTCCCGTCGGGCCGGCCCGCCCTCCGCTCGCTGCCCGCCACCAGGCATTCGGCGAGCTGGTCACAGACCTCGGGCCACTCCTCGCTCGTCCGGGGAATGCCGAGCCTGAGCCGGCCGCCGAAGCGGCCGCGCGGCCCGTGCAGCGCGATCATCACGATGCTGTCGTCCGGGTGGAACCCGAGGACGTAGGGCAGGGCGTCGGCGAGCTCGGCCGGGCTGCGGAGCGTGATCTGGTCATCGCCGGACAGGCCGGCCGCTTCGTTGTGTCGAGTCATGACCCGACGGTCTCCCAGTCGGGCCCGGCCCGCCAGGCCTGTGGATAACGTTATCCACAGGCTCGGGGTCCGGTTCGCGCGATGTCGGTGGGATCGGGTTGCATGGGGGCATGAGCGACGAAGACCTGCGCATCGCGGCCGACCGCGTCCTGGCCCGCCTCGTCGGGGATGTCTCCGGCTCCGCCCGCCTGCGGGAGGACCAGTGGCGGGCGATCGAGGCGCTGGTCTCCCACCGGCGCCGGGCGCTGGTCGTGCAGCGCACGGGCTGGGGCAAGTCCGCGGTGTATTTCGTCGCCACCTCCCTGCTGCGCGAGCGCGGCAGCGGCCCGACGGTGATCGTCTCCCCGCTGCTGGCGCTGATGCGCAACCAGGTCGAGGCCGCTGGGCGGGCCGGTATCCGCGCGCGCACGATCAATTCGGCCAACACCGAGGAGTGGGACACCATCCAGGCCGAGGTGGCCGCCGGTGAGGTGGATGTGCTGCTCGTCAGCCCCGAGCGGCTGAACAACCCCGACTTCCGGGACGAGGTGCTGCCCAAGCTCGCCGCGGCCACCGGTCTGCTGGTCGTCGACGAGGCACACTGCATCTCCGACTGGGGCCATGACTTCCGCCCCGACTACCGCAGGCTGCGCACCATGCTCGCCGACCTGCCGCCGGGCGTGCCCGTGCTGGCCACGACCGCGACTGCCAACGCCCGGGTGACCGCGGACGTCGCCGATCAGCTGGGCACGGGCGGACAGGAAGCGGATGGCTCCGGCGCGGACGGCTCACGGGCGCTGGTGCTGCGCGGGCCACTGGACCGGGAGAGTCTGAGCCTTGGTGTGCTGCGGCTGCCGGACGCGGCGCACCGGCTGGCCTGGCTCGCCGACCACCTCCCCGAGCTCCCGGGCTCGGGGATCATCTACACCCTCACGGTGGCGGCGGCCGAGGAGGTGACCGCGTTCTTGCGGCAGCGCGGCCATACGGTGGCCTCCTACACCGGCAAGACGGAGAACGCCGACCGTCAGCAGGCCGAGGAGGACCTGCTGGGAAACCGGGTCAAGGCCCTGGTGGCCACCTCCGCGCTCGGCATGGGCTTCGACAAGCCGGATCTGGGCTTTGTGGTGCACCTGGGCTCTCCCTCCTCCCCCATCGCCTATTACCAGCAGGTCGGGCGGGCCGGGCGTGGTGTGGACCACGCCGAGGTGCTGCTGCTGCCGGGCCGTGAGGACGAGGCCATCTGGCGGTATTTCGCCTCGCTCGCCTTCCCGTCCGAGGAGCAGGTGCGCCGCACCCTCGAGGTGCTGGTGGCGGCGGACCGGCCGGTGTCCCTGCCCGCGCTCGAGCCGCAGGTCGATCTGCGCCGCTCGCGCCTGGAGACCATGCTCAAGGTGCTCGATGTGGACGGCGCGGTCCGACGGGTGCGCGGCGGCTGGACCGCCACGGGGCAGCCCTGGACGTACGACGCGGAGCGCTACGCATGGGTGGCGCGGCAGCGGGAGTCGGAGCAGCAGGCGATGCGGGACTATGCCGCGGCGGCCGGTTGCCGGATGGAGTTCCTGCGGCGGCAGCTGGACGACGAGGCGGCGGCGCCGTGCGGGCGCTGCGACAACTGTGCCGGGGCCAGGTTCACCGCCGAGGTGTCCGCGGCGTCGCTGGAGGCGGCGCGCGGCGAGTTGGGGCGCCCCGGAGTCGAGGTGGAGCCGCGCCGTATGTGGCCGACCGGGCTGCCGGCGGTCGGCATCGAGCTCAAGGGCCGGATCCCGGCGGGTGAGCAGGCCGCCCCCGGGCGGGCGCTCGGCCGTCTCTCCGACATCGGCTGGGGAAACCGGCTGCGGCCGCTGTTCGCCCCGCACAGCCCGGACGAGCCGGTTCCGGACGATGTGGCCGACGCCGTGGTGACGGTGCTCGCCGACTGGGCCAAGGGGCCCGGCGGCTGGGCGTCGGGGGCGCCGGACGCCCCGGCCCGTCCGGTCGGCGTGGTCACGGTGGCCTCGCACACCCGGCCGCGGCTGATCCAGACGCTGGGCGAGCGGATCGCCTCCGTCGGCCGGATGCCCCTGCTCGGTGCGGTCTCCCACCTCGACGCGGGGGCCGACACCCGGGTGCCGCGCACCAACAGCGCCCAGCGGCTGCGGGCGCTGCACGGGGCGCTGACGGTGCCGCCCGGGCTGGCCGAGGCGCTCGGGCGGGCCTCGGGGCCGGTGCTCCTCGTCGACGACATGGCGGACACCGGCTGGACGCTGGCCGTGGCCGCCCGGCTGCTCCGCCGGGCCGGGGCGGAGGCGGTCTTTCCGCTGGTTCTCGCAGTGCAGGGATGACGCCCGCCGCAGGTGAGGGCGGCTTGCGGAATATTGACGGCGGACCGCCCCAAACCGGTCAGGCGTGCCAATTGCTCGTTGCCGCGCGCCTGTACGACCGCGAGAATTGAAGCAGTTCCCTGCTTCCGGGCCACTCGTGGTGCGCCGGAGCCGTGTCGTGGTGTGCGCCCATGCCCGACCTTCGCACGGACCGTGGGCGCGCAGACGAAGGGAGGACCGTGACCTTCGGCTTCGCTCCGCCGCCGGCCACCGATCACGTATCCGGCCTGGGCCGGATGCTCGAGCCCGCCGAGTGGGCCGCCGCCGGTATTCCGCTGCTGCGCAATCCGCGCGAGGTCGTCACCGGCCTGCACAGCCGTCATCTGCCCACGCCCTCGACGGCCGTGGTCGCGGTCCTGGATCCGGAGGAACGGCTGGCGGCCAGTGCCTCGTTCGCCCGGCGCCGCTCCTGGGCCGCCGACGGCTGGGAGTTCCGGAACGCGCTCCTGGCCCAGCTGCGCCGGGTCATCCCGCACGATCTGCGGCGCCGCACACCGGTCCGTACCGCTGTGCTGCTCTACTGCCGGGAGGGCGAGAGCCAGTGGACGGAGGAGGACGGCGCCTGGATGTGGGGCCTGCGCGATGCTTGCACCCTGCACGGGCTTCGCTGCGGCGCCTACATCACGCTGACCCGGGCGGGCTGGCAGGTGCTGGGCGAAGGGCGGGGCGGCCGTCGGCCGCACTCCGCCTCCCGCCACAGCGGCCTCGGCTTCGGCACCGCCACCGATGACAGCGTCACGGCGGCAGTACCGCACCACCGCGGCGAGGCGCGCGAGGCGCTGCGCCGTTCCGCGGCCGTGTGAGCGGCCGCGGAATCAGACGCCCGCGGCGATGAGGCTGTTGATCCGTGCGGGGTCTCCGCAGACGATCAGCAGCGTTCCGGCGCGGCGCATCGCCTCGGGCAGCGCCAGGGCGACGGCGTCGTCGGCTCCTCCGTTGACCGCGACGACCACGACCGGGCGGGCCGTGACGCGGCGGGCAGCGGTGGCGGCGTAGAAGACGTCGTCACCGGCGTCCTGCTGCGCCCAGTACGACGCCTCGCCGAAGGAGAGCTCATGCGCCGCCCACGGATGCTGTTCCCCAGTGGTCATCACCAGGATGTCGCCGGGCGCCCGGCCGGAGTCCAGCAGCAGGTCCACGGCCTCGTCCGCCGCGTCCAGGGCCCCCTCCGGCGAGGCGGGGATCAGCTGGATCTGCGGACCGGACGACGTCGCGGAAGCGGCGGGCGGCACGGGCTTGGCTGCGGCAGCGGGCGGGCCGGGCTTGGCCACGTCACTCGCGGTGCGCTGTGCCGGGGCCGAGGGGGTCGCGGCGGAGCCGCGGTTGGGGCCGGGGCTGCCGGGCCGCCGTGGGGCGGGCCGGGGGCCGGGGCCAGGGACGGGACGAGGGGTCGGCGCGGTGCGGCCTGCGGCCGGTGTCGCGCGAGGACCCGGGACACTCTCGTGAATCTGAGGCTCCTCGGGGATGAGAGGCATGGGCTGATGTCTATCAAACGCCGGTGCGAGTCGCATCAGCGGGTGGGTGAAAAGAATCGTTCAGAAGTCGAAGCCGAGTTGACCGTGATCCTCCGCATCGGCTGGTCCGGGGACGCTGCGGACCCGCTTGAGGTGCCGCCAGCGGGGCAACCCGTCCAGATAGGCCCAGGACAGCCGGTGGTAGGGGGTGGGACCCAGCTCCGTCAGGGCGGCGCGGTGGGTCGGTGAGGGATACCCCGCGTTGTCGCCGAAGCGGAAGTCCGCGTGGGCGACTCCCAGTTCCGCCATCAGCGTGTCCCGCCGGACCTTGGCGATCACCGAGGCCGCGGCGACGGCCACGCAGGACTGATCGCCCTTGATGACCGTACGGACCCTCCAGGGCTCGCCCAGATAGTCATGCTTCCCGTCGAGTATCACGGCGTCGGGGCGCACGGGCAGCCCGTCGAGCGCGCGGGTGGCGGCGAGCCGGAGGGCCGCCGTCATTCCCAGGGCGTCGATCTCCTCGGAGGAGGCATGGCCAAGGGCGAATGAGGTGACCCACGTCTCCAACTCCCGGGCGAGCGCCGTGCGCTTCTTGGGGCTCAGCAGCTTGGAGTCGGTGAGTCCGGCCGGCGGTCGCCGCAGACCGGTGACCGCCGCGCAGACCGTCACCGGACCGGCCCAGGCCCCGCGCCCGACCTCGTCGATCCCGACGACGACCTTGGCTCCTGTGGTGGCGCGGAGCGAGCGCTCGACGCGGTGAGTGGGCGGTTCGTAGACCATGGCGAGGACCACATTACGCCGCCCGGAGACCGCGCGTGCATCGGGTTCCTCCTGACGGCCCGCGGTCGGCCCTCGCCCACCGCGCCCCTCAACGCGACGCGGCCGGTGGGTGGTTCGAACGGCGCGCGGCCGCACACCGAGGGGCCACCTCCCTGCGGCACTGCGTGTCACTCCCGTGTCAGCACGTGCCAGTGCGTGGCAGTGCGTGGCAGCGCATGTCAGTGCGTGTCACCCGCGGTCGGGACCCAGCCCGGGAGCGGTTCGGTCCGGTCCTGCCACTCACCCGGTGGCGCACCGGCCGCCGCGGCCGCGAGCACACCCCCGACGATGGCGCAGTTGGTGTCCACATCCCCGCCCACCTGGGCGGTCACCCAGAACGCCTCCTCAAAGGCGCCGAGGTGCCGGGCCGCCGACCACAGGGCGAACGGGACGGTGTCGTGCGCGCTGGTACGGCGGCCACAGCCGAGCACCGCCGCGACGGTCCCCGCGTCCGCGTAGTCGAGCATGTCGCGGGCGCGGCGCAGCCCCGCCTGGACGGCGCTGCGCGGGACGAGCGAGATCACCCGCTCCAGCAGGGCGTCCGGCCCGCCGACGCCCGCCGGATCGGCGGCCAGCGCCGCCGCCGCGGCCACCGCCATCGCCCCCGCCACGGCTTCCCGGTGCTGGTGCGTGGTGTACGCGGAAATCTCCGCCTGATGGGTGGCCTGCTCCGGATCGTCCGCGAACCAGGCGCCCAGCGGCGCGATCCGCATCGCGGCGCCGTTGCCCCACGAGCCCTGCCCCTGGAAGAGGCCGGCGGCCAGATCCCGCCAGTCGCCGCCCTCTCTGATCAGCCTGAGCATCCGGTTCACCGCGGGCCCGTAGCCGCGGTCGAAGTCATGGTGCTCGGCGAAGGAGTGGGCGAGCGCGTCCTGGTCGATACGGCCGTGGGTGACCAGGATGGCCAGCACGGAGCCGGCCATCTCGGTGTCATCGGTCCACTGCCAGGGGCCGGGCGGCAGCTCGCGCCGCCCCAGCAGCGGATAGTTGACGGGTACGAAGAACTGTGAGCCGAGGGCGTCGCCCACAGCCAGTCCGCGCAGGCTCCGCAGCGCCCGCTCGAATCGGTCTCCGCTCATCGCCGCGCACTCCAACTGGTAAGGCCGTAGGGCTCGGGGGCGCACCAGCGCTCGAAGGGCCGGTCGAGGTGGTACCGCCCGTCGGGGCCGAGCAGCAGGGCGCGTGTCTCGCCATTGTCCGGATTGGACAGCGACTCGAACTCCGCGACGGTCCAGTGAAGCCACCGCATGCAGAACAGCCGCATGGTCAGCCCGTGTGTCACCAGCAGAACGTTCGGCGGGTGGGCCGGGTCCTCGAAGCTGCGCCACAGGCTCTCCAGGAAGGCGTCCACCCGGTCGTAGACGTCGGCGCCCGACTCCCCCTGGGCGAAGCGGTAGAAGAAGTGCCCATACGCGTCCCGGTAGGCCTTCTGCTTGCGGACGTCCTCGCGGTCCTGCCAGTTTCCCCAGTCCTGCTCTCGCAGCCGCGGCTCCTCCCTGACGCGGGTGCGCGACGGGTCGAGGCCGAGCAGTTCCAGGGTCTGGTGGGTGCGCCGGTACGGCGAGACGTAGACCGAGATCCGCTCGTCGGCGAACATCGCGCGCAGCCGCTTCCCTGTCTCGACGGACTGCCGCCGCCCTGTCTCCGTCAGCCTCAGGGCATGGTCGGGCACCCGCTCGTACACCGTGTCATCAGCGTTCCCTTCCGATTCGCCGTGTCGTACGAGAACGATGCGCCGGGGTCGTGCCATGGGGCCACCCTAGGCCACCGGTCTGCCCTCGCGTATCTCGCACTGGCGGCCGGTGAACCGGCGGCGCAGCAGCCGGTCGTGCGAGACCACCACCAGTGCTCCGGTCCAGTCCGCGAGAGCCTGTTCCAGCTCCTCCACGAGACCGAGCGCCAAGTGGTTGGTCGGCTCGTCGAGGAGCAGCAGATCCGCGGGGCGGGCCAGCAGCCGGGCCAGCGCCAGGCGGCGGCGCTGGCCGACCGAGAGGGCCCCCACCGGCACCGTCAGATCGCGCTCCCGGAAGAGCCCGAACGACAGCAGCAGTTCGCTGTGCTCCTCAGGGGTCCCCGCCATCCCGCGCCCGAACGCCGTCAGCAGCCGCTCCCCGGGGCTGGTGACCGGCATCTCCTGGGCGAGATAGCCGATCCGGCCCCGTCGCAGCACCGTGCCCGCGTCCGGCGTCCGGACCCCGGCCATGACCTTCAACAGCGTCGACTTGCCCGCTCCGTTGGCCCCGTGGACGAGCAGCCGCTCGCCCGCGGCGACCGTGAGCCGTTCCACCGCCAGCCGGTCCGCCACCCGCACCCGCTCGAGGGCGACGAGCGCCCCCTCAGCCGTGCCCGTCTCGGGGCGCGCCAGGAACCGCAGGGGCTCCGGAGGGCGCGGCACCGGATCCGCCAGCAGCCTGCGCAGGCGCTCCTGCGCATTGCGCACCCGGCTGGAGATCGAGGACTGCACCCGGCCCTTGTCCCGGTCGTACGCCATCTTGTTGCCGTCCTTCATGGCCCGGCCCGGGGCGACGCGCTGGGCGACGGTCGTGGCCGCCTCGGTCAGCTCGGCTGTCTGCGCCAGCCACTGCTCGTAACACTGCTCCCAGCGGCGCCGGGCGGCGGCCTGCTCGGCCAGGAAGCCGGCGTATCCCCCTCCGTAGCGCACCAGGGCACGCCGGTCGGCGTCCACCTCGACGATCGCGGTGGCCACCCGCTCCAGGAACACCCGGTCGTGGGAGACCGCGACGACCGTCCCCGGATGTGCCCGCAGAGCGTCCTCCAGCCAGGTGAGCGCCGCGTCGTCGAGGTGGTTCGTCGGCTCGTCGAGCAGCATCACTTCGGGGGCCGCCGCGACCAGACAGGCCAGCCCCAGTCGGGCCTGTTCGCCCCCCGACAGGCTGCCCAGGCGGCGGTCCCGCGCGATATGCGCCAGCCCCAGCCCGTGCAGGGCCTTGTCCACCCTGGCGTCGGCCTCGTAGCCGCCGCGGGCCTCGAAGGCGGTGAGCAGGTCGCCGTAGGCCTCGAGGGCGCCGGGCCCACCCGAGCCGAGGTCCGCCTCCAGCTCGCGCAGCCCGCGCTCCATGGCGCGCACCTCGGCCAGGGCCGCGTCGATCGCGTCGCGGACCGTGCGGTCGGGGGCCAGCTGTGGTGTCTGGGCAAGGTGGCCGACCCCGCCGTCGGCCATCGTCACGACCGCGCCGTCCTCGGCCTCCTCGGCGCCGGCCAGCAGCCGCAGCAGCGTGGATTTACCCGCTCCGTTCTCGCCCACGATGCCGACGCGCTCGCCGGGCCGCACCGAGAACGACGCCCCGTCGAGCAGCGGGCGGTCCCCGCGGGAGAGGGTCACGTCGCGCAGCGAGATCTGAGTGGGCAAAGGCGCACCTCCGAACAGTCGGACACGGGTGACGGTCGAGCGCCACCCCACAAACACAACTAGAGTTGCGTTACCCTGATCATGGCACAGCAAACCGACTAACGCAACTGGAGTTGCCCTTGCCTTCGGAGACCGACTCCCAGGCGCCCGGCACCGTCCGCCCCGGCGGGCGCACCGCGCGCACCCGCGCCGCCGTCCGCGACGCCGTGCTCACCGGCCTCGCCGAGCACGGCTATCCGGGGCTGACCGTCGAATACGTCGCCGAGCACTCCGGCGTCCACAAAACGACCCTCTACCGCAGGTGGGGCGGTATCGAAGAACTGCTCGCCGACGCCCTCGACCTGGCCGGCGAGGACACCTGGACGCCGCCCGACACCGGCGGCCTCGACGGCGATCTGCAAGCCCTCGCACGCGAGGTCACCGATACCTTCACCGACGCTTCCGCGGCCGCCGCGCCCACCGCCTTCATCGCCGCCGCGTTCCAGTCCGAGCGCGCCGCGGCGGCCCTCCACGGCTTCTACGCCGAGCGGTTCTCCCGCTGCGCGTCCGTGGTCCTGCGGGCCGTCGACCGCGGCGAGGCCCCTGCGGGCACCGACGCCGCGGCGGTCGTACGGGCCGTCTCCGCCCCGCTGTTCTTCCGGGTGTTCATCACCCGCGAGCCCATCGACCAGGCGCTGGCCGACCAGTGCGCCGCGGCGGTCGCCGCCGCCGTCCGGGCGGGCGCGTACGCACCGGTCCCCTGAGCCCGGACCCGGGGCGGGGGCCGGGGCGCCGGCGCCCGGGGATCCGGTCCCGCCTCACACCGTCCAGGCGGACTCGACTCCCACGACATCGCCCGCGATCGCCGCTACGTCCGCCTCGGTCTGCGCACGCAGAGCGAGGCGTTCCACCCGCTCCACGCGGTACTTGCCGTGCTCGGCGGCCGAGTTCCACATCGACAGCACCAGGAACTCACTGCCGGGAGCCTCCCCGAACACGCCGCGCAGCATCCCCGGCGACCCCGCCATCGCCGGATTCCACACCTTCTCCTGCACCAGCGTGAAGTGCTCCACGCGCTCCGGGTGCACCCGGCAGTGCGCCACCCGCACCACGTCCGCGTCCGTGAACCGCGGCTGGAAGCCCACCTTCACATCGAAGCGGTGCTCGAACAGCCGCACCTGCATGTCCCGGTACGTGCCGGACTGCGCGGCCGCCAAGCGGTCGTGCGAGCGCGCCATGAAGGAGTCGTAGAACGCTCTGCTCTCCCAGAACGCGAAGATGTGCGCCACGTTCGGCCGCCCCCGGCTCCAGCCGCCGCCCTGCCCCCGGAATCCCGGTTCGCCGAGCAACCCCGCCCACTTCCGCTGCCCCCGCTCGAAACCGCGGCGGTCCACCACGGTGCAGCGAATCCACTTGACCAGCACCGCGCCATCGTACGGCCCAGAAGGTGGCCCGCATCACGGACTGAAGGAGTCCGGCTGCGCATGGGGGTCGCCCGGCGACAGTGCGTTCGAGGTTCCGCTCGGCCGTACGCCCCGCGCGCACCCGTCGGAGCGGCCAGGCGCGCTCCCCGGAGCGACAGAGGCGGGGTGCGGGCCGAGGGCCCGCACCCCGCCTCAGCGGTTCACCCACCAGGGGCTGGTGGTCAGCTGCAGCCGCTGGTCGAGCCGCAGCCCTCGCACAGGTAACAGCTGCCCGCCCGGCGCATCTTCGTCCCGCAGGAGAAGCACAGCGGCGCGTCGGCGTTCAGCCCGAACTGGATCTCGGCGAGCTCGGTGGAGCTGTGGGCCTGCTTCGGTGCCGGGGCGACGGCCCGCGGCTTGGATGTGGCCGCCTGCGGGGCCTCCACATGGCGCGGGGCCGACTGTGCCAGGCCCTCGACGTCCACCTCGGCATCGTCGATGGACTGCTCGTACGAACCGGTCTCCAGGTGGCGCTGACGCTCCTCCGCGGAGTGGATCCCGAGCGCCGACCGGGTCTCGAAGGGCAGGAAGTCCAGCGCCAGCCGGCGGAAGATGTAGTCGACGATCGACTGCGCCATCCGCACGTCCGGGTCGTCCGTCATCCCGGCCGGCTCGAAGCGCATGTTGGTGAACTTCGAGACGTAGGTCTCCAGCGGCACGCCGTACTGCAGGCCGACCGAGACGGCGATCGAGAAGGCGTCCATCATGCCCGCGAGGGTCGAGCCCTGCTTGGACATCTTCAGGAACACCTCACCGAGGCCGTCGTCCGGGTAGGAGTTCGCCGTCATGTAGCCCTCGGCGCCGCCCACCGTGAAGGAGGTCGTGATGCCGGGACGGCCCTTGGGAAGGCGCTTGCGGACCGGGCGGTACTCGATGACCTTCTCGGCCTCGGGCTCGGCCTGCTCGGCGGCCTTCTCCTCCTTCTTCTTGGCCGAGAGGGGCTGGCCGACCTTGCAGTTGTCGCGGTAGATCGCCAGAGCCTTCAGGCCCAGCTTCCAGCCCTCGAAGTAGATCTCCTCGATCTCCTCGACGGTGGCCGACTCCGGCATGTTGACCGTCTTGGAGATCGCGCCGGACAGGAAGGGCTGGGCCGCGGCCATCATGCGCACATGGCCCATCGGCGAGATGGAGCGCTCGCCCATGGCGCAGTCGAACACCTCGTAGTGCTCGGGCTTGAGCCCCGGCGCGTCGATGACGTTGCCGTGCTCGGCGATGTGGGCGACGATCGCCTCGACCTGCTCGGGCTGGTAGCCGAGCCGCTTCAGCGCCTTGGGGACCGTGTTGTTCACGATCTGCATCGAGCCGCCGCCGACGAGCTTCTTGAACTTGACCAGGGCCAGGTCCGGCTCGACGCCCGTGGTGTCGCAGTCCATCATCAGGCCGATGGTGCCGGTCGGCGCGAGCACCGACGCCTGCGCGTTGCGGAAGCCGTTCTTCTCGCCGAGGCGGATCACGTCCTGCCAGGCCTCGGTGGCCGCGGCCCACACCGGCGTGTCCAGGTCGTCCATGCGCTTGGCGACGGCGTTGGCGTCCGAGTGCTGCTTCATGACGCGCTTGTGGGCGTCGGCGTTGCGGGCGTAACCCTCGTACGGGCCGACGACCGCGGCCAGCTCGGCGGAGCGCCGGTAGGACGTGCCGGTCATCAGCGAGGTGATGGCCCCGGCCAGGGCCCGGCCGCCGTCGCTGTCGTAGGCGTGGCCGGTGGCCATCAGCAGGGCGCCGAGGTTGGCGTAGCCGATGCCCAGCTGGCGGAAGGCGCGGGTGGTCTCGCCGATCTTCTGGGTCGGGAAGTCCGCGAAGCAGATGGAGATGTCCATCGCGGTGATGACGAGCTCGACGACCTTGGCGAAGCGCTCGGCGTCGAAGCGCTGGTGACCCGCGTCATCGTCGTCGAGGAACTTCATCAGGTTGAGCGAGGCCAGGTTGCACGAGGAGTTGTCCAGGTGCATGTACTCGCTGCAGGGGTTGGAGGCGGTGATCCGGCCCGTCTCCGGCGAGGTGTGCCAGTGGTTGATCGTGTCGTCGTACTGGATGCCCGGGTCGGCGCAGGCCCAAGCGGCCTCGGCCATCTTGCGGAAGAGCGACTTGGCGTCGACCTCTTCGAGGATCTCGCCGGTCATACGGGCGCGCAGACCGAACTTGGAGCCGGACTCCACGGCCTTCATGAACGTGTCGTTCACACGGACCGAGTTGTTGGCGTTCTGGTACTGGACGGACGTGATGTCCTCGCCGCCCAGGTCCATGTCGAAGCCCGCGTCGCGCAGGGCGCGGATCTTCTCCTCCTCCTTCACCTTGGTCTCGATGAAGGCCTCGACGTCCGGGTGGTCGACGTCGAGGACGACCATCTTGGCGGCCCGGCGGGTGGCGCCGCCCGACTTGATCGTTCCGGCGGAGGCGTCGGCGCCGCGCATGAAGGAGACCGGGCCGGAGGCGTTGCCGCCGGAGGAGAGCAGCTCCTTGGAGGAGCGGATGCGGGAGAGGTTCAGGCCGGCGCCGGAGCCGCCCTTGAAGATCATCCCCTCTTCCTTGTACCAGTCGAGGATCGACTCCATGGAGTCGTCCACGGAGAGGATGAAGCAGGCGCTGACCTGCTGCGGCTGCTTGGTTCCGACGTTGAACCACACCGGCGAGTTGAAGCTGAAGACCTGGTGCAGCAGGGCGTAGGTGAGTTCGTGGTCGAAGATCTCGGCGTCCGCGGGGGAGGCGAAGTAGCCGTTGTCCTCGCCGGCCTGGCGGTAGGTGCGCACCACCCGGTCGATGAGCTGCTTCAGGCTCGACTCGCGGTCCGGAGAGCCGACCGCGCCACGGAAGTACTTGCTTGTGACGATGTTGACCGCGTTCACCGACCAGAAGTCGGGGAACTCGACGCCGCGCTGTTCGAAGTTGATCGATCCATCGCGCCAGTTGGTCATGACGACGTCACGGCGTTCCCAGACCACCTCGTCATACGGATGCACGCCGGGGGTGGTGTGGACGCGCTCGATACGCAGACCCTTGGCCGCCTTGCTTCCCTTGGAGCGGGAGCCTCGCGCGGGGCCGCTCGTCGTCTCTGTCATTCCGCCTCCCTGTACGGGCGAAAACGCCCTGATGTGCCCATTTCTTCCCATGGCACGGTGTATGTCGTTCATCCGAGGGCATCCCGCCCCCGGCAGGCCTTGGCCGCCGCGACTCAGTCGGCGGCGGTGGCGGACGCGGGGACCTCCGCGGCCCCGTCGGCGCCGGGCCCGCGGTCGTTCGCGGGAGGCCGTTGCTGGTTGCGCAGCTCCGTGACCGCAGCCTCGAAGTCTTCGAGGGAGTCGAAGGCGCGGTAGACGGAGGCGAAGCGGAGGTATGCGACGAGGTCGAGCTCCTGGAGCGGGCCGAGTATGGCGAGCCCCACGTCGTGGGTGGACAGCTCCGCGCTGCCGGTGGCCCGTACGGCCTCCTCCACCCGCTGGCCGAGCTTGGCGAGGGCGTCCTCGGTGACCGGGCGGCCCTGGCACGCCTTGCGCACCCCGGAGATGACCTTGTCGCGACTGAAGGGCTCGGTGACCCCGCTCCGCTTGATCACCATCAGTGACGCGGTCTCCACGGTCGTGAAGCGGCGCGAGCAGTCGGGGCACTGGCGGCGCCTGCGGATCGAACAACCGTCGTCTGTGGTCCGGCTGTCGACGACTCGACTGTCGGGGTGCCTACAGAAGGGGCAGTGCATGACTCCGTACCCTCCTCACCCTCAAGAACGGCGCATGGCTGACATGCTTCGACCGGCCCTCGCGGGCCTTTCGAAGCGGCCACAAGCATAGGCGAAGCGCTCGGCCGTGAATAACCGGGGACCACAACTTGTGGGCGACTACGATCCATCAAACCACTAGATGTGGTGCTTGACATCCAACCGCAGCAGCGGCGTGTCCCGACCCGCGAGCAGGCACGAGACTACGCGAAGCCGACCGGCCCGCGCGCCACGGGGGTGCGGGTGTCACACTGGACGCCGCCCCAGCCGACCATCGAATCAACCGCCCCATACACCCAATCCTGTGATCACGTCAGCTCATCTGCGAAATTTCACTCGAACGTGTGTTTGGCGCAACCTTTCGAAAGCAACTACCGTTGCCCTACTAGGGAGAACATCTCGAGAGGGGCCGTCGTGACAACCACCACAGAGAGCGCCACCATCACCACCCAGGAGCGCTCCCAGAGCCGACTCGAACACACGCATGCGATGAACCAGGGCCACGCGATGAATGACGCAGTCACGAACCCGGAGGGGCAGAAGCCCACGCGCTCCCTACCCGGCCGACCTCCAGGGATCCGGGCGGACAGCTCCGGGCTGACCGACCGGCAGCGCCGGGTCATCGAAGTCATTCGCGACTCTGTGCAGCGGCGCGGCTACCCGCCGTCCATGCGTGAGATCGGGCAGGCGGTGGGCCTCTCCAGCACCTCGTCCGTCGCCCATCAGCTCATGGCGCTGGAGCGCAAGGGCTTCCTGCGGCGCGACCCGCACCGGCCCCGGGCGTACGAGGTGCGCGGCTCCGACCAGCCCAGCACCCAGCCCGCCGACACCACCGGCAAGCCCGCCGCCTCGTACGTTCCCCTCGTCGGCCGGATCGCGGCCGGTGGCCCCATCCTCGCCGAGGAGTCGGTCGAGGACGTCTTCCCGCTCCCCCGGCAGCTCGTCGGAGACGGTGAGCTCTTCGTCCTGAAGGTGGTCGGCGACTCCATGATCGAGGCCGCCATCTGCGACGGCGACTGGGTGACGGTCCGCCGCCAGCCCGTCGCCGAGAACGGTGACATCGTCGCCGCCATGCTCGACGGAGAGGCCACGGTCAAGCGCTTCAAGCGCGAGGACGGCCATGTGTGGCTGCTCCCGCACAACGCCGCGTACCAGCCGATCCCGGGCGACGAGGCGACCATCCTGGGCAAGGTGGTCGCGGTGCTGCGCCGGGTCTGAGTTCGGCTGATCTGTGCTCGGCAGGTCCAGGCGCGTCGACCCTCCGCGCCCAGCGACCGGGCCCCGGAACCTCTGCGCCGGTTCCGGGGCCCTGCTGTGTCCGCGCCGCGCCCCCAGAGGGCCTGGGCCGGACCTAGGCGTCGGCCGTCTTGGCCGCGGCGTCGATGGCCGCCAGCGAGCGGCGCACCTGATTGCGGTCGGTCGTGTACCAGAAGTCCGGCATGGACTTGCGCAGAAAGGACCCGTAGCGGGCCCGCTCGACCCGCGGGTCGAGCACGGCGACGACCCCGCGGTCTCCCGAGGCGCGCACGAGCCGGCCCGCTCCCTGCGCCATCAGCAGGGCGGCATGCGTGGCCGCGACGGCCATGAAGCCATTGCCGCCGGCCTCCTCCACGGCCTTCTGGCGAGCGCTCATCAGAGGGTCGTCGGGGCGCGGGAACGGGACCCGGTCCATCACCACCAGCTGGCAGTTCGGACCGGGCACATCGACGCCCTGCCAGAGCGAGAGCGTGCCGAACAGGCACGTACGGGCGTCGCCGGCGAAGGTGCGGATCAGCTCGCCGAGCGTCTCCTCGCCCTGGAGCAGGATGGGCATGTCCAGACGACCACGCAGCTCCTCAGCGGCCGCCTGGGCCGCGCGCATCGAGGAGAAGAGGCCGAGAGTCCGGCCGCCCGCGGCCTCCACCAGCTCGGCGAGCTCGTCGAGCATGTCCGAGCGGCTGCCCTCGCGACCGGGCTGGGCGAGATGCTTGGCAACGTAAAGGATCCCCTGCTTGGAGTAGTCGAAGGGCGAACCGACATCGAGCCCCTTCCACGGGGGTGCGGCACCCTCCTCGTCCCCGGCGTCCCGGACGCCCTCGGGAAAGAGGCCGAGCGAGGCGGCCACGCCGTTGAAATCCCCGCCCAGCTTGAGGGTGGCGGAGGTGAGAACCACGGAGCGGTCCTCGAAAAGCTTCTCGCGCAGCAGGCCGGACACCGAGAGCGGGGCGACGCGCAGCGAGGCGCCGAAGCGGTCGTGCCGCTCGTACCAGACCACGTCGTACTCGGACCCCTCCACGACGCGCTCGGCCACCTGGTGGATGTTCTCCACGGAGGCGAGGGCCTGCTTGCGCACGGCGTCCTCGTCCTGGACCGAGGCGTCACGCGTGGCACCGAGCGCCGAAATGACCGTACGGGCCGCGTCGCGGAGCGCCATCAGGGCGTAGCCGAGGTCTTCGGGGATCTCCTCGAGGCGTCCGGGCAGCGCCAGCTCCATAAGCCGCTCGAAGGTCTCGGCGGCGGTCTGCAGGGCGTCCGCCGCCTTCTCGTTGACCAGCTTGGCGGCGCGGCGCACCGCGCGGTTGACCTGGCCCGGGGTGAGCTCTCCGCTGGCGACTCCGGTGACCCGGGAGACGAGCTCATGGGCCTCGTCGACGATCAGCACCTCATGGCTCGGCAGCACGGGCGCGCCCTCGATGGCGTCGATGGCCAGCAGGGCGTGGTTGGTGACCACGACCTCGGCCAGCTTGGCCCGCTCGCGAGCGGCCTCGGCGAAGCATTCGGCGCCGTAGGCACACTTGGACGCGCCGAGGCATTCGCGGGAGGAGACGGAGACCTGGGACCAGGCCCGGTCGGAGACGCCGGGGGTCAGGTCGTCGCGGTCGCCGGTCTCGGTCTCGTCGGCCCAGTCGCGCATCCGCAGCAGGTCCTTGCCCAGCTTGCTGGTGGGCTCGGCGGCCTCGAACGGGTCGAACAGCCCGACCTCCCCCGCCTCGGCGTCCTCCTGCGGCACACCCTCGTGGAGCCGGTGCAGGCACAGGTAGTTCGAGCGGCCCTTGAGCATGGCGAACTCGGGGCGGCGGCGCAGCAGCGGATGCAGGGCGTCGACGGTGCGCGGCAGATCCCGCTCGACGAGCTGGCGCTGCAGGGCCAGGGTGGCCGTCGCGACGACGACACGCTCCCCGTGGGCGATGGCGGGCACGAGATAGCCGAGGGACTTTCCGGTGCCGGTGCCGGCCTGGACGAGCAGATGGGCGTTGTCGTCGATCGCCCCGGCTACGGCTTCGGCCATGGCGATCTGGCCAGGGCGCTCGCTGCCGCCCACGGCGGTGACGGCGGCATGCAGCAGGTCGGCGAGTGGAGGCGGGGACGATGCAGTCATAGGACTGTCAGCCTACGCGGCGGCACTGACATCACGGGCGGGACTCCTGGCGCGGAACCTGAACGGGGCGGGCGGTGTATTGAAGTCAGAGGCGCGAACTGGCGCCGTTGGATCACAGGAGGTGGCGCAGGGTGCGATCCCGCAGCATGAGGGCCGCGTGCTTGTCCGGCAGTTCCACTTCGGCGGACAGCCGGAAGCCGGCGCCGAGGAAGGCGGCGACGCATGGGGTGTTCCGCAGATCGGGTTCCGCGACCACGCGTCCGCAGGAGGGTCGCCGGTCGAGCACGAGATCGGCGACGGCGCGCAGCAGAGCCGTGCCGATGCCCCGGCCTCGATCGCGTACGCGGCCGATGAGCAGGTGGAGACCCGTGTCCTGCGGCCGGGCCGGGTAGTACCTGGCGAGGGGGGCGAGGTCGGCGCGGTACACCTCCCAGTAGCTCATCGGCACCCCGTCCAGGACCCCCAGGCAGGGCACACTGCGGCCGTCGCCGTCGAGCTGGGGGCGCAGGTGCCGCGCGGTGGTCTCCGGCGGGCCGGACAGTTCCCAGAAAGCGGAGACGGCCGGGTCGTTCATCCATCGCGCGATGAGCTCGACATCGCGCTCGAGGTGGACCGGGACGAGCTGGAAGGCGCCCACCGCCGTGCCGACGGGCCCCCACCGGGCGACCTGGTCGAGCAGGTCCGGCCGGTCGGGGGCAGTCGGCCCGGCAAGGTGCTCCTCGACAAGACGTGCGGCGTGCTCCTCAGAGGGCCGCATGTCGAGGGTGTCCTCGGTGCTGGAGCTGGTGCCGGAGTCGGTGGGCGGCATGGCGGCGCTCTCCTCTCGTGGTTACCGGGGCGTTGTGGGGCGCCTGGTAGTCGACGCGGCCTCACGCCATGGATGTCATGCCGGGGAGTCACGCCATGGATGTCACCGAGCGGAAAAGGGGGTTGGCGATGGTGACATAGACGGACTGGGTGTCCACCGGTCCCACGAGTTCGTCCAGGCCGCGCAGCCGGGTGAGCAGGTTGGCCTTGCAGCGCAGGGTGGGCGTCTCCAGGAGCCTGGCGGGGAGTGTGGAGCGGGTCTTCGCGGGGCCGGACGCGGCCTCGGCGAGGAAGCGGCGGAACGCGGCCAGCAGAAGGCGCTCGTCAGCGAGCCGTTGGGAGCCGAACGCTCCGATCAGACCGAGGACGTTGTTGACACCGAGGTAGTAGGCGAGCCGTTCGTCGGCGACCTCGTCGGAGACGAAGGTGTCGCTGTGGGTGCCGACTTCGGGGAGCCGCCGCTGGAGTTCGGTGCGCCGGGACTCACGGAAGTAGTACCCCTGGTTGTCGCGGTAGCGGCCGCCGGCCGGCCAGCCGTCGGGGTCGAGGAGTACCAAGGTGTTCTGCTGGTGTGCTTCCAGGGCGATGCCGGCCTCGCCGTCCAGCCAGAGCACGGGCCGTACGACGGTGTGCAGATAGCGCAGGAACCACTCGGTGCTGATCGTCGCCGGCCGGTGGCCGGTGCGGGTGGCGAGCCGGGCGACGATCCGGGCGAGCCGTGAGCACATCGTCCTGCGGTCCGGCCAGGGGCGGAGGGCGGTGAGGCCCGTCAGGCATACGGCCTCGTCGCCCGGCCCGAACGGGTTGTGCCGGATGACGACGTCGAGTCCGCTGAGCGGGGTGCCGTCGGTGCTGTCGACCGCGAGCCAGGCGGGGTCGCGGACGATGTCGAAGCCGGGGCGCCCCGGGCAGGCCGCCCGCCACTGCCCGGAAAGGCCGCTGCGCAGGAGCCGGTGCACCTCGACGCCGCGCCACAGCTCCTTGCGGAGGTTCTCCCGGCGGGAGTTGGTGATCCGCAGGGCGAGCGACAGCTTGAGCATCGTGGGTGCGCCGGTCCGGTAGACGGTGCGGAGGGAGGAGGTGGGGTGCCAGGGCTCTCCGGCCGGTCCCAGGTCATGCAGCAGCCCCGCGTCGAACAGCGCGGTGACCTCCGGGCGGTACCGGATCTCCCGGGCCTGCCAGGGGTGCAGTGGCAAGGGGACGGTGCCGGGCGGCCGTTCGAGGTCCGGGCCCGCGAGCGAGAGGGCGAGCCGTTCGGCGGGCACGGTCCGGCCGCGTTCGGTCCAGGCCGAGTCGCGGGCCAGAACGGACCGGTCGACGGCGATCCAGTGCAGGGGGAAGGAGCCGCGCGACTCCGGTGAGAAGACGGGCGATTCGGCGTCGGAGATCCCCTCGCGGCTCTTGGGAGTGGGATGGAGGGGGTGTCCCAGAAGAAGGGACTGTTCGGCGGTCAGAAAGGGGGTGTGTGCAGCGGGGTCGGCGGGCGTGGCCCGGCGGGAGGACAGGAATTGGGCGGTGTGCCGCACGGAGTCCGCGACGCGGCCGACGAGTTCGGTGACCCGTGCCGGGGAGCTGGGCCGTTCGGGGCCATAGGCCGCCTCCCGGCCGAGGAGGGCCGCGACGGTGACCGCGTCGAGGGCGGGCGCGTCCGGGGCGCCGCCGTCGAATGCGGGCTGGCCGAAGCGGTGCCATCCGGTGGCCGACCAGTGGCGCACGGGCACCAACAAGGCGGTGCCCGCCGCGGGGAGCGGGATGCGCAGGGTGCCGGCGGCGGGGGGTGCCGCACCGCACTCTCGTACCCAGCAGCGCAGCAGGTTCTCGATGGCGCAGGCGTCCGCCGCGACCCAGGGGTCGGGGTGGTCCAGGTCATCGTCCAGGGCGGTGTCACGTGTTCCGTCGTGGGCGCCGTCCGCGCGGCGGCCCTGCCGCGGGACGGCCGCCGCCTCGGCGGCTCCCTCGCCATGGATCCTCTCGCGCTCCTGGGGGTCGGTCCGGGTCGTCACGGCAGCGGTCTGCGGTGCCGGCGGGAGGGGGTGTGGGTGGTGTTCCCCGGGGGAGTGCGGCATATCGGGTGCGGGCACGGCTGTCGGTCCTCCTGCTGCTGAACGCCTTTCGGCTGTCCCCCGCACGTACCAACGACGCGCGGGGCGCGGGATCACGGGCAAGCGGAAGATCCGTGCGGCCGGGAACCAAGGACCCGGCTGCGGCCGTCGTAGGCGGCACCGGCATAGTGGGGGCCGTCCCCTCATCGGGGCGGTGCATGACAATTTCACAGCAGCACTCAGAGCAGCCCAGAACATCAGGGGGAGTTCCGCCCATGCCATCCAATCGCCAGCCAGCCTCGCGCCCAGGGTCCAGGTGGAGGGCGCTGCGCGCCCGCAGCAACTCCTCCGTGCTGGCCGCCGCGGCGATCGCCTCGGTGCTGGCGCTGACCGCCACGGCGTGCGGCCCCTCGGACGACAACGCGGGGTCCGAGCCGTCTGCCTCGTCGTCGCAGAGCGCGGGGGACATCACCCTTCCCGACAACCTCAACGACAAGTTGAAGGAGCTCGGGGTCGACCTGGACAAGTGGAAGAACGGCGCCTGGAACAAGTGGGACAAGGACGACTGGCTGCGTGAGGCCGGCGACTTCATCAACCCGATCATCAAGGACCTGTGGAAGCCGGACCGGATGAAGGAGGCCCAGGAGCCCGACACCCCGGTCGACGACAACGACATCTCGGGCGACCAGGGCGTCACCGACCCCGACCCCCAGCCGGTCAAGGCCAAGGAGGTCGCGAGCCCCTACAGCGCCAACGTCCCCGAGGCGGGCAAGGTCTTCTTCGACGGCCCCGAGGGCTCGATGGTCTGCTCCGCCACCGTCGTGCAGGACCCGGCGCACCCGGGCAAGTCCAACCTGGTGTGGACGGCGGGCCACTGCGTCCACGCGGGCAAGGGCGGCGGCTGGTACAAGAACCTGATGTTCGTCCCCTCGTACAACGACGCCGGCAAGTCGGTCGAGGAGCTGGAGAACGCCACCAAGGAGCAGCTGGCGCCGAAGGGCGTCTGGTGGGCCGACTGGGCGCAGACCTCCTCGCAGTGGATCGACAACGGCGCGGCCATCGGCGGCAAGGGCGCCCCGTACGACTTCGCGGTGCTGCATGTGAAGCCGGAGACCAGCGGCGGCAAGTCGCTCGAGGAGACGGTCGGCGGCGCGCTGCCGGTCGACTTCAACGCCCCGGCGGTGAAGTCCATCAGCGAGATCACGGCCACGGGATACCCGGCCGCCCCGCCGTTCGACGGCCAGAAGATGAACCAGTGCGCGGACAAGCCGGGCAGGCTCTCGCTCGACGCCAAGCAGCCGACGATGTACCGCATCGGGTGCACGATGACCGCTGGTTCCTCCGGCGGTGGCTGGGTCGCAGCCGGCTCGGACGGCAAGCCGGCGCTGGTGTCGAACACCTCGATCGGCCCGTCCAACGCCACATGGCTGGCGGGTCCGCACCTCGGCCCTGAGGCGAAGGCCGTCTACAACGCGGTCAGCAAGAAGTTCGCCAACCAGTAGTACCGGCCGGCAGAGCCGGAAGGACGTGGCGGTCGGCACCGGCCGGCCGCCACGTTTCATACAGAGCCGCCACGTTCGTACAGATACGGATACGGATACAGATAGAGACCAGACGGCGAAGGCCCGCCCCCGGAAACCCGGGGGCGGGCCTTCGCCGTGGAAGGGGTGTGGGCTAGCCCTGTGCGGAGGTGGCGGGCACATACCGCCGCAGCTCGGCGGCCAGCTCCTCGTGCACCCGAGCCTTGAGCAGCGTGCCCTCCGGGGTGTGCTCCTCGGAGATCACCTCGCCCTCGGCATGGGTGCGCGCGACCAGCTTGCCCTGGGTGTAGGGCACCAGCGCCTCGATCTCGACCTGAGGCCGCGGCAGCTCGCTGTCGATCAGCCCCAGCAGCTCGTCGATGCCCTGCCCCGTACGGGCCGACACCGCGATGGCGCTCTTCTCGAGGCGCAGCAACCGCTGCAGCACCAGCGGGTCCGCCAAATCCGCCTTGTTGATCACCACGATCTCGGGCACATCGACCGCACCCACATCACGGATCACCTCGCGCACGGCGGCCAGCTGCTCCTCCGGCACCGGATGCGAGCCGTCCACGACATGGACGATCAGATCGGCATCGCCGACCTCCTCCATGGTGGAGCGGAACGCCTCGACCAGATGGTGCGGCAGATGCCGCACAAAGCCGACCGTGTCCGCGAGGGTGTACAGCCGCCCGCTGGGCGTCTCGGCCCGGCGCACGGTCGGGTCAAGGGTGGCGAACAGCGCGTTCTCCACCAGCACGCCAGCGCCGGTCAGCCGGTTGAGCAGCGAGGACTTCCCCGCGTTCGTGTATCCGGCGATGGCGACCGAGGGCACCTTGTGGCGCTTGCGCTCCTGCCGCTTGATGTCGCGGCCGGTCTTCATCTCCGCGATCTCCCGGCGCATCTTCGCCATCTTCTCGCGGATGCGGCGCCGGTCGGTCTCGATCTTGGTCTCACCGGGACCACGGGTGGCCATACCGCCGCCCGCCGCTCCGGAGCCACCGCCACCCATCTGCCGGGACAGCGACTGGCCCCAGCCGCGCAGCCTCGGCAGCATGTACTGCATCTGGGCCAGGGAGACCTGCGCCTTGCCCTCGCGGGACTTGGCGTGCTGGGCGAAGATGTCGAGGATCAGGGCGGTGCGGTCCACCACCTTGACCTTGACGACGTCCTCCAGGTGGATCAGCTGGCCGGGGCTCAGCTCACCGTCGCACACGACGGTGTCGGCACCGGACTCGATCACCAAGTCGCGCAGCTCCTGGGCCTTGCCGGAGCCGATGTACGTGGCCGGATCGGGCTTGTCGCGCCGCTGGATGACCCCGTCGAGCACGAGGGCGCCCGCCGTCTCCGCGAGCGCGGCCAGCTCCGCCAGGGAGTTCTCCGCGTCCTGCACGGTGCCGGAGGTCCAGACGCCGACCAGCACCACGCGCTCCAGGCGCAGCTGCCGGTACTCGACCTCGGTGACGTCCTCCAGCTCGGTGGACAGGCCCACGACACGCCGCAGCGCGGCCCGCTCGGAGCGGTCGTACTGATCGCCGTCACGCTCCTGGTCGACCTCGTGACTCCAGGCGACGTCCTCTTCCATCAGGGCGTCGGCCCGAAGGCTCTCGGCGAAGGTGAAGCGCTGCCGGTCCTGCGGAAGGGAAGAGGAGTGGGTCAAATCGATCCTTACGTCGTTGAGTACTGTCACCGTCGACAACGCGTGGCGGACCCGGAGGATTCCCGGCCGCCGGCCGCGGCGCCGACCTGTCGATGGTCGCACGCGGCGGCCGGGCCGTCACCCGGGTTTCCCGGCGGACTTCCGCGCCCGGCGCTCCGCCTTTCCGTCAGCCTTGGCCATGGCCCTCCCCGAGGACCTGGCGTCGGGCTTCCAGTCGGGGTGCCCCGGCATCTTCGGCGTCGTCCTCCCGTACAGCCAGGGCCGCAGGAATCCGTTGAGATCGCGGCCCGCCACCTGCGACGCCAGCCGGATGAAGTCCGCGGTCGAGGCCACGCCGTCGCGGTACTCGTGCGCCCACCGCCGCTCCAGCCGCTCGAACGCCGCCCGCCCGATCCGCTGCCGCAGCGCGTACAGGACCAGGGCGCTGCCGTCGTAGACGACCGGGCGGAAGATGCCGATCTGGTGGTCCGGGTCGGAGGGCAGGGGTGCGGCGGGCGGGCCCCCGGAGGCGCGCCAGGCGTCGGACTGCCCGTAGGCGAGGCGCATCCGCTTCTCGAGCGGCATCTTCCCGCGCTCGTCCCCGTACAGCGCCTCGTACCAGGTGGCATGGCCCTCGTTGAGCCACAGGTCGGACCAGCGGCGCGGGCTGACACTGTCGCCGAACCACTGGTGCGCCAGCTCATGCACCATGATCGACTCGATGTACCACGACGGCAGCCCCGAGGTGGTGAACAGTCCGCTCTCGAAGAGGGACAGCGTCTGGGTCTCCAGCTCGAAGCCGGTCGTGGCCTTGGCGATCAGCACGCCGTACGTCTCGAAGGGGTACGGGCCGACCTTCTTCTCCATCCACTCCAGCTGTCCCGGTGTGCGCGCCGACCACTTGGCCAGGCGCGAGCGGTCCGCCGCGGGCACGACATCGCGCATCGGCAGCCCACCGGGGCCGGTGTGGTGCAGGACGGCCGAACGGCCGATGGAGATCTGCGCCAGCTCGGTGGCCATGGGGTGGGTGAGGCGGTAGCGCCAGGTGAGGCTGTCCCCCTCGCGGCTGCGCCCCAGCGACTTCCCGTTCGCGACGACCGTGAGGGGCTCGGGGGCGGTGACGCTGAAGGTGAAGCGCGCCTTGTCGGAGGGGTGGTCGTTGCAGGGGAAGACGCGGTGGGCGGCGTCGGCCTGGTTGGCCATCGCGAGCCCGTCCTGGGTGCGGATCCAGCCGCCCCCGCCGCCGCTCGGGTCGCTGGTGTGGGTGATGGTGACCCGGAAGGCGGCGCCGCTCCGGACGGGCCGGGCCGGAGTGATGACGAGGTCCTCCCCCGAGCCGGCGAACCGGGCGGGCCTGCCGTCGACCCGTACGGAGCGCACGGAGCCGTGCGTGAAGTCGAGGTTGAAGGTGCGCAGCGGGGCGGTGGCGCGGGCGTCGAGGGTGGTGACGGCGTCCAGCGGCCGGTCGTTGCTGTGGTAGCGGAAGGCGATGTCATAGGCCGCGACGTCGTAGCCGGGGTTGCCGAGATACGGGAAGAGCCGGTCGCCGATGCCCCGGGGGACTGGGGGCGGCGGCTCCGCCGAGGGCACCCGCCCCGCGGCGGAGGACGGACAGACCACGACGAGGGCGGCGGTGATCGCGGCGGCCGCGACGGCGGTCCTGCGACGCCCCGCGCGCCGGGCTGACGAGGGGCGGCCCCTCGGGGAAGACAGCATGCCCTACGGCTATCAACGCCTGGACAAAAGCGTCCGACGGCACGGCCCAAGCCCACCCGAACGGGGGTCGGCGCCAAAGGGACCGAAGGGGCCGGGAAAGGCGCCGACCGGGTTCAGGACCGCGCCGCCGCCATGCTGCGGCCCGCCCGCGTCACGTCGTAGACGCCGGGCACATCGCGCATGGCGCGCATCAGCGTCGGCAACCGGCCGGGGTCGGGCAGCTGGAGTGTGTACGTATGGCGGACGCGCTGCTCGCGGGGCGGCTCGACGGCGGCCGAGACGACGGCCACCCCTTCGGCGGCGATGGCCTCGGTGAGATCGGCCAGCAGGTGCGGTCTGCTGAACGCCTCGGCCAGGAGGGTCACACGGTAGTCGCCCCCGTCGCCGCCCTCCCCGTCCAGCCAGCGCACCCCCACCGTGCCGCGCCCGGCCGCCGTCATCCGGGACACCGCGGGGCACTGCTCGCGGTGGACGGTGACGGCCCCGCCGCGCACCGCGAAGCCGATGACGGCGTCCGGAGGCACGGGGGTGCAGCAGCCCGCCAGCCGCACGGCCGCGCCGGGCAGATCGGCGGCTACGCCCGGAGCGACCGCCGCCCGGGCCCCGGCCTCACCGGGCGCAGCGGCTCCAGCGGTCCCGGTGGCCACGGCGGTCCCGGCCGGGGCGGGGTCCGGGGCGGTGGCCGACTGGGGCTGCCGGCGCTCCGGATTGGCGGCCAGCCAGCGGCTGATGGCGATGCGCGCGGCGGGCGTACGGGCGTGGTCCAGCCACTCGGGCGAGGGCCCTGAGGACGCGGCGTCCCGGGTGTCGCGCGCCATGAGCAGCTGGAGCGTGTCGCCGTCGCGCAGCACGGTGCTCAGCGTCGCGATACGGCCGTTGACCCTGGCCCCGATGCAGTCATGGGCGGCCTCGCCGTACTGGGCGTACGCGGCGTCCACGCAGCTCGCGCCCGCGGGCAGGCCCAGGGTGCCGCCGTCGGCCCGGAAGACGGTGATCTCCCGGTCCTGGGCGAGCTCGGCGCGCAGCGAGGACCAGAAGGTGTCGGGGTCGGGGGCGGCGCTCTGCCAGGCCAACAGCCGCGACAGCCAGCCGGGACGGGTCGGGTCGGCGCGCTCGCCGTCGGGGGCGTCCGCGGCCTCCACCGGCGCGTTCGGAGCGTTGGTCGCGTACGGATTGCCGAGGGCGATCACTCCGGCCTCGGCGACCCGGTGCATCTGGTGGGTGCGGATGAGGACTTCGGCGACCTCGCCGTCGCGCCCGGCCACGGCCGTGTGCAGCGACTGGTACAGGTTGAACTTGGGGACCGCGATGAAGTCCTTGAACTCCGAGATGACCGGGGTGAAACAGGTGTGCAGCTCGCCGAGGACCGCGTAACAGTCGGCGTCCTCCGTGACGAGGACGAGCAGTCGGCCGAGGTCGGAGCCGGTCAGCTCGCCGCGCTTGAGGCCGACCCGGTGGACGGACACGAAGTGCCGGGGCCGGACGAGGACTTCGGCGGCGATGCCCGCCTCGTGCAGCACGGCGCGTACGTCCTCGGCGGCGCGGGCGAGCGGGTCCGGGCGGCGCGTGTGCTCCAGCAGGAGCTCGCGGGTGCGGGCGTACTCCGCGGGGTGGAGGATGGCGAAGACCAGGTCCTCCAGCTCGGTCTTGAGGGCCTGGACGCCCAGCCGCTCGGCGAGCGGAATCAGCACATCGCGGGTGACCTTCGCGATGCGGGCCTGTTTCTCGGGGCGCATCACGCCCAGGGTGCGCATGTTGTGCAGGCGGTCGGCGAGCTTGATGGACATCACGCGCACGTCGTTGCCCGTGGCGACGAGCATCTTGCGGAAGGTCTCGGGCTCGGCCGCCGCTCCGTAGTCGACCTTCTCCAACTTGGTGACGCCGTCGACGAGATAGCGGACCTCCTCGCCGAACTGCTCGCCCACCTGATCCAGCGTCACGTCCGTGTCCTCGACCGTGTCGTGGAGGAGCGACGCCGTCAAGGTCGTGGTCTCGGCGCCCAGTTCGGCGAGGATCAGGGTGACGGCGAGCGGATGGGTGATGTACGGCTCGCCGCTCTTGCGCATCTGACCGCGGTGCGAGGACTCGGCGAGCACATACGCCTTGCGCAACACGTCGAGATCGGCTCCGGGGTGGTGGGCCCGGTGCACCTTGGCCACATGCTCGATCGCGTCCGGCAGGCGCCCGCGGGCAGGCGAGCCCAACAGGGCGGCCCTGCTGAACCTGCGGAGATTGCGCAGGTCGATGCGCGGGAGGCCGCGCCTGCGGCCGAGAACGGCATGGTCGGTGGCCTCTGCGCTCATGGGCACCTCCGGCGGCGTCGAGCGTCAACCGGCGTGGGCACTCCCCCGGGCCGGTGCTTGATGCTACCGAGCCCATCACGCACGGCCGACCGGCTCTCGCCCAGAGTGAAATGGATCACCCATTGGGGTGAACTGTCAGGCGAGGACCGTGTCCAGCCAGGCGGGGTCGAGCTCACCCTCGGCGACGATCACGGCCGGGCCGGTCATCTCCACCGTCCCGTCCGGGAACTCGCTGATCACCAGGCGTCCGCCGGGGACGTCGACGGTGTAGGTGACGGGGTGACCGTCGGCAGCGGGATCGGCGCCGTCCCGCCGGGCGGTGGCCACCATCACCGCGCAGGCACCGGTGCCGCAGGAGCGGGTCTCGCCCGAACCACGCTCGTGCACCCGCATCGCCACATGGCGCGGGCCGCGGTCGACCACGAACTCGACGTTGGTGCCGTGCGGATACGCCGAACCCGGGGCGACGGCGGGAGCATCGAGCAGGCGCCCCGCCTGGCCGAGGTCGTCGACGAACGCGACCGCGTGCGGATTGCCCATGTCGACATGGCGGGCGGGCCAGCTGTGCTCGCCGACGGTGACTGTGACCGGGCCGTCGGGGCCGGGCTCGGGCAGCGCGGCCTTGCCCATCCCGACGGTGATCGCCCCGCCGGGGGCGTCCGCGCCGCCGAGGTCGTCCTTGGCGATGTGGATCCGGCGCACGCCGGCCCGGGTGGCGACCGCGAGATCGCCTGCCTCGACGAGCCCGGCCCGCTCCAGATAGCGGGCGAAGACGCGGACGCCGTTGCCGCACATCTCGGCCACGCTGCCGTCACTGTTGCGGTAGTCCATGAACCACTCGGCCTCGTCGGCCATGCCCCGCGCCTCGGGGTGCACCGAGGACCGTACGACGCGGATCAGCCCGTCGCCGCCGACACCGGCCCGACGGTCGCAGATACGGACGACGGCGGCCGGGGACAGCTCGAGCCGTCCGTCGGGGTCGGGGACGATGACGAAGTCGTTCTCGGTGCCGTGGCCCTTGAGGAAGGCCAGGCGGGGCGCGTCGCTCATCCCTCGATCCTACGGGCCGCCCAGGACAACCGCCCGACCAGGCTCCCCCTGCCGACAGGCCTCGGCCGGCGGCAGGGCTCCGCTGCCGACGGGGCTCAGCGGAGGCGGGCCACGCGCCAGAAGGTGAGGGCGGCCAGCAGCGCCACGACCACCACGTACAGCACGACGAACCGCCAGTCGGGGCGGCGTCCGGAGCCCCTGGGCGGCAGTCCGGGCCAGGTGTAGCCCACGCGGCGGGCGGCCATCAGACCCCATCCGGCGGCGCAGCAGCTGAGCAGCAGACCGAGCATGGCGACCACCGCCCCGCCGTCGCCGAATTCGAAGGCGAGCGGGAAGGCGAACATCAGGGAGCCCAGGATGGCGAGGCCCACGATCGGCGCGATCTGCCAGATCCGCAGCCGACGGGGCGGGCGCAACTCGCTGAAGGACTCGCCCGCGGCGGGCAGGCCCTCGGTGCCGTCATCGAGGGCCGGGGCGCCGGGTTCGCCGGAGACCGGGTCGTCGTCCGGACCGTCGGAGGTGAGATCCGGACCGTCGGACGTGAGGTCCGGACCCTCGGACGTGAGGTCCGGACCCTCGGACGTGAGGTCCGGACCCTCGGACGTGAGGTCCGGACCGTCGGAGGTGATCGGTCCCGGATCGCCGTGGGGCGACTGCCGCGATACGTCGCGAGGGCCGGCCTCCATCGCCACCCGCCCTCCCAACTCCTGAACAACAGCACGATCGGAGCTCGATGATGGCATGCCCGTGGGGGCCGGTATGGCACACGGAGCGTCCCGATGCCATCACGTGATCAGGCTGTGACCGCTCGGTCGACCAACGCCAGCGCGTCCGGCAGAAGCGCTCCGCGGCGGGCGGCCGCGCCGCTGAGCCAGTGGACGCGCGGGTCGCGGCGGAACCAGGAGTCCTGGCGGCGCGCGAACCGTTTGGTGGCGCGCACGGTCTCGGCGCGCGCCTGGTCCTCCCCGTACTCCCCGGCCAGTGCGGAGAGCACCTGCTGATAGCCGAGCGCGCGGGAGGCGGTGCGCCCGGCGCGCAGCCCGACGCCCTCCAGCCGCCGTACCTCGTCCACGAGCCCTGCCTCCCACATGCGGTCCACGCGCAGGGCGATCCGCTCGTCCAGCTCGGGCCGCTCGACGTCGACGCCGATCTGCAGGGTGTCGTAGACGGCCTCATGGCCCGGCAGATTGGCGGTGAAGGGGCGGCCGGTGATCTCGATGACCTCCAGCGCCCGGACCACCCGCCGGCCGTTGCTGGGCAGGATCGCGCGGGCGGCCTCCGGGTCGGCGGCGGCGAGCCGGGCGTGCAGCACCCCCGAGCCGAGCTCCGCCAGCTCGGCCTCCAGCCGGGCCCGGACGGCCGGGTCCGTGCCGGGGAACTCGAGGGCGTCGATCGCCCCCCGGATGTACAGCCCCGAGCCGCCGACCAGGACGGGGGTGCGGCCCTCTGCGAGCAGCCGGTCGATCTCGGCACGGGCGAGCCGCTGGTACTCGGCGACACTGGCCGTCTCGGCGACATCCCAGATGTCCAGCAGCCGGTGCGGCACCCCTTGCCGCTCCTCCTCGGTCAGCTTGGCGGTGCCGATGTCCATGCCCCGGTAGAGCTGCATGGAGTCGGCGTTGATCACCTCGCCGCCGAGGTGGCGGGCGAGGGCGACGCCGAGATCGGACTTTCCGGCCGCGGTGGGGCCGACGACGGCGATGACGCGGGGTGGAGGGCCTGCGGTATTCACCGCACCAGTCTCGCAAACCCCAGGCGGCCTACTCGAACGAGCGACGTGACGGAGCACTTCCGGGGTCGTTGCCTGAGCGGCACGCGATATCGCCCGCACGAGTAGGGTATGGAGAAGCATATGGGTGTTTTTGATTGGTTTCGCCGAGCCTCCAAGGAGGCGAGCCGACCGCCCGAGGCGTCAACCGAGCAGGCCCAGAGCGACACCCCGGCAGCCGGAGCGACGGCCGGCCGGGCTGACGAGACTGCGCCGAAAGACGGCGAGGCGGAGGCCTCGCCGGGCGACGGCATCGGTATTCCGAAGCAGCAGTCCAAGCAGGAGGCCGATGCCGCGCGGGAGGCCGTGCACCATCCTGAACAGGAGACGGCGCCGGATGCCGCGCAGAAGACCGTGCGGAAGCCCTCCGGCGGCGCGGACAGCGAAACCGGCGAGAGCGCCCGCAGATAGTCATTGACCGAGGGAAGGTGGCCCATGAGCGTGCTGGACAACCTCAAGGCCAAGGCCGGAGTCATGAAGGACAAGGCCGTCGACTTCACACGGCAGCACGAAGAGAAGATCGAGCGAGGCCTGGACAAGGCCGTCAAGACGGTCGACAGCAAGACCAAGGGCAAGTACCGCAACAAGCTCGAGAACGGTGCGGACAAGGCCAAGAACGCCCTCGGCCGCTTCTCCCATCCACAGGAGGGCAAGGCCAAAGGCCACGGCCGGCCCAGCACCTGAGCCCCACCGGTGAACGGCCGCGGAGCAGCCGCTCCGCGGCCGCACCCATGTCCACTCCCGGCCCGCCGCCCGCCGCCTTGCCCAGCCGCCGCGGAGACGCGCCCGCCCTCACGGCCGCCACGAGCGCGTCGAAAGGCGCCAGGACCGCGTCTCGACGCCCCACGACCGCATCGCGAGACGCTGCGACCGCATCGCGGGCCGCTACGACCACATCGCGACGAAATACCCCACGCCGTACGGCGCTCCCTCATACCGCAACTCCCCCTTCAGCACGGCCCCCTCGCCCGCGCCCGCAAGCACCTGCAACGGTGCCCGGCCCGCCGCCTTCAGCTCCGCCGCCAGCTCCTCGTCCAGCGCGGCGAGCGCGCCGACGTCCGCCGCGCCCAGCGCCCGCGCCACGTCCGCGTCGAAGCCGGCCGCGCGCTCGTCGAGATAGCCCGGAGCCTTCAGCGACCGGCACGCGCTGCCGTCGCCCATCACCAGCAGCGCGACCCGCTCGGCCTGCGCCGCCAGCTCCCTTCCAACTTCTCTACACCGCTCGGACGCCAGAGGTTCCCCCACACCCAGCCCTTCGACCGGCGCCGCCTGCCACCTCGCGCGCTCCAGCAGCCACGCGGCCACGGCCAGCGAAGGCGGCAGCGCCCGCTCGGAGGCCTCGGCCGCGGCCTGGCCCCAGCCCCCGAGCCGTACGTCCAGGTCCACCCCGAAGCCCTGGAAGGAGCCGGGCGTGCCCTGCGGGTGCGGGCCCCGCCCGTCGCGCTCCGCGGGCCCGACGACGATCAGCCGCTCGGGCCGCGCCGCGGCCAGCACACCGACCGCGTCCAGACACGCCGCGCGCAGCGCGTCCAGCTCACCGGCCGCGCCGGCGGCGACGTCGGGCACCAGGAGCGGTGGGCAGGGGCAGACAGCGGCGGCGATCAGCATGATCGCCAGCCTATCCGGCGGGCTCGGGCCGGGGCGCCGAGTCCCACAGCAGCTCGGCCACCCGGAACCGGTAGCAGTAGTTGCCCGTCGCGGCCTCCAGCACCATCAGGAAGACATCGCCGTCGCGGTACACCAGCTTCCGGTACGGGTTGACGGGGTGCCTCGGCTCGTAGCGCAGCGCGCGCTCGCGCAGCGCCTGCAGGGCCTCCTCCCGGGTCCCTCTGATGTGTGCCAGCGGGGTGACCGAGTGGTTCCTGGCGCCCGGGCCCACGATCTGGAGGTAGTCCTCCACGAGCAGCCCCCACCACGTCGTCACGCCGTCCCCGGTCACGCCGTCCCCCGTCACGCCCATCTCCCCGTCGGATCCGGGCGTCCAGTCACCCGGTTGCTCAGTCGTGCAGTCACACAGTCAGTCGTGCGGTCACGAGTCCGTCGTGCGGTCACCCAGCTGGTGCCGTCGCTCAGCCGGTGCGGTCACTCAGTCGCAGCCGCACCCCGCGGCGGACGCGGCCACCGGCGGCGGGGCGCCGACGGTCGGCAGGCCCAGCATCACGCCCGCGGGCTTCTTCGCCTCGGCCGCGTTGCGCCGCTCCCACGCGTCGCCCGAGCGGGTGCGCCGCACGCCCCTGGCCGGGCCCTCGGCGAGCAGGTGGTGCGGCGCGGCGTAGGTGATGTCCACGGTGACGACATCACCCGGACGGACGCTCTCCTCGGGCCGCGCGAAGTGGACGAGGCGGTTGTCGGGGGCGCGGCCGGACAGCCGCTGGGTGGCGCCGTCCTTGCGGCCCTCGCCCTCGGCGACCAGCACCTCCACGGTCCGGCCGACCTGCTTCTTGTTCTCCTCCCAGGAGATCTCCTCCTGGAGGGCGACCAGCCGCTCGTAGCGCTCCTGCACGACGGCCTTCGGCACCTGCCCGTCCATCTCGGCGGCGGGCGTGCCGGGCCGCTTGGAGTACTGGAAGGTGAACGCCTGCGCGAACCGCGCCTCGCGCACCACGTGCAGCGTCTGCTCGAAGTCGGCGTCGGTCTCGCCGGGGAAGCCGACGATGATGTCGGTCGAGATCGCGGCGTCAGGCATGGCGGCGCGCACCTTCTCGATGATCCCGAGGTAGCGCTCCTGCCGGTACGAGCGGCGCATCGCCTTCAGCACGGTGTCGGAGCCGGACTGGAGCGGCATGTGCAGCTGGGGCATCACGTTCTCGGTCTCGGCCATGGCGGCGATGACGTCGTCCGTGAAGTCGCGGGGGTGCGGCGAGGTGAAGCGGACGCGCTCCAGGCCGGCCACCTTCCCGCAGGCCCGCAGCAGCTTGCTGAACGCCTCGCGGTCGCCGATGTCGGACCCGTACGCGTTCACGTTCTGGCCCAGCAGGGTGATCTCGCTGACGCCCTCGGCGACCAGCGTCTCCACCTCGGCGAGGATGTCGCCGGGACGGCGGTCCTTCTCCTTGCCGCGCAGCGCCGGGACGATACAGAAGGTGCAGGTGTTGTTACAGCCGACGGAGATGGAGACCCACGCCGCGTACGCCGACTCGCGCCGCGTCGGCAGGGTGGAGGGGAAGGCCTCCAGGGATTCGGCGATCTCGACCTGGGCCTCTTCCTGGATCCGGGCGCGCTCGAGCAGCACCGGCAGGCTGCCGATGTTGTGGGTGCCGAAGACCACGTCGACCCAGGGGGCCTTCTTGACGATGGTGTCGCGGTCCTTCTGGGCCAGGCACCCTCCGACGGCGATCTGCATGCCGGGGCGCCTGGCCTTGATCGGCGCGAGCCGGCCGAGGTTGCCGTACAGCCTGTTGTCGGCGTTCTCCCGCACCGCGCAGGTGTTGAACACGACGACGTCGGCGAAGGCCTCGTCGCCCTCGCCCGCGCCCTCGGGCGCGCGGACGTAGCCGGCCTCCTCCAAGAGGCCGGAAAGCCGCTCGGAGTCGTGGACGTTCATCTGGCACCCGTAGGTGCGCACCTCGTAGGTCTTCAAACCGGCTACCTCACTGCTGCTCACCCATCCAGGGTAAGGGGCCGCGATCAGGCCCCCGTGCGAAATGATGAAGGCCGCCCGTGAGGCCCCGGCGGCCCCCGGCTCCCCAAAGGGCGGGGGACACTGTCATGATCCTGCTCATGGCCGTACGTCTTCCGCGCCTCGGCCGGCGCCGCGCGCTGCAGTCCGCCGCCGCCGGAGCCGTCGCGCTCGCACTGCTCCTGTGGTGGCTGCTGCCGATCGGGGGCGACGAGTCGCCCCGGGGCCCGGTCACCTTCGCGACCGGCGTGCCCACCGGCGTGTACGAAACCTACGGCAAGATGCTGCGGCGTGACCTCTCCCGGGACCTCCCCGACCTGGATGTGACGCTGCAGCGCAGCAAGGGGTCCCCGGACAACGTCCGGCGGCTCGCCGAGGGCCGCGCCACGTTCGCCATCGCCGCCACCGACGCGGTCGCCGCCTACCGCGAGGAGGGCGGGAAGGGCGCCGATCGGCTGCGCGCCTGTGCGCGGCTGTACGACGACTACATGCAGCTGGTGGTGCCCAAGGGCTCCCGGGTGCGGTCCGCCCGGGACCTCAAGGGGCTGCGGGTCGGCGTCGGCGAGGACGACTCGGGCGTACAGCTGATCGCCAAGTCGCTGCTCAAGGCCGCCGGGCTCGACATGGGCAAGGACGTCAAGGCCGTACGGGAGGGCATCGACCGGATGCCGGGCCTGCTGAAGGCCAGGAAGCTGGACGCGTTCTTCTGGTCCGGCGGGCTGCCGACGACCGCCGTGCGCACCCTGGCCCATGACTATCCGATCCGGCTGGTCCAGCTCGGCGACCTCATCGGCCCGCTGCACCGCCAGGGCGGCGTGACCCGCTACTACCGGGCGGCGTCGGTGCCCGCCGACGCGTACGAGGACATGCACCAGCGCGACGCCGTCAAGACGATCGCGGTGCCCAACCTCCTGGTCACCACGGACCGGGTGGACCCCGCGCTCGCGGAGGCCGTCACCCGGACCGTGATCAAGAACCGGGACCGCATCGGCTCCAAGGTGCACGCGGCGCAGAAGGTGGACCTGCGCACCGCGATCTTCACCGACCCGCTGGAACTCCACACGGGCGCGGAGCGCTACTACCGCTCGGTCAAGCCATAAGGTCCACGACCCGCACCCGGCAGCCCCTTATTGCGGCTATTGCTGCTATTGCGGCCCGGTGCGCGGCACGGTGATGGTCACGCGCAGCCCGCACGGCTCGTTGGGGGCGTACGCGATGGAGCCGCCGCCCGCGGTGAGCAGCGCCCGCGAGATCGACAGCCCCAGGCCGGAGCCGTTGATGTTCTGGTGACGACTGCTGCGCCAGAAGCGGTCGCCCACGCGCGCGAGCTCGTCCTCGGTGAGGCCGGGGCCCCCGTCGGCGACGACGATGGCGACCGTGTCCCCGTCGGGCTGGGCGGAGACCACCACCTCCGCGCCCGCCGGCGTGAACTTCACGGCGTTGTCCACGACCGCGTCCAGCGCGCTGGACAGCGCCACCGGGTCGGCCCAGCCGGCCACGGCCTGCGGGCCCTGGTAGGACAGGCGCACGCCCTCCCGCTCGGCGACCGGCAGCCAGGCGTCGACCCGGTCGGTGGCGAGCTCGGCGATGTCGGTGAGCTTGAGGTCGGTGGTGGAGTGCTCGGCCAGGGCCAGGTCGAGGAGGTCGTCCAGGACCTGGGCCAGGCGCTTGCCCTCGGTGCGCACCGAGGCGATCTCCTCGTGGCCCTCCGGCAGGTCGAGGGCCAGCAGTTCGATCCGCAGCAGCAGCGCGGACAGCGGGTTGCGCAGCTGGTGGGAGGCGTCGGCGACGAAGGCCCGCTGCTGTTCGAGGACTTCTTCGACGTTGTCGGCCATCTCGTTGAACGAGCGGGCCAGACGGCGCAGCTCCGGCGGCCCGGAGGCGGCCGCGACGCGGGACTGCAGACGCCCGGTGGCGATGTCGTGGGTGGCCGTGTCGAGGATGCGTACGGGGCGCAGCACCCAGCCGGTGAGCCGGAAGGCCGCCCCGACCGCCAGGAGCATCGCGGCGGCCTCCCCCGCGCCGATCAGCAGCCAGCCGTGCAGGATGCGCGACCGCATCTGCCCGGTGGGCGAATCGGTGACCACGACGGCCACCACGTCGCCGTCGCGCACCACGGGGGAGGCGACGGTGAGCCGGCCCTCCTGCTGCCAGGGCCACACCTGGTCGGGGTCGTGGCTGCGGCGGCCCTGGAGGGCCTCGTCGAACGCCTCGGCGCCGTCGCCGGTCTCGGGCAGCCGCCATTCCCCCGGCGCCTGGGCCATGGGCCTGCCGTTCCGGTAGTAGACGCCGGCCCGGATGCCGTACAGGTCGTGGTAGCGCCGGAGTTCGGCCCTCAGGGTGCTGAGCCGTTCGTCGTCCTCCGCGGTGGTGGCGGCGGTCGGCCCGGCCGTGACGAACTGGGCGAGCGCGGCGAACCGCGCGGTGTCGTCGATCCGGTCGACGACCACGCGCTGCTGTTCGCGGGCGGCCACGCTGCCGGCCAGCGGGAAGCCGAGCGCCAGCAGCACGCCGGCCATGAGGACGATGAGGAGCGGGAGAAGTCGGGTGCGCACGGGGAGAAGTCTCGCGGTTCCTCAGTTCGCCGGTGACACCAGGCGGTATCCGACGCCGCGGACCGTCTCTATCAGCGCGGGCATGCGGAGTTTGGAGCGGAGTGAGGCGATATGCACCTCCAGGGTGCGCCCGGTCCCCTCCCAACTGGTGCGCCACACCTCGCTGATGATCTGCTCGCGGCGGAACACCACGCCGGGGCGCTGGGCGAGCAGCGCGAGCAGGTCGAACTCCTTGCGGGTGAGCGAGATGGTCGTACCGTCCACCGCGACCTGCCGGGTGGCCAGGTCGAGGGTGACGGGGCCGATCCGCAGGGGGGCGTTGCGGCTGTCGGTGCTCTCCTCGGCGCTCGGGGCGGTGTCGGCCGGAAGCGTGCGCCGACTCACAGCGTGGATCCGGGCGAGCAGCTCCATGGTGTCGTAGGGTTTGACCACATAGTCGTCGGCACCGAGGTTGAGACCATGGATGCGGGATCTTACATCCGCCCGCGCGGTCACCATGATCACGGGAGTGGTGGTCCGCTTGCGGATACGGCCGCACACCTGGAAGCCGTCCTGGTCCGGCAGCCCGAGGTCGAGGAGCACGACACCGAACGGCGGCCCCGAGTCGGGAAGCAGCGCTCTGAGCGCCTCCTCACCGCTTCTGGCGTGCGTGACTTCGAAACCGTGCCTCGCGAGCACCGCGGACAAAGCCGCGGCGACATGGTTGTCGTCCTCGACGAGCAGCAGTCTCACCGACCTCTCCACCACCTTTCCACTGAGTGGCGCATGTGTTTCGACAACATGGCCACAGGGCATCCACGCCCAGTAGGTACGTGCTCGTCAAGACGCATCTAGTCACACTTAGGTTTCCGTTATGTAGCCGGTACGGCAGCCTCGGGCCCCGCTCACACAGAGTGTCGCCCCGCCGCCGGATCGTTATCCTCAATTTCCGCTCAGATGTAATGACGCTGGTCTCGGCGGCCCCCTAAGGTCCTCCCAACCGAGGAGGACGGAGCGAAACGCCGAATGAGCGAAGTACCGGTGACCAAGGACGCAACTCCGGTTGCGGACGCGTTGGTTGCGCTGTCAGGAGTCAACAAGCACTTCGGCGCGCTGCATGTGCTCCAGGACATCAACCTGAACATCGCACGGGGCGAAGTGGTCGTTGTGATCGGCCCTTCCGGGTCCGGCAAGTCGACCCTCTGCCGCACCATCAACCGCCTGGAGACGATCGACTCCGGCACCATTACGATCGACGGCAAGCCACTGCCTCAAGAGGGCAAGGAGCTCGCCCGGCTGCGCGCCGACGTCGGCATGGTCTTCCAGTCATTCAACCTTTTCGCGCACAAGACGGTGCTCGAGAACGTGATGCTGGGCCAGCTGAAGGTGCGCAAGACTGACAAGAAGACCGCCGAGGAGAAGGCCCGCACGCTGCTCGACCGAGTGGGCGTGGGCAAGCAGGCGGACAAGTACCCCGCGCAGATGTCCGGTGGTCAGCAGCAGCGCGTGGCCATAGCCCGAGCGCTGGCCATGGACCCGAAGGCGATCCTGTTCGACGAGCCGACCTCCGCGCTCGACCCGGAGATGATCAACGAGGTGCTGGACGTCATGCAGCAGCTCGCCCGGGACGGCATGACGATGGTCGTGGTCACCCACGAGATGGGCTTCGCGCGCTCCGCGGCGAACCGGGTGGTCTTCATGGCCGACGGCCGGATCGTCGAAGAGGCCAAGCCCGAGGAGTTCTTCAACAACCCCCGCAGCGACCGGGCCAAGGACTTCCTGTCGAAGATCCTTCACCACTGAGGCCACACCCGGGTTCCCCGCACCTGGCTTCACCACTGAGCCCCGCACGGCTCACCCACGTCTGCACGCACGCACAACAAAACTTGAGGGATGCACGATGAGAATTCGTAAGACGGCCGCAGCGGCTTCGGTGGTTCTGGCTCTGGCGGCGACCGCCGCCTGTGGTGGCAAGGAAGGCACGGCCGGCGACAAGCCCAAGGGCGGCGAGGTCGTCAGCGGCAAGTACACCGTCGCCAAGGACGTGAAGCTGGACTCGCCGACCCTCAAGGCGGCCCAGAAGCGCGGCAAGCTCATCATCGGTGCCAAGGCCGACCAGCCCTACCTCGGCTTCGAGGACACCAACGGCAAGCGCTCCGGCTTCGACATCGAGATCGCCAAGATGGTCGCCGCCGACCTGGGCTTCTCCGAGGACCAGATCGAGTTCAAGACGGTCGACTCCAACGTCCGCGAGACCTCCATCTCCAAGGGCCAGGTCGACTACTACGTCGGCACCTACACCATCAACGACGAGCGCAAGAAGCAGGTCGGCTTCGCGGGCCCGTACTACGTGGCCGGCGCGGACCTGCTGGTGCGCAAGGACGAGAAGGGCATCACCGGCCCGGACTCCGTCAAGGGCAAGAAGGTCTGTTCGATCGTCGGCTCCACTCCGCTCCAGGAGATCAAGAAGGCGAAGTACGGCGCCAAGACCACCGAGCTCGGCAAGTACTCGCTGTGTGTCAAGCAGCTGCTGGACGGCCAGGTGGACGCGGTCACCACCGATGACGCGATCCTCAAGGGCTACGCGGCCCAGCGCCCGAGCAAGCTCAAGGTCGTCGGCAAGCCGTTCACCGAGGAGCCCTACGGCATCGGCATGAACAAGGACGACAAGGCGCTGCGCGACGCGATCTCCGACGCGCTCGAGAAGCACATCAAGAACGGCGACTACAAGAAGGCGTACGAGGGCACACTCGGCAAGTCCGGGTCCGCCTACGTCGCCCCGAAGACGCCCCTGCCGCGCTACTGAGCCGGTTCTCCCCGTACGCCCTGAAGCCGGTGCGATCCCTCGTGCTGACCTGACCGCTAGCGCGGAGAACAGATGAATCTACTCTTCGATTACTTTCCTGAGTTCCGCGACGGGTTCCTCGGGACCCTGTCGCTGACCGCGGCCAGCGCGGCGCTCGCCCTCATCCTCGGCATCATCATGGCCGGCTTCAGGGTGTCCCCCATTCCGCCGCTCCGTGCCTTCGGCACCGCCTGGGTCACCCTGCTGCGGAACACTCCGCTGACCCTGCTGTTCCTGATCACGTTCTTCGTGATCCCCCAGATCCTCTTCCCCGGGACGAGCCCCTACAAGCTCGCCGTGGGGGCGCTGGGCTGCTACACCTCGACGTTCGTCTGCGAGGCCGTGCGCTCCGGCATCGGCACCGTGCCGATCGGGCAGGCGGAGGCGGCCCGGAGCCTGGGGATGACCTTCTTCCAGACCCTGCGGATGATCGTCCTGCCGCAGGCCACCCGGACCGTGATCCCCCCGCTGAGCAGCATATTCATCGCGCTCACCAAGAACTCCGCCATCGCGGGTGCCTTCAGCAACACCGAGCTGTTCAGCGTCTCGAAGCTGCTGAGTGACAAGGGGTACGCGATCGCCTGGATCTTCCTGTGGATCGCGCTCAGCTACCTGGTCATCACCTTCACCATCAGCGGACTCTTCCGACTGCTGGAGCGCCGCATGGAGGTGGCCCGATGAGCGCAAGCGTCCTGTACGACGCACCCGGTCCCAAGGCGCGTATCCGCAACCGCGTGTACTCGGTCATCGGCACGCTCGCCGTGATCGGCCTGATCGCCTTCATCATCGTGCGGCTGAACGACAAGGGTCAGTTCGCACCGGAGATGTGGGACATCTTCAACTACGCGGGTGTCCGCAACGACATCGTCGACGGCCTGCTGACCACCCTCCAGGTGTTCGCGGTGGCCGCGGTGCTGTCGCTGGCGCTCGGCGTGGTGCTGGCCGTCGGCCGGCTCTCGGATCACAAGTGGGTCCGCCTGTTCACGACCGGATTCATCGAGCTGTTCCGGGCCGTCCCGCTGCTGATCACCATCTACGCCCTGTGGGTGCTCTTCCTCACCTACAAGAACGACCTGGGGTTCACCGGCGACGGGACGGAGTTCTGGGCCCTGGTCGTGGGTCTGACCGTCTACAACGGCTCGGTGCAGGCCGAGGTGTTGCGGGCGGGCATCAACTCGGTGCCCAAGGGACAGCGTGAGGCCGCCTACGCCCTGGGTATGCGCAAGACCCAGGTCATGACGACCATCCTGATTCCGCAGGGTGTCCGCGCGATGCTGCCGACCATCATCAGCCAGCTGGTGGTCACCTTGAAGGACACCTCGCTGGGCTACGTCATCACGTACCAGGAACTGCTGTACAAGATGCAGCACATCGCCGAGGTGACCGTCGTCAACGACGAGAGCCCCTACGTCCCGGTGATCATCGTCGGCGGTGTGATCTACGTGGCCCTGTGTCTGGCGCTGTCCGCCCTGGCCACCTGGATCGAGCGGCGCGGCCGGCGCGCCAAGAGCGGCATCGCGGTCGCCCCGGCCGAGCAGCCGGTCGCGGCGGGAGACGCTCTGGACGTCGTCGACCAGTCCGAGGTCGCCGGACCGGCCGGCACGGCGGCGAAGAACTGACCGTATACCCGATCCGGTATCCGGTCCGAGGGGGCGGTGGCGTACGCGCCACCGCCCCCGTCGCTTGACGCGGGGACCCGCAGTGGGTTGCATACTTTGTGTGATCGCGCACCGGGTTTCAACTGCCAGTTTCCTCAACTCACGTACGTCCCGCAGGGTCACGGGAACCGCGCCGTGGACCCGGTGATCATCGCCGGGGCGGGCCCGGTCGGCCTCGCCCTGACCCTCGCGCTCGCGCGCGTCGAGGTGCCCGTCATCCTGCTCGACGAGAGCGCGGGCGACGAGGAGCGCCGCCCCGCCCGTACGGCCGTGCTGCGCCCCGACACCGCCGCCCTGCTGGAGCGGCTGGGCTGCCGGGCCGGGCAGGCGGCCGTGCCGTGGACCGGCTGGCGCACGATGCGGCGGCGGCAGGTGGTCAGGCGGCTGACCCTGGTGCCCGGCGGGCTGTTCCCCCCGGGCGCGGCGGGCGGCCAGGACGGCCCCGCCGGGCGCGGCTATGACGTCGGCTATGTCCGTGACGGCGGCTCCGGCGGCTACGACGACGGGCCCGGTGCCGGCCCGGAGGGCGACGTGGCGGAGGAGGCAGCGGAGGCGGAGGAGTCGCAGTTGTCCTCGCCGCTGCACCTGCCCCAGCACGAGCTCACCCGCGCCCTGCGCGCCGCGCTGGCCACCGTCCCCGGCGAGGGCCTGGTGCGGATCGTCCCGGGCACCCGCCTCGACACCCTGGAACAGGACGCCCGGGGCGTCAGCATCCACACCCGGGGCGCCCAGAGCACCTGGTGGCGGGGGAGTTATCTGATCGGCTGCGACGGGCCGCGGTCCACCGTCCGCAAGCTCCTGGGCGTGCGCTTCCCGGGCCGCACCGCGGTGGAGCGGCACGCGGTCGCCGCGCTGCGTACCGAACTCCCCTGGCCCGGCGAGGCCGTGCTGCACCGCTCGCCGCCGTGGCGCGGCGCCGACGCGGAGGTGACGGCCCGGCCGCTGCCGCGCGGCGTCTGGCGGCTGGACTGGCTGCTGCCGCCGGGCCGGGACCTGGTCACGCCGGACGCGCTCCTCGCGCGGGTGCACGACACCCTCACGGGGTGGTGCGGCGACCCCGCGCCCCCCTATGAGCTTCTGGACACCGGCGTGCACACCGTGCACCACCGGCTCGCGCGCCGCTGGCACATCGGCCGCGCCTTCCTCGCCGGGGACGCCGCCCATCTGCTCGGCGCGCTCGGCACCCAGGGGCTCGACGAGGGGCTGCGCGACGTCGGCAACCTCTCCTGGAAGCTGGCCCTCGCCTGGCACCACGGGGCGACGGACGCGCTGCTCGACAGCTATCAGGCCGAGCGGCGCGGCGCGGTGAGCGCCCGGCTGCGCGCCACGGACCAGGCGCTGCCGCTTGTGCGGGCGTCCGGCGGCTGGCACGCGGTGCGGCGTTCCGTACTGCCTGGCGCGGTGCGCGCGCACGACGCGCTGCTCACCGACGGTCACCTGGGGCGCGGCCCGCTGGGCGAGCCCCCGGTCTACGGCCGCACGCCCCTGATGCCCGCGGCGGCCCCCGAGGGCTCGGTCACGGTCGACACCGAGATCGGCGCGCTCGCCACCGATGTGCCGGTGACCGCGTCGGACGGGTCGCTCACCCGGCTGCGGGCGCGGCTGGGGCGGGAGCTCCTGGTCGTCCTCGTCGCCCCCGGGACGGGGGTGTGGGACCGCCGCCACTGGCTGCGCGCGGGGCTGATGCCACGGCTGGCGGCGGCGGTCGCGGCGCTGCCGGTACGGGCCGAGCTGCTGGTCGCCGAGGAGTACCCCGGGGCCCCGGCCCACACGGTGCTGCTGGTGCGGCCCGACGGGCATCTGGTCGCGGCGCTGTCAGGGGTGCGTCCGGCCGAGCTGTACGCGTGCGCGGACGCGGCGCTGGGTGGGAAGGCAGCGCGAGGCGGCGCTGAGGGGCCGTCGGTGGAGGCGGAGGCGACGGCGCACCGATAGGGACGGCGCGCACGGCCCGCGCGGCGGCGGGCGCGGCAAGAAGGGCGAGGGCGTGCGCGGCAGGTGCGTCCAAGGGGTGGACAGCAGAAGTTGACCTTGCTTTTCGGCCCGTGGTTGAGTACGCCCTGTGACTGACGCTCGGGTACCTCGCTTCTGGCGGAGGGTCCATGTGGACCTCGTCCGCTACGCGGGCTGCGTCTGTCGCCCCTCCTGCTGATCGACTTCTTCCTCGCGCGGCTCGGGTCGCGCTCCTTTCGCGATCACTCAGGACGGTCTCAGTGCCCGACGTACGCACTTCCACCCCCACCCAGCCCTCGGCGCCCGCCCGGCCCGCCGCCGACACCGCGCCAGGCCCGGCCGAACTCCTCGAATTCGCCCGCCGTACGGCCGCCGACACCGCGCTCGTCGACTCGCTCCCCCTCGACCCGGAAGGCCGCACCTGGCTGCGGCTCGACGGGCCGGGCGGCAGCGAGGCGTGGCTGATCGGCTGGCCTCCCGGCACCGGCACCGGCTGGCACGACCACGGCGGCTCGCACGGCGCGTTCGTCACGGCGGCCGGTGAACTGCACGAGCTCTCGCTCGCCGCGAGGCTGCCCACCGAGGGCTGGAAGACCCTTGAACTGGCCGACGACGTCGACCGTGAGCGGCTGCTTTCCGCCGGACAGGGGCGGGCCTTCGGCCCGCACCACGTACACGAGGTGCTCAACACCTCCACGGAGCGGCATGCCGTGTCGGTGCACGCCTACTACCCGCCGCTGCCGCTGATGCGCCGCTACAGCCGCACCGGACAGGTGCTGCGGCTGGAGCAGATCGAGCTGCCGGGCGAGTGGGAGTGAGCCGATGAGCGCGAAGCGAAGCATCGACGAACTGCTGGCCGAGGCCCGCGCCGGCCTCGACCGCCTCGGCCCCGCGGAGGCCGCGGCGGCACAGGCCGAGGGCGGGCTGCTGGTGGACATACGGTATGCCGCGCTGCGGGAGCGCGACGGGACCATCCCGGGCGCGCTGATCGTCGAGCGGAACGAACTGGAGTGGCGGCTCGACCCGCTGTGCGACCACCGGCTGCCCGAGGCCACGGACCACGATCTGCGGGTCGTGGTGGTGTGCAACGAGGGGTACGCGTCGAGCCTCGCGGCGGTCTCGCTGCGGCAGCTCGGGCTGTCCCGCGCCACGGACCTCGCGGGCGGCTTCCAGGCCTGGCGCGCGGCCGGCCTGCCGGTGAGACCTCACTCCTGAACAGCTGTCACGAGAACAGCCCGACCGGCCCGAGGGCCTGCCGAGGGCCGGTCGGGGGCGAGTAGCAGGCCGGTCAGCCGCTCGTACCACCCCTGTGCGCCGGGCCACCCCTGTGCGCCGGGCCCTATGCGTCGGGCAGATGCCGCTCCAGCAGCTCCGGGTCCTCCCCCTCCTCTTCCAGCGCGCGCCGCACCACCCGCAGCGCCACCCCCTCCGGATAGCCCTTGCGCGCGAGCATCCCGGCCAGGCGGCGCAGCCTCTTCTCCCGGTCGAGGCCGCGGGTGGCCCTCAGCTTGCGCTCGACCAGCTCACGGGCGGTGCGCTCCTCCTGCTCGGCGTCGAGCTGCCCCACGGCCTCGTCGATCAGAGCCGAGTCCACCCCCTTGGTGCGCAGCTCGCGCGCGAGCGCCCGGCGGGCGAGGCCCCGGCTGTGGTGGCGGGACTCCACCCAGGCGTCCGCGAACGCCGCGTCGTCGATCAGCCCGACGTCCTCGAACCGGGACAGCACCTCCTGCGCCACCTCGTCGGGGATGCCCCGGGTGCGCAGCGCCTCCGCCAGCTGTCTGCGTGTGCGCGGGGTTCCGGTGAGCAGGCGCAGACAGATCGCCCGCGCCTGCTCCTCCGGGCTGCGCGGCGGCCCCTGCTCGGCCCTCGACGAGGAGGGGCCGCCGCTGTCCGGGCCGACCGGACGGCCTTGGCCGTCCGGCCAGTCGGTCCGCCGCGTCACGGTCAGCTCTTGGCCGCGGCGGTCTTGGCCGCCTTCGTCCCGGCCTTGGCCGCCGTGGCGGGCGCCGCCTTCACCGGCGCGGCCGGGGCCGCGGCCGGGGCGGCCGCGTCGGCGCCGGGCTCAGCGGCCGGCTCCTCCTTCTTGACGCCGATGCCCAGCTTCTCCTTGATCTTCCGCTCGATCTCGTTGGCGAGGTCGGGGTTGTCCTTCAGGAAGTTCCGGGCGTTCTCCTTGCCCTGGCCGAGCTGGTCGCCCTCGTAGGTGTACCAAGCGCCGGACTTGCGGATGAAGCCGTGCTCCACGCCCATGTCGATCAGGCCGCCCTCGCGGCTGATGCCCTGGCCGTAGAGGATGTCGAACTCGGCCTGCTTGAAGGGCGGCGCGACCTTGTTCTTGACGACCTTGACGCGGGTGCGGTTGCCGACCGCTTCCGTGCCGTCCTTGAGGGTTTCGATACGGCGGATGTCCAGGCGCACCGAGGCGTAGAACTTCAGCGCCCGGCCACCGGTCGTCGTCTCGGGCGAGCCGAACATGACGCCGACCTTCTCGCGGAGCTGGTTGATGAAGATCGCGGTGGTCTTGGACTGGTTGAGCGCACCGGTGATCTTACGGAGCGCCTGGCTCATCAGCCGGGCCTGGAGGCCGACGTGGGAGTCGCCCATCTCGCCCTCGATCTCGGCCCGCGGCACCAGGGCGGCGACGGAGTCGATGACGATCAGGTCGAGCGCGCCGGAGCGGATCAGCATGTCGGTGATCTCGAGCGCCTGCTCGCCGTTGTCCGGCTGGGACAGGATGAGGGAGTCGGTGTCCACGCCCAGCTTCTGCGCGTAGTCCGGGTCGAGGGCGTGCTCGGCGTCCACGAAGGCGACGGTGCCGCCGGCCCGCTGCGCGTTTGCCACCGCGTGGAGGGTGAGGGTGGTCTTACCGGAGGACTCGGGACCGAAGACCTCCACCACACGGCCGCGCGGCAGACCGCCGACGCCGAGGGCCACGTCGAGCGCTGTCGATCCGGTGGAGATGATCTCGATCGGCTCGTTCGGCCGCTCCCCCATGCGCATCACTGCGCCTTTGCCGAATTGCCGTTCAATCTGTGCGAGCGCGGCGTCGAGCGCCTTCTCGCGGTCGGTTCCTGCCATGGGTTCCACCCGGTTTGCTTGAGTCGATCGCTTCACGTCCACGACGCTAACGCCTGCCACTGACAAGCGGCCCGGACGTCCTCTGCCTGTGGATAACTCAGGCGAGATCCACCATGAGAATGGATGTTCGATTTTCGTGTCAACTACGCCGCTTCAGCGCGTCCCGCATCCGCATGAGGGCCCGCATGCCGCCCCGCCGCCGGGTCCGGCCCTGGACCCGCAGGTCGTCCGCGACGTCGTACCGCTTGATGTACGCGCCGAGGAACGCCTGCAGCGTCGCGGTCGCCGGGATCGCGATCAGCGCGCCCACCGCGCCGAGCAGCGCGGTGCCGGCGATCACCGAGCCGAAGGAGACGGCCGGGTGGATGTCCACGGTCCTGGCGGTGATGCGCGGCTGCAGCAGATAGTTCTCGAACTGCTGGTAGACCACGACGAAGACCAGCACCCACAGCGCGTACCACGGCTCGACGGTGAAGGCGATCAGCATCGGCAGGGCGCCCGCCAGGTAGGTGCCGATGGTCGGGATGAACTGGGAGATCAGCCCCACCCAGACCGCCAGCGCCGGGGCGTAGGGCACGCCCAGCCATTCCAGCAGGACATAGTGCGCGATGCCGGAGATCAGCGCCATCAGGCCGCGCGAGTAGATGTAGCCGCCGGTCTTGGCGACCGCGATCTCCCAGGCGCGCAACACCTCGGCCTGCCGGGTCGGCGGCAGGACCGAGCACAGGGCGCGGCGCAGCCGGGGGCCGTCGGCGGCGAAGTAGAAGGCGAAGAGGGTCACCGTCAGGACCTTGAAGAGCCCCCCGAGGACCTGAGCGGAGACGTCCAGCACGTTGTTCGCGCTGTTCTTGACGTAGCTCTGCAGCCAGTCCGAGTGGAGCACGCTGTCCTGGATCTCGACCCGCGACAGCTCGGTGTGGAAGGTCTCGTTGACCCAGCTGACCAACTGGTCCAGATACTTCGGGAAGTCCTCGACCATGGTCATGATCTGGTCGGCGAGCATCGAGCCGAGCAAGGTGAAGAACCCCGCGACGCCGATCAGGATGCCGAGGAAGACCAGCCCGGTGGCCACCCCGCGGCGCACACCGCGCGCGGCCATCCGGTCCACGGCCGGTTCTATGGCGAGCGCGAGGAAAAACGCGATCAGGATGTTGAGGAGCAGTCCGGTCAGCTGGTCGAAGGCCCAGGTGGCCAGGCGGTAACAGGCCAGCAGGGCGAGCGCGAGCACCATGGCGCGCGGCAGCCAGCGCGGCATGGCCGTACCGGGCCGCGCCTCGCTGGGGGCGGCGGCCTGGGGGCCGGCGGGGACGCCATCGGCGTCGGGCGGGAGGGTCTCTTCTGCTGGGGCCACTGAGCAAGTGTGGCGTACATCGGTGAAAGATATCCGGCCACCCCGCGAACTGTGGGCTCACGGGCCGGCGGCCGCTCAGCGCCTGTCGGCCGGGATCTCCAGGGCGGCGCACACCCCGCGCCAGACGTCCTTGGCCTCCCAGCCGGCCTCCAGCGCCTGGTGCACAGTGCGGCCGCCGAGCTCGGACATCACATGGTCGCGCGCGAAGGAGTCCGCGTACCCCTCGCCGAAGTAGGCCGCCATCCGCTGCCAGAAATCCGTCAACCGCATGCGATCAGTATCGCGCTCCTGGGGGTGCAGTCGGACGCGAGCCGCCGTGCGACAGCGCTTTCCGGCCCTACGGTCGGCCCATGGACCGATCCGCAGTAGTCCCCTCCTCCCCGCTGGCCCGCGCCGAACAGTTCGTGTGGCTGACCGCCCGGGTGCTCGAGCAGCGCAGATTCGCGTACCACTTCCTGGGCGGGAGCGCCGACCCGGTCGAGACCGCGCTGGCCGCGTACCTGGGTGACGACGGGGGCTACGGCCACGCCCTGGAGCCGGATCTGCGCGGCCCGCACAGCCGCCCGCAGCACGCCGCGCACGCACTGCGCGTCCTGGACGGGATCGGCCGCTGCGGGGGACAGCGCGTGGAGCTCCTGTGCCGCTATCTGACGGAGATCACCACCCCGGACGGCGCGCTCCCGGCGCACCGCCCCGCGCCGCCCGGCGCCGCGGTGGCCTCCTGGAACCCCGTGGCGGACGGCGCGGCAGGCGATCTGCTCGCGACCGGTCCTGTGGTGGGGCTGCTGCACCGCAACGACGTGTGGCACGCGTGGCTGTTCCGGGCGACGGATTTCTGCTGGGCGGCGGTCGCGGCCCTGGAGGAGGGCGCGGCGCCCCGGCCGCACGAGGTACTGGCGGCCGTGGCCTTCCTCGACGGCGCGCCGGACCGCCCCCGCGCGTTGGCGGCGGCGGAGCGGCTCGGCCGTCGGGTGCGCAAACAGGGGCTGGTGGTGCTGGACCCCGAGCGCGCCGAGGACCGCCCACTGCCGGAGGGCCGCGCCCCGGGCGAGCGGATCTTCGTGTACGAAGTGGCGCGCACCCCCGACTCGCCGGCCCGCCCGTGGTTCACCGACGCCGAGGTGGAACGGTCGCTGGACTTCCTCGCGGACTCCCAGCGCGAGGACGGCGGCTGGCCCCTCGGCCGGCGCTCGTGGGCGCCCGGGGCGGCCCTGGAATGGCGGCCGATCGTGACCATCGAGGCCCTGCTGACGCTGCGCGCCTACGGCCGCGCGCTCGGCTAGAAGGCCCGCACGCCCGCGGTGACGACCACGGCGACGGCGACCACCACCAGAAAGGGAGCGCGCAGCACCAGGGCGATCGCCGCCGCGCCGAGCCCGGCGGCCCGCGCGTCGAGGACGAGGTGCTGCCCGTCGCCGAAGGTCTGCTGGGCGGTGAGGGCGGCCAGCAGCGCGACGGGGAGCAGTGCGGCCAGACGGCGGACGGCAGGGCGTTCCAGGGCACCGGCGGGGACCGACAGGCCCAGCAGTTTGGCCAGGTAGCACCCGGCCGCGGTGACGCCGATGGCGATCCAGGTGTTCAACGGACCCCACCCTCCCCGGCGGCGCGGCGGGCTCGCAGGCCGTGTACGGCGAGGACGGCGGGCGCGGCGAGCGCCGCCACCAGGACCGGCACCCCGGCGGGCAGCAGCGGCAGAGCGCCGAGGACGAGCAGCACCCCGAGGCCGGCCGCGGCCCGCTCGACCGTGCCGCGGAGCATGGGGGCCAGCAGGGCGAGGAAGACCGCCGGGCCCGCGGCGTCCAGGCCCCAGGCCGCGGTGTCGCCGAGCGCGGACGCCCCGAGGGCGCCGACCAGCGTGGTCAGGTTCCACAGGGCGTACAGGCTCAGGCCCGTGACGGTGAAGCCGAGCCGCGCGGTGCGCCGGTCGGGCTGCGCGAGGGCGACGGCGGAGGTCTCGTCGATGACCCAGTGGGCGGCCAGCGGGCGCACCGCCCTGGGCAGGCCCAGGAGGCCGGACAGCCGCAGCCCGTAGAAGGCGTTGCGCACGCCCAGGAAGAACGCGCCCGCGGCGGCGGTGAGCGGATTGCCGCCCGCCGCCAGCGCGCCGACGAGGGCGAACTGCGAGGCGCCGGTGAAGACGAGGAGGCTGAGCGCACAGGTCTGCGGGACGCTGAGGCCGGCGCCCGCCGACGTCACGCCGAAGGCGAAGCCGGAGAGCCCGACGGCGACCCCCACGCCCAGCGCGTCGCGGACCACCGCCGCGCTCGCCTTGGGTTCGGAGCCGCTGCCGGGGCCGGATCCGGCCTCCGTGCCGGTAGGTATGTCGATCTGTTCTGCCACACCCCGCACAGTAGGAGACCGGACGGCGCCCGGTCTTGTACGTTCTTGCACCCCCTCGCACGGACGGATCCGCCGCTCGCCTACGCCCTGGCCGCGCTCCTCAGCCGGTCGGCGGCGGCGCGCTCGCGCCGGTAGGCGCCCGGCGGCACTCCGACGATCCGGGTGAAGTGCCGGTTCAGATGGGGCTGGTCGGTGAAGCCGACGGCCGCGGCGGCCTCGGCCGGCGCGGCCCCGCCCTCCAGCAGGCGGCGGGCCCTGCGCACCCGGGCGTCGGTGAGCCAGGTGTGCGGCGGCATCCCGTGGGCGGCGCGGAAGGCGCGCAGGAGGGCGAAGGGGCCGGTGCCGAGCTCGGCCGCCAGCTGCTCGAGGGTGGGCGGATCCGCCATCCGCTCCTCGAGCACCTCGCGGGCGCGCACCGCCGTACGCGCGCCCGCGGTACCCGCCGTGCGCGCGGGGAGCGAACAGCCGTGGTGGCGCAGCAGGCGGGCGACGGCGACGCGCAGCAGGCTGTCGGCGGCGAGCGCGTCGCCCTCCTCGGCCGCCCGGTGCACCGCGTTGATGAGGTGGGCGGCGTGAGCGTCCTCGACCACGGGCTCGGCGAACCCGACCGTGCCGCGGACCGTGGTGGTCTCGGCCGCGATCTCGGCGATCACCGACGCGGAGGGATAGAGCGTGGCGTAGGTCCAGCCCTCCGGCGCCCCGGCGCGCGCGGTGTGCGGCACCTCCGGGTTGATCATGACGACGGTGCCGGGGCCGGCCCGCTCGGTGCCGCCCGGCAGCCCGACCTCCTCCACCCCGCGGGTGACGGCGCCGAACACATACCCGTCGTGGGAGTGCAGGGGAAAGGTGTGCCGCACATACCGGGCCCGCAGCAGGTCGAGCCCCGGCAGCGCGGTCCAGCGCCAGTGCCGTGCCCACTCTCTCGTTCGCTCTCCCGCCCGCCTGGTGTCCATGGGCTCATTCTGCGCCGCTGGCCGAGCCGGGGAACCACCAGCCCGGCGCCATGACCTGCGGGTCCGCCCGTTGTCAGTGGCCCGGTGCACGATGGAGGACATGGCACGCCCAGCACTCGACGGATTCTCCCCCGCCACCCGCGGTTGGTTCGCGGGTGCCTTCACCGCGCCCACGGCCGCGCAGGAGGGCGCCTGGCGGGCGATCGCCGAGGGCTCGGACGTGCTGGTCGTGGCCCCCACCGGCTCGGGCAAGACCCTGGCCGCGTTCCTCGCCGCGCTCGACCGGCTGGCCAGCACGCCCCCACCGGCCGAGGCCCGGCGGCGCTGCCGGGTGCTGTACATCTCACCCCTCAAGGCCCTGGCGGTGGACGTCGAGCGCAACCTGCGCTCCCCGCTCACCGGCATCCGCCAGGAGTCCGTGCGGCTCGGGCTGCCAGAGCCGGAGATCCGGGTGGGCGTCCGCTCCGGCGACACCCCCGCCGCCGAGCGCCGCGCGCTGGTCAGCCGCCCGCCGGACATTCTCATCACCACCCCCGAGTCGCTGTTCCTGATGCTCACCTCCTCCGCGCGGGAAGCGCTGCGCGGCGTGGAGACGGTGATCCTTGACGAGGTGCACGCCGTCGCCGGGACCAAGCGCGGCGCGCATCTCGCGCTCTCCCTGGAGCGGCTCGACGAGCTGCTGACCCGCCCGGCCCGGCGGATCGGCCTGTCGGCGACCGTGCGACCGGTGGACGAGGTGGCGCGCTTCCTGTCGCCGCGGCGCAGGGTGGAGATCGTCCAGCCGCCCTCGGGCAAGGAGTTCGACCTGTCGGTGGTGGTCCCGGTCGAGGACCTGGGCGAGCTGGGCGGCTCGCCGGTGCGGGACGGCGACACCGACACGGGCGAGAAGCCGTCCATCTGGCCCCATGTGGAGGAGCGGATCGCCGATCTTGTGCAGGCCCACCGCTCGACGATCGTCTTCGCCAACTCCCGCCGCCTCGCCGAGCGGCTGTGCAACCGGCTCAACGAGATCGCGTACGAGCGGGCCACCGGGGAGGCTCTTCCCGAGGACCACTCACCGGCCGAGCTGATGGCCGAGTCGGGGGCGGCCAAGGGGGCGCCCGCGCTGCTGGCCCGCGCGCACCACGGCTCGGTGTCCAAGGAGCAGCGGGCGCTGGTGGAGGAAGACCTCAAGGCGGGGCGGCTGCCCGCGGTGGTGGCCACCTCCAGCCTGGAGCTGGGCATCGACATGGGCGCGGTCGACCTCGTCGTCCAGGTCGAGTCGCCGCCCTCGGTGGCCTCCGGGCTGCAGCGCGTGGGCCGCGCCGGCCACCAGGTGGGCGCGGTCTCCACCGGCGTGGTCTTCCCCAAGTACCGCGGCGACCTGGTGCAGGCGGCGGTGGTCACCGAGCGGATGCGCGAGGGGGCCATCGAGTCGCTGCGAGTGCCCGCCAATCCGCTGGACGTACTGGCCCAGCAGCTCGTCGCCATGACGGCCGTGGACACCTGGGACGTGGACGAGCTGTTGGCCCTGGTCCGCCGCGCCGCCCCCTTCGCCGCGCTTCCGGAGTCCGCCTTCACCTCGGTCCTCGACATGCTCGCGGGCCGCTATCCCTCCGACGCCTTCGCCGAGCTGCGGCCGCGCCTGGTATGGGACCGCGTGGCGGGCACCGTCACCGGCCGCCCCGGGGCGCAGCGGCTGGCCGTCACCTCGGGCGGCACGATCCCCGACCGCGGCCTGTTCGGCGTCTTCCTGGCGGGCTCGGACCCCAAGAAGGGCGGGGGCAGGGTCGGCGAGCTCGACGAGGAGATGGTGTACGAGTCCCGGGTGGGCGATGTGTTCACCCTCGGCACCACCTCGTGGCGGATCGAGGACATCACCCGCGACCGGGTCGTGGTCACCCCCGCCCCCGGCGTCCCCGGCCGCCTCCCGTTCTGGAAGGGCGACCAGCTGGGCCGCCCGTTGGAGCTGGGCCGCGCTCTGGGCGCGTTCCTGCGGGAGATCGGCGGCCTGGCCCCCGAGGCGGCCCGGGCCCGGCTGCTGGCCGCCGGGCTCGACACCTGGGCCGCGGACAACGTGCTGGCGTATCTGGACGAGCAGCGCCGCGCCTGCGGCCATGTGCCGGACGACCGCACGATCGTCGTGGAGCGCTTCCGGGACGAGCTGGGCGACTGGCGCGTGGTCATCCACTCCCCGTTCGGCGCGCAGGTCCACGCCCCCTGGGCGCTGGCTCTGGGAGCGCGGCTGTCCGAGCGGTTCGGTCTTGACGCGCAGGCGATGCACGCGGACGACGGCATCGTGCTGCGCCTGCCCGACGCCGACCTGATGGGCCTGGACCTGCTGGACGCCGATCCGCCGGCCCAGGGCCGGGAGTACGACTTCGAGCAGTCCCCCGTCGGAGCGGCCGACGTCGCCTTCGACAAGGACGAGGTCGGCCAGATCGTCACCGACCAGGTCGGCGGCTCGGCGCTGTTCGCCTCCCGGTTCCGCGAGTGCGCCGCCCGCGCCCTGCTGCTGCCGCGCCGCGACCCCGGCAAGCGCACCCCGCTGTGGCAGCAGCGCCAGCGGGCCGCGCAGCTCCTGCAGGTGGCGAGCGAGTTCGGTTCGTTCCCGATCGTGCTCGAAGCCGTCCGCGAATGCCTGCAGGACGTGTTCGACGTCCCCGGTCTCACCGAGCTCATGGGCGACCTCGAGTCCCGCCGGGTCCGGCTGGTGGAGGTCACCACCCCGGAGCCGTCCCCGTTCGCCCGCTCGCTGCTCTTCGGCTATGTGGCCCAGTTCCTGTACGAGGGCGACTCCCCGCTGGCCGAGCGCCGGGCCGCCGCGCTCTCCCTCGACTCCCGGCTGCTGGCCGAGCTCCTCGGCCAGGCGGAGCTGCGCGAGCTGCTGGACGCCGACGTCCTGGCCGAGCTGGAGCGCGAGCTGCAGTGGCTCACGGACGACCGCCGGGTCAAGGACACCGAGGGCGTGGCCGACCTGCTGCGCCTCCTCGGGCCGCTGACCGACGCCGAGCTGGCCGAGCGCGGCGCCGATCCCCAGTGGGCGCGTGATCTGTCGGGCGCCCGCCGGGCCATCCGCGTCCGTATCGCCGGCCAGGACCACTGGGCGGCCGTCGAGGACGCGGGACGGCTGCGGGACGCTCTCGGGACGGCGCTGCCCGTCGGGGTCCCCGAGGCGTTCACCGAGCCGGTCAAGGACCCTCTCGGGGATCTCCTCGCGCGCTTCGCCCGCACCCACGGCCCGTTCACCTCCGCCCAGGCGGCGGCCCGTTTCGGCCTGGGCACCGCCGTCACCGACGGGGCGCTGCACGGTCTCGCGGCGAGCGGCCGCATCGTCCAGGGCGAGTTCGCCCCGGCCGGCGTCAGCCAGGAGTGGTGCGACGCCGCCGTGCTGCGCCGGCTGCGACGCCGCTCCCTGGCCGCGCTCCGCCATGAGCTGGAGCCCGTCCCGCCGGCCGCGCTCGCCGCGTTCCTCCCCCGGTGGCAGCACCTGGGCACCCACAGCCTGCGCGGGATCGACGGGCTGGTGCGCGCCATCGAGCAGCTGCAGGGCGCCCCGGTGCCCGCCTCCGCCCTGGAGAAGCTGGTCCTTCCCTCCCGGGTCAGCGACTACACCCCCACCATGCTGGACGAGCTCACCGCGAGCGGCGAGGTCGTGTGGGCCGGGGCGGGCGCGCTGCCCGGCAAGGACGGCTGGGTCACCCTCCACCTCGCCGAGGCCGCCCCGCTGCTGCTGCACTCGCCGCACCCCCTGGAGCTCGGCCCTCTCCACCAGGCCGTGCTGGACGCGCTGGCCGGGGGCTACGGCCTGTTCTTCCGGCAGATCGCCGAGCAGGTCCGGGCCGCCGGACACGACGTCCAGGACCCCCAGCTCGCCGAGGCCGTCTGGGACCTGGCCTGGTCCGGCCGGCTCACCGGCGACACCCTCGCCCCGCTGCGGGCCCTGATGGGCTCGGGCCGCACGGCCGGCTCCACCGCCCACCGGGCCAGGCGCGCGGTCCCCCGGGGCCGCTACGGAAGCCTGTCCGCCCGCCCCACCGCCTCCCGGAACGGGCCGCCCACCGTCGCGGGCCGCTGGTCCCTGCTGCCCGAGCGCGAGCTCGAGCCCACCCACCGCGCCCACGCCCTGGCCCGTACGCTCCTGGACCGACACGGCGTGGTGACCCGTGGCGCGGTCGCCGCCGAAGGCGTCGAGGGCGGGTTCTCCGCCGCCTATCGCGTGCTGTCCGCCTTCGAGGACAGCGGCCAGGCCCGCCGCGGCTATGTGGTCGAGGGGCTGGGCGCCGCCCAGTTCGCCATGGACGGAGCGGTCGACCGGCTGCGCGCGGTCAGTACGGCCCGTGACACCGGCGATCCCGCCCGCCGCGCCGTCGTCCTCGCCGCGGCCGACCCCGCGAACGCGTACGGGGCGGCCCTCGCCTGGCCCGATCCGCCCGCGGACGCGACCCACCGGCCGGGCCGAAAGGCGGGCTCCCTGGTGGTCCTCGTCGACGGAGAGCTGAGCCTCTATATGGAGCGCGGCGGCAAGACGCTGCTCGCCTGGCACGACGACACCCGCCTCGACGCGGCGGTCGAGGCGCTGGCCCAGGCCGCGCGGTCGGGCTCGCTGGGCACGGTGACCGTGGAGCGGGTCAACGGGGCGGCCGCGCTGTCCTCCCCGACGGGGCGTGCCCTGGAGGCCGCGGGCTTCCACCCCACCCCCCGCGGCCTGCGCCTGCGCCCCTGACCAGCGGGGTACACCCGGCCTGCCGGGCGGCATCATGGACCCATGCCCGAAGGAGACACTGTCTGGCGGACGGCCAGGCGCCTGCACCAGGCCCTGGCGGGCCGGCCGCTCACCGGCTGCGACCTGCGCGTCCCCCGACTGGCCACGGTCGACCTCACCGGGCGCCGGGTGGGGGACGTCACCGCGCGCGGGAAGCATCTCCTCACCCGCCTGGAGGGCGGCCTGACGCTCCACTCCCATCTGCGGATGGACGGCGCCTGGCATCTGTACGACCCCGGCGAGCGGTGGCGCGGCGGACCGCTCCACCAGGTGCGCGCCGTCCTCAGCACCGCCGAGCGCACGGCCGTCGGCTACCGCCTCCCCGTTCTCGAACTGCTCCGCACCGCGGACGAGGACCGGGCGGTCGGCCACCTCGGCCCCGATCTCCTCGGCCCCGACTGGGATCCGCAGGAGGCCGTGCGCCGACTGCTCTCCGACCCCGCCCGCCCCCTCGGCGACGCGCTGCTCGATCAGCGCAACCTCGCCGGGATCGGCAATGTGTACAAGTCGGAGCTGTGTTTCCTGCTGCGCGTCTCCCCCTGGCTCGCCATCGGCGAAGTGCCGTCCCCGGAGCGCCTGGTGGCCCTCGCCAAAAGGCTGCTGGAGGCCAACAAGACCCGGCCGGCGCGCATCACCACGGCCGAGTCGCGCGCTGACCGCCGGCTGTGGGTCTACGGCCGGGCGGGCAAGCCCTGTCTGCGCTGTGGGACTCCCGTACGCATGGAGCAGGGCCGCACCGGCCAGGAGCGCAGCACCTACTGGTGCCCGGCCTGCCAGCCGGGCCCGGCCGTCGACGGCTGACCGCGCATCCGGCCGACTGCTCCACCGCCCGGCCGGTCAACTAATTGACGACCCGTCAGACCCGGTCGTACGGTCACGCCATGACCCTCACCGCGTACGACCTCACCGGCCGCACCGCACTGGTCACCGGCGCGGCCAGCGGAATCGGCCGGGCCAGCGCCACCCTGCTCGCCGAGGCCGGCGCGACCGTCCACTGCGCGGACCTGGACGGCGAGGGCGCACAACGGACAGCCGACGACATCACCGCAGCCGGGGGCAGCGCCCACGCCCACACCCTCGATGTCGCCGACCGCGCGCAGATCGCCGGCGCGGTGGCGGCCGTACGCAGCGGCGGAGGCCTGGACATCATGGCCAACATCGCCGGGGTCATGCACAGCAGCACCGTCCTGGAGACGGACGACGCCGATCTCGACCGCGTCCTGGCGGTCAACTTCAAAGGGGTGCTGTACGGCTGCCAGGAGGCGGCCCGCGCCATGATCGAGCAGGGCACGGGCGGCACCATCGTCACGATGGCCTCCGGCGCCATCGACACCGGCGCGCCCGGCCTGCTCTGCTACGGCGTCGCCAAGGCCGCCGTCGTCCAGCTCACCAAGACCCTCGCCGCCGAGGTGGGCCGCCACGGCATCCGCGTCAACGCCGTCGCCCCCGGATGGATCCGCACGCCCATGACCGACCGACACAGCGACGAGGAGCAGCGCCTGGCGGAAGAGCCGATGGTGCGGCGCACCCCGTTGGGGCGGGTGGGCGAACCGACGGACGTCGCGCACGCCGTGCTCCACCTGGCGTCCGACGCCTCATCCTTCATGACGGGCCAGATCCTGCGCCCGAACGGCGGCGTCGCCATGCCCTGGTGACCCCGGCCGCGACCATGGCCCCGACCAGAGCCGGCGCCACGACCGCCCCCGGGAGGGACCGCAGTGGACCGGCAGCAGACTCAGCCCCCAGCCGCCCGCCGTGAACGCCCCCTCGACCGGCCCGGTCTGCTCCGGCGCCGCGGCCAGCCGCAGCACCGCCCACCACCACACCCCTCCGAGAGCGAGTGCGACCGCCCACCGGACGGGTCCGCGGCGCTGGTTGTCGGCCCCTCCCACGGCTGCCATCGACTGCCTCCTTCGGCCGACGCTAGACGCCCGCTCAGTGACGACGGGAGGGCGCACGGAAGGCTCATGGGCGCGTGTCAGAGGTCCCGCGCCCCCGCCTGCCCAGCCTCTCCGCCCCGCACCCGGAACCGGAAACCACCGCCGCCCCCGGGCAACCGGACTAACGGCCGTTGACGTTCTCCGCCTGGAACATCCAGTGGTGCTTCTCCAGATCACGCGTGAGCCCGATGAGGATGTCCTGTGTCACCGGGTCGGGGTCGGCCGTGGCCTCGATGCGGTCCCGCATGCGGGTGATCACGGATCCAAGGCCGGCCACCAGGGCCCGTACGGCATCCCGGTCCTCGGTCCAGCCGCTCTTGGCCTTCTCGATGCCGCTGGTCGCGGCCACAGTGGCGGCACGGCCGTCCGGGGGCACCCCGAGCGCCGAGGCCCGCTCCGCGACGGTGTCGGCGTGCGTCCTGGCGGTGGTGACGACCTCGTCCAGCTGCAGATGGACCGAACGGAACCGCGGGCCGACGATGGTCCAGTGGACCTGCTTGCTCACGAGCGCCAAGTCGACGAGGTCGACGAGAGCACCCTGCAGCGCGTCGCCGACGACCTTGAGGTTCTCCTCCGAGAGCGGGCTCTTCACCACAGACATCCATCTCCTCCTTTTCGACCTGTTGACTACTTTTTGAATACCTTTTGAACCATTTGGTGCCTTTTGATCCCTCCCTCCACCTTCCCATAGAGTCACCCGTGCGCGACCGGGCAAACGTCGAGCCCCGGTCGGTGCAGTACCGACCGGGGCTCAAAAGCTCTCCGCTGTCAGGGCGCGACGCTCCAGGGCGCCACGGCGCTCAGGCCGCGACCACGTCCACAGCCTCCGTAGGCGCCTTGATGGTCACCCGCTCCTCCGGGACACCCGTCACGGACGTCACGGAAACCGAATTGAGCATGGGCCGCATCGGCGCGGGCACCTTCTCGCTCGCCGCCGTCGACTCCGCCAGCTCCGCGAGCGACAGCTCGTCGCTCACCTCTCGCATGACCTGGGACATCCTGACGTCCAGTGCGTCACAGATCGCGGACAGCAGCTCGGAGGACGCCTCCTTCTGGCCGCGCTCCACTTCTGAGAGATAGCCGAGGGACACCCGGGCGGAGGAGGACACCTCGCGCAGGGTACGGCCCTGGCGCTGGCGCTGCCGGCGCAGCACGTCACCCAGCAGGCGACGGAGCAGAATCATCGCTGGCTCCCTCCTCGGACCTCGGATCCGGATCCTTCACGCCCCACCGTACCGCCTCTTGCTTCGCCCGTGCGGGGAGCGATGTCGTGTTCACTCAGGGCTGCAAACATCAAATCCCCCCGTGTTGTTCCGTATCCTGTGCCCTCGCAGTCGCGATCAATTCCCTCAACAGCAGCTTGACCGCCGCCTCCACGCTCTGTCCACGGATTCCGGCACGGTCTCCGGCCAACCGCAGCGCCACCCCGGTGGCCGCCCCCGACGGCCCCGCCACGGCCACATGGACCGTGCCCACGGGCTGTCCGTCCTGCGGTGTGGGCCCGGCCACACCCGTGGTCGCCACGCCCCAGTCCGCGGCCAGCACCCGTCGCACACCCCGCGCCATCTGCCGGGCGACCTCCGCGTCCACGGCCCCGCGCGCGTCGAGCAGGGCCCCGTCCACGCCCAGGAGATCCCGCTTGACCTCCGTGGCGTACGCGGTCACCGAGCCGCGGAAGGTGCGGGACGCGCCCGGCGCGGCGGTCAGCTCGGCGGCCACCAGCCCGCCGGTCAGCGATTCGGCGGCGGCGACGGTCTCACCGCGCCCCTCCAGCAGCGCCAGCGCCTCGGCCGCCTCGGCCTCCGCTCCCACGTCTCCCCCCTGTTCCCCGGTCATCCCACGGACTCCCGCTCCGCGGCCCGGCCGGCCCGGCGCAGCACGATCGCCTGCCGGACGTAGTCGATTCCGGTGAGCACGGTGAGCGCCACGGCCGCGGCCATCACCCAGAACCGCAGCGTGGCCAGCGGGCCGGTGAGCGCCAGGATGTACATGCCCACAGCGACGCCCTGGGTGAGCGTCTTCATCTTCCCGCCCCGGCTCGCCGGGATCACCCCGTGCCTGATCACCCAGAAGCGCATCAGTGTGATCCCGATCTCACGGAAGAGGATCACTCCGGTGACCCACCACGGAAGGTCGGACAGGGCCGACAGACAGATCAGCGCGGCACCCATGATCGCCTTGTCGGCGATCGGGTCGGCGATCTTGCCGAAGTTGGTGACCAGGTTGTACCGGCGCGCCAGATGCCCGTCGAAGAGGTCGGTGATCATGGCGATGGCGAACGCGGCCCAGGCGAAGGAGCGCCAGGCGGGGTCGTACCCGCCGTTGTGCAGCATCAGCAACACGAACCCAGGTACCAGAAGCAGCCGGACCATGGTGAGGATGTTGGCGATGTTCCACAGCCCGACAGGCCGGGCGGCCGCGGCCGGGCGGTGGTGGCCCCCCGCGGCGGAGGCCGGGACTCCGCTCATCTGCCCGCCTCCTCGGAACACGCGCCGCCGGCCGGCCGCTCCCCCTGCTCCAGCACTTCGGCGACCAGGTCCACGCCCTCCGCCGCCACCACCTGCGCCGTGACCAGCTGCCCCACGGCGGGCACCGGGCCGGCCCCGGACATGGTCAGCAGGGTCTGGCCGTCGGTCTCGGGCGCCTGGTGGGCGGCGCGCCCCACCAGGGATCCCACGCCCTCGTCGGCGCCGTCGGTGTCCTCGGCGGCGTACGCGTCACCGGTTTCCTCGACCAGCACCTCGAGCACGTCGCCCAGCCGCTCCTCGGCCCGCTGCGCGGTGAGCTCCTCGGCCAGCCGCGAGACATGCGCCAGCCGCTCGGCGACCTCGTCCGGGTCGACCTTGTCCTCATAGGTCGCGGCCTCGGTGCCGTCCTCGTCCGAATAACCGAAGACGCCGATCGCGTCCAGCCGGGCCTCGCCGAGGAACCGCTCCAGCTCGGCCAGGTCGGCCTCGGTCTCGCCGGGGAAGCCGACGATGAAGTTGGACCGGACACCCGCCTGCGGCGCCTTGGCCCGGATCCGGTCGAGCAGCTCCAGGAAGCGGTCGGTGTCCCCGAAGCGGCGCATCGCCCGCAGCACCGAGGGGGCGGAGTGCTGGAAGGACAGGTCGAAGTAGGGGGCGACCTTCTCGGTCGATGTGAGCACGTCGATCAGCGAGGGCCGCATCTCGGCGGGCTGCAGATAGCTGACCCGGATCCGCTCGATACCGTCCACCGCGGCCAGCTCGGGCAGCAGCGTCTCCAGCAGCCGGATGTCGCCGAGGTCCTTGCCGTAGGAGGTGTTGTTCTCGGAGACCAGCATGATCTCCTTCACGCCCTGCTCGGCCAGCCAGCGTGTCTCGCCCAGCACATCGGAGGGTCTGCGTGAGATGAAGGACCCGCGGAAGGACGGGATGGCGCAGAAGGAGCACCGCCGGTCGCAGCCGGAGGCCAGCTTGACGGAGGCCACCGGGCTGCTGCCCAGTCTGCGGCGCAGCGGGGCCCGGGGCCCGGAGGCCGGGGCCACGCCCGCGGGCAGGTCCTCGGGTGCGGGAGCGGTCTCGGCCTGCGCATGGCCGGGCAGGGCGACCTCGGCGGCCCCCTGTCGCTCGGCCGGGCTGATGGGCAGCAGTTTGCGCCGGTCGCGCGGTGTGTGCGAGGCGTGGATCCCGCCGGACAGGATGGTCTGCAGCCGGTCCGAGATATGGGTGTAGTCGTCGAAGCCGAGCACCCCGTCGGCCTCGGGCAGCGCCTCCGCCAGCTCTTTTCCGTACCGCTCGGCCATGCAGCCGACGGCGACCACGGCCTGGGTGCGGCCGTGGTCCTTCAGGTCGTTGGCCTCCAGCAGGGCGTCGACCGAGTCCTTCTTGGCCGCCTCCACGAATCCACATGTATTGACGACGGCGACATCCGCGTCGGCGGCTTCCTCGACGAGCTCCCAGCCGTCCGCCGCCAAGCGGCCTGCGAGCTCCTCCGAGTCCACCTCGTTACGGGCGCAGCCAAGAGTGACAAGGGCGACGGTGCGGCGTTCGGACATGGGCTCAGACTACTTCGTCGCGCCGACACCTCCCGCTGCCAGGGCTCCCGTCCGGCTGCCGGCTCAGCCCGCTTCGGGATCTCCCTTGGTGTAGCTCAGCCGCTGGACCTGCCCGTTGGCCGCCAGGTCCTTGACCTCCTTGCCGTTCACGAAGAGCTTGATTGCCTGGGCGTTGCCGAGCACCAGGTCGATCCGCTTGCTGTCGCTGAAGGTCTTGGAGTCGCCCTGGCGCAGCAGCCCCTCGTGGATCAGCCGTCCGTTGTGATCCTGGGCGGAGATCCAGCTCTGCCCGTTCTCCGCGGTCAGCCTGACCGTGACCTTGTCGGCCGGAACACCCGCGATGGCGCTGTCGTCGCCGCCGGAGGGTGTGGGCTTCTGGTCGGCGGGCTTGGTGGGGGTGGGCTTGGCGGTCGGCTTGGTGGTGGGCGGCTTGGTCGTCGAGGTCTCCTCGGCGACCGTGGAGCCGCCGTCCTCGTTTCCGCCGCTGAAGAGCGTGAAACCGACGAATCCCACGACCGCGACGATCGCCGCGACCATGGCGGCCGTCCAGTTGGGGCGGCGGGGCTCGGGACGGATCCGCTCGGCCTCGAACACCGGCGCCGTCAGGGTCGGCACGGGGCGGCCTCCGTGCTCGGCGTCGTACTGGGCGACCAGGGCGTCCGGGTCCAGGCCGACGGCGCGGGCGAGCACACGGATATGCCCCCGGGCGTAGACGTCGCCGCCGCATCGCGCGTAATCGTCCTGCTCGATGCCTTGTACGAGGGGAATGCGCACCCGGGTGGTGGTACTGACCTCGTCGACGGTCAGCCCCGCGGCGATGCGGGCCTGCTGGAGGACGCGACCGACGGAAGGCCGGTCGTCTTCGGGGGAGTTGCCGATGGACACGGGGGCGCCTTTCGAGCGTGTAGCCACCTGCTGGAGGTTCAGTCTAGGGGTGGGGCGAAAGGGTCGGGCAAGCGGGAGGACGGAGTTTGTCCGCCATCAGGATTGCCGTATGACCACCATCGTGGGACATCCCTTTGCCACCTCCCTCAACTTGACGTATCGGCAGGGGAAACGGTTGCCCGCCGATTCCTTATGGGTGAGCCTCCCCGCGGATCACCGCGAGCACTCCATCCAATTCATCCGGTTTGACCAGTACATCGCGCGCCTTGGAACCCTCGCTCGGGCCGACGACCCCGCGCGACTCCATGAGGTCCATCAGCCGTCCCGCCTTGGCGAAACCGACCCGCAGCTTGCGCTGCAGCATCGACGTCGACCCGAACTGTGTGGAAACGACCAGCTCAGCGGCCTGGCACAGCAGATCCAGATCATCGCCGATGTCCTCGTCGATCTCCTTCTTCTTCGCCGTCCCGACGGTGACGTCGTCGCGGAAGACGGGCGCCATCTGTGCCTTGCAGTGCTCGACGACGGCGGCGACCTCCTCCTCCGTGACGAAGGCGCCCTGCATCCGGACCGGCTTGCTCGCGCCCATCGGCAGGAACAGGCTGTCGCCCTTGCCGATCAGCTTCTCGGCGCCGGCCTGGTCCAGGATCACCCGGCTGTCGGCGAGCGAGGAGGTGGCGAAGGCGAGCCGTGAGGGCACGTTCGCCTTGATCAGGCCGGTGACGACGTCCACCGACGGCCGCTGGGTGGCCAGCACCAGATGGATGCCCGCCGCACGGGCCAGCTGGGTGATGCGGACGATCGAGTCCTCGACGTCCCGGGGCGCGACCATCATCAGGTCGGCGAGCTCGTCGACGATCACCAGCAGATACGGGTAGGGCTTGAGCTCGCGCTCGCTCCCCTCGGGCTGCTTCACCTTGCCGGCGCGCACCGCCGCGTTGAAGTCGTCCACATGCCGGAAGCCGAACGCCGCGAGGTCGTCGTAGCGCAGGTCCATCTCCCGTACGACCCACTGCAGGGCCTCGGCGGCGCGCTTGGGGTTGGTGATGATCGGTGTGATCAGATGCGGGATGCCCTCGTACGCGGTCAGCTCCACGCGCTTGGGGTCGACCAGCACCATCCGAACGTCGTCCGGGGTGGCGCGCGCCATCACCGAGGTGATCAGGCAGTTGATGCACGACGACTTTCCGGAGCCGGTGGCGCCGGCCACCAGCACATGGGGCATGGTCGCCAGGTTGTGGGCGACATAGCCGCCCTCGACGTCCTTGCCGAGCCCGACGATCATCGGGTGGTCGTCGCCGACGGCGTCGGCCGAGCGCAGCACGTCCCCCAGCCGGACCATCTCGCGGTCGCTGTTGGGGATCTCGATGCCCACGGCGGACTTGCCGGGGATCGGGCTGATGATGCGCACATCGGGGCTGGCGACGGCGTAGGCGATGTTCTTGGTCAGCGCCGTGATCCGCTCGACCTTCACCGCCGGGCCCAGCTCCACCTCGTAGCGGGTGACCGTCGGGCCGCGGGTGAAGCCGGTGACCGACGCGTCCACCTTGAACTCGGTGAACACGTTCGACAGCGAGGCGACGACGGCGTCGTTGGCCGGGCTGCGGCTCTTGCCGGGGCCGCCGCGCTCCAGCAGCTCGAGCGAGGGCAGGGCGTAGGTGATGTCGCCGGAGAGCTGCAGCTGCTCGGCGCGGGGTGGCAGCGGCTCGGAAGGCTCGGGCGCGGGCCGGGTCAGGTCGGGGACGACGGCCGACCGCTCCTCCTCGTCGGCCCCCTCCTTCCGGCCGGCTCGCTTGCGCTTGCCCGCCGTGGCCCCCGCGCCTCCGCTCTGCTCGGCGTCGCGCGCACCGGGCACCGCGCCCGTGTCGGATCCGGTGCCCCGGTCGGTGGAGATCCCGCTGCTGAGCCCGGCGACCAGCGGTGAGGGCTGGACGCCGTGCAGCACCGCCCCGTCCAGGGCCGCGGCCGCGGCGGCCGCCACGTCCACGGCGTCCATAGGGCGGTCGAGCGGCGGCTGCGCGGCCGCCCCGCGGCGCGGACGGCGGCGCTTGCGCAGCGCGTCCTCCTCGGCCCGCTCCGGGTCGCTCGCGCCCTGTCGGCCCCCCGGGCCCGCCGAGGCCCGCCGAGGCCGTCTGGCGGGCGTCTCGCGCCATTCCTCGGCGTACTCCCCGGCGCCGTACGGCTCGTAGTCGTCGTAGGCCCCGTAGCCGTCGTCGCCCGCCCCGTATTCCGCGGTGCGCTCCCGTACGAGGCCGAGCTTGACGCCGAGCAGGCGCAGCCGCTGCGGGATGGCGGCGACGGGCGTCGCGGTGACGACCAGCAGCCCGAAGACGGTGAGCAGCACCAGCAGCGGTACGGCCAGCACCTCGCCCATCGCGAGGATCAGCGGCCGGGACGCCGCCCACCCGATCAGGCCGCCCGCGTCCTGGATCGCCTGGGTGCCCTGGCCGCGCCCCGGCGCCCCGCAGGCGATGTGGACCTGTCCGAGGACGCCGATCACCAGGGCGGACAGACCGATGACGATCCGCCCGTTCGCCTCCGGCTTCTCGGGGTGGAGGATCAGGCGGACCGCGATCGCGCCCAGCAGTATCGGCACGACCAGGTCGAGCCGGCCGAAGGCGCCGGTGACCAGCGCCTCGACCAGGTCGCCGACCGGGCCCTGGAGGTTGGACCAGGTGCCGACCGCGACGATCAGGGCCAGGGCGAGCAGCAGCAGCGCGCTGCCGTCCTTGCGGTGGGCCGGGTCCAGTCCCTTCGCGCCGCGCCCTATGCCGCGGAACAGCGCCGCGACGCCGCGGGCCAGGCCCATCCAGACGGCGCGCGCCGCGCGGAACACCCCACCGGTGGGGCTCGGCGCCGGCTTGGGCGGCGCGGCCTTGGCGGCGGCCTTCTTCGGCGCGGCCTTCTTCGCGGGCGCGGCGGACTTCTTGGCGGGCGCTTTCTTGGCGGCCGCCTTTTTCGCGGGTGCCTTCTTGGCGGCGCCCCCGGGCTGCCCGGCGCGCTTCTTCGAGGTGCCCGCCGTGCTCTGGGAACCCTTGCCGGACGTACGAGAGGCCATGAGGGCGAGATTACCCGCGTCCGCCGTACGGAGCACGCATACGACGGTGGCAGGCGTCACTCACGTCACACCCGTGACGGACCCGGCCGCCCCGGCGGGCGGGAGGCGCGGGGTGACAGGGCGTCAAGGCGACGGGGCGTCACGGTCCCGGCAGCCGGAGGAGGGTGACGGTGCGCCGCTCAGTTCTGCGAGGGCATCGCGCTCGCTCCACCGCCGGCGCCGGGCTCCAGCGCGTCCAGCGCTCGCCGCAGTCCGGTCAGTTTCCGCTCCAGATGGGCGGCGGTCGCCACGGCGGCCGCGTCCGCGGACTCGTCCAGCTGCTTCGACAGCGCCTCGGCCTGCTCCTCCACCGCGGCCAGCCGCGCGGACAGCTCGGCCAGCAGCCCCGCCGCCTCCTTGGCGTCCTCACCGGCGGGCTGGCCGCCCTCCAACTGCAGCCGCAGCAGCGAAGCCTGCTCCCTCAGCTGGCAGTTCTTCATGTACAGGTCGACGAAGACCGAGACCTTCGCACGCAGCACCCACGGGTCGAAGGGCTTGGAGATGTAGTCGACCGCGCCCGCCGCGTACCCCCGGAAGGTGTGGTGCGGACCATGGTTGATCGCGGTGAGAAAGATGATCGGGATGTCGCGGGTCCGCTCCCGCCGCTTGATGTGCGCGGCGGTCTCGAAACCGTCCATCCCCGGCATCTGGACGTCCAGCAGGATCACCGCGAAGTCGTCCGTCAGCAGCGCCTTGAGCGCTTCCTCCCCTGACGATGCCCGTACCAGTGTCTGATCGAGCGCGGAGAGAATGGCCTCCAGCGCCAGCAGATTCTCCGGCCGGTCATCGACCAGGAGGATCTTGGCCTTCTGCACCATGGCCCGTCCTCCTCGCCCCGGCATGGGGCCTCCCCTGCTCGAAGAGCTCGGGGAAGCGCCGGGCGCCGCCCCGGGGGACGACTCCCTTGCGCCGCCCGTCCTTGTGCCGGTCATGGTAGCCGCACCCCGCTGTTCGCCACACCCTGTCACCGCGATGTCACTGTGCACGTAGCAGAAACGCGGTAAGAGACCAGAAGGTTCCCCGAATACCGTGTTCCCACACGTGTTCGGCGACACTCAGTCAACAGCCTTGCCACAAGCCGCGTTCCCACCGGTCACTCCGCGCCCATCCACTGTTCCATGACCGCGAGGAGATGATCCGTGTCCACGGGCTTGGTCACATAATCCGACGCGCCGGCCTGGATGCTCTTCTCCCGGTCGCCCTTCATCGCCTTCGCGGTGAGGGCGATGATCGGCAGCCCGGCGAACTGGGGCATCCTGCGGATCGCGGCCGTCGTGGCGTAACCGTCCATCTCCGGCATCATGATGTCCATCAGGACGAGCACGACGTCGTCGTGCTGCTCGAGCACCTCGATGCCCTCCCGGCCGTTCTCGGCGTAGAGCACCTGCAGCCCGTGCTGCTCCAGCACGCTGGTGAGCGCGAACACATTGCGGATGTCGTCGTCGACGATCAGCACCTTCTCGCCGTGGAACCCGCCCGCCGGCTCCGGCGCGACCAGGTCCTGGCCCCCGAGCAGCCAGGGCTCGGGAGCCTCCGTACGCCGCGGGGCCGGGCGGCGGCCCAACCGGGCCAGGGACGCCCCGTCGGCCGTCTCCTGCTCGGCCCGCCGGCCGCTGCGCAAGCTCCGCGCGCCGCCGCGCGCCCGTCGCTGCGCCGCCGCGCGCTCCGAGGCCTCCTGCGCGGCCTCCAGCGGCTCCGCGGCGTCCTCCTCGGCCGAGGCCTCGGCGCCGGTGTCCAGCACGGCCTCCAAGGCCAGCGCGGGCTCTCCGCCCGGGCCGAGCTGCGGATAGCCCTGGGGCGGCAGCTCGCTGGGGTGGAGCGGCAGGTACAGCGTGAAGGTCGAGCCGCGGCCCGGCTCGCTGGCGGCGTGGATCTCGCCGCCGAGCAGCCGGGCGATCTCCCGGCTGATGGACAGGCCGAGGCCGGTGCCGCCGTACTTGCGGCTGGTGGTGCCGTCGGCCTGCTTGAACGCCTCGAAGATCACCCGCATCTTGCTGCTCGCGATGCCGATACCGGTGTCGGTGACCGAGAACGCGATCATCTCGGCGTCCGGGTCGCGCAGCGCGCCGTGCTCCAGGAGCTGCTCCCGGATCCCGTCGGGCACATCCGCGCCCGCGGGCCTGATGACCAGCTCCACGGCCCCGGTGTCGGTGAACTTCACCGCGTTGGACAGCAGGTTGCGCAGCACCTGCAGCAGCCGCTGCTCGTCGGTGTGCAGCGTCGCCGGGAGCTCCGGGGAGACCCGCACGGAGAAGTCGAGGCCCTTCTCCGCGGTCAGCGGCCTGAACGTCGCCTCCACGTAGTCGACGAGCTGGATCAGCGCGATACGGGTCGGGCTGACGTCCATCTTGCCCGCCTCGACCTTCGACAGGTCCAGGATGTCGTTGATCAGCTGCAGCAGGTCCGAGCCCGCGCCGTGGATGGTCTCGGCGAACTCCACCTGCTTGGGCGAGAGATTGCCGTCGGCGTTGTCGGCCAGCAGCTTGGCGAGGATCAGCAGGGAGTTGAGCGGGGTGCGCAGCTCATGCGACATGTTCGCCAGGAACTCGCTCTTGTAGCGCATCGAGACCGCGAGTTGCTCGGCGCGCTCCTCCAGCACCTGCCGGGCCTCTTCGATCTCGGTGTTCTTGACCTCGATGTCGCGGTTCTGCCGCGCCAGCAGCGCCGCCTTCTCCTCCAGTTCCGCGTTGGAGGCCTGCAGCGCCTTCTGCCGGTTCTCCAGCTCGGCCGACCGCTCCCGCAGCTGCTCGGTGAGCTCCTGCGACTGCTTGAGCAGCACCTCCGTCTTGGTGTTGACGCTGATGGTGTTGACGCTGGTGCCGATCATCTCGGCGATCTGGTTGAGGAAGTCCTTCTGGATCTGGGTGAAGGGCTGGAAGGAGGCCAGCTCGATCACGCCGAGGAGCTGTCCCTCGAACAGCACCGGAAGCACGATCACATTGGCGGGGGCGGCCTCGCCGAGGCCCGAGGAGATCCTCAGGTAGTTCGGCGGCACCCGCTCGATCAGAATGCTGCGCTTCTCGACCGCGACCGTGCCGATGAGCGACTCGCCCGGCCGGAAGGTGGTCGGCATGGTGCCCTTGGAGTAGCCGTAACTGCCGGTCAGGCGCAGCTCGTAGGCGTCCTCGCCGCCGTCGGCGACGGCCTCCACGCCCTCGTCGGTCGGCACCGCCAGGAAGAACGCGCCGTGCTGCGCGGAGACCACCGGGGTCAGCTCGCTCATGATCAGCCGGGCGACGTCCGCCAGGTCGCGCCGCCCCTGCATCAGACCGGAGATACGGGCCAGGTTGCCCTTGAGCCAGTCCTGCTCCTCGTTGGCGAGCGTCGTCTCGCGCAGGTTGGCGATCATGGTGTTGATGTTGTCCTGGAGGACCTGGATCTCCCCCGCGGCATCCACATCGATCTTGAGGTTGAGGTCGCCGCGGGTCACCGCGGTGGCGACCTCGGCGATGGCGCGCACCTGACGGGTCAGGTTGCCCGCCATCTCGTTCACCGACTCGGTCAGGTCCTTCCAGGTGCCGGCCACGTCGCGCACCCGCGCCTGACCGCCCAGCTGCCCCTCCGTACCCACCTCGCGGGCCACCCGGGTGACCTGGTCGGCGAACGAGGACAGCTGGTCGACCATCGTGTTGATCGTCGTCTTGAGCTCGAGGATCTCGCCCCGCGCCTCGATGTCGATCTTCTTCGTCAGATCGCCCTGGGCGATCGCCGTCGTGACCATCGCGATGTTGCGGACCTGCCCGGTCAGGTTGGACGCCATCGAGTTCACGGACTCGGTGAGGTCCTTCCAGGTCCCCGAGACGCCGGGCACCCGCGCCTGGCCGCCGAGGATGCCGTCGGTGCCCACCTCACGCGCCACACGGGTGACCTCGTCAGCGAAGGACGACAGCGTCGTCACCATCGTGTTGACGGTGTCGGCGAGCGCCGCGACCTCGCCGCGGGCCTCGACCGTCACCTTCTTCGTCAGGTCCCCGTTGGCGACCGCGGCCGAGACCTGGGAAATGTTGCGCACCTGAATGGTGAGGTTGTTGGCCATCAGGTTGACGTTGTTGCTCAGGTCCTTCCAGATGCCGGTCACCCCCGGCACCCGCGCCTGGCCGCCCAGCTGGCCCTCCGTACCCACCTCACGGGCCACCCGGGTGACCTGCTCCGCGAACGACGACAGCTGGTCCACCATCGTGTTCACGGTCGTGACGAGCTCGAGGATCTCCCCCTTGGCGTCGACCGTGATCTTCTTCGACAGATCGCCCTTGGCGACCGCCGTGGTCACTTCGGCGATGCTGCGCACCTGGGAGGTCAGGTTGTCGGCCATGCCGTTCACGGACTGGGTGAGGTCCTTCCAGGTGCCGGAGACCCCCTGCACCTCGGCCTGCCCGCCCAGCTGGCCCTCCGTACCCACCTCGCGGGCAACCCTGGTGACCTCCTCGGCGAAGGAGGACAGCTGGTCGACCATGGTGTTGAGGGTGTTCTTCAGCTCCAGGATCTCGCCGCGCGCGTCCACCTCGATCTTCTGCGACAGATCACCACGCGCCACCGCCGTGGCGACCTGCGCGATACTGCGGACCTGGGCGGTCAGATTGCCCGCCATGCTGTTCACCGAGTCGGTCAGATCGCGCCACACGCCCGCCACGCCGGGCACCCGCGCCTGTCCGCCCAGCCGGCCTTCCGTGCCCACCTCGCGGGCGACCCGGGTCACCTGCTCGGCGAAGTCGGAGAGCTGGTCGACCATCGTGTTGATGGTGTTCTTCAGCTCCAGGATCTCGCCGCGCGCATCCACCTCGATCTTCTGCGACAGATCACCACGCGCCACCGCCGTGGTCACCTGCGCGATCCCGCGCACCTGCGACGTCAGATTCCCCGCCATCGAGTTGACGGAGTCGGTCAGGTCCTTCCACGTGCCGCTGACGCCGTCGACCCGGGCCTGACCGCCAAGCCGGCCCTCGGTGCCCACGTCCCGGGCCATCCGCGTGACCTGGTCGGCGAAGGACGACAGCTGGTCCACCATCGTGTTCACAGTGTTCTTCAGCTGGAGCATCTCGCCGGACACATCCACGGTGACCTTCTGCGACAGGTCGCCGTTGGCCACCGCCGTCGTCACCTGCGCGATGTTACGGACCTGTCCGGTGAGGTTACGGAACGCGGTGTTCACCGAATCGGTGAGATCCTTCCACGTTCCCGCCGCACCCGGCACCTGCGCCTGGCCGCCGAGCTCGCCCTCGACGCCGATCTCCCGCGCCACCCGCGTCACCTCGGCACCGAAGGACTGCAGCTGGTCGACCATCGTGTTGACGGTGTTCTTCAGCTCCAGCATCTCGCCGGCCACATCGACCGTGACCTTCTGCGACAGGTCGCCGTTGGCCACCGCCGTCGTCACCTGCGCGATGTCACGCACCTGCGCGGTGAGGTTACGGAACGCGGTGTTCACCGAATCGGTGAGATCCTTCCACGTCCCCGCCGCACCCGGCACCTGCGCCTGGCCGCCCAGCAGGCCCTCGGCCCCGACCTCGCTGGCCACCCGCGTCACCTCGTCGGCGAAGGTGCGCAGCGTCTCGGTCATCGTGTTGATCGTCTCGGCGAGCTGGGCGACTTCACCGCGCGCGCTCACCGTCACCTTCTGTGACAGATCGCCATTGGCGACCGCCGTGGTGACCTGGGCGATCCCGCGCACCTGGGCGGTGAGGTTCCCGGCCATCAGGTTGACGGAGTCCGTGAGGTCCTTCCACACCCCGGCCACGCCGGGGACCTTCGCCTGACCGCCGAGCTCGCCCTCGGTGCCCACCTCACGGGCGACCCGCGTCACCTCCGAGGCGAAGGACGAGAGCTGGTCCACCATCGTGTTGACGGTGTTCTTCAGCTCCAGCATCTCGCCGGCCACGTGCACCGTGACCTTCCGGGACAGATCACCCTTGGCCACCGCCGTGGTCACCAGAGCGATGTCACGTACCTGAGCGGTGAGCCGGGACGCCATCGTGTTGACGGACTCCGTGAGGTCCTTCCACGAACCCGACATTCCGCGCACCCGGGCCTGGCCGCCGAGCTTGCCCTCGGTGCCCACCTCGCTGGCCACCCGCGTCACCTCGTCGGTGAACGCCGACAGCTGATCCACCAGGCCGTTGACCGTACGGCCGACCTTCAGGAACTCCCCGCGCAGCGGATGCCCCGAGCCGTCCGCCCCCTGCGAGCGCAGATCCATCCGCTGCTCCAGGTCGCCCTCGGCGACCGCGGACAGCACCCGGCCGACCTCGGACACGGGGCGCACGAGATCATCCACCAGCGCATTGGAGGCATCGATGGCCGCCGCCCACGACCCCTCGCACGCCCCCATCTCCAGCCGCTCCGTGAGTTTCCCCTCACGTCCGACCACCCGGCGCACCCGCGCCAGCTCGCCCGTGAGCTGCAGATTACGGTCGGCGACCTCGTTGAAGACCGCCGCGATCTCGGACATCACGCCCTCGCCCGAGACCGTCAGGCGCTTGCGGAAGTTCCCGTCCCGCATGGCCGTCATCGCCGTGAGCAGCCGGTTCAGGGCTGCCGTGTCCACTTCAGTCGTCCCATTGCTCCGGGACCGTCCGCCTTTCGCGCGCGTGCTCGTGCCTCGCGTCGCAGCGCCAGACTCCACCGTGTCCCTCCCGCAGGGTTGACCGTCCTCGTCGGGTTCTTCTTCCAGCCTGCCCAGTGTTTCACCATGGCCCAACCAGGCCATAACAGTTCGGCAGCATCGCATACCCCCGGCAGCACACTCTCGCCCCCGTCAGCACACTGTGGGGTGGAATCAGCCCCCACCGGCATTCGCGGAAGCGGCGGAGGTAAGTAACCTGGCATCCGGCCAGGCATCGGAGGGGCGCTGCGACATGGGTGAGCAGATCGCCGAGACACGTATGAGGAGACCTGTGATCACCGCGCGGGCTGCCGCCACCTTCGAACCGGTGGGACGCTCGGTCGCCTCCGCCCGCACATTCGTCCGCGACACCCTCCAAGGGTGGGGCCTCACCGATATCGTCGACGACGCGGTCGTGCTGACCAGCGAGTTGGTCACCAACGCGGTCGTACACTCCGGGACGGCCGCCGACGTCGTGTGCATCCGCGCCGACAGCGGCGTACGCATCGAGGTCACCGACCGCTACCCGGAGCGAGAGCTCCCGCTGCAGACCACCAGCCACCCCGTCAGCAACCCCGACCGCGAGGGCGGCCGCGGCCTGCTGCTGTGCGCCGCGCTCGCCTCCCGCTGGGGCGTCGAGTACACCGCCACCCACAAGCAGGTCTGGTTCCACCTCGAATTCCCGGACCGCCCGGCCGGCACCCGCTCGGCCGGCCCCGCCCTGCCCACCGACGCCCTGCCCGTCACCGACGCCCGGGTCCGCGTCGCGGTCACCCAGATCGACCGCACCGGCCTGATCAGCGCCTGGAACGACGACGCACAGGAACTGTTCGGCTACGCGGCGGACCAGATCATCGGCAAACCCCTCACCGACCTCGCGGCCTGGCCGCACACCCCTGGGACCGGCACCGGAGTCGCCGAGGCCCTGCAGCTCTCCCGCTGGGAGGGCTCGTACGGCATCCGGGGCGCCGACGGCCGCGTCATCCCCGTGTACGCCTCCCACCTCCGCGTCCGCGACGCCGACGGCGATCCGTCCACCGTCTGCCTGCTGGTGCGCGAACGGGAGCGCGCGGTGCTCCAGAGCCCCCAGCGCGCCCCCGGGGCCGACGCCGCGGACAGCGCCGAGCGCGGCCCGGCCGGCGACGCCTTCGAGGTCTCCATCGGCTCCCCGGCCCCCGACGACCTCGACGGGCTGCTGCAGCGCACCGTCGAGCGCGCCCGCGACATGCTCGACGGCGACGCCGCCTATCTGCTGCTCGCCACCGACGACGAGACCGAACTGGAGGTCCGCGCCTCCACCGGGCTCACCTCCGCCCGCCAGCGCTTCGCCCGCGTCCCCGTCGAGGCAGGCACCGGCCGCTACGGCTCGGCCCGGATGCCCGCCGTCCACGAGGACCTGTCCATCGTGCCCGGCGCCGTCCCGCTCCTCGCCAACACCGGCCTGCGCTCGGTCGTCACCGTCCCGCTGAAGGTCGAGGGCCGGCTCACCGGCTCCCTGGGCGTCGCGTCCGAGTCCCCCGGCCGGTACAGCAACGAGGAAGCGCTACGGCTGCAGTTCGCCGCGGACCGCATCGCCCTCGCCGTCGAACGCGCCCGCCTCACCGAGCTGGAGCGGCTGCGCCGCAACTCCCTCTCCTTCCTCGTCGAGGCCTCCGACCTGCTCGCCGGCACCCTCGACCGCGACCAGACGCTCGCCCTCATGGCCCAGATGACCGTGCCCACGCTGGCCAACTGGTGCGCCGTGTACACCGTGGCCGACCCCGCCTCCGACCCCGAGCTGTCCTATGTGCTGCACGAGGACGAGGAGCGCATCGACGGCCTCAAAGCCCTGTTGACGAGGATCGACCCACCCGAGCAGGTGCGCACCGGCGGCGCCCGTCTGTGGACCGCCCCCGCCCAGGCCGCCCAGGCCGCGGCGCTGCGCACCTCGCTGCGCAGCCTGAGCCTCGGCGACGCCGCCCGCCCCTCCTCGGGCCCCAGCGCCTCGCTCGCCACCGCCTCGGCGGTCGGCGGCGAGACCGTGGTGCTGCCCCTGGTCGCCCGCAACCGCGTCATCGGCATGCTCACCCTCGGCAAGTCCACCGACGGGCACTTCCGCCAGGAGAACCTGGAACTCGCCGAAGACCTCTCCCGCAGGGCGGCCCTCGCGCTCGACAACGCGCGGCTGTACTCGGAGCGCACCGCCATCAGCCAGTCCCTGCAGCGCAGCCTGCTGCCGCCCGAACTACCCGACGTCTCCGGCGTGGAGGTCGAGGTCATCTACCGCGCGGCGGGCGAGGGCAACGAGGTCGGCGGCGACTTCTACGACCTCTTCCCGATCCGCGACGGCGCGTACGGCTTCGCCATCGGCGACGTCTGCGGCACCGGCCCCGAGGCCGCCGCGGTCACCGGCCTGGCCCGCCACGCGCTGCGGCTGCTCGCCCGCGAGGGCTTCGGCGGCCCTGCGGTGCTGGAGCGCCTCAACACCGCCATTCTCGACGAGGGCGCCCGCAGCCGCTTCCTGACGCTCCTTTACGGGGAACTGTGGCCGCAGGAGGACGGCAGCGCCGAGCTGAAGGTCGTCTGCGCGGGCCACCCGCTGCCCCTGCGGCTGCGCCAGGACGGCTCCGTGGAGCCCGCGGCCGAACCCCAGCCGCTGCTCGGCGTGATGGAAGACCTCGAACTGTACGAGCAGACGGTCACCCTCGACCCGGGAGACGTCCTGCTGTGCGTCACCGACGGCGTGACCGAGCGCCGCGAGGGCGCCCGGATGCTCGGCGACGACGGCCTCACCGATGTGCTGACGACCTGCACCGGTCTGACGGCCGGCGCGGTGGCCTCTCGGGTGCTGCGCGCCGTGGAGCGGTTCGCGGCGCAGCCGCCGTCCGACGACATGGCCATCCTCGCCATGCGCGTTCCCGAGCCGCATGACGCCTGAAACGGCATGAGGCCTGCAACGACGAAGGCCCTCGCCAATTGGCGAGGGCCTTGTTCCGTGAAATGAGAGCCCCAATACGGAATCGAACCGTAGACCTTCTCCTTACCATGGAGACGCTCTGCCGACTGAGCTATTGGGGCGCGTCGACGGAATAAATCATACCCCGGAGATCGAGGTGCTCCGTACCACCGCCCCAAACGGCTGCCGTCAAGCCGCCGCCGAGTCGCTCGAGTCGCTGCTGAACCGCTGTTAAGCCGCTGCCTGAAGTACCCCGCCGAGCGCATTGCACGCGGATACCACTCGCTGCAACTCCCGCCGCGTCATCGTCGCGTCGACCGGCAGCGCCAGGCATTCATCGGCAGCCCGCTCGGTCTCCGCGAGCCACAAATCCCGCCGGAATCGCGCGGTGCGGTGCGCCGGCGTCTGCACGGGAACATGGCACACCACACCGCGGGAACGCAGCGTACGGGCGAAGGCATCACGGTCCGGCCTGCCGTTCCCCGGAACGCGCACCACGTACTGCTGATAGGTGTGCTGAACCCCGGGCGCCACCCAGGGGGTGATCACGCCGCGCAACTTCCCGTTCAGATAGGCCGCGTTCGCCTGCCGACGCAGTACCTCGCCGTCCGGCTCGGGACGCGCCCCGTACTCGATGACGAGCAGCCCGTGCCGCCTGCCGAGTTCACCGAGACGGACCATGTCGGCCGGGTGCCCGAAGGTGTGCACCACGATGACGGCGGCGGTCTGGGGCGTCAGCGCGCGGGCAACCGCGGCCGGGTCTATGCAATAGGTATTGGCGTCGATGTCCACGAACACCGGCCGTGCCCCGGCCAGCAGGACCGCTTCCGCGGCCTCGGGCGTGCCGTACGACGGCACCACCACCTCGTCACCCGGCCGTACGCCCGACCTGGTGAGCTCTTGCAACAGCTCATCCGCAGGAGTCCCCATGGCTGGCATCGTGCCCAGGCAACATGAACACCGAGTGGCCCGCAGCACAACAAAAGAGAGCTCTGTCAGGAATCAATGTTCCCGACAGAGCTCTCTTGTAAGAATTGTTCGGCGGCGTCCTACTCTCCCACAGGGTCCCCCCTGCAGTACCATCGGCGCTGAAAGGCTTAGCTTCCGGGTTCGGAATGTAACCGGGCGTTTCCCTAACGCAATAACCACCGAAACACTATGAAGAAAACAAACCAACACCACCACACGAGAGTGTGTGAATGGTTGGTCGTTACTTCAGAACCAACACAGTGGACGCGAGCAACTGAGGACAAGCCCTCGGCCTATTAGTACCAGTCAACTCCACCGGTCACCCGGCTTCCATATCTGGCCTA